>JAFYWB010000019.1 GCA_017549025.1 Treponema sp.
AGCTTTACCAATCTAATAGAAGATAACTGGCAGATTTTCATTTATGGAGACAGCGAAAATCAAGCTTTGCGTATTGAAGAGCTTCTGAAAGACTTGAATCAAGAAAAGCTTCACGTTTTGTCACAGTCAATTTCTGCTGGCTTTGGTATTCCCCAGCTGAAGGTGCTGGTGGTGCAGGAAAACGAGATTTTTGGTCGGCGTAAGCGGGTGCCCAAGTCGGTAAAGCAGGTAAAAAGTGCTGTTATCGATACCTTTGTGGAGCTGAATCCTGGGGACTACGTTGTTCACGTGAACTATGGCATTGGCTTGTTCAAGGGAATTGAGCGGGTAAAGGCCATGGGCAACGAGCGGGACTACATCAAGCTGGAATATGCTGAAGAAGAAACTCTGTTTATTCCCATTGAGCAGGTGAACCTGGTGCAGCGGTATATTGGAAACGAGGGGGTTGCTCCACGGCTTGACCGAATCGGCTCAAAAAGCTGGGAAAACCGCAAGAGCAAGGCCAAGAAGGCTGCAGAGGACATTGCTCAAAAGCTCATTGACTTGTATTCCCGCAGAAAGGCTTCCCGTGGTTTTCCCTTTCCCAAGGATGCAGAGTGGCAAACTGCCTTTGAGGCAGCCTTTCCCTACACGGAAACAGAGGATCAGCTGACGGTAACGGCGGAGATAAAGGCTGACATGGAAAAGCCTGCACCCATGGATCGCTTGGTTTGTGGAGACGTGGGCTATGGAAAGACGGAAATTGCCATGCGGGCGGCCTTTAAGGCGGTTATGGGTGGAAAGCAGGTGGCCTTCCTTGCACCCACTACTATTCTTGCAGAACAGCATTACGAAAATTGTGTGGAGCGGTTTGAAGGTTTTCCTGTTCGTATTGCCCACATGTCTCGCTTTGTAAGCCGACAGGAACAGAAAAAGATTTTGGAGGGCTTAGCCTCAGGAGCCGTTGACATTTTGGTGGGAACCCATCGCATTATCCAGAAGGATGTAGTGTTTAAGGATTTGGGTCTCATGATTATTGATGAGGAGCAGCGGTTCGGGGTAAAGGACAAGGAGCGGCTCAAGGTGATGAAGAACAATATCGACAGCCTTGCCATGAGTGCCACTCCCATTCCCCGAACCCTCCACATGAGCCTGCTGAAAATCCGTGACATGAGCTTGCTCACCACGCCTCCCCACAATCGCCAACCCATAGAAACGGTAATTGATGCCTACAACGACGACCGTGTTGCCATGGCCATTCGTCGGGAGGCGGAGCGTGGCGGACAGGTGTTTTATCTCCATAATCGGGTGGAAAGCCTGGAAGAAGTGCGGTTCCGTTTGCAAAATTTGGTGCCAGAAATGATGGTGGAAACTGCCCACGGCCAAATGACAGCCACAGAGCTGGATGATATTTTCCGTCGCTTTAAGCTGGGAGGCTTCCAGATTTTGGTATCCACCACCATTATCGAAAACGGCATTGATATTCCCAACGTCAATACCATCATCATTGACCGTGCCGACATGTACGGTGTGTCTCAGCTGTATCAGCTTCGGGGACGTGTTGGACGAAGTGACCGCAAGGCCTATGCTTATTTGCTGTATCCCGAGAACAAGTCCTTGTCAGAGGTGGCCATGAAGCGATTGCAGGTTATTAGTGACTTTACGGAGCTGGGCTCTGGATTCAAAATCGCCATGAAGGACATGGAAATTCGTGGAGCAGGAAATCTTTTGGGCAAGGACCAGTCGGGAGAGATTTTTGCCGTGGGATTTGACCTGTACTTAAAGCTTTTGGAAGAGGCGGTGCAGCGGCTTACCGACGAGAATTTTCAGGTTCAAAATGAAGTGCTTTTGGAGCTGGAATACAGTGGCTTTATTCCAGAAAGCTACATTACCAATCCTCAAACCAAGATGGAGGTGTACAAAAAGATTGCTTCCATCTCGGAGCGGGAAACTCTGGAGCGGATGTACGGAGAGCTGGAAGACCGCTTTGGTCCCATTCCAGAGGAGGTGTACAGCCTCTTGTCCTTGGCGGAAATCAGGATTATTTGCCGTCGCCTCAGTATTGCTACCTTACGGGAGCGGGGAGGTATGGTGACGGTGGAATTCGCTCGAGTTTCCGATGTGTCTGTAGACAAGGTGCTGCGACTTATGAAAGAAGGTGGTGGCCGAGTGAAGCTGGATGCAAAGCAGTCAAACGTGTTACTTTTGGAAACAGGTAAAATCGGCTTAAAGGAAAAGAGCGAGTTTATTCGAGAAAAACTTGAAATGCTGGTAGGTTAAAGGAGAAGATATGATTAAAGCGGTGATTTTTGACTATGGAAATGTAATTTCCCAAACCCAAACAGGAGATTGTGCTGCAGAAATGCAATCCATGACTGGTGTTCCTGCTGAGGTTTTTAGAAGCGTGTATGATCGATTCCGATTCGAGTTTGACCGTGGCACTATTACTGGGGCTCAAATGTATAGCCAGCTTTTGGAGGCAGATGGCTACCACGAGCTTTCTGCCAACAAGGAGCTGATGGAAAAAATTGCACGCCTAGACATGGAAAGCTGGCGAGCTGTGCGGGAGGATGTTACCAACTGGGGACTTTCCTTGAAGGAGCAGGGATTTAAGCTGGGAATCCTTTCCAACATGCCCACAGAATTCCTACAGTATTATGAGGATGAAATCCAGCTTTTTAAGGCGGCTCATTACGCTTGTTTTTCTTGTAGAGTTAAGCTGATTAAGCCTGAGAAAGCTATTTATCTTGATGTATTAAAAGGACTTGGAGTGAAACCAGAGGAAGCCGTGTTCTTTGACGACTTAGCTGCCAACGTGGAGGCTGCCTGCAAGCTTGGCATCAATGGCTTTTTGTGGACGGGCTTGGAGCAGGGAAAGAAGGACTGGCAGCAGGCTCTGGAACAGCATGGATTCTAGTCTTTCTGTAGATTTTCCTCCTCTGGTTTCTGCCTACATGAAAACGGTGCTGGCCCGCCTTGAAGCAGCTAAAGTGAAGACCGCACAAGAGTGGCATACGGCCCTAGCTCGGCAACTTTTTCCCAGCCAGGAGGAAGAGCAGATTCTCCCCTGTGAGCTTCCAGACCCCTTGGGAGCAGGCCATCATCAGGCTACAAAGCGGATGGTGCACCAGTATAAGAATCGGGTGCTGGTGCTGACCACTAGTAGCTGCTTTGCCCATTGTCGCTACTGCTTTAGAAAGAACTTTATTGCCCAAGCTTGTTCTGGCGGGCATTACGGTTGGCCCGATTCTCAGGAGCTGTCAGAAATGTGCCAGTACTTGGAAGCTCACCCAGAGGTGCAAGAAATCTTGCTTTCTGGTGGAGATCCCATGACAGCTCCCTTGGAAAAACTGGAGGAATTGATACAGGCTTTTCGTAAAGCTCGTCCAGGTGTGCTGATTCGTCTGTGTACCCGCTCAACGGTATTTTATCCCAAGCGTTTTACTCCCCAGCTGGTGGAGAAACTTCGTGCTTTGCGTCCCCTGTGGGTGATTCCCCACGTTAACCATCCTGTAGAAATCAGCGAAGAATACGCACCTGAATCACGGCAGGCGTTGTGTCGTTTGGTGGATGCAGGAATTCCTGTTCAAAGCCAGACGGTGCTGTTACGAGGAATAAACGATAATGTTGCCACCTTGAGCCAGCTTTTTCATCAGCTTACGGTTCTGGGAGTAAAGCCTGGTTACCTGTTCCAGTGTGATATGGTGGCTGGAACCTCCCACCTGCGAGTTCCTGTGGAGGAGGGTGTGAGGCTTTACCATCAGCTGCGGCAGGAGCTTTCTGGTCTTTCCTGTCCTGTTTATGCAGTGGATTTGCCTGGTGGTGGCGGTAAATTCAATTTGCTGGAGCTAGATTTCACCTTGAATCCCACCCAGGTAGAACGTTTGGAGGAGTGCTACCAGTTCACCAAGGCCGACGGCTCTGTGTGGGAGTATCCACGATAGATAGGGAGTAGATAATATTTTTTAATCCGAACACTAAGAGTCAGTTTTATCACTTCTCTTGAGCCATCTCCTGTACCACATCCATGGGAAGGCTTGTTCCTTGGACAACCTGTTCTAGGGTAAGTCCCATAGAAAGTAATTTTTTTGCCGTCTTTAGCTTGTTTTGGTAGGCTCCACGTTCCAGTCCAATGGAAATGCCTTCTTCACGGCCAGTTACAAGTCCTTCTTCAAAACCATCTCGTCTCGATTCCATCATGCGGGATGTATAGGTTAGATACATCTGGCGCTCCTCCTTTTCCTTCTTAATTTGGGAAATTGATCTTGACAGTTCTTGGGTAAAATCTGATTGTGCAACATTCCCTTTTACATAATCATAAAATAAGCGTAATTCAAGGTCAAGGTTGCTGAGGTCTTTGGCAGCAGTGTTCAAAAAAATCTTGGTGGTACCATCACCAAGGTAAATTGGTTCCTCGTGCTCAATGCAAAAATTCTGAAAAGTATAGGATGGTTTACCTTTGTAAAATGGGTCGAAAGTACAGATAAAGATTACGTAATTTTGCTTCAAATCCTTATATTCTGAGCCTTTGGGGGTAGTA
>JAFYWB010000020.1 GCA_017549025.1 Treponema sp.
ACCTCCAAACACCACCTACGGTGAGAACATCGGTGTTATGGCCATTACCAAGGTATACAGCGTTTGGGTTATCGGTGGTGCTGCCGTAGTTGCTCTGCTGTTGTCCTTTATCCAGAAGTTTGGTTCTATTATTCAGACTATTCCTGGTCCTGTTATGGGCGGTATTTCCATGCTGCTGTACGGCCTGATTGCGTCTAGCGGACTTCGCACCATCGTAGAAAGCGGTGTTGACTACAAGGATAAGAGAAACCTTACCATTTCATCTGTAATCATGGTTATTGGAATTGGTGGTGGAATCCTGCAATTCAATGTTGGAAAAGACTTTACCTTTTCTTTGGGGGGTGTTGCCCTTGCTACCGTTGTAGGAATCCTCTTGAACTTGATTCTTCCCAAAACTGTTGACGCAGAATAAGACGCAGTAAACGTTGCAACAAAAAGGAGAAGCTTTGTGGAAAATCCACTGGCTTCTCCTTTTTTTATACATTTGATTCTTGGATGAAAGACCCCTCTGGGGATGTTTTCAAGATTTACTGCTTCATAGCCTGTTGAACTTTTTTCAAATCAGCCTGCAAGGTTTTGTTACCCGGTACCTCCATCAAGCCCTGCTGCACCACCTTCAGTGCCTCCTGATATTTTTTCTGGTTAAACAGGGCAGCATAGGCATTGTGAACGGTTATGGCATGGTTGCTCAAGCATTGTTTTTCCAGATTGGAAAGGAGATTGCTGGTGCCAAGGGCCAGCACTCCCTGCCGAGCCACTGCTGCTGCCTCCAAAAATTGCTGCTGATCCACCAGTGTCTTTATTTGCCGCTGCCACTGAAGCTCGCGGTTTTCCTTAAGCCGTGCCGCTCCCTTTACGGTGGAGGCCAAGGGATGCTCCTCCATGGTTTGCAAAAAGGCCAAGGCTTCAGCTGGCTCCATTTGACTAATGCCCTCGTTCATCTTGCCCACAAAAACATTTAGTGCCACCTCATCCCGAGTCTTTGCAGAAAGCCGCTGTTCCCAGGTTTCATACACCTGCTGTGCTTGCTGGGCTTGCTTCTGATTCAGGTACTGCACCACGGAATTGTGTACCACCACATCGATGCAATCCTGCCAGATATCACTTATTCCCCATTTCCCAATGGCAGCTTCCATCCATTCCAAGGCAGCAAGCATTCGGCCCTGTCGTTGCAGGTGGGAAACATAGTTTGTGGCTACAATGTCAAATTCCTCCTTTACCTGCTGTGCTGCGGTGGTTTCTTCTTTACGAGTCAGCTCATAACGGGCAATGGCAAGGGGAACTGCTAGCCGATAATCATTGCTTTTCATGGCCAGGGTACTGATATTGCCCCCTACCAAGGAGGCTAAAACACGGTCGCTAACGATAATCTTGTTTTGGTAGGATTTTTGTGGAATAACAGCCCAGCTGCTTCCTCCATTCTTTTGAGCCGGAAGTGCCTTCTTTGTTCCTGGGTCAAAGCCATAGGGATTGGTGGTTTCCACTTCAATGAGCCTATCTGCTGTCTTGACCGCACAAAAGCAGTGGTCAGTTGTTTTGTACACCACTGTTTCCAAGCCAGCTTCCTTGGCCAAGGCAACGTAGAGAAGGGTGGAAGACACATAGTTGTACAATCCCTTTTGAAACATGACAGAAATGCTGGATTCTTGCAGGGAATATTTTTTCAGCACCTCTCGATACATCAGCTTGAGAATTGCCTCTCCCCGCTCTGGAATTTCCATCTGCTGATAAGCTACCGATTGCACCTCTTGGGCAAGCTTTTTGTATTGGCCCAACACCACCTGTCCCTCTTGGGTTTCTGCTGCACAGGAAGAAAAATCCAAACCCACCTTGATTAAATCTAAGCCAGTTAAGCTGGATGAAAAGAGCCCCGTGTCCCGTTCATACTGAGAAATATAGGTAAAGGCTGGCTCCAAAGGCACCGTCAGCTGCTGAAGATTTCCTTCAGTTTGAGACAGGGCTGCAGTGGTTGTAGCTATCAGAAAAATAAAAAAAAGAAGCCCAGTCTTGGGCGAAAAAGCTTTCATTTGAATCATGACTCATTCTATCATGGTGAACTGGTGGGAGCAAGGGGGAATGGGATACAAAAAAGCATCCCTTGAAAAAATACCTCTCATAGCTTAAAATTCAAGCCTTGCTATAAAAGGTGTATTTTGTTACAATAACCCCCACGGATTGTAGTTTGACTGCAGCCGAATTTTGTACATCTTTTTGGAAGGACTTTGCCATGGTTGTAATGAAATTTGGTGGGTCATCCGTTGCCAATGCGGAACGGATTAAGCATGTTGCTTCTATTATTGAGTCTTATGCAGACAGAAAGCCTATTGTAGTGCTTTCTGCTATGGGAGACACCACTGACCATCTGCTGGAAGCTGCCGATTTGGCAGTAAAGGGTGAGGTTGCCATCGCTCGAATAGAAGCCCTCCATCGGGAGACTGCGGATATATTGGGTGTTGATTTCGCTCCCATCCAAGAACTGTTGGAAGAGCTTGATACCCTCCTAACTGGTATTTCCCTTCTGAAAGAATTGACAAAGCGGACTCGGGACTATTTGGTTTCCTTTGGTGAGCGTCTTTCCGTTCGCCTTGCCGCTGCCTATCTTAACAAGATTGGTACTCCTGCCCAGCACTACGATGCTTGGGACGTGGGCTTCCTCACTGACTCCAACTTCATGTCTGCTGAGTTGCTGGAAGATACTTGGGCATTGATTCCCAAGGCTCTTGGTGGCTACAAGACAGGAGAGCTCAAGGCCATTCCTGTGGTAACTGGTTTTATCGCTAAGGACAAAAAGGGCTATATCACAACCCTTGGTCGTGGTGGAAGCGATCTTACTGCCACCATGCTGGGTGCTGCCCTTGGTGCCGATGAGGTGCAGACCTGGAAGGATGTAAACGGTATTCTTACTGCTGATCCCCGCATTGTTCCTCATGCTCGCACCGTGTCAGAGGTTACCTACGAAGAAGCTGCCGAGCTGGCTTATTTTGGTGCCCAGGTGCTGCATCCCCGCTCCATGGTTCCCTGCCGCAAGACAGGAACTCCTGTCCGGGTAAAAAACTCCTACAATATCGAGTCTCCTGGCTCCATCATTGTCAATGAGCACACCAGTGAAGTTGGACCTGTTCGGGCAATTACCTCTGTCAAGAACGTTACCTTGCTGGATATTGTTTCCACCAGAATGATTGGAGCCTCTGGTTTTATGGCCCACATCTTCAATCAGTTCTTAAAATGGGATATTAGCATTGACGTTATTGCCACCAGCGAGGTTTCCATCTCTCTTACCGTTAACAATAAGGGCGATTTAAGCGGACTTTTGGCAGATATGCAGGGCTTGGCCACGACAGAATGTAAGCGGAACAAATCCATTGTTACCGTTATCTGTGATGCCGATAAGGCCACCTCTATTTTGGCTGATGGTTTTGCCGCTTTGGTAAAGAAGAACATTAACGTACAGATGATTAGTAAGGGTGCTTCCAAGGTGAATATCAGTATGATTTGCGACGATTCAGAGGCAGATCTGGTGGTACAAACCCTTCATGACGCATATTTCCCTGCATAAGTGAATAGAAGGAGGCAAAAATGAAGATTGCAATTGTAGGATACGGCCAAATGGGCCACATGATTCATTCTTGTGCTGAGGCTGCTGGACATCAGGTAGTGATTACTGCCGATCCCATGGCCAAGGATGCCTCCTTCACCTTTACTGCTGGTGATTCTGCCAGTCTCGCTGCCGCCATCAAGGAAAGCGGGGCTGAAGGAATCATTGAATTCAGCCATCCCTCTGCTGTTATGGCTAATATCCGCTGCCTCCTGCCCACAGGTATTCCTTTGGTGGTGGGAACCACTGGTTGGACTGACCAAGAGCCAGAGGTTGCAGAGCTGGCTGCCCAGTGTGGTGGCACCTTGATGTGCTCCGCAAACTTCTCTGTGGGTGTGAATATGTTCTACCGCATTGTAGAAGAAGCTGCCCGTTTGCTGAAGGATTACAGCGAGTATGACGTGGCAACCTGGGAAGCTCATCACATTCGCAAGGCCGACAGTCCTTCTGGCACCGCCTTAGAAATTGCCCGCCGCATTATGAATGCCAACGGTGCAAAAACAGAAATGGTGGTGGATGCCTTCCACGAAAAGCCTCAACCACATCAGCTCCATGTTTCTAGCACTCGTTCTGGTTCCGTGCCTGGTACTCATACCGTATTCTTTGACTCACCCGCCGATACCATCGAGCTTACCCACCGTGCCCGTTCTCGGGAAGGCTTTGCCAGCGGTGCCGTTCAAGCTGTTGTTCGCCTCAAGGCAGCACTGAATGAAGGTCGCCTGATTCCAGGAAAATTGTACGGTATGGCAGACTTGTTTTAAATAGCTCCAATCTCTGCATTTTTTAATCATTTTTTTGCACCAGTTTTAAACGATAAATTTATCTCGACTTGAAAAAAATCTTGTATTCTACTATACTGTTTTGCAGAAATCGTTATACATTATTTTTATATGGAGGACGTATGACAATAATTGACATGCTCCAGCAGAGTCTCTTCTTGACCTTGTTGGGAATGGGTGTTGTTTTTGCCTTCCTGATTATTCTTATTGTATGTATGACCTTGTCTCACAAGGTAATGCATGCCTTAAAACTGGATCAGGAACCTGTTGAGCAACAGAAGCCATCTGCTGCTCCTGCCGCAGCAGGACAGGACGGAGCCGTAATTGCCGCCATTGCCGCCGCAATCCGGGAAAAACAAAGTTAATTGACGAGGAGATTTGAATATGGCAAAGAACGTAAAGATTTCTGACTTGGTGTTGCGAGATGCCCACCAGTCACTTCATGCAACACGTATGACTACTGCTGACATGCTGCCCATTTGTAGCAAGTTGGATTCTGTAGGATATTTTAGCTTGGAAGGATGGGGTGGAGCAACATTTGACTCCTGCATTCGCTTCTTGAATGAAGATCCTTGGGAGCGCTTGAGAAAGCTTCATGCCGCACTGCCCAATACCCCCATCATGATGTTGTTGCGTGGCCAGAACCTGCTGGGTTATCGCCATTATGCCGATGACGTTGTAGATAAGTTTGTTGAGGCTGCTGCTCGCAACGGTATCGGAATTTTCCGTATCTTCGATGCTTGTAACGATCCCCGCAACCTGAAGCGTGCTACAGATGCTGCTAAAAAGACTGGTAAGCACGTTCAGATGGCTATTTCTTATGCCACTACTCCCTATCATACAAAAGAGATTTATGCTGATTTGGCTAAATCCTATGCTGATTTCGGTGCAGATTCCATCTGTATCAAGGATATGTCTGGCTTGTTGAAGCCCTTTGAGGCCTACGACTTGGTAAAGGCTATCAAGGCAAAGGTTGACCTTCCTATCGAAATCCACACTCACGCCACCACAGGCTTGTCTGTAGCCACCTTGTTGAAGGCTGCTGAAGCTGGTGCAGAGATTATGGATACCGCTATTTCCTCCATGTCCATGGGAACCTCTCACAGCCCCACAGAAACTGTGGTAGAAATGCTGAAGGGAACCGATTTGGACACTGGTCTTGATTTGGATACCTTGCTGGAGGTTGCAGCTTACTTCCGTGATGTTCGCAAGAAGTACGGAAAGTTCGAGTCTAGCTTCTTGGGTGCAGATACTCGTATTTTGGCTTCTCAGGTTCCTGGTGGAATGCTTTCCAACCTGGAGAACCAGCTGAAGGAGCAGGGAGCATCCGACAAGATTGACGATGTATTGAAAGAGATTCAGGTTGTTCAGAAGGATTGTGGATACATTCCTCTCGTTACACCTACCAGCCAGATCGTTGGTACCCAGGCTGTATTCAACGTACTCTTTGGCCGCTATGCCAAGTTGACTCAGGAAACTCGTGACTTGGTAACTGGTAAGTACGGAAAGACTCCTGCTGCTGTAAACGAAGACCTGCTGAAGGAAGCCTTGAAGCAGAACGAAATGGATGCTGCTATTACCTGTCGCCCTGCCGACAATATCCCCAACGAGTGGGACAAGATGGTGGAAGAGGCCAAGGCAAATGGTGGAAATGGCTCCGAGGAAGATACTCTTACTTATGCTATGTTCCCCAAGGTTGCTCCCAAGTTCTTCAAGGAGCGGGCAAATGGTCCTGTTTCCTCCGACTCCTTTGTGGTTAAGGCAGCTCCCGCCGCAGCACCTTCTCAGGGTGGTAGCTACTCCGTAACAGTAAACGGAACAGCTTACAATGTAACCACAGGTCCTGCTGGTGACACCATGAGCGTAAACGTAAACGGAACAGCTTACAACGTAAGCTTTGGTGCTGCTGGTGCCGCTCCTGCTGCTCCCGCCGCTGTAACTGTTTCTGGTGGAGCTTCTATTACAGCACCTGTTGCTGGAACCTTGCTGAAGCACGTTGTTCCCTCTGGTTCAAACGTAAAGAAGGGTGATACCGTTGTAATGATTGAGTCCATGAAGATGGAGCTTGAAGTTAAGGCTACTGCTGACGGTCCTATTACCTACACTGTACAGCCTGGTACACAGATTGCTGCTGGTGAGGTTATTGCCAATATCGGTGGTGGTGTTGTGGTTGCTGCACCTGTAGCTCCCGCTCCTGCCGCAGCCCCCGCAGCTGCTCCTGCACCTGCTGCAGCTAGTGGCGCTGGAACTGTAGTTGCCGCTCCTGTAGCTGGAACTCTGCTGAAGACCATGGTAGCCGAAGGTGCTACTGTTAAGTCTGGAGATACCATCATCATGATTGAGTCCATGAAGATGGAGCTGGAAATCAAGGCCGCATCTAACGGTGCCGTTCACTTCCTGTGCACAGCTGGTACTCAGATTACTGCTGGGCAGGCATTGGCAGAGATTCGTTAAGAGGAGAGGCTATGTTAAATAATCAACAGGCATATAAGCGGCAGGTGCTGAACGCCATGATGATTATCCTTGGTATTGCCATGGTAATCTCTGTTTGTTCCACCGTATTTGCCGCTAACGACAGCGGGGAGGTAGCTTCCTTTAGAACAATGGGAACTGCCGTAATCAAGGGTTCAGAAAATGTACCCTTCATTGACCCCATCGGCTTCATCCAGAATATCTGGAAGAACACAGGTATTAACCAGATTCTCAATGGTGAGATTCCCGCTGCTGAACATGTAGCCGCAGAAGATCCCTTTGCTGGTATTGTTGCTCCCGGTTGGCAGAAGCTTTTGATGATGGCCGTCGGTTTCTTGATTGTATACCTTGGTGCATTCAGAGGATTTGAGCCCTTGTTGCTGATTCCTATTGGATTCGGTACCATCTTGGTAAACGTTCCTGGTGCGGGTATGTTCAATGAAGGAACTGGTATGCTCCGCATCATTTACGATGCTGGTGTTGGAAATGAGTTCTTCCCCATGCTTATCTTTATGGGTATTGGTGCAATGACTGACTTCGGTCCTCTTATTGCAAACCCCAAGATGGCATTGTTGGGTGGTGCAGCTCAGTTGGGTGTATTCTTCACTCTCTTTGGTGTTGCATTAATGAACCTGATTCCTGGAATTGACTACAACATGCTACAGGCTTCTGCCATTGCCATTATCGGTGGTGCAGACGGTCCTACATCCATCTACGTATCTGGTAAGCTTGCTCCAGAAATGATGGCCGTTATTGCCGTTGCCGCCTATTCCTACATGGCATTGGTTCCCATGATTCAGCCTCCTATCATGAAGCTCTTGACTACAGAAAAAGAGCGAAAGATTAAGATGAATCAGCTGCGCTATGTATCAAAGACCGAGAAGATTGTATTCCCCTTGTTGTTGCTGGTGCTTACAATCCTCTTGTTGCCTGCAGCCGCTCCTTTGATTGGTATGTTGGCCTTTGGTAACTTCGTAAAGCAGTGTGGTGTAGTAGATCGTCTTTCCAAGACCATGGAAAATGAGTTGTTGAACATCGTTTCAATCCTCTTGTCCTTGGGTGTTGGTTCTCAGATGACTCCCGAAAAGATTATCAACGGAAACTCCTTGGGTATTATTGCTCTTGGATTGCTGGCCTTCGCCGTTGCAACTGCTGGTGGTCTGATGATGGCAAAGCTCATGAACCTGTTCTTGAAGGAAAAGATCAATCCTCTCATCGGTTCTGCTGGTGTATCAGCTGTTCCAATGGCAGCTCGTGTTTCCAACAAGGTTGGATTGGAGTATGATCCTTCCAACTTCCTGTTGATGCACGCCATGGGACCCAACGTATCTGGTGTTATCGGTACAGCTATTGCAGCAGGTGTATTTATCGCCACCTACGCAAAATAAATCTATAGCAGGATTTCATTCCTGTTAAAAAAGAGGCTGTCTTAGAAGTTGTAATAACTTCGAAAGACAGCCTGTTTTATTTTAATCTGTTGAACAAAATAAAAACCCTGCAAATCCAGTGACTGCAGGGTTATTTACAATGTAAAAATATATATTATTTAATCGTAATCGTCATAATCTTCGTCTGATTCTCCGATGTCGTAGAGCGACTCATCGTCGTAATCATCGTATGATTCCTCGTCGAAGTCTTCATCCAAGAACTCATCATCCTCAAAGTCATCATAATCGACTTCTTCGTAGTTATCATCATCAAGATAGCCTTCATCTTCGTAGCTATGGTCAAAACCATAGTCACCCAGTAAGGTTATTTCCAGCGTATCGCTTGCATTGGACATGTACAAGTATCCTCGTTGTTTGTAGAATTATAAGCCTATATTATAGGTGGCTAGTGTCTCTGTCAACTAGCCATATCAAAAAAAATAAGAATATAGAAAATCTAAATAAAAGAAAGGTTCAACTTTAGTATAAGGGTTTGACAAATATCCAACCTTTATGTATAATACTATTGCTTATGTTATGTGATGTACGTGTTTTGGCTCCTGCGAAGATTAACATAGGTCTTCGTGTTATGCCGGCTCGTGCAGATGGATATCATGGTATTGAGAGTATTTTTCAGACCATACCGTTTTACGATAAGCTGGCCTTGCAGAGGATTGGAGATTCTGGAAGTAAGTGTCATGTTGTTTGTAACGGTATGATTCTTCCGGAAAGAAATACTCTTACATCTGCATACGAAGTGTTTTGCGAAGTGACAGGTGTATCCGAATCTCTGAAGGTTTACTTGGAAAAGAATATTCCTTCAGGTGCAGGTTTGGGCGGAGGTTCCTCCGATGCAGCTTCACTAATCAACGCCTTGGATGCAGTGTACGGCACCAACTTATCTTTAAATCAAAAGCATTATATTGCAAGTAAGGTAGGAAGTGACGTATTCTTTTTTATGGGATGTAGTGATGTCACTAACCCATTTGCTGCTGTTGTAGGTGGTAGAGGGGAAGTGGTTAATTCCATCATTCCTAGGCGAGACTTGTTCTATGTTCTAATTTGTCCGGATGTCCATAGTTCCACAGCAGAAGCTTATCGGCTTGTGGATCAGTGGTATGAACCAAATTGGGACTGGAATAGTTATTCTGCTGAGCAGCTTGAAAGTGTTTATAACAATCCTGTGGAAACATGGGGTTTTGTAAATAGTTTCACAGCACCTTTGGTGCAGCATTATCCGTTGATTGGAGAAGGTTTGCAAGACTTGAAGGATGTTGGTGCATCTTTCGCACAGATGTCAGGCTCTGGTTCTGCTGTGTTTGGTATCTTTAGTACAAAAGATTCGGCAGCCTGTGCGTTCCTAAAACTTCGTAAAAAATGGAAGCAGTGTTATACATTTGCTTTTTCTTGATTTTGCTTGAGTGAGATGTTTGTCTAAAGCTTAAGGAGGATGAAGTTTTGAAGATAACGGAGGTAAGGATACGCAAGCTATCTGTTGAAGGAAAGCTTAGAGCGTATGCAACAGTAACCTTTGACAATTGTTTTGTAGTCCATAATATTAAAATTATTGACGGCAAAGCAGGATTGTTCATAGCTATGCCAAGCAGAAAAACTGCAGAAGGTACTTACATGGATGTGGCTCATCCCATTAGTCCAGAGTTTAGAACCGAGTTGCAGGAAACGATTATTTCGGAATATAATGCTGGTCATGTAGAGCTGGTTTCTAATCCAGAAGACATGCTAGATTAATATTTTGGGACGTCGGCAAGTGGTAAGCCCCCGGCTTTTGGTGCCGGTATTCCGTAGGTTCGAATCCTACCGTCCCAGTATTTTTATACACAGGATAGAGTTTTAGTCCGTGTAATTAGTTGATAAGGAGTTCCTCAGATGGATCAGTTTGTTGTAAACGCTACTATCCGTAAAGATACAGGTAAGCGTGCTGCACAGAAGTTGCGCCAGAATGGTCGCCTTCCTGCTGTTATGTATAATTCCAAGGGTGAATCCGTCATGTTGGATGTTGACGAGGCTGAGTTTACAAAGGTTTGGAAAAATGCCACACCTTCTACCCTTGTAAATCTGAAGGTTGATGGAAAAGATAACTTGGCTTTTATCAAGGATACTGAGTACGATATCAAGAGTGACAAGAATCTTCACGCTGACTTCCACGTTATTGATGAAGACAAGCCCTTGAAGATGCAAATGAAGATTCACTTGAACGGAAGCCCAGTGGGTGTTCGTGAAGGTGGTCGTTTGACAGCTCATCATTCTCAGGTTGTTATTCAGTGCTTGCCCAAGGATTTGCCTGCTCGCATCACTGCTGATGTATCTGCTTTGGGAATTGGAGGAAAGTACTACATTAAGGATATTCCTGTTGCAGATGGAATTACTGTGCTGAGCGAAGGAACCAACTTGGTTGCCAGTGTTTCCGCTCCCAAGCGCTAAATCAAACTGTAAGGGCTCGGTAAAAGCTAGCCTTTGAGTTGAAGGAAGATGTCTGAAACTTCGGTTTTAGACATCTTTTTTTTTCTAAAAATTTTTTATGGATTGTGGCAAGGATTTTTTGAAGGAGCTGGCTGCTGGATTTGAAAACTGTGGCTGCTTATGTGAGGATATTTTTAGTCCCAAGAAAAAAATAGGCTTTGGTGTGTCTGGTGGCGCAGATTCCATGGCGCTTTTATACAGTGCAATTTTACTCAGAAAATCACTCTTTGGTGAAGGTGGTGCTGAATTTGTGGTGGTTTCTGTAAATCATAATATTCGGCCACGGGAAGAAAGCCTTGCAGATAGCCTTTTTGTGGAGAAGTTTTGCAAGGGATTTTCTGGGGTGGAATTTGTATTGGTGGAGCTCCCAGTCGGCAGGGTGGAAAAAGAGGCTACTCTGCGGGGAAAAGGGGTGGAGGAAGCGGCTCGTTTTTTGCGATACGAAATCTTTGAGTCAATAATAGAAGAAAAAAAATGTGATTATTTTTGTCTCGCTCATAATCGAAATGATCAGCTAGAAACCCTACTGTTACGTTTTTTGCAAGGGAGTGCAGATGGGGAGGCTCAAGGAATACCTGCAGTTCGTGGTTATTTTTTGAGACCAATGCTTCAGATTCAGCGTAAAGATATAGAAGCTTTTTTATCAACGGAAGATGTCGGTTTTCGGCAGGATGCTACAAATTGTGAAAATGACTACCTGAGAAATCGATGTAGAAATCTTTTGGTACCACTATTAAACAAGGAATTTAACGGTTGGAGTGGGGGAGTGATAGCTGGTGCTGAAAAACGACAGGCAGACAGCGATTTTATTGCATCCCTGTTGCCAAAGGATTTTTGGACGGAAGATTCTGCGGGAAATTTATTTTGTTCGTGGAGTGCTTTTTTTGACTTACATCCTGCCTTGCGGCGACGAATTTTGTTCCAAGGATTGAATCTATTTGGACTGGAACGTCGTGTACCCTATTATCTGTTGGAAGATCTTGTGTCTTGGAAGGCTGAAAGTCCCAACGGAAGAATTTTTTCTCTTGGAGACGGCGAGGTTTTTGTTGAAAAAGAGGTGCTTTGGATTAGAAAAATGGTTCAAAAGCCTTGGGAGGTGGGATTTTCTCTTTTAATTGAAAAAGCTGGATCTTATATTCTGGATGACAGGATGATTTCTATTCACTGTGATGTTGATACTCAAGCTCAAACTCTGGTGTTTGAGGGGCAGTGTTTTATTCCTCCCTTTGTTATCAGGAGTGCTTTACCTGGTGACAAGACGCTTGTGGGGGAAAAAGTTGTTGGTGTACAAGAGGTTTTACAAAAAGACTTTCGTTCATGTTGCAAAAAAATTGTAGTGGTGGAAGAAATTGGAAATCCCTTGGTGTCAATTGTTGTTTTATCGTAACAGATTTGTTATAATGCCCAGATATGTCCGAGAATAATATGAATAAAAATCCTCGTGGTGGAAAAAAATCCAGAGGAACTGTTGATTTTGGTTTTATTTTTTTTCTGGTGATGCTTGCTATCACTGGTATTTTTTATTTTCTGAACAATAAGCTTACGAGTCTCCCTGAAATTCCTTATTCTTCATTTTTATCTGCAGTGGAAGCTCAACAGGTGCTAGAGGTGGAAATCACCAACGATTATCTGATTGAGGGTGTGATGGAATCCATGGAAAATGGTGGTCATAGCTTTTTTAAGACTGTTATTCCCTACAATGATGACCAGTTGATGCCACTGTTGGAGGAACAAGGAGTAAAGGTAACTGGTTTGAAAAAAGGCCCTAGCTTTTGGGATACATTGCTTGATACGCTTCCCTTACTTTTAGTAATGCTATTGGCATTTTCCTTGATGATGCGGCAGAACATGGCGGCAAATGCTAAAGGAATGCAGTTTGGGAAAAGTCGGGCTCGTTTGTACAATGGCGGCAAAAAAGTAACCTTTGCGGATGTGGCTGGACAGGAAGAGGCTAAGGCTGAGCTGGCAGATATAATCGATTTTTTGAAAAATCCCAAGAAATATACCGCCATTGGAGCAAAGATTCCCACGGGGGTGCTTTTGGTGGGTAATCCCGGTACTGGAAAAACCTTGCTGGCTCGTGCCGTTGCCGGCGAAGCAGGTGTTTCCTTTTTGCATATTTCCGGAAGTGATTTTGTGGAAATGTTTGTTGGTGTGGGAGCCAGCCGAGTACGAGACTTGTTTGAACAGGGACGCCGCATGGCTCCAGCTATTATCTTTATTGATGAAATTGACGCTGTGGGACGTAGTCGTGGTGCTGGTGTTGGTGGCGGTCACGATGAGCGAGAGCAGACTTTGAACCAGATGCTGGTGGAAATGGACGGCTTTGAAAATAAGGACGGAATCATTGTACTGGCAGCCACCAACCGTCCCGATGTTCTTGATCCTGCCTTGTTGCGTCCTGGTCGCTTTGACCGCCAGGTAACGGTTGCTTTGCCCGACATGAAGGAGCGGAAAGCCATTCTTGCAGTTCATGCTGCCAAGGTACCAGTGGATTCTCAAGTGGATTTTGCTCGCATTGCTCGAGCTACACCAGGTATGAGTGGAGCAGAGCTTTCTAGCTTGGTCAATGAGGCTGCCTTGTTTGCAGCTGGTAAAAATCAGGAGACTGTTACGGAGGTGGACTTTGAGCTGGCTCGGGACAAGCTGCTGATGGGTGTGGCTCGTGAGTCCATGGTGATTTCTGAGAAAGAAAAGCGAATGACGGCCTATCATGAGGCTGGCCATGCCTTACCCTACTATTATCTTGAACATGCTTCTCCCCTCCATAAGGTTTCTGTAATTCCCCGAGGGCGAGCCTTGGGTGTGACGGTTGGTATTCCAGAAGAAGATTCCTATTCCCATACCCGCAGCTGGTTGGAGGATCAGCTGGTGATTTTGTTCGGTGGTTATGCTGCTGAGTCCTTGGTGTACAATGATACAACTACAGGTACCCAGAACGATTTGCATCGGGCAACAGAATTGGCTCGCCGCATGGTTTGTCAGTGGGGCATGGCCAAGGATGTGGGGGCTGTTGCCTACAATCAGGATGATGAGCCGGTATTTATGGGGCGGGATTTAGTTCGCCATAAAACCTATTCAGAGGAAACTGCTCGTAGAATTGATGCTGCGGTGGAGTCCATTCTTGGACAGGCTCGTCAGCGATGTTCTGATATTCTTTCCCAGCATAGAGACCAGCTAGATTTGCTTGCCACTACACTGATTGAAAAGGAAACTCTTTGTGATGAAGAAATTCGTCAGTTATTGGGTTTTGATTCAAGAAATAGTGGGGCAGAATCAACAGATGTACCGATACTATAGGATAGAGTTTCTTATATTTTATCCCCAGAGATTCCATCTGAAATCGAGGAGTGTCCATGAACAAAAATAAAATCAGCATACTTGTGCTTCTTGTTTGTTTTGCTTTTATCGGCTTGCCTCTTGTTGGTGAAACTTCTATTTCAACTACCTCATATACGGATTTGGCAAATTATCGTACTGCTGTTCGTTGCTATCAGCAGGGCAAAACCTATCTTGACCATAACCAGTGGACGAGTGCTCTTTCTCAGGCTGAATTGGGCTTGGGTTATGATGAGTCAATTTCAGATTTGTGGTTTTTAAGTGCATATTCTGGCTATCAGTTGGGAAAAAGTCCTTCCGAGGTGCTACCTGCAATAATAAAGGCTATTGAACAGGATAAATGGGTGGATTACAACAAGGATGGCGCCCTGCTGTTATATGCAGAGCTGTTGTCCCAAACTGGAGATTCCCAGCGGGCGTTGCGTTATCTGGAAGGTGGAAGAATTTTTCCTTCATCCTCTCGTGAATACCTGAAAATTCTCTGCTACTATCGGTTGGGAACAGAAGAATCCTACCAGCAGGCTCGAAAGCTGGTTTCCGAGGCCTCTCGTTTGTATCCTGATGATATGCGGTTTTCTCAGGTGTTCTTTGCCTACGAGGTGAAGGCTGATTTAAGCTTCAGTCCTGCTGCTGAAAAATTGGGGGAAACCTTTGCTCAAAGCTATGATGAGTTGGCTGATTATCCTGTGGAGCTATATCTGCTTGCAAGCCTCTTTGCAGAAGCTGATGTAGGGCAACGTCGGCTACAAGCCTTTGGTGTTTCTGGAAATCGTCATCCTTTGTACGCCAGTTTGGCTCTGCGAGCTGGGCTTCTTTCCGAGGCTCAAGCCTACGAATATTTTTGCTCCTTTGCGTCAGAGTCAGTTTCCTTGGCTCAGTTGGAAAGCTTTGCCAATCTGCTGACAGAAGCCAGTACCAAGTCTGCCTTAAAGGCCTTTCTCAATGGATTTCGGGGAACAATTACCCAAGATACAACGGGCGATGGCATTGATGACCTGCGAATTATGTATGACAGAGGGCGACCACGACAGATTCACTACGACAAAAACCAAGATGGCGTAGAAGATTGGATAGCTCGCTGTGATTTTGGCGTTCCCACGGAGCTGCTTTTGCCAGAAGCAAAAACCTTTGTGTACTACAATAAATATCCCTTCGTTTCATCTATGGAGCTTCATTCCATGAGCTTTAAGTTTGTGGACGGAGCTTTGGATTGGACGCCTGTTTCCATCATTCCCTATGAGCCCTTGACTCGGGCATTAGATGGAGGGGAGTTCTTCGTTCCCCAGCTGAAAACTACACCAGAGGGACTTTTCCCTACCATGCGAACCTTGGCGGAATCAGCTTATATGGTACACTATCCAGTAACGGAACGCCCCCAGGCTAAGGTGGAGCTTTCTATTTTAGATGGAAAGGTTCGTTCCGCCCAATATTTTGAAGGAAAAACTTTGTATGCTCAGCTTGCCTGTGAAGATGGCCTTCCAAAAACTCGAAATGTGGATTTGGATGGTGATGGCTGGTTCGAGCTGACCCAAAAATTTGGCTTTTCTGCAGAAAAATATCTTGATTATGCTTCCCCAGAGGAAACTTTAACCTTATATGAGGAGCTTTTTGGTCCGCTTTTCTTCCCTCAAGGAATTTTTATTCAGCAGGCACTTCTGGACAGGAACTTGGATATGGAATTCGACTTTGGACAGGAGTATACTAGTAATAGAGGCGTCATGTCCATTTGGGGCAATCCTTTGTCTGAGGATTGGAGTGCTCAGTACATTGTAGAAGGTGGAACGCAGAATTCCACGGCACGATTTAAGCTTTCTGGTTCTGCTGACATTGTTTCAGTGTATTTGGAAAATCAAGTGCCAGTTCGTGTTACCACAGAAAATCAAGATGGTTTAATCTATAGAGATTTGACCATTGTTCCTGTTGAAGGGGTGTACTGGTTAGGAGAGGCTGCTTCTGCTGATGTATCTGCCTATCTTAAAAAGAAGGTAGACGAAATGGGACAGCAGGGCCGTTCCTTGATAATTCAGATGGAAAAAAAGGCTTCCGATGTAACTCCTGGAGCACGATGCTCTGGAATAAAAATCTCGAACTTCTATTTTGGAGTTTTACTTGATGAATAAAAGACTGCGGCTGGTTTTCCAACTGGCTATCTTTTCCCTTCTCATCCTGGTTGGTTGCCGTTCTACTTCCCAGGATGAGTTTGTTCCACTGGATTACACGGAAGCAGATGTAATTCACAATGAAATTGCAACGATAACTAAGCTGCTGGAAACAGAAAGTGTGAAAGCCCTGTGGCGGGCAAGCCTGTTGCAGCATAATTCATCTGTTGAACATGAGGCCATTGCTCAGGTGATGGAGCTTTGTGGTCAAAAGGTGGTTCAGCAGTATCACGCTGCCCTTGATTCCCACAATTATCTAGAGGCCCGCAGGCTGTTGTGGTCTTTGGAAGCTGTGGATTATCCCCTTGATGAGGTGCCACAAAATCAGCACCAGCAGCTGGATGAAAAAATTGCTTCTTCCGTTCCAGGCTATGGTATAGTTCAAGATTCTCCTCATCCGGTGGCAGATTATATTAGTGGAACTGTAACTATTTGGGTGGATTTGGGTATTCATGTGTCTCGAGGCTTGGGTTATGCCAACAGAGCCATTGGTTCTGGCTTTTTCATCGACAAAAAAGGCTACATCATTACCAACTACCACGTGATTCAACCAGAAGTTGACCCTGAATACGAGGGATACTCTCGCCTGTATATTAAGCTTTCCTCTGATCCAGAAACAAGAATACCTGCCAAGGTGGTGGGCTGGGATCCCTTGCTCGACCTTGCTCTGTTAAAAACAGAAATCGATGCACCTTACGTTTTTCCCTTGGGTTCTTCCCAAGACCTAGACGTGGGAGAGCGAATTTATGCCATCGGTTCTCCTGCTGGCCTAGAGTGGACCTTAACCTCTGGCATTGTTTCTGCCAAGGGCCGACGGCTTTTGGCCATGGGACCAGTGATGCAGATTGATGCGGCCATCAATTCTGGTAACTCAGGTGGACCGATTATCGATGAAAAGGGTAACGTGGAGGCCATCGTCTTTGCTGGAATGTTGGAATACGAAGGCTTGAACTTTGCCATTCCCGTGGAATACGTGAAATCTCAGCTACCCATTCTTGCAGCTGGAGGATTGCGGGAGCATGGTTGGATTGGTGCTTATGGAAAGGACAATCCTGCAGATGAATTTTCTGGAGCCCCTTCAGGTCTTTTGGTACAGTACCTTATGCCCGGTGGTAGCGGTCAGCGTTCTGGCTTAAAAAAGGGTGATGTAATTACAGCCATCAACGGAATTGCTATTACTGGAATCGATGATTTTCACAATGTTTTGAAAACCATGGTACCACAGACCATCATTACTCTTTCAGTGTATTCCCCTGCATCCAATACTGATGATGAGGCTACTGGTTCAGAAAGACTTTTGTCCGTGTATCTTGAAAAGCGACCAAATCAGCCAGGCTACGAGATTTATCAGCGAGACTTGATTTCCAATGCATTTCTGCCCATTTTCGGTATGGAATTGCAGTCTGCCTCCCACAAGAAGAAGGAAAGCTACACGGTGGTGTCGGTTTTACCTGGTGAGATTGCCGATGAGTCAGGTTTTTCCGTTCACGACCCAGTGGAAATCATTAAGCTTGAGGTTCCCAAAACAAAGGATGCACTGTATGCTCAGCTCTACACTAAAAAGCGAAAGAATGGGTATTTTGAAGTGAGCATTGCAGTGGGGGCTCCTCTGGACAGTCCTTTCTATTTCTAATACAATGGTTTCACAAAAAAATTCACGCCTCTTGTAGTTTTTTCAAGAGGCTTATATATAGGGAAATTATGGCAGATTTAGCACACAAGAGAAATTTTTGTATCGTGGCCCATATCGACCACGGAAAGTCAACCCTTTCTGACCGATTGATTCAGAAAGCAAAAATTATTGATGACAGACAATTCCAGAACCAGATTCTTGACTCTATGGATATTGAGCGTGAGCGAGGTATTACCATAAAGAGTCAGGCTGTAACCATTCCCTATACTGCTGCCGACGGTCAAAAGTATGAATTGAACTTTGTTGATACTCCTGGCCACGTAGACTTTTCCTACGAGGTTTCCAGAGCCATTGCCTCCTGCGAGGGCGCCTTGCTATTGGTGGATGCAGCTCAGGGTGTTGAA
Source organism: Treponema sp. (assembly GCA_017549025.1). Taxonomy (GTDB): domain Bacteria; phylum Spirochaetota; class Spirochaetia; order Treponematales; family Treponemataceae; genus Treponema_F. Next base: position 18,290 of record JAFYWB010000020.1, read on the forward strand.
TCCCAAACCCTTTCCAATATGTTTATGGCCTTGGAGCATGATCTTGAGATTGTTCCTGTTATCAATAAAATCGACCTGCCTGCTGCAGATATTCCTGGAGCAAAGCACCAGATTGACCACGATCTTGGCTTGGACGGCGAGTCTGCCGTCCTTGTTTCTGCCAAGACAGGAAAGGGTGTAGATGAGCTTTTTGAAGCCATTGTAAATCGATTCCCAGCTCCATCTGGGGATCCTGCAGGAAAGCTTCGGGCATTGATTTTTGACTGCCATTACGATCCCTATCGTGGAGTTATCGTTCACCTGCGCATGATTGATGGTTCCTTAAAGCCAGGCCAGACTATTCGTTTTATGAATAGTGGTACAGAGTACAAGGTTGAATCCACAGGAATTTTCCGTATTAAGCTTGAGGAAACAAAGCAGCTGGAAGCAGGAGATGTTGGCTACATCATCGCTGGAATTAAAACCGTCTCCGATGTTCGTGTTGGTGACACCATCACCTTGGCAGAAGATCCAGCCCAAGAAGCATTGCCTGGTTTTAAAGAAGTAAAGCCGGTGGTTTTTTCCTCCATCTATCCCATCGATTCCAACGACTACGAGGAATTGCGAGACAGTATGGAAAAGCTTACCCTCAATGACGCAAGTCTTGTGTACGAAAAGGACTCCTCCTTGGCATTGGGCCACGGCTTCCGTTGTGGTTTTTTGGGACTTTTGCACCTAGAGGTTATCCAGGAGCGATTAGAGCGTGATTATGACCAAGCTGTTATCTTTACTGCTCCTTCGGTACGCTATTTGATTAAGCTCACCAACGGAGAGGAAAAGTATATTGACAATCCCGCTGATTATCCCGACCAAGGGCGTATTGCCGCTGCCCAGGAGCCCTATATCCGAGCCTCCATCATAACTCCAGCTACTTACCTTGGTTCAATTATGGCTCTCTGTACAGAAAAGCGTGGTATTCAGACAAACATGCAGTATCTGGACGAAAAGCGAGTGGAAATTACCTACGAAATGCCCCTATCAGAGGTGTTGTTTGACTTCTATGACCGTCTCAAAAGCTATAGCCGTGGCTATGCTTCCTTTGACTACGACATTATTGGCTATCAGCCTACTGAATTGGTCAAGATTGACATCCTCATTAACGGAAAGAGCGTGGATGCCCTCGCTCAGCTGTCCTTCAAGGGCAATGCCTACGATAGGGCTCGCCACGTTTGTGCCCAGCTAAAGGAAGAGATTACTCGTCAGCAATTTAAGATTGCCATTCAAGGTGCCATCGGTAGTCAGATTATCGCCCGTGAAACAGTGAACGCCCTGCGAAAGGACGTTTTGGCAAAGTGCTATGGTGGTGACATTACCCGAAAACGAAAGCTGTTGGAAAAGCAGAAGGAAGGAAAGAAGCGCATGAAGATGGTTGGCGACGTGGAGCTGCCACAGTCAGCCTTCCTTGCGGTACTGAAAACAAAGGAGGAATAGGAGTTCCTATTCTTCCAGCAGTTTTTTTCCTAATGCAATGTCCTTCAGAAAAAAATCGATTTCTGAGCGTACACGTTTCAAAAAGGAAATATCAAGGCTTGGTTTATAGCCGTCAGGAAAGTGGAGATACAGGTAGTCAGCTTCCTCAAGAATCTCCAGAATTCTTTCCTGACAGATATTTCCTGAAGAAAGCCCCTCTCGGAGCTCCTGAAGTACATCTTCTTCCTTGTGATAAAATTCCCTTATTTTTTCTGCAAGCTTCTGCTTTCTTGCATTATTGGTGATTGAAGCTTCTTCTTTGATACGTGTTTTTTTCATCCCACTGATTTCAGCAATCACTTGAGAAAAATCTCGCCGTTCCAATCCCAAGTCAAATCCCATCTGTCCCACATCGTAGGCCGCTGTCACACCTTGAAATCGGTCACAAAAAATTTGTCGGTAATAGGATAAAATCTGGTCAGAGTACACTGCTCCCGATTTTCCTTCGTATTTTTCGGTAGTAGGATTTCCAAGACTGTGATAGGAACCAGCAGGTTTTACTCGACTTGCCTTCAAAAAGGTGTTTTTAACTTGAAAGCTTTCCTTGCAATGACTTCGTTCCACCAAATAGGAAAAATCTAGGCCGGAAACATACACTGGTATATTCTGATGTTTTCTCAGCTGTAAAGCTATTTCCATAGCCACAATTCCCACAGAACCCATGGGTGGAAGTTTTTGCTGAATAAATCCTTGTTGTTGTAGTCGCTCCAAGAACCTGCTTCCGGCAAATTCCGTGGAGAAAAAGGCGGTCTTTCCTCCCGTGCAATTTTTTCCAAGGCTTTTTTCCCTAGATGTAGGTCTAAAAGCTGTATCCTGGTGCAAAATAGATGGACGTGAAGTAAGATCTGCCAGTAAAAAAAGCTCTGAATCTGCAGCAGTTGTATAGGCCTGTTGAATTGCCAGCTGACACTCCAAGGCCAGAACAATATCTGGCTGTACCTTTCGTGCCTGCAGAGCTGGAACAACGGCATCTACTGCCAAAATAAAAATATTTTTACGAAAATCCTCTGGAAGTAAGGACAATACTTCTATAGTTTTATCTGCCGAAGGCCCTGCCCCCAGCACCAACAAAGGAGATTCAATTTTTTTCAAGGGGATTTCACTGCTATAAGGCAGAAGGGCAAGATTTCTCAGTATATTCCTGTGGTAGAGCCTACCCATTTTAATGAGTGTCAAACGGTTTTTCCAAAAATTAGCCACTGCCAGCTCTGCATGCTGTAGAATTCCTTGGTATTCAGCCTGTCGTAAGGCTGGTGCAGCAGAAAAATCCACCCGCACACAATGTTTAAAGGTACCAGGATGGGGCAGAGGAACACCATTATCTGTTATTTGATTTTTCTTGGTCAACAGATTGTAAATTTCTTGCAACCGATGTGGCCCTAAAAAACCAATCTTGCCACCAGCAATTTCATTTTCTTGTGTAAAAAAATCCTTGTGATACAGCTCAAGCAAACCAGCATCAGCTTCAATAGCCAGCATAAAACAACCTGCAGGCAATTTTTCTGCCAGCTTTTTCATGCCATAGCCGAGAATCGGAGAAAAACAAAGCACCAAGGTATCATTTTTCAGTTCCAAGGTTTCTACCAAACGCTCAATGCTTGCAGCTGGATTATATTTTGAGTATAAAAATCTATTTTCGTATAAAACAGACAAGCCCTGTCTAGTTTCTACCAGGCAGGGCTTGCTTGTATCATTAGTGATAGGCATCTATGATACTCTAGTTTTTTCCAATCTTATTCAAAACTCATGAAGTATTTGAAGAACACTGTCAAGAAATCGTTCTGCAGCTTGTCGCTGGTCATAACAGCATTCTGAACTGCCACCTGATCAAACTGAGTTACGTAGCTATCAAACAACAGAGAGTTGTCCTCTGCAGGAACAGTAGTTTCATCGGTCAACATCAGCATTACTACATAGTTGTTCAACACCATGGGACTTGAAATTTCATCCAACTGCATTGAGAAAGCAGTCTTCATAAAGTTCTCGTTAGAGGCTGCGCCATACAAAGCTGCCTCTGTGGAGGTCATAGATGGCAACAGGGGAGAACTGCCGTAGTTCAAGGGGAAGGGGCCTACCTCAGTGGGCTCTACGTCAAACTGTCTGCAGGCTTCAGCCATGCCAGAAACGCTTGCTGTATTCCAGAAATCCTGAGCCAAATCAAGATAATAGTTTTCAATCAAACCAGACTCATAAGATCTCATGTAGCTAATAACTGCATCAACCAATACTTCATCTTCAAAGTTTGCAGGAAGAGCTGCTCCGTCTCCCCGGAAAATTGAATAGCCATTTGTTGTAGCAATTACGCCACTCAAGGCTCCTTCTGTTAAAGAAGTAATGGCATTCAAGTCTGCCTCATCAGTTACAATATTATTCAATTGATACTTGTACTTATTCTGCAGCTTTCCATCTGTTCCGCTGTAATAGTTTCGAGACAACTCTGTAACTGCATCCTCAAACAAAATCTCATTATTCTGCAACTGCTTCAACAGATTATTTGCAGCAGTCTCATCTGCCACAGAAATAACAGAAAGGTCATAGGTAGTGAACAAATCTGCATTCTTCTGTCCCCAAACAATAGCTTCTTCTGCAGGATAATTGGTCATATCAAAGGAAACAACCTGGAAGGTTCTCTGATTTTCACCCATAACAGAGATAAAATCAGCCTCTGCAGAAGGAGTCTTCAAACCATACATGGCATATTCACCGATTTTATCAGAAGTAGAACCAAAAAGGTCGTCTGTATATCGCTGATATACAAGGCTATTTTCCAAGGAATTCCGTAGCTCAATCTTTGTGCTATCAGAAGCCTCGTTAAAAAGCTTCTTAGAATAAACTCCGTTCTCATCATAGAAGTAAGGAATCATATTCCGGTCAAGCAATCCTGTTGGCACAACGTAGCCTGTTGCATCTACAGCCTGAGTAAATGCTTCATTCATTACAGCTCCATTAAAAGCAGTGTTGAAAATATCAAAATATGCACTCTGAAGATTTTCACTTCCAACCTGCTCAGAATAAAACTGAACTAAAGAAGTAAAATATGTTCCCTGCTTGTATTCGATAGGCTTCTTATTATAATAGCCTAAAGGAGGGAGTTCAGAACCACCGCCCTGAACCATGGCGGGAATAAAGATAAATGAAATGGCTGCCAAAACCAAAATGATAATGGAACCAGCACTTATCAGAATTTTTTTTGGTGAGACGCTTTTCTTGTCACTCATACAATATATTCCTTATTATAAAGATAAAAATGCCACTAATAATACCATAGCTACTGTTGAATTGTCAACGAAAAAGCCGTGAAGAAAAAAATGAAAAAAAAATTAACTTTTTTTCAAAAAAAGTGATTTTGAATGTTGACAAGAAATATGGGTTGTGATATATTCTTCATCGTTGTCGCAAGACAGACGCCACGAGCGACTGACTAACGACAGCGAGAAAAAAAAAACTTGAAAAAGTTTTTGAGAAGTGCTTGACAAAGTGAAACGGTTTGTGATAGACTAGATTCACTTGCGAAAGCAAAGCGATGAAAATCGCACGGTCTTAAACATCATGAGGGAAGGGAAGAAATACGACGAGCTTCTTGAAAAAGAAGTTGAAAGTCAGCATTAAGGTGGCGTATGTCGAGAAATCGACAAAGTCAAGTCATACGAAAGTATGACAGATTCCTTTAATATAACAATAAGAGGGGAATCGAACTGAAATGAAATCACTGGC
>JAFYWB010000021.1 GCA_017549025.1 Treponema sp.
AATGCTCAGAAACGAAGGAAAATTGCGGGGCCGCCAGATTATTCCTGCAGAGGCTGTAAAGCTGCTTTCCTCAGGTGGCAGTCCCAAGGCCTTTGCCGCTGGAGGAGAATATCCCTTGCTGAAGGGCTGGAGCTACAAGAATCTGTGGTGGATTACCAACAACAGTCATGGAGCTTACATGGCTCGTGGTGTTCATGGTCAAGCCATCTACATCGATCCCGCCGCCGAAATGGTCATCGCTCGGTTCGCTTCCAGCTACCTTTCCAGCAACAAGTACATTGACCCCACCTCCATTCCCGCCTACGAGGCTGTGGCTGAATACTTGATGAAGAAATAACGCTTATGCCTGGGGCTGATTCCACAAACCAGCCCCCTTACTCACGGAAAAACCACAGGCAACCAATTGGCCTCCACCGACATGGATTGTGCCACTTGACCAATGGCCACCTGGTCGGTGGTTTCTGCCACCATGTAGGTTGTATCAAGAACCTTCATCTTTGCACCAGTTGCTTCCACTTCTAGCCCCAACATAGCGTGCTGGTAAACTGGCGACAGAAACATCACTGTATTATAATTCATGTGGTGAAGCAAAATTGCCAAAAAAACAGCGCGACTGTCACAATCAGAGCCCATTTCACCTGTTAGCAGAGCAGTGGGAGCAGAAAAGTCGCTTCCTTGGAAGTTGCGCTCGTAAGGAAAAACCTGTGCCCAGTCCATAATGCTTTGAGCTAGGGCCAACCGAGGATTTTCAGCTTGAATTACCTGGTCAAGGTCGTACAAGGAAGCGTATATATCAAAGGCTAGCCTTCTCAGCTGTTGGTAGGCACTGCGATAAATCATGCGGTAAAATCGCTGCCAAGCGGGAATCAGCAGGTCTGTGTTTTGATACAAGGTTAAAATGGCAAATTCTCGGTCAATGACAAATTGCTGGATTTCACTGTCTTCTGTGCCAATTTCTGTGGTAATGGTACGCCCTGCAATCTCCAGCTGAACTGTGGTGCTTTCTGTGGAAGGAAAGGCGTATGCTGTTACAGGTCCCACTCCAAACTGACTTCCTCGGTCAATGCTCACCGAATCGATTGCAGAAACAATGAGCTGGTCTAGGTCAAAGGAGGGATTGTTGCCTCGGCCGTCGCTGGTGGGTGCGTAGGCCAACATGGTAAACCAGCCTTTTTCCTCTGGCAATTCTACGGCAACCCCTCGCCCTCCGTATGCTTGGCCAGCAAGGGCAATCTGGAACTGAGCCAGTGAGCAGTCAGTTTGTCTCCATTCCACAGCGTCAATGTCCGTGCTGGTGGCAGAAAGCTTGTTCAAGGTATCTTGTAAAGCAGCCTGTGCAGACTGATAGCGTCTTGTTTCGTATATCCTGATGATAATTTGTGCAGAGCAAAATTGATGCTGAAACTGGTAGCCACGCCCATCGCCAGTATTTTCTGTCACCACAAAGCCTTCTGGCAGGTCAAGGGAAAATCCAAAGGTGCTAGAACCCATTTGATCTGCTGTGGCGGGAACCACAGAAAAAAGTACAAGGGCCAGAATCAAACAACCCTTGTTATAAAACTTTTGTAACTGCATAAAATTTCCTCCCTCCAAAACTATGGTTGCATCAATAAAACGATTGTATTCTTTAAATGATACAAAAAAACAAGTTTTTCTCGTAAAACCGTCAAAAATTTCATTTTCATCCCTATAATAAAGTATAGAAACACTTTTATAGGAGTAACCATGTCAAAAAATAAAACCTCCGAGAACCGCACCCACAAGGATTCCCTCTTTGTGGACTATTTTTCCAAAGATAGAGACTGGAAGAAACGCTTCCTTTCTCTGTACAACGCCCTCCACGGTACCGACTTGCAGGTGGAAACCACCACCTTGGAGCGAACCAACATAAAGCAAGTCCTTTACAAGAATTTTTACAATGACATTTCCGTCATGGTGAACGGTCAGCTCATTATCCTGATTGAGCACCAGTCCACCATCAATCCCAACATGCCTCTGCGCCTGCTGGAATACATTACACGAATCTATAGCAAGCGGGTAAAATCACGAGCAAAATTCTCCGACAGACTGATACCACTGCCCATGCCCGAATTCTACGTTTTCTACACCGGCAATGCCCCCACCGCCCCCGAATACACCCTCCGTCTATCCGATGCCTTCATATTGAACCAGCCAACAATTCAAGAATACCCTCTTGAATTGGTAGTGAAAGTGTGTAGAATAAAAGGTGAAGCCACCAGTTCAATTTTGCAGCGGTGTCCTGACTTGGAGCAGTACATGCAGTTTGTAGAACTAGTGGAAGAGGGTGTGAAGTCTGATCGAGAAGAACCACTAACATGGGCTATACGACAGGCACTAAGACAGGGGTTGATGGTGGACTACCTTGAACGAAATGGGGAGGAGATTTTGAGTATACTAATGGCTGAATATGATTACGCTACCGACATTGCAGTAAAACAAGAAGAAGCCTACGAAGATGGTTTTTGGGCTGGAACATATGAAAAGGCCTTGGAAACGGCGAGAAATCTCCTACTGGAAGGACTGAATCCCGTTATCGTTGCTCGTTGTACAAATCTCTCCTTAGAACTGGTGCAAGACTTAGCTCTTCATCCTGAGTTCTAATCTCACCTCTATGTTGCACTGATTTCTAAATCCACAAAAACTGAGAAAAGGTCTATTTTCAAATCTTGTCATAGCGTGTATACTGGTATAAATGTTATTTCATCTTCCACAGGAGATTGTATGCTTTCAGATATTGAAATCGCTCAGAAAAACACTATGAAGCCAGTTCAGGAGATTGCTTCCTCTTTGGGGCTTTCCGCCAATGATTTTGACCTGTATGGAACTTACAAGGCAAAGCTCACCTTGCCTGCTGTAATGGAGTTGCAGAAAAAGGCTCGTTCAAATCCTGCAAAGCTGGTGCTGGTAACTGCCATTACTCCCACTCCTGCTGGAGAGGGTAAGTCCACTGTTTCTGTGGGCTTGGGAGACGGCCTTAATCGTATTGGAAAGAAAACCGTAATTGCGCTGCGGGAGCCTTCCTTGGGTCCCTGCTTTGGTGTAAAGGGTGGAGCCTGCGGTGGTGGCTATGCCCAGATTGTGCCCATGGAAGACATCAATCTCCATTTTACTGGAGATATCCACGCTGTATCCATCACCACAAACCTGATTGCTTCTATTATAGATAATCACATTCAGCAGGGAAACCAGCTGAATCTTGACCCCCGCACCATTTCTTGGAAACGCTGCGTAGACTTAAACGATCGTGCCCTGCGAAAGGTGATTGTGGGTCTGGGCGGCCGTACCGACGGTGTTCCTCGTGAAGACGGCTTTACCATTGCCGTTGCCAGTGAAATCATGGCTATTCTTTGTCTTTCCCGCTCCATTCCTGAGCTGAAGGAGCGACTGGGAAATATCGTTATCGGTAGCACCTACGATGGCCGCATGGTACAGTTCAAGGAGCTGAATGCAGTAGGCGCCTGTGCCGCCTTGATGAAGGATGCAATCCGTCCTAATCTGGTACAGACACTGGAAAAGAATCCAGCCTTTGTTCACGGTGGCCCCTTTGCCAACATTGCCCACGGCTGTAACAGCTTGAACGCCACCTTCAGTGCCTTGGCTCTCGGTGACTACGTAATTACCGAAGCTGGTTTTGCTGCCGACTTGGGAGCAGAAAAATTCCTTGACATTAAGTGTCGCCTTGGTGGGCTCACTCCCAGTGCAGTGGTAGTAGTAGCCACCATCCGTGCTCTGAAGATGCATGGCGGCGTGGAAAAGGCCAACCTTTCCCAGCCCAACGTAGAAGCCGTGGAAAAGGGCTTTGAAAACCTGAAGGTTCACCTGGAAAATCTTGCTCAGTTTGGCTTGCCCACTGTGGTGGCCGTGAACCAGTTTGTTAGCGATACCCAGGAGGAAATCGATTGCCTCCAAAGCCTCTGCAAAAAATCTGGAGCCCAGGCTGTGCTGTGTCAGGTATGGGAAAAGGGCGGCGAAGGCGGACAAGAGCTGGCCCGTGCTGTGGTGGAAATCTGCGAGAAGAATGAAGGCAAGTTCACCTTCCTGTATCCCGATGAGCTTCCCTTGACCGAAAAGATTGAGGTTTTGGCCAAGAAATTGTATCGAGCCAAGGCGGTAGATATTTCTCCCACTGCCTTGAAAAAGCTCCAGAAGTTCCAGGAAGCAGGCTACGGACATCTGCCTATCTGCATGGCAAAGACACAAAACTCCATTTCCCACAATGCAGCTTGGCGTGGAGCTCCCAGCGACTACACCTTCCCTGTGCGGGATGTACAGCTGTACGCAGGAGCTGGCTTTGTAGTGGCCTTGGCTGGTGACATCATGACCATGCCTGGCTTGCCCAAGATTCCTGCAGCCTGTTCCATCGACGTGGACGACATGGGAAACATTAGTGGATTGTTCTAATTTTTGACCATTTTGTAATTTTTTAGTATTATAGTATGGGTATCCTTTCCAAGATTCAGTTGAATTTTGGAAAGGTGTCCAAAAGCAGCTTTGTAGAAAACTGAGCAAAAAAAAAAAGACTTGATAGACTTTACTAATCCGGGAGATTTTATGTTCGAGAAGATTGAATGGAAGACAGCTTATAATCTTAATGTTCCCACCATCGACAGCCAGCATCAGCAGCTGGTGGTAATTGCCAATGAGCTGTATGATTTGGCTAATGGAGATAAGGATACCTATCAGCGGGGAATTGCTACTGCCCTCAAAAAATTGGTTGACTACACAGACTATCACCTTAAATTCGAGGAGGATTTTCTTCGGTCAAAGGGCTATCCTCAAATCGATTTCCACAAGATGCAGCATGACCAGTTTATCTCTCAGATAAATGCCCAGGTAAAAAAATTAACCGATCCTCATCAGCAGGACGGTTTGGTATTGTATGAATATCTTTTGAAGTGGCTTTTGAATCATATCGCCAAGTCCGACAAGGCGTGGTCACTGCATGTTTTGTCAAAATAAATTTTTTTTAGTATATTTGATAGAGAGTTTACTCTCTATCAATAGATTCAATAAAGGAGTGTAATAATGAGTGAATCTTGTAACCATAATTGCGGAAGCTGCGGACAGGATTGTTCTGCCCGTGACATCCATGAAAAATTAAATCCTAAAAGCAGTGTCAAAAAGGTTATTGGTGTTGTTAGTGGAAAGGGTGGTGTAGGAAAATCCTTGGTCACCTCCATGCTGGCTGTGGCAATGACAAAGCAGGGAAAGCGAGCTGCCATTCTTGATGCAGACATTACTGGCCCCTCCATTCCCAAGGCATTTGGTTTGAAAGGACGAGTTACTGGGGAAGAAAATGAAATTTATCCCATGGTAAGCCGTGACGGTGTACAGGTTATGTCCATCAATTTCCTTTTGGAAAACGAAACAGACCCCGTTGTTTGGCGTGGACCCATCATTGCTGGTGCCGTAAAGCAGTTCTGGTCTGATGTGGTTTGGGACGACGTGGATTACATGTTTGTGGATATGCCCCCCGGAACAGGTGACGTTCCCCTGACGGTGTTCCAGTCACTTGATATCAGTGGCATTGTAGTGGTAGCTACACCTCAGGAATTGGTGGGAATGATTGTAGAAAAGGCTGTAAAAATGGCCAGCATGATGAGCATTCCTGTTATTGGCTTGGTAGAAAACATGAGCTACGTAAAGTGCCCTGATTGTGGCAAGGAAATCAAGATTTTTGGCGAAAGCAAGCTTGATAAGGTGGCTGCTACTTACAATCTGCCTGTTTTGGCTCGCTTGCCCATTGATCCTACTGTGGCTGCTGCTGTTGACGCTGGTGCCGTAGAAAACATTGACGTTTCCCTTATGGACAATGCGGTTGCGGTAATCGAAGGACGCTAAGTGTATGTTGACTGCTGAAGAAGAAAAGGTTCAGTTGGAAACTACCTCCGCCAAGGCAAAGAAAGCTATGGAACTGTTCCATGAAGGCTATAATTGTGCCCAGGCGGTACTTGGTGCCTTTGCCCAGGACATGAACATGGATTTTCAGCAGGCCATGATGCTGTCATCATCCTTTGGTGGCGGCATGGGACGAATGCGAGAGGTGTGCGGGGCCGTCAGTGCCATGTTTATGGTGGCGGGCCTGGACAAGGGCTACAGTGACCCAAAGGCTTCTACAGAAAAGGCTGGCCACTACGATTATATTCAGCAGTTGGCTGCCAAGTTCAAGGCGGAAAACGGCTCCATCATTTGCCGTGATCTTTTGGGACTGACTCAACCAGGCCCCGATACTCCCGTGCCTGAACCACGCACTGAAGCCTATTACAAGAAGCGACCCTGCCAGCTGTTGGTGGGTCAATGTGCCGCAATCCTTGAACAAGAGTTGAACCTGTAGAATTGTACCCGTCTCTTGCAAGAGTTGAACCTGTAGAATTGTACCTATCTCTTGCTAGAGTTGAACCAGTAAATGAATCAAGCCTTCTTGGGATTTTTCTCAAGAAGGCTTTTTTATTCTGGAAAGTCTATGATTCTTTTTGCCACATTGTGGTGCAGTTTCGGCCTGCTTCCTTGGATTTGTAGAGGCTTTCATCTGCCTGCTGAATGAGCTTGTCTATGGTAAAGGTGTTCTGGCTCTCCTGGTGGCACAAGCCCATGCTTACTGTTACATGGTCTGAAACCTTTGAAGCCTTGTGGGGCAGGTGCAAGGTGTCTAGCTGCTGGTGAATACGCTGGCACACTGATTGGGCCACCGCTGCTGTTACATTATTTAAAAGCACTAGGAATTCCTCGCCACCATAGCGAATCACAATGTCATTGCTACGAACAGATTCCGTCAGCATGTGGGCTACCTGCTTCAGCACCTGGTCTCCTCCCACATGGCCGTAGGTGTCGTTATAAAGCTTAAAGTAATCAATGTCCATCATTATCACTCCAAACTGCTCTGGGGTTCCCTTCCGTCGGTAGCCTCTAGACAACTGAATAAGCTTCTTACGGTTGTAAATTCCCGTCAGCTGGTCGGTAAGATTTTTTGTACTCAGCAGGCGGAACAGAATCAATATGGTGATAAAGCTGCTGGAAATAATGATAATACCAAGAATTGCCACTAAATTTCCCTGTTTAAGGCGAGAATTGTCCTGACGTAAAAAATTATTTTCTCGATAGTAGCCAGAAAATTCCAGATAAGCATTTTGGAGCAGCTTAGTAAAATCCTTATCTATTTCCAACAACTCTTGATATATGGGAATAAGCTTTTTATTTTGGTTTGTTTCTCGGTAGATTTCCTCCAAAAGCCACAGGGCGTCCTTACGAAAATCCCGCTGGACGTTGTCCCCTTGGCTCAGGAAATCTTGTAGGAGGGCTTCCGCTTCCGAGTGTTTCCCCGTCTGCTTCAAATATTTGCAGCGGGTGAGAGTAGCTGCCTGCTTTCCGTTGAAAAGAATATTGTTTTCTTGTTCCTGATAAAAAGCCTCTGTCTGTTGCAGATGGATTTGGGCTTGGTGAAGGTTTCCTTCCATCATATAGACATTTGCCAGAATGTCATGAATATTTGCCTCCACCTCTTGGATGTGTTCCTGCCGTATTTCGTGGACATGACTTTGGAGCTGCTGTATGGTGGACAGAGCTTCCTGATGTTTTCCCAGTCTCAAATAGGAATCGGCTAGGTTGATGTAGGCCACATAGTTGGTAAAGTCCTCTTGATTGATGGTATTTTTTATCAGTCTTTTGTACAGGGCAATGGCACCCTCATAATCCTCTAAAATAAACCTAATGTTGGCAATGTATTCTCGGGCAAATTGCAGCTCGAATTCCAGCTCTGGAGTGGTGGCTCTTTCATTGGCCAAGAGGGTTTCCACATCGTAGAAGCAACGGATACTCCGCACATATTCTTCCCCATTATGCTCTAGCATGGCTATGGTATTGATAATCCAAACTTCACTGTGAAGGGTAAGGCTTGATGCGCGATTGAGATATGCTTCCATAAGCTCTACGGCATTTTCATAATCCATGTCGGAGGGCACAATGGTTTGAATCATTTTCCACAAAAAGCTGGTATTGTTGGCAAGGGGTTCATACTTTGCCATAAAATTCAAGGCATTGGTAACAGCTGGAACACTGCCCTGTTCAGTGAGCTGCAGAGTACATTCATTGATGTAATAGTAGGCATAGATGGGAATGGCCGGGTCTGTCCGTGGTTGCATGAGGCTCTTGTGAAAAAGCTCTTGGGCTGCCTTGTAGTCTTCTTGAACAAAAAGCTCCATTCCTTCAAGAAATAGTGCCTCTGCAGAGCCTGCTTTGTAGTTCTGGTTAACCGGAGCCTTCCAAGCTTCCTCCTCAACAGCATGGGAATAGAGAACGTGGGCCAAATTGGATTCTCTTTTGCTGTCGGTTTCGTACATGTTGCCAATCCACAGAGAGGCCACAACGAGAATGACAAATGGCACGCTGAGAGGAGCATATTCCTTGAGGGCTTGCTTCAAATATCCTTTTTCCATCTTGTTCTAGCCTCCTATTTGTCGCACCTGTTCTGCTGGAGCTGCGGTAAAATATTCTTCCAGCTGCTGAATACAGCCTTCTGGAGTGGGATGGTTCAAAAGACGTGTCCGAAGGTGATGGGCAAATTGCACGTTGTCGCTGTAAAAAGCAAAGAACCGCTGAAGCCGTGTTTTGTAAAACTCCGGTGGCTGGAATTCTTGCAATCGATGGACAAAGTTGCAGCCTGTTTTTAGCAAATCCACCTGAAAGGCTTCTTGTTTTTCTTCAAGTTTTGCTTGGTAACTGGCAATTTCCTTAAAAACCCAGGGCTTTTGAACAGCGGCTCGACCTATCATTATGCCTGAAATTCCAGGGGCTAGGTGTGCAGCCTTTTGAGCACTTGCTCCATCTGACACCGCACCGTTCAGCACCACCTGAATGTCATAGCCCTTTTCTTCAATATATTCTACAAGCTGCTGTACGTATGCCAGCTTTGGAGGATTACGATATTTTTCTTTTTTTGTACGAGGATGCAGGGTGATTTGCTGGACTCCCCGCTGGGCAAGCATGTCCACAAAGGCAAAAAAGCCTTCTGTGGTAAAATCCTCGTCTCCCAGTCGAAGCTTTACACTGAACCGCTTGTTGGCTTGACGCACCACTTCTCCCACCTGTTCTACCAGCTGTTGGGTTTCCTGCTGGTCTTTTAGCATCCAGGCGATTCCCGCTCCAGCTCGCACAATATCTGGAGCACAGCATCCCATGTTAATGTCCACTCCAATGCCCTCCAGCTGTGACAGCATCTTTGCAGCCTCCACCATGGCAGGAATTTTCCCTCCAGTAATTTGCCACACGATTTTTTCTGGCTCAGGATTAGTAAAAAGGTAGTATTTTTCAAAGGGGCCATTAGTCAAAAGGGTCCCTGCTTGAATCATTTCTGTGTAGTATTCATCACAACCACCAAAATCTGCAATGGTGGAACGGAGGGCCGCATGGGTTAAAGTGGCCATGGGAGCAAGAATAAGCCTCATGTTCATAGTATAGCGATAGTTTCCCTTGCTTTCAATATTACTTTTGTCTTATAATTTATGAGCGATTTTTTTAAAATTGACAGATTTTAAGTTTATCAAGTACTATAAAAATATGAGTAAAATGCAAGAAAAACAAAGACGACGTTGGGGAGACCGAAAAGACGGCCGTTTAATTCGTACAGTGGATCCCATGATGCGAGTTGCCGCCTTCATTATGCCTTCCCGCACTGGTGCACAGAATTTTTTTCAAGATGGTTTTTCCACCGAAGAAATTGACGCTTACATCCACAAAAAAAGACAGGAAGGTTACCCTGAGTTGGGAATCCTTCACATTATCATTGCAGCCTACGTTCGCTCTGTTTCACAACATCCTGGTATCAATCGCTTTATCGGCGGCTTGAATCTTTATGCACGAAACGACATTCAAGTGATTATGGCGGTAAAAAAGGAGATGTCTGTGAATGCTCCTGAAACCATGATTAAATTCCACTTCAAGCCGGATGCTACCTTGGAGGATGTGTACCGTCAGTGTACGGAAAAAATCCAAGAATACAAGAATGCTTCTGATGAAAAAAATGGCTTTGACAAGCTGGTGAGACGTTTAGCCAATATGCCACGTTTCCTCCTGCGGGGTGCAGTGCGTTTTTTAACCTGGCTTGATTACTATGGTTGGCTTCCAAAATTTCTAACGGATTTAAGCCCCTTCCATGGTTCTTTGGTTATTTCCTCCATTGCTTCCTTGGGAATTCCCACTATCTATCATCACTTGTATGACTTTGGAACCGTACCCCTATTCATCTCCTTTAGCACCTCTCGTCACCAAAATGAAGTGAAGAAGGATGGTTCCATTAAAAGAACTCGCTACTTAGACTGTACTGCCACCACCGACGAGCGTATTTGCGATGGCCATTACTATTCCGTTGCATGGCGTGCGATACGTCTCCATATCAAAAATCCCCACCTGCTAGAAGTACCTCCAAAAGAAGTAGTTGAGGACATAAAGTAGGTAAGGGACACCCCCTCTACTCAGAAGCGGATGATTGGGGCTACGATGTCTTGCCCCTTGTCCCCTAAACCCCTGTCTTTTCCCAAAAGGTGAGGAGACAGGGCTTTTTCGTTGGGGATATTTTTCAATTTTACAATAAAATAATGGAAATTAATTCGTTTTGTATGTTGAATTTAACATTTGTAGCAGATACCAGTGAATGGTCAGATTTGATTTGACCCAAACTTCTTCCTTGGAGCATAAAAAAAAGATATACAATCTCCTCAAAGAGAAGGAGATTGTATATGATATTACCAGTAAGACGGAATGGATGTTATTGTATAAACATCAATTTCACAGTTAAATAATTTTAAACTTATTATTATACGTTTTAATTATTGAATAATTCCATTTTTGCAATTTGCTATATAATATTCCAGATTATTTCCTTCATTATCGTTACTATTTGGATTTGCACCTTTTTCTATTAAATGTTGTAATAATTCTTGATTCGAATTCATTTCTGCTGCATATAATAATACTGTTTGTCCTTTATAATTCCTATGTTCAATATTTGCTCCTGCATCTAATAATAAATCTACAATAGGAATGGTTTCGTCACTATTTATTTCTACAGCATAAAACAATGGAGTATATGAACCTTCAGCTTCTGCTGAAACGTCAGCACCATGCTCAATTAATAATTCTACAATTTCAACATTACTCTTACTTACAGCAAACATTAATGGAGTTACTCCAAACATGTTAATTTCATTTACATTTGCACCATTATTTATCGCATTTATAATTTCATCGATTGATTTATCATACATAATCAGATTGTTTAGTGATTGATTCTTTGTATTGGTACCTGTGTTTTGTAGTGTTAAACAACTAGATAATGATACCAATAAAACAAATGTCAAAAAAATTCTAATATTTCTTTTCATTGTAAACCCCTTCTGTCCCCCAGTACGAGTATCCATAAAGATTTATTTGGATTATATTAACAATTTAGATTTATGTAAAGATAAGAGTCTAATTAACACCCCCTAGGAAAGTATTGAAGGAAAAGTCAGACCCAGACCATAAAGATTCTGTGATTTTTAACATGGAGAACTTGCGTTACTTTGACTAGCCTGCCTGATAAAAAAAAGGTGACTTAATAAAGGCAAGGTCGTGTCTTTTCTCAGAAGGTGAGGAGACAGGACTTTTTCGTGGAGGGTAGAAGGGGCTTTTACACCACCCCCTAGAACTAGCCCTATCTATTCACAGTATAGCCCGATGAACGAAAGAATGAAGGGTGGCTGGGAGGTTCCCTGCACAGCCGAACTGTGAGCGTGAGCGAAGTGCGAGGCTGGGTAGGGTTTCCCAGCCACCACTTTAATATTTCATTCCCCTATGCTATACTGCCCCCATGATATTTTCTAGCAGTTTTCTTGCCCTGTTTTGTGTGGCATTGGTTATCAGTGGGTTAGGTTGGTATCGTTTCCTCTATTTTATATCTGTTGGATACGGTTTATCTATTGTTGGCTGTTCGGTGGCCATGATTATCATGTACAGTGATTGCTTGCAGCCTTCAACCTTCACCTTGTGTTTTTTGCTGATTCTGTATGGCTTGCGACTTACTGGCTTCCTGTTGATGCGAGAAATCAAAAGTACGTCCTATAAAAAAGCACTTCCAGAATTGACACAAACCAGTAAGCCCGTCACCTTTCCCTTTAAGTTGATAGTTTGGCTTTCTGCAGCAATACTTTATACTATGCAGGTGTCTCCTGTTTTTTTCCGTCTAGACAACGTTGCTCGAATCCTTCCCACCAACTGGGTGTGGGCTAGTGTAGGCGGTGTGGTAATGGCTTTGGGTATTGGCTTGGAATCTTGGGCTGACCTACAAAAATATCAGTCAAAGCGAAAAAATCCCCAACGGTTCTGTGACACTGGCTTGTACCGAATTGTGCGCTGTCCCAATTACTTGGGAGAGATTATCTTTTGGACAGGCTGTTTTATCTCAGGCATTGGTTCTAACCATACAGTGGGGCAGTGGGTTGTTTCTGCTTTGGGCTATCTATCCATTGTGTACATCATGTTCGGTGGGGCTCGCCGTCTAGAAATTCGCCAGAACAAGAACTATGGCGATGATCCTGAATATCAGTGTTACGTCAAGAACACGCCCATTCTCCTTCCCTTTGTTCCCCTGTACCATCTGGAGCAATGTAGCTTTTTAAAAGGTTAAAATATATTCAAGGAGTAAAATATGAAGATTGTAGTATTGGACGGTTATGCTCTGAATCCCGGTGACATTAGCTGGAGTCCTGTAGAAGCTCTGGGGGAACTCACCATTTATGAGCGAACTGCCCCAGAGCAGGTGGTGGAGCGGATTGGAGATGCACCTATCATCCTCACCAACAAGACCATCATTTCCAAGGAGGTGATGGATGCCTGTCCTAACCTAAAATATGTCGGTGTGCTGGCCACTGGCTACAACGTGGTGGATTTGGAAGCAGCCCGACAAAAAAATATTATCGTTACTAATGTTCCCGGCTACAGTAGCCAGGCGGTGGCCCAGTTTGTTTTTGCCCTTCTGTTGGAAGCCTGTTGCCATGTACAGCAGCACAGTGATTCTGTTCACGCAGGGGACTGGGTTACATCAAAGGATTTTTGCTACTGGAAAAGTCCCCAGATTGAGCTGTGGGGCAAGACCTTTGGTCTTTTTGGCTACGGAAGTATTGGAAAATCTGTGGCAGCCATTGCCCAGGCTCTAGGAATGAAGGTTGTGTGCTGTACTCGCACTCCTTCAAAAATCCCCCAGGACAGTGGCATCATCCCCTTGGAATTTGATGAATTCCTTGCCACCGCCGATGTAATTTCCTTGCATTCTCCCCTGACTCCTCAGACAGAAAACCTCATCTGTGCTGATTCCATGGCCAAGATGAAGCAGGGCGTCATCATTATCAACACTGCCCGTGGTCCCTTGGTGCAGGAGCAGGACATGGCCGCTGCCCTGAAATCTGGTCAGGTGGGTTGGTATGCTGCCGACGTGGTGTGTAAGGAGCCCATGGCACAGGATAATCCCTTGTTGGGCATTCCCAACTGCATCATCACTCCCCACATTGCCTGGGCCACTCAGGAAGCCCGCAGTCGCCTTATGGCCATTGCAGCAGACAACATTAAGGGCTTCCAGCAGGGAAATCCTGTAAACGTGGTTAGCAAAAACTAATGGGTGTGGTAGCTGCCGCTCTGCAGCTTTTGAGGACACGTGAAGATTTTTTTCTCAAGCTTTTAGGAGAGCATTTGTGGATTTCCTTTACCGCCATTTCCATTGCCATGGTGCTGGGGCTAGTAATCGGAATCCTCGTCAGTGAATTCCGCCTGATTGCCAAGCCCTCCATTGGCTTGATAAATCTCTTGTACACCATTCCCTCAATTTCCCTGCTGGGCTTTCTCATTCCCTTTTCTGGAATCGGCAATACCACCGCCATCATTGCCCTTACCATTTATGCCCTGCTTCCCATGGTTCGCAACACCTACACTGGCATTACCACCGTAAATCCCATCATGGTGCAGGCCGCTACCGCCATGGGTAGTACCCGCTGGCAGGTTTTGGTGCGGATTCGCCTTCCCCTTGCACTGCCAGTTATTGTGGCAGGTATCAGGAATATGACTGTCATGACCCTAGCACTTTCGGGAGTTGCTTCCTTTATCGGGGCTGGTGGCTTGGGAGTGGCGGTGTACCGAGGAATTACCACCAATAACAAGGCCATGACCTTAGCGGGCAGTATGCTCATTGCTTTGTTGGCAGTAACTGCTGACTTTTTGATTGGTATTGTGGAGAAATCCGTGCAAAAGCACAGAAACTAAGCTACTCGTGTTGATTTTTACAATTTCATTTAATTATATTTTCTATTGTAGTTTTTAATTTTTTCGGAGGACAAAATGAAGATTAAGTTTATGTTGCCAGCCCTTGTGGTGGCATGTATGTTGGTTACTGGTACCGCCTTTGCAGGTGGAAAGAAGGAAGCCCCCCAGGGTGGAACCGTTCACATGGCAACAAAGTCCATGACAGAGCAGTTTATTCTTGCCAGCATGATGAAAACCCTCATTGAGCAGGATACTGATTTGACCGTAAAGCTTACCGAAGGTGTTGGTGGTGGAACCATGAACATTCAGCCTGCCATGGTAAAAGGTGAGTTTGACTTCTACCCAGAATACACAGGTACTGGCTGGAACAACGTGCTGAAAATGCAGGGCTTGTACAGTGAGGCGCTCTTTGACCAGCTGGTTGCTGGCTACAAGGAGCTTGGTATGAGCTGGGTTGGAATGTTGGGCTTTAACAACACCTATGGAATCGCCGTTCGCACAGAAATTGCAGATCAGTACAATCTGAAAACTCTTTCTGACTTGGCAGCAGTTGCTCCTCAGCTGGTGTTCGGTGCCAACTACGACTTCTTTGAGCGACTGGACGGCTTTGATGCCCTGTGCCAGGCTTATGGCCTAAAGTTCAAGGATACTGTAGATATGGAAATGGGATTGAAGTATGATGCCATCCGCCAGAAGGAAATCGATGTGGTAAATGCCTTTACCACCGACGGACAGCTTTCTTCTTCCAACGTAACCGTATTGGCAGACGACAAGGGCTTTTATCCTTCCTATATGTGTGGCTTTGTTGTTCGTGATGAAGTTTTGGCCGCTCACCCTGAGCTGCTGGATGTATTCAAAAAGGTAGAGAACATCCTTACCGACGAAAAAATGGCTGCCATGAACTATCAGGTAGAGGTTGAAGGACAGGATCCTGAAGCTGTTGCTACAAACTTCTTGAAGGAAGCTGGATTAGTAAAATGAGTCTCATTGAATTCCAGCACGTAGATTTTGCCTATGGAGATACCATCGTTATTCAAGATTTTTCCCTTTCCGTGGAGCAAGGTGAATGTCTTGCCATTATCGGTTCTTCTGGTTGTGGAAAAACAACAATTCTCCGCATGGTAAACGGTCTTTTGCTTCCCACTGGGGGAGCGGTGCTGGTTCAAGGACAAAACACCAAGGAATCCAATCTTACCCTGTTACGGCGTAAGATTGGATACTCCATTCAAGGCAGTGTGCTTTTTCCCCACATGACGGTGGAAAAGAACATTGCCTACGTTCCCTCCCTTTCTTCAAGGCCACAAAAAAAGCTCATTCATCAAAATGTGTCAAAATTACTGGATATTGTGGGCTTGGACGAAAGCTTTCGCCGCCGGTATCCTTCAGAATTGTCTGGTGGCCAGCAGCAGCGGGTGGGCTTGGCTCGTGCCTTGGCTGCAAACCCAGAAATCCTCTTGATGGACGAATCCTTTAGCGCCGTAGACGAAATTACCCGCCGTCAGCTTCAGCAGGAATTTATCCGTATCCGCCAACAAACAGGCATCACCGTTATGCTTGTTACCCACGACATCAACGAGGCCCTCTTGCTAGGAACCCGCGTTCTCGTTATGGACAGAGGCAAAATCCATCAGAACGCTACCCCAGAAGAGATAAAAAAACATCCCGCCACAGAATTTGTGCGCAGATTGGTAGAGTAACCCCATACTTTTCTGAAGGTTCTCATTTACAAGCTCCTTTTATTCCCGCCCTTGAGAAAAACCTATCTTTTCATTATTATATACTATTATGCTGTCACACATGAGAAATATCGGAATCATGGCCCATATCGATGCGGGCAAAACAACAACAACTGAGCGTATTCTCTATTATACTGGAAAGATACATCGTATCGGCGAGATTGACGATGGAGCCGCCACCATGGACTGGATGAGCCAGGAACAGGAGCGGGGAATCACCATTCAGTCTGCCGCAACTACAACCTATTGGCGGGACCACCAAATCAACATTATCGACACTCCCGGCCACGTGGACTTTACCGCAGAGGTGGAGCGTTCCCTTCGTGTCCTTGACGGTGCCGTAGCCGTTATCTGTGCCGTTGGTGGCGTTCAGCCTCAAACAGAAACCGTTTGGCATCAGGCCGATGAATACAAGGTTCCCCGAATCTGCTTTGTAAACAAAATGGACCGTATCGGTGCCGACTTCTTTGCCGCCATGGCAGACGTAAAGGAAAAATTCGGCTGTGCTACTCTTGCCCTCCAGATTCCCATTGGAGCTGGTGGCGACTTTGAAGGTGTCATCGATTTGCTTCGTATGAAGGAAATCCGCTGGGATGCCGCCACCGAAGGCGAAAAAATGGAAGAATGTGATGTAGCTGCTGAACGGCTGGATCTAGCCAATGAGTGGCGTGAAAAGCTTATCGATGAGATTGCTGCCCACAATGACGACATTGCAGAGCTTTTCCTGATGGGGGAGGAGATTCCCGTGGAAACCTTGGTAAAGGAAATCCGTCGTGGCACCATTGCCCAGGACTTTATCCCCTTCCTTTGTGGAGCTAGCCGCCGCAACACTGGTGTGCAGCCCCTTATCGATGCCGTTGTGGATTATCTTCCTGCTCCTGATGAAATTCCTCCCGCCAAGGGAATCCATGTCAAAAAGGAAGCACCAGTAGAAATCCCTTGTTCTTCAGAGGGAACACCTATCGGACTTGTTTTCAAGATTCAGTATGACCGAGAGGCTGGAAGTCTGTGCTACGTGCGCATGTATTCTGGAAAGATTAAGGCTGGTGAGCAGGTCTTTAACGTGGGCAAGAAGAAGCGGGAGCGAGTAAACCGAATTCTTCGTATGCACTCCAACAAAAGCGAGCCCATGGATAGCGTTTCTGCTGGTGACATTGCTGTGTTCATCGGTCTTAAGCTGGCTCAAACGGGAGACACCTTGGGCAGCGAAGGCATGCCTGTGCTGCTGGAAAACATGAACTTCCCCGAGCCTGTTATTTCCGTTGCCGTGGAGCCAGCCACCCTTTCTGACCGAGACCGCTTAAAGGAAACCCTGGAAATCCTTTCCAAGGAAGATCCCACCTTTACCTCTCGTGAGGATGCTGAAACTGGCCAGCTGATTATTTCTGGTATGGGTGAGCTTCACTTGGACGTTCTGGTTACTCGTATGCTAGAGGATTTCAAGGTGGAAGCCCGTGTTGGTTCTCCCCAGGTTACCTACCGAGAGTCCGTTACTGCCAGTGCCAGCCACACAGAAACCTACGACAAGGTACTGGGAGGCAAGGAAAATTATGCAGGTGTTACCCTGGAAGTTGCCCAGCGAGAAACAGGCAGTGGTAACAGCTACAGCTGCACCTACAAGAATTCCGCTGTTCCTGCTGAAATCTTTGAGGCCGTAAAGCGAGGAATCGAAAACTCCTTTGGTGCCGGTATCAAATACGGCTATCCTTGTACAGACATTGCCGTTACCGTTACTGGACTGGACTACAACGAGCTTACCTCCACCACCTTCGCCTTTGAGGCTTGTGCGGTGGCCGCCTTTGATGCAGTTTGTACTAAGGCTAGCCCAGAACTGTTGGAACCAGTCATGAACGTAGATATCCTTTGTCCCAAGGAGTTTGTAGGAGATGCCATGAGTCAGGTAACCCAACGTGGTGGCATGATTCAGAGCTTGGAGTCAAAATCCAGTGGTGATATTATTCACGCCCAGGCTCCTATGGCCAAGATGTTCGGTTTTTCCACAAATCTCCGTTCCGTTACCCAGGGACGAGCATCTTTCGGTATGGAATTCAGCCATTTTCAGGTAAAACCAGGTGGATTAGGTAATGCCTATTGACACTTTCTATTCTTTGTGATAGTATCTTCCGTGTTGTTAATTCAATACGAGCGGCGATGGTGGAATTGGTAGACACGCCAGCTTGAGGTGCTGGTGGCGCGAGCTGTGCCTGTTCAAGTCAGGTTCGCCGCAAAAGACTGTTTGGTTTTCCAAACAGTCTTTTTTTTTACCAGAAAAGCTCCACTTTTCACGACGAGAAAATGGGAACAGGGGTTTAATTAAGAAGAAAACATCATTGTAAAAATATGATAAAACGGAAGTTTATTGCTTAGAGTAGGGAAGGAAGGGAATTATTACAGCGTGCGACGCTTCCACAAATGCATCTTAATATACTGCTCTCCCTCAGGATTTTTATCCTTAATAAACTGAAGAATCTCCTTATGCTCTCCGTGGGTAAAAACCATCTGTTCCTTTGTCATGGGATTGAAGAATATCTTTTGTAATGCATTGAGATGGAGCTTATTGTACAAGTCCTGTAAGAAGGGATTGTCAGCCAGTACTATCATATTTTCATGGAACTTCAAGTGACATTCACCAAAAGTTGCCAAATCAAAATTATCATCCTCAATGCAAGAAGCCATTTTTTCTATTTGTTCTTCCATAATACTGGTATCAGCATCCTTTTCTACCACCAAAGCAAAGGCTAAGGCTTCCAAGTAGGCTCTGATTTCCAATGCATTAGAAATTTCTTCTTGAGTATAATCTCGAACGTAGGTACCTGATTTTGGCTGAATAATAACCAAACCATCCTGCTCAAGATGCTTTAATGCTTCTCTCACTGGCATACGAGAGCAGTTGAACTCAGTTGCCAACAGATTTTCAGACAGTTTTTCCCCAACCTTGTATTCTCCAGTACGAATTCTCTTTTGGACTGCGGAACAAATTTCTGTTTGAATATTACTAGTCTGTTTGGACATAATATAACCTTACAACATATTACAAGCTAATGTCAACTTGTATATGAGTTTTGATAAAATTATATAAAAAAAAAGCAAAAAGATCAGAAAAAATAAAAAAAATATTAATAATCAAAAAAAAAATGTTGACAAATAGCAATTCCTAAACTAGAATACAAGTATACTTCATCTAGTGTGAAGAGAATTCTATTAGGAGGAATCTAATGAAGAAAATTGTAGCTGGTATTGCTGTTCTTCTCTGCCTCGCAACTGTGTTTGCTGCTGGTGGTAAGGACAAGGCTGCTGCACCTGCAGGCTCCACATCTGGAGTAACAGAAATCTCTCTGTGGACCTATCCAATTGGTGGATGGGGAGATCAGAAGACCGTTGATGCATTGTTGGCTGGTTTCCATGCCGCCAACCCTGGAATCAAGGTAACAGTTGACTACCTGACCTATGCTGATGGTGACGACAAGGTTAACACAGCTATCGAAGGTGGAGCTGCTCCTGACTTGATCATGGAAGGACCAGAGCGCTTGGTTGCTAACTGGGGTGCTAAGGGAAAGATGGTAGACATCTCTGACCTCTTTGATGCTACAGACAAGGCTGAGCTCAATGCTGCTGCTTTGGCTGCTTGTTTCACAGAGAGTGGTGCTGCTTATGAGTATCCTTTGGTAATGACAGCTCACTGTATGGCTATCAACAAGACTGTATTCGAGAAGGCTGGAGCTCTCCAGTACATCGATCAGAAGACCCGCACATGGACAACTGACAACTTCTTGAAGGCTGTAGACACCCTCTACAAGGCTGGATACAAGAACGTTGGTGCTGTTTACTGCGTAGGACAGGGTGGAGACCAGGGTACACGTGCTCTCGTAAACAACCTCTACGGCGGAACCTTCACTGATGCTGCTCACACCAAGTACACATGGGACGATCCCAAGAACGTACAGGCTCTTGAGAAGCTCTATGCTACAAACGGTATTAACTTCGATGCTGGTATCGCTGGTGGTGACGAAATCGCATTGTTCTACAACGGAACATTGCAGATGGCATTCTGCTGGAACATCGCTCAGCAGTTGAACCCCAACTCTGCTAACACTGGTGCTGCAAAGACTCTCAACGGAGATGACATCATGTTCGTTGCATTCCCCTCACAGAAGGGAACAGACACCAAGCTCCAGGGTGGTATTTGGGGATTCGGTATCTTTGACAACGGCAAGGCTGATAAGATTGCTGCTGCAAAGACCTTCATCAAGTATATGTGTGACTCTGCTGCTACTGCTGACGCTGTTAAGGCTGCTAACTACTTCGCAGTTCGCAACACAGCTGAGGGTGCAGATCTTTCCAAGATCTGGGCAGACAACGCTATCATGAACGAGTACACTGTTCTGATGCCTTACTTGGGTGACTACTATCAGGTAACAAAGGGTTGGGCAGAAGCTCGTACACAGTGGTGGAACATGTTGCAGCAGGTTGGTGCTGGACAGAATGCTGCCACCGTTGTAAAGCAGTATGCTGCTAACGCAAATGCCGCTGCAAAATAAGCTGTAGGCATCTTGTATATGCGTTAAATAAAAGTCCTTCTCCATGAAGTAACTAAAACTTTCTTGGGGGAGGACTTTTTTACTAAGTAGTTGTTTTAATTTTGGTTGTTTAATAAATCGACTTATTTTTGGAGGAAACTTTGGCAAAGGTAAAACTAGGGACAAGCCCCTTGAGCAATCGGCTGGTTCGTCATGAAACCATATCAGCCTATCTCTTCTTGCTCCCCTTCTTGTTGTTCTTTATCATGTTCGTGGTATACCCCATGTTCATGTGCGTGTTCACCAGCTTTTTTGATGCCACCATGGGACGGGATGACATCTTTATCGGATTTGGAAACTATAAGACCTTGTTCCAGGATGAGGTTTTCTGGATTGCACTGAGAAATACAATGGTCATTGTTTTGGTGTCCGTTCCCATCACTTGTTTCTTCTCTTTGTGGGTTGCTTCTGTTATCAGTAAGATGCACGTTGCAGCTACATCAGCTTTCCGCTGTATTTTCTATTTGCCTGTTGTAACAGGTTCTGTTGCGGTAGCTATGGTATGGAAGTGGATGTACAACAACTACTATGGTGTATTTAACTACGTAGGAACCTCCTTGGGCTTGTTGGAAAGCAACATTAACTGGTTGGGAGATCCCCGCTTTGCCCTTGGTTGTATCATCTTGATTCTGTTGACCACCTCTGTTGGTCAGCCCATCGTATTGTATGTTTCAGCCTTGGATAACGTAGATAAGTCCTTGATTGAAGCTGCAAAGGTAGACGGTGCTACCTCTCTGATGGCCTTCTGGAAGGTTAAATGGCCCCAGATGATGCCTACCACTTTGTATATTTTGGTTATTACTACCATCAACTCCTTCCAGTGCTTTGCATTGATTCAGTTGTTGACCTTGGGCGGACCAAGTAACTCCACCATGACCATCATGTACTATATTTATTACAATGCCTTCAAGCTGTTCAAGTATGGATACGGTAATGCCATGGGTGTAATCCTTGCTATTATTATTGCTGTATTGTCCGCCATTCAGTTCAAGCTTGGACAGGAAAAATAGGAGGGGCTATGGCAACACAAAATGCAACAATTAAGACAAACCTGAACAATAGTCGATGGAATTACCTTTCTTATGCGGTAATCATCATCATTGGTATTTTGTTCACCTTCCCCTTGTACTGGATTATTACTGGTGCATTCAAAACTGGACGAGAAATCAATGCTACTGTTCCCGTATGGATTCCTTCTCAGTGGATTATTGATAACTTTGCTCGTTTGATGGACAAGCGTTCTGCTCCATTGTTTAACTTTTTTGGCTTGGCAGGTCCTACAGCTCCTGCTGCGATCCGCTGGCTTTTGAACACTGTATTCATGTCAGTGGCTTCCATGCTACTTACCTGTGCAACAGCTGCTATGGCTGGTTATGTATTGGCAAAGAAGCGTTTCGTTGGTCGTACCCTTATCTTTACATTGGTAGTATGCGCCATGGCCTTGCCTAAGCAGGTTATCTTGATTCCTCTGCTGCGTGAAATGTCAGCTTTGGGCTTGTACGACAACCTGTGGGCAGCTATTTTCCCCATTGTTGGTTGGCCTTTTGGTGTATTCTTGGTAAAACAGTTTGCTGAGGGTATTCCTACAGAAATGGTGGAAGCTTGTCGTATTGACGGTGCTAGTGAATGGAGAACATTTACTGATGTTATGTTCCCTATGATTAAGCCTGGTGTTGGTGCTTGTGCTATCTTTACCTTCATCAACTCTTGGAACGACTACTTCATGCAGTTGATTATGTTGACATCTAACAAGAATCTGACCATTTCTTTGGGTATTGCCACCATGCAGGGTGAAAGTTCCACTGACTATGGTCTGTTGATGGCAGGTGCCGCTTTGGCTTCTATTCCTATCATCGTTGTGTTCTTGATTTTCCAGAAATACTTTACTAAGGGCATCACAATGGGTGCTGTTAAGGGGTAATGAATATGAAAGATTTGACAAAATATCAGGGAATCATCCCTGCATTCTATGCTTGCTACAATGACGATGGTTCAATTTCTCCTGAGCGGACACGTGCTCTTACTCAGTTGATGATTGACAAGGGTGTAAAGGGATTGTATGTGTGCGGTTCCTCTGGTGAATGTATTTATCAGGGAAAGGAAGAGCGCAAAATCACCTTGGAAAATGTAATGGCCGTTGCAAAGGGTAAGCTGACTATTATTGCTCACGTTGCATGCAATAATACTGCTGACAGTATGGAGCTGGCTGCTCACGCAGAAAGCTTGGGTGTAGATGCCATTGCTGCAATTCCACCTATTTACTTTAAATTGCCAGACCATGCCATTGCTCAGTACTGGAACGATATTTCTTCTGCTGCTCCCAATACTGACTTTGTTATTTACAACATTCCTCAGTTGGCCGGTGTGTCTTTGTCTGTACCTTTGTACAAGAAGATGATGGAAAACAAGAATGTTATTGGTGTAAAGAACTCCTCCATGCCCATTCAGGACATCCAGATGTTTAAGGCTGCTGGTGGAGCTGACCACGTGGTATTCAACGGACCAGACGAGCAGCTGATTGGTGGACTTACCATTGGAGCTGACGGTGGTATTGGTGGAACCTACGGTGTAATGCCTGAGTTGTACTTGACCATTGAAAAGCTGGTTAAGGCTGGACGCATTGGTGAAGCTCGGGAAGTACAGTACAAAGCTGACGAAATCATCTACACCATGTGTAGCTGTCACGGTAATCTCTATGCCGTTCAAAAGAAGATTATTGCCATGAGAGATGGAGTTGAGTGTGGAGGCGTTCGCAAGCCTTTGGCAAATCTCATTCCTGAAGATATGGCTATTGTAGAGAAGTGCCGTGCCTTGATTGATGAGGCTGTGGCATTCTGCAGCAAAATCTCCTGCTAGTGAGGAAGCTATGGACAAGGGTTCTTTAGTTGCTACCAGAGAATGGGTAAAAAAAGAGCTGGACGCTTGTGTGAATTTCTGGCTCAAGAACGGTCTTGATAAAAAGCACGGTGGTGTTTACACCTGTCTTGACCGAACTGGACGAATTTATTCCACAGACAAGAGTGTGTGGATGCAGGGACGCTGTGCATGGACTTTTTCCTATTTGTGCAGTGTTTATGGTAACAAACCAGAATGGCTTGAGGCTGCAAAAAGCTGCTTGGACTTTTTGGAAAACCACTGTATCAACCACAAGGCTGGGGGAAGACTGTATTTCCAGGTAACTGAGGATGGTAAGCCATTACGTCAGCGCCGTTATTGCTTTAGTGAAGGCTTTTATGCTATTGCCAATGCAGAATATTACGGTGTAACTGGAGATAAGGTTCATCTAGAGCGTGCACGCAAGGCTTATAAGATGATCTACCAGCTGAACAATGGTCTTATTGCGGATCCCACTGGAATGGGACCCAAGGTAGAGCCTGAAACTCGGCAGGGAAGAGGACTGGGCGAACCCATGATCTTCTTGAACATCACCAGTGTAATGCGTCGTACCGACCCAGATAATGCAGCTGAATACAATAAGCATGCTGCCGAGTGTGTAGAAACTATCTTCAAGTACCACATGCGGGAAGACTTGAAGTGCACCTTGGAAACTGTTGGTAAAAACGGCGAGTTCTGGAAGGATGTAACTGCTGGTCGTGTGGTAAATCCTGGTCACGACATTGAGTGCAGCTGGTTCTTGATGGAGTACGCCAATTACATCGGTGGTGATGAAGGCAAGTCAATTCATGACAAGGCTATTACCATCTTTGATTGGGCTGCAAAGGGCGGCTGGGACAATGAGTATCAAGGTCTCTTGTACTTTACCGATTGTCTTGGCAATCCTCCTGAGGCTTATGAGCATGATATGAAGCTGTGGTGGCCTCATAACGAAATGCTTATTGCTAGCTTGATGATTTATCGTGATACTGGTCGTCAGGAATACCTTGATTGGTTCAACAAGGTAGTGGATTACTGCGAGCAGTACTTCTGCGATCCTGAATATGGTGAGTGGTATGGTTATCTGCGCCGTGATGGTAAGCCCACTATGCCTTCCACCAAGGGAAGCACCTTCAAGGGGCCCTTCCATGTACCACGTTGCTTGATTATGCTTGATACCATGTTGGGACAGGTTCTAGACGCAAAGTGCTAGACGCAAAGTGCTAGACGCAAGTTGCTAGAACAAGCTGTGTCAAGAAGTAATTGAAAGCTACATAAAAAGAGGGCTGTGGTGAAAGCTTTGTGAAGATTCTTCATGGAGCTTTCTACCAAACAGCCCTTTTTCATTTTAAAACATCACCGATGTAATCAGATTTTAAAGCATCGCACCGCTCTGACTGCTAGCTTCTTTGCAGCACCATAGAGCCCTGGGCGACCTTTCTTAAAGTTGTAGCCCCACAATGCCATGCTTTCCTCTTGATTTGAGGACCAATAGGTTTCTTGGTCATGTATGAGGCCAGATTTTATCATGTTGTAGTACATGTTTTCCAGTTCTTCTTTGGTGGGAAGGTACCAGTCAGTGTAACCACCACCTTCATATTGGGGACAAAACTTGAAGGCTTTATCCCAGGCCATGTGACCCAAAGGCTCGCTCATTTCCCAGACCAAATGCTTGGAGATGGCAAAGATGGTACCACCTGCAGGTCCAGTTCCTCCTATAACATATTCTTGGGTAGAATTACTTTGTGCTCCAAGGTAGAAGGTCAATAAAAGTAGCAAAATAGTTAAAAATTTATATTTCATTTTTCCTCCAAAATGATTTTTCACAGACTAACACGAAAAAAAATAGTCTGTCAAATGCAATTAGATATGAAAATATAGAATATTAACTCTTGGATACTAGCTTTTAGGGTATATATATGGTATAATGTTCCAGTTCCAAAAAAGGAACATATTCTTCAATTTTTCGAGGAGAAAATCTATGGTGTATTCAACAGAAGTGGAGCATATGTGTCCACTGGTTAAGTCCGCCTATCATGGACCAGCTCCCATTCCCCAGGAAGGAAAGTGGGTGCAGGCAAAGGAAGTGAAGGACATTTCTGGCTTTACTCATGGTGTGGGTTGGTGTGCTCCCCAGCAGGGTGCTTGTAAGTTGACTCTGAATGTTAAGGAAGGAGTTATTCAGGAAGCATTGGTAGAAACCATCGGTTGTTCTGGAATGACCCATTCTGCTGCAATGGCTTCTGAGATCCTCATCGGAAAGACTATTCTTGAGGCTCTGAACACTGACTTGGTTTGTGATGCAATCAACACTGCAATGCGCGAGCTGTTCCTGCAGATTGTATATGGTCGCAGTCAGTCTGCCTTCAGTGAGGGTGGTCTGGTAGTTGGTGCCTCTCTGGAAGACCTTGGAAAGGGTCTGCGTTCCCAGGTTGGAACTATGTTTGCCACTTTGAAGAAGGGTCCTCGCTACCTTGAGATGGCAGAAGGCTATGTTGAGCAGGTTGCCGTTGATGAGGAAGGCGCCATTATCGGATATAAGTTCATCCACTTTGGTAAGATGATGGACTTTATCAAGAAGGGCGACGATCCTGCCACAGCCATGGAAAAGGCTCGTGGTTCTTATGGCCGCACCACTCCAGAAGATGGTGCTGTGAAGCTGATTGACCCACGGCACGAGTAAGGCGGAGGTGAAAAAATGGCAGATAAGATTACATTTGAAAGCTATGAGCGCCGCATCGACAAGATCAACAAGGCGTTGAATGAAAACGGAATCGCTTCTATTGAAGAAGCTAAGGATATTTGTGACAAGGCTGGCATCAATCCCTACAAGACTGTAGAGGAAACACAGCCCATTTGTTTTGAAAACGCAAAGTGGGCCTATGTTGTTGGTGCTGCCATTGCCATCAAGAAGGGCTGCAAGAATGCTGCTGATGCTGCTGAAGCAATCGGAATTGGTTTGCAGGCCTTCTGTATTCCTGGCTCTGTAGCCGAAGACCGCAAGGTTGGTTTGGGTCACGGAAACCTGGCTGCTCGCTTGCTGCGTGAAGAGACAAAGTGCTTTGCCTTCTTGGCTGGACACGAGTCCTTTGCTGCTGCTGAAGGAGCCATCAAGATTGCCGCCAAGGCAGACAAGGTACGCAAGGAGCCCCTCCGCTGTATCTTGAATGGTCTTGGAAAGGATGCTGCTCAGATTATTAGCCGTATCAACGGATTTACCTATGTACAGACTCAGTTTGACTATTACACAGGTGAGCTGAAGGTTGTAAAGGAGATTCCTTATTCCAAGGGTAACCGTGCTAAGGTAAAGTGTTATGGTGCAGACGATGTTCGTGAAGGTGTAGCCATCATGTGGCACGAGGGCGTTGATGTTTCCATTACTGGTAACTCTACCAACCCCACACGTTTCCAGCATCCTGTAGCTGGTACCTACAAGAAGGAATGCGTAGAGAAGGGCAAGAAGTACTTCTCCGTTGCTTCTGGTGGTGGAACTGGACGCACCTTGCACCCCGACAATATGGCCGCTGGTCCTGCTTCCTACGGCATGACCGACACCATGGGAAGAATGCACTCTGACGCTCAGTTTGCAGGTTCTTCTTCCGTTCCTGCCCACGTAGAAATGATGGGATTCTTGGGAATCGGAAACAACCCCATGGTTGGTGCCACCGTTGCCGTAGCAGTGGACGTTTCTACCGCATTAAATAAATAAAGCGGTAGAAACTCCATTAGCAAGCCGAAGGCTTGCGTCCTGACGTTTCAACTGCCCTTAATAAATAAGGCAGTTGAAACTCAAATAGCAAGCTGAAGGCTTGCGTCCTGACGTTTCACTGCCCTTAATAAATAAGGCAGTTGAAACTCAAATAGCAAGCTGAAGGCTTGCGTCCTGACGTTTCTACTGCATTAAATAAATAAAGCGGTAGAAACTCAAGAAGTAAGTTTGCTAAAGTACCCCGCTAAATTGGCGGGGTATTTTTTTAGAGTTGTGTTTTTAGCATTTTTCAAGACTTGTATCTTTTTTTAAAAAAGAGTAGTATTTTTTCTATATCGTTGTGCCTGCGGTCAGAAGTAGTTGTACTTTGAAGCCAAGGGGAGCGTACAAAAAGAAAGCACCTCATGTTTTGCATTCTGGTGCATCGTGCCCCCATATCATCAGGCCTCCAGCGGTTTTGGAGGTATATATGAATGAACGCAATGTAGGCGTAATCGCCATTATTGTGAAAAATCGGGAAGGGTCTTCCAAGCAGCTTAATGACACACTGAGCCAGTTTGGACACATCATCATTGGTAGAATGGGGATTCCCTATCAAGAGCGTGATTTAAACATTATCACCTTGATTGTGGATGCCACCACCGACGAAATCGGTTCCCTTACTGGAAAGGTTGGGCAATTACCCAATGTTACTGTAAAGTCTACCTTGGCAAAGGTATAGGGGGTGATGTATGTATAATGTAGCTTCACCTCACGCCCAGGAATTTATTGACCATCAGGAAATTCTTGATACCTTGGAATGGGCCAGTGCCCACAAGTCTGACCGTCAGCTTATTGGTGACATTCTTGAAAAGGCTCGCAAAGGTGGTGGATTGACCCATCGGGAAGCAGCTGTTTTGCTAGAGTGCGATCAGGCTGACTTGAACACTGCCATGGAAAATATTGCCCAGGAATTAAAGCTGCGGATTTATGGCAACAGAATCGTTTTGTTTGCACCTCTGTACTTGTCTAATTATTGCATTAATGGCTGTACCTATTGTCCTTATCACGGAAGTAATAAAACCATTCCTCGAGTAAAGCTCAGTCAAGAGGATATTCAGCGAGAGGTTATTGCTCTACAGGATATGGGCCACAAAAGACTTGCACTGGAAGCAGGTGAGGATCCAAAGCACAATCCTATTGAATACATTCTGGAAAGTATTAATACCATCTATTCTGTTAAGCACAAGAATGGAGCTATTCGTCGTGTAAACGTGAATATTGCCGCCACCACGGTGGAAGAGTATCGAATGCTTCATGAGGCTGAAATCGGAACGTATATTCTGTTCCAGGAAACCTACCACAAGGAAACCTACGAAAAGCTTCATCCCACTGGCCCCAAGAGCAATTACGACTGGCATACAGAAGCCATGGATAGAGCTATGGACGGTGGTATTGATGATGTTGGTATTGGTGTGCTTTTTGGCTTGAACTTGTACCGCTATGATTTGGTGGGCTTGCTGATGCATGCAGAGCATCTTGAAGCAGCTAAGGGCGTGGGACCCCATACCATCAGTGTACCTCGAATTCGTAATGCAGATGGAATCGATGCCTCTTCCTTTGCCAACGGAATTGATGATGATACCTTTGCAAAGATTGTTACTATTATTCGCTTGGCTGTACCTTATACTGGAATGATTGTTTCTACCCGTGAGTCTCAGGCTGTACGAGAGCGGGTAATGCGTTTAGGTGTTTCCCAGATTTCTGGAGGCTCCCGCACCAGTGT
Source organism: Treponema sp. (assembly GCA_017549025.1). GTDB lineage: Bacteria > Spirochaetota > Spirochaetia > Treponematales > Treponemataceae > Treponema_F. Next base: position 28,966 of record JAFYWB010000021.1, read on the forward strand.
TGGTGGCTATACCCAGGAGGAGCGCCAGGATGAAACTGCACAGTTTGACGTAAGCGACACTCGTACCCTGGATGAAATTGTTCGTTGGCTTATGGAGCAAAAATACGTTCCTAGCTTCTGTACTGCCTGTTATCGTGCAGGCCGAACGGGAGACCGATTTATGGAGCTGGTAAAATCAGGTCAAATCGGTAACTGCTGTCATCCTAATGCCTTGATTACTCTGCAGGAATATTTGGAAGATTATGCTTCTGCGGAAACAAAGGCTATTGGAACCCAGCTTATTGCAAAGGAATTGTTCCAGATTCCTGACTTGAAGATTCGCCGTTTGGCAGAAAATTACCTTCAGGAGGGAATGCGAGGAAAACGGGATTTCCGGTTCTAGGGGGAAAAAATGGAACAAGCACCAAAATCCCTGCGGTTACGAATCGGATTTTTTGGTAAGACCAATACAGGAAAATCCAGTCTGTTGAACCTGCTTACTGGCCAGTCAACGGCCATTGTGTCGGAGCAGGCTGGAACCACCACCGACGTTGTGGAAAAAACTATGGAGCTTCCGCCTGTAGGACCAGTTGTTTTGGTGGATACTGCAGGCTTGGATGATACTTCAGTTTTGGGTCTTCATCGTATTGCTGCCACAGAAAAGGCTTTAAAGGCAGTGGATGTGGCAGTTTTGGTGATGGCTTCTGGTGAGTGGGGAGCCCAGGAGGATTCGGTGGCAGCTGCCTGTAAGAAAACCTCCACTCCCTTGCTGATTCTTCGCAATAAAATTGACTTGCAGCCTTTGGAGCAGGGGGAGGTGGAGTCCCTTGCTAAAAAGGCAGCGGGAACATTGACTCTTTCCTGCCACAAGGCCCAGCAGGATTGCAATGAACGGCAGCGGGTGCTGCAGGAATTCACTCGTCTTGTGGCTCAGGTTACAAGGGCTGAAACAAAAAAGCCTCCGCTCCTGCTGGATTTGCTGGAAAATGCGGAAGGCTTGCCGCTGGTGGTTTTGGTGGCTCCCATTGACAGTGAGGCTCCCAAGGGCCGGCTTATTATGCCTCAGGTTATGGCTATTCGAGAGGCCTTGGATGGTCATGGTGTTGCAGTTGTAACTCAACCTCAGGAATTTTCTGCCACCCTCAAAGCCCTTGCTCAGGCCCCCTGTTTGGTGGTGTGTGATTCCCAAGTAGCTCAGGAAATTTGCTTGGCTTGTCCCCAAGACATTCCCTGTACCACCTTTTCCATCCTGCTTTCTCGCAGTAAGGGTGATATGGTAGAGCAAGCTCGTGGTGCAGCCAGAATCGAAAAGCTTTCGGCTGGAGATAGGGTGCTTATTGCAGAAGCCTGTACTCACCATTCCATAGAGGACGACATTGCTCAGGTAAAGATTCCTCGCTGGATTGCTGCTTACACGAAAAATGCACCGCTGACCATTAGCCATTGCAGTGGCAAGGAATATCCAGAAAATCTCAATGAATATGACGTGGTAATTCACTGTGGCGGCTGTATGCTGACTAATCGGGAAATGGGCAATAGAATTGGAGCAGCTTCTGCAGTTTCTGTTCCCATTACCAACTACGGTATGACCATTGCTGCTCTAACGGGAGTGCTGGAACGGTGTCTGTCGCCCTTTCCACAGGCTTTGGCAGCCTATCGGGAGGCAAAATGAAGGCTCAGCAGGCTATTGAAACCATCATCTCATACGGACAAGAATGTAGAAAAGCTCAGGGACAGTTGCTGTCTTCCCAAAAGGAGGCAGTGACTGCGGCCCTCAGTTGGTTTTTGGAAACCCAAGACAAGGAGGCTTTGTCTCAGCTGGCTCAGGCTGGAGTGGCCATGAGAAACCGCTGCTGTGGGCCACGGCTTGCAGTGCGGGGATTGGTGGAATTTTCTAGCTATTGTGGCAACACCTGCTTGTACTGCGGTTTGAATCGAGGAAATTCACAGGCTGAACGATATCGGCTTACTAAAGAGGAAATCTTAACCTGTGCCAGCGCCATTTGTAAGGCTCAAATCGGTACTATGGTGCTTCAGTCAGGAGAGGATGGAACAAAGGCTGAGTTTTTGGAGGAGGTGCTTCGTTCTGTTAAGGCCGCCCATCCCAACCTTGCCATTACCTTATCTGTGGGAGAACGAAGGGCAGAGGATTATAGTCGCTGGAAGACAGCTGGTGCAGATCGCTTTCTGCTGCGAATAGAAAGCAGCGATCCTGAGCTTTATGCCTCCTTGCATCAAGGGCGGCGAGTTGAAACTCGTATCCAGTGCTTGGACACCTTGCAAGCTTTGGGCTACCAAACGGGAAGCGGCCTGATGATTGGAGTTCCTGGTCAAGCTACCAGTCACATTGTCAAAGACCTGTTGTTCTTTGCTGAAAAGGGTTACGACATGGTGGGAATTGGTCCTTTTATTCCCCATCCCGACACACCCTTCCGTCTCGAAAAAGCGGGAAGTGTAGATTTAACTTTGAGAACCGTATCCCTTGCCCGTCTCTTGCTTCCAGAAGCCTGGATTCCAGCCACCACTGCCCTGGGAAGCATGGACAGGGATTATCGTCTTGATGCCCTTATGCAGGGAGCCAACGTGGTAATGCCTAATTTTTCTCCCGATGATTGCAAGAAAAAATATGCCATCTATCCGGGAAAGTGCTGTATCAGCGAGGAAAACACCACGGCGCCAACCATGCTTGCTCCTCTTGCTACAGCGGCGGGCCTCACCGTAGATACCTCTCGGGCAGATGCTCCACGTATGGACTAGGAAAAATATATCTTTGGGAGAAATGATATGCATGAGGTGAAACGAGAGGTAAAGATTCACGGAATTTACCGTCATTTTAAGAATAAGTACTACATTGTTGAAGATGTAGCCTTTCACTCAGAAACCCAAGAAGAGTATGTTGTTTACCGTCAGCTGTATGGTGAGCATTCACTGTGGATTCGTGAAAAATCCATGTTCTTGTCGCCTGTAGATAAAGCAAAATACCCTGAGGTACAGCAGCACTATCGATTTGAGCTGGTAGATGAGCTTGGGATGGAGTGAGTTGGTTTTTTGGGGGAGGGAAGTAAATGCGTCTTACAGTCAGTCTTTTTTCTACTGACTGCAAGATTGCATTATTTTACTTGTTTCTTTCGTCTATGTCGGAATCTATATCAGCAATAAGTCGTTCCAAATTGTTTAATACTTTTGAATCTGAATTATCTAGTCGTACATGGTCTTTCCACATAGGCAAACCAACAGTGATTCCTTTTTTTACTTTCCCAAATAGTATTTCATAGCTTCTATCCACCACACCAGCAGCCTCTGCCCATTGCCATATTCTTTTAAGAGGTAGGGTAGGAACGTTTGGTATGTTGGATTCTTGGATGTAGGCATAAAGATTGAAGACTGAAGTAACAAAATCATCTACTTTGCGACCTGCATGATAAATATACTTGAAAGCTTTCTCATACTGTTCAACAGCTACCTTAATAGAAGCATTTTTCTCCCTTTTTACAAAAGCTTTATATTCTAGCTTTCCATGATAATAGTGATAGTAAAAATCTCCTGTTCCATCTCCAAACTTATCTCTTATCAGTTCAATATGTTTCTTTGCAAGGTCTATGTCTGAAAAATCTTTAAATATATTATGTGAAAAACCGAGATGAAAAATAGATTTATATAGTTTGTCATCTTTTTGTTGGCTGTACCAAAAATATTCTGGATAAAAAATAAATTGATGGTTCCTATTGCATACACAGGTATCAGAGCTACTGAAACTATTCTTATGAAAATCCTTTCTCAAAAGATGCTGAAAACCACTTTTAACAGGTTGCTTCTCAAGTTTTTTAAGATTGCAAAACGGATAGGAAAGTATACCTGCGACTATTTCTGAAAAAAGTTTTTCTACGTTTTCCTGTTTTCCATCAAAGAAGGGGGTAAGAGCTTTTATAAAATTACATAAAAGGTAATAGTTTAGATAATCTGCTCTATATTTTTTGATAGTACGGGGAGAAATTTCCTTGGGGAAAAGAGAATCATCTTTTAAAATTTGAGTTAAAACATAGGCACTTGTAGCTGGTGTATGTATAAGGATATCTCTCTTTTTCTTTGTATCTATACAATTTGCAAGTTTTTTTAGACTTTCTCCTTTAGGAAGACCTGCTTTTTCCACAGAATTTTTAAGTGCACTGTTTGCATTTTTCATTGAAGGCTTGTAACTACCATTCTTTTCTTCAAAATATCTGTTTGCAAAGAGTTTTCCCTTTGTAAAGTTACGAATATCCTCTTTTTTATTATCCTTATCAAAACTATTACGAGTGTTAGAAATAAAAGAGGCGACATAAGAAGAGAGGGAGTATTCAAGAATTTTTGACTGTGATAAATTATAAGGAGTAAGAGTACAAATATTTGTACGGAGCAAGGTAAAAAAGCCGTACAAAAAATGATAGAATTGAGCAACAGATGAATGGATGAAAGGGTTATTTTTCATAAGTCCAGAATATTTGTATCTATCTAGCACTGTATTTTCGTTTCTTACCCAATAATTATCGTTAATATGAAAAATATCGCTTAGAATAGTGGCAAAAGTTCTTGGCAGCTCATGACAAATGGGATTAAAAAGGTTCCTAAAATTTTTAAGATTCAGAGGTTTAAATGAGGTTATTCCATCATATTTTTCTTTTTCTGTAAAACTTTCTTCATCCCAATACCAGTTGTCTATATCTATAGGGAATTCATCTACTCTAAAGGTTTCATCAGAATACAGTATATCTAAAAATCTAATCCACTCTGAATGCCGGGAATAGGGTGAAGCTGTCTCGCTTTCTTTTGTTTCAAGCGCTTTGTCTTTCATTTTCTTTAGTGATGTTTCAATAAAGTCAAAGGATATCTTGTACCATGCATCTGAATATAATAAACCATATTCATCTGTATCCGTTCTGAGAGATTCAAGTTCTTCGAGTGCAAGATCAATGCAAGTAATAAAGCCTGTATACTCAAAAATTCCAGTAAGTTGCAAAACAAAGTCACGGAATGAAGAATTATTTTTTTCATCTAATTCTTTTTGAAAGAGAATAAAACACTTTGTTTTTTGCTCTTCTTTCATACAAAATGTCTTGTCATGAACAAGACTTTCCATAAAAGAAAACCAATCTTTAGAGTTTAATTGTGAAGAATACTCTTTTGCACCTGTGCGGAGAGAAGTTGTAATACTGGAAATTGCAGTAAACACAATTTTTTCAGTTTCAGACAGTTTATCCTTATCAACATGCCAACAGGGTATTTCATCTGTATCCTTTACAAAATAACAAGCATAATCATTGCTTGGAGTACTGAGTATTTTGACGATATTTTCTAGTTCGTCAATATTTGAGATACGAGGAACTTTTTGAGTGCATGATGAAAGTGAATTTGCAATTTCAATAATTCCATTCATAAATAGAATTATAAAAGAATTGCATTCATCTGTTTTAGAAGTATTGAAATGAGATAGAAAAGAACCTGTATTTCTGAAATCGTTGAAAAATTTATTTTCTATATCTTGTTCAAATTCTTTTTCAATAAATGGTAACCAATATGGGGAGCGTAATACATTAAAGGCATCCCAAAAACTTTCATTCTTTCTATGGTATTCATCCCAAGAAGAAGTTCTTTTGGTATAACTACAGCTTCTAAAGATCGCAGGCCATTTTTCTTTTTTTTGCTTTTCTTCCTTTATATTTTCATATTCTGCAATACGCTTACATAAATGAGAATAAAAATCAAAAAGATAATGGATTATATCTTGTAATTCCTCAAATGAGTTACAAATATCATGTTTGAAATCTGCCTTGATTTTTTCAATATCTAATGGAGTATCAATCAATTCCACTGTTTTTTCTAATATACCTACAGTATATCCGCTGTAACGAAGTAAAGGAAAATATTCCTGAAAAATTTCAATGAGTTTGTCTTTTCCTTCCTGTTCATTGTGATATTGTACACGATAGTAAAATATAAGACTGAAAGTATCATATACAGCTTTTATAAAATTATCTTCAGAAAGAGAATCTGGAATTTCTGCAAAATCGTGATGGGTGAAATAATTTATCCAGTCTGTACTTTGAGCTTGATCATCAGGAACTGTATCTTTTGTTTGATTAATAGATTGATAACAATTATTCTTTTCATTGATGAAAGATTTTATTCCCTTGTCTGTCTGCTGTGCCATAAATAAAGATTGACCACTTGGAATTATATATTTTATCAATGTTTCTATAATATTTCGGTTACGTCGTTCAAAATAGACAAAATTCTCCCGATTTCTGGTTCTGTCATTACCTGAAAGTAAATTTTGATATTTAGTTGGAGCTTCATCATCGCTAAATGGAATAGGTGAGTCTTTTGTAAAAAAAGTAAATCCTATTGTATCGGCTTCTAGTCTGGTTATTTCCTCTATTGTGAGGTTTCTTGCTTCTTCTTGTATTGGTTTCATATTGTCTAAAGTATATGTAAAAATGAAAAAATAAAATAGGTGATTTTTCTATCATTTTTTTTCTGCAATTTGGTTATTCTTCTTCAAAAATTGTGATAGAAAAATCACTCCTATAAAGTATTTAAATTTAATGTGATACTCAAAATGTAATGGAAACAAACAGTTTCTAAAATAGAAATTGTTTCTCCCCTCACAAAACTGTCAACTTTCTGACAGTTCAACACTATTTTATAGTACCAGAAACCTGCAAAGTTGCTGGTAATGTTCTTGTACATAACCAAGGAAGGAGGTGTCGAATGACACAAGAAGAGTTTAAGGTTTTGAAAGAAACTTTGAAGGTTGTATTTGCTGGATACAAGAGAATTGATGCAAAAATGGCCCAGCGGTTGCGCACGTTGGGATTCTCTATGATTCGGCAAAAGAATCACTGTATTTTTTCCTACTATGTGAATGGAAAAAGGCTTCAGTTGGAGGTGGATAAAACTCCGGGAGACAAGCGGTCGGGAATTAAGACGGCTTGTGATATTGCTCGGATTATCCAGCGGGAAATAATGGCTTAGTTTAAGAAACTGTCTTGGCAAGGTTCTTCACCTTGTCAGGACAGTTTTGACTTTCAAGAATTGTTTTAGTATCTTTAATTTCTCACTAACCAGCAAAGTTTCTGGCAATGATCTTTTACATGAAAAGGGAAGGAGGTTACTTAGGTTGGGCTAAGTACGTAACAATCCACTAAAGTGGACAGGGTTTCGGAGGCAAAAGGTTATCTTCAAAGGCTTCTTTGGAGAATTCGTTCTAAAATCCCTAGGAGGACACAGTGAACAAACAGGTTGTTTCTATTGAAACAGTTGGTGAAATGGCTATGGATCTTAAATCTGGAGAGTACATCTTGCAGGTTCAAGAAGATGGAGTTGTGGAAGGAGCTGTAACAGGGCGAGAAATACTGAAATATCTTAAAAGCACGAAATCAAATGAGGATTACGAGAATTTTCTGTGTACTGTAGTGGGAACAAATGAAGTTCGCAGACTGAAGGAGCTTTACAAGAAGGAGCCACGGCAGGGAAAGCTTAATGGAAGTAGAAACAAATCTTCTGAAGGTTCCAAATTGACTGCAGTGCTCTATACGAGGGCAGAGCAAAAGGTTCTGGAATATTTGCAGAAAAACGTGAAAAAAACTGAATACCAAGCTGTGCTTGAAGGAGTAAAAGAACAACGCAGGATGAAACAGTTGGCTGCTCTTGGAGATGTATTGCGAAAGAGAAGCCACTTGCTCCTTCATTTAGATTTATCCCGTGTTTCAATAACACGCTTGGAAAAAGGGGTCTTTCGTAATTGCGCTGTCTTACAGTCTGTGGTTCTACCAAACAACTGCTGGATGGTTGGTTCCCATTGTTTTGCTGGTTGTAAAAATCTTGCCCAAGTAACCCTATCCCAGGAATTAATTTCCTTGGGCATGTTCAGCTTTGATGCTTGCCAAAAATTGGAAGAAATAGTTTTTCCTAAAAACCTCAAGGTTATTGGAAAATATTGCTTCCGAGACTGTACATCTTTGTCTGCAGTGGAGCTTCCACCTTCGGTAAAGGTTCTTCACAAGCACTGCTTTGCATTTTGCACCAACCTGACACATATCCACCTTCCTGAAAATCTTGATTTTGTTGCAGGCACTTCCTTTTTAGGCTGCACCAATCTAAGTTTTTCTGTAGACAAGTTGAACCAGAGCTTTTCCACTGATAGCTCTGGAAAGCTGCTGCTGTCACATGATGGTAAAATCATTCATGCCTATCCTTCAGCAACAGGCCACGTAAAACTCCCTTATGGAATACAAAGGATTGGCTGTAGCCTGTTCCGACACTGTAAGCATATTTCTGCCATTGAATTACCAGAAGGCTTGGAGGTCATTGATGAGTTTGCCTTTATGGATTGCAGGGGGATTAAATCCATGCAGCTACCTAAAAGTCTACAAAGACTTGGGTGGGGTGTCTTCATTGCCTGTACTGGATTACAGGAGCTTATTCTTCCCTGTAATCAGGAACATCTCTCCTTGGGACATTGTGAGGACGAGGAGGTTCTTGACAGAATCTTGCAATATCCTTCTTTGAAACAGAGTCATGGGTGGAACGATGTGGTTGGTGATGGAGTGAATCCCAAGATTCGGATTTCAGCTGAGAACATTACTGCTTGAAAAGGCGGAAGCTAGAATCTATAGTGGATAACTACAAAATCATAGGAAAGCTAATCTAAAAAAAACTGCAAGAAAATTTATTTTTCTTGCAGTTTTTACTTGACAAAAAATCGTTCCTTTGCTATTATCTAATCATTGCTGGTGACCATGGTAGAGGTGCAATACCCGTTCCCATCCCGAACACGGAAGTCAAGCCCTCCAACGCCGATGATACTGCATCCGCGGGAAAGTAGGTAGTTGCCAGCTTTTTTTTATTTTAAACAGTTGTTCTGATTTGCCAATTCTTGTAAACTACTTCTATGGAAATTACTCTTAGCAACGATGGCTTTCAAGCCTGCATTTCAAGTAGTGGTGCCCAGCTTCTTTCTTTTAAGAATCTTTCCACTGGTGTAGAGCATATCTGGAACGGTAATCCCCAGGTATGGAAATTCCGTGCTCCCATTCTCTTTCCTATTGTCAGTCGCCTCAAGGATGGTTATTACCTTTGGAAGGAACAGGAATATCCTTTAACAAACCATGGCTTTGCTCGTGACCTAGAGCATACCTTGGTGGAATCTTCTGCCACTCGGGTTTTGTGGCGACTTACTGATTGTGAGTATACCCGAAAGCTCTTTCCCTGGCCCTTTGTGCTGGAAACGGAATATCGTTTGGAGGGCTCCACCTTGGTATTTTGTACCACAGTCACCAATTCTGGTCAGGAGGAGCTGATCTTCAGTATTGGAAGCCACACGGGGTTGGTGTATCCCTGGTCTGGTTCTACAAAGGATGACTTCGCACTACGCTTTGAGCAGGATGAGGTGCCTGATTTTGTTCAGGTTTCCTCAGATGGATTTCCTGTGGGCTCTTGGCAGGCTAAAGAAAATGGCCAGAAAAAACGCTTTGTTCCCCAAACAATTCCCTATCCCCATATTCGCTGTGGGCAGATAAAGCTACAGGATGGATTTTTTGCCAGCGGTCACATTCTCACCAATTTTACTTCACGATGGGTTGCCTTGGAAAATACAGCCACTGGTGAAGGAGTGAAGGTGAACACTGCCGGTTATCCGTATCTGGTGCTGTGGCAAAGTCCCTCTGCTGACCATCCCTTTGTGTGTATAGAGCCCTGGTATGGTTTGCCAGATTGGGATGGCACAAGCCATCAGTGGGAAGAAAAGCCTGGGCTAGTATCCTTGCAGCCGGGAAAAAGCTTTACCACTAACCAGTCTCTCACTGTAGATACAATTTAGGCTCTCTGTACCGGCGGTAAGACTTGATTTTGCTGATTCTTTTTTCTTGCTATATTTGCTTTTTTTTACGTTTTAATGTATTATTTGAGAAAATTTTACATTCAACTGATTCGGAGTAAGCATAATGCAGCAAGAAAATAAAATGGGCGTCATGCCCGTAAACCGATTGATAATCACCATGTCCGTACCAATGATTGTTGCAATGTTGGTAACAGCCTTGTACAACGTGGTGGACAGTATCTTCGTAGCAAGAATTAGCGAAAAGGCCCTTACCGCTGTATCCCTTTCCTTTCCCATCCAGAACCTGATGATTGCCATTTCTACTGGTACTGGTGTTGGTATCAATGCGCTTTTGTCTATGAATCTGGGACGAAAGGATTATAAGGCAGTAGGTAAGGTTGCTTCCAACGGCCTATTCTTGTCTATTTGTAGCAGTCTTCTGTTCATTGTGTTTGGCTTGTTCTTCACTCCCTTGTTTTTCCAAACTCAAACCTCCGATCCAGAAATTATTCAGTACGGCTGCGATTACCTGAAAATCTGTTCCATCATGTGTTTTGGTCTATTCTTGCAGATTACCAACGACAGAATCCTGCAGGCTACGGGAAAAACTGTCTACACCATGTTTACTCAGGGAGCAGGTGCTGTTATCAACATCATCCTTGACCCCATTATGATTTTTGGTCTTCTTGGTTTTCCTGCTCTTGGAGTGGCAGGAGCAGCCTGGGCTACCGTTATTGGCCAGATTGCCGGTATGTTCCTTTCTATCTTCTTCAATGTAACAAAAAACCACGAGGTAAAGCTGGATGTAAAGCATTTCCGTCCTCACCTGCAAACTATTCGAGCCATTTACGCCATTGGAATTCCTTCCATTATCATGGCCTCCATTGTGTCTGTCATGACCTTTGGAATGAACAAGATTCTCATGGCCTTTACCTCCACTGCCACTGCAGTTTTCGGTGTATACATCAAGCTCAATAGCTTTGTGTTCATGCCAGTATTTGGTCTGAACAACGGCATGATTCCCATCGTTTCTTATAATTATGGTGCCCAGAACAGGCTTCGCATCAAGAAAACCATTATCCTGTGCATTATTTATGCCACCATCATCATGACCGTGGGCTTTGCCATTTTCCAGATCTTCCCTGTTACCCTGTTATCCTTCTTTAAAGCTTCACCAGAAATGATTGAAATCGGTGTGCCAGCCCTGCGGATTATCAGCATCAGCTTTTTGATGGCAGGCTACGGTATTGTGAGCGGTTCCGTGTTCCAGGCCTTGGGAAAGGGTGTGTTGAGCATGAACGTTTCTCTGGTGCGCCAGTTGACGGTGTTGCTGCCAGTAGCTTGGCTTATGGCTAGAACAGGAAATCTCAACTTAGTATGGTGGGCCTTTCCTTTAGCTGATGTGGCTGCAGTTACCCTGTGTACCATCTTTATTCGAAAAACCTACAACAAGGAAATAAAGCCTTTGCCAGAAGGTCGTCCTGCATAATTTTTTCAACCTCCAAATCCTCGTGATTTTGGAGGGTTTTTTTATGTATAAAAAATAATTGCATTTTCCGCTTAAGAGGTTTATACTGATATAATAACGCAAGAAGAGTAGTTGTTGACTCAGCTTGAATTGGAGGGCTTTGATTTGACCTTTCAATTTCCTGTGGAGAGGAAATTCTTGTGTGTGCTGTACGTAATTTCGGAGGTAATATGGCAAAGGTCTTATCAATTATTCTTGGTGGCGGAAAGGGAACCCGTCTATATCCCCTAACAAAGGAACGTTCCAAGCCTGCAGTACCCTTTGGCGGTCGGCATAGAATTGTTGACATTCCAATTTCAAACTGTATCAACTCAGGTTTCCGTCAGATTTATATTTTGACTCAGTTTAACTCTGCATCCTTGCACATGCATATTTCCAAGGCATACAACTTTGACCGATTTACCCACGGTTTCGTTGAGATTTTGGCCGCAGAGCAGACTCTGGAACATTCTGGTTGGTACGAAGGAACTGCAGACGCTGTTCGCAAGAACTTCGTTCACTTTGAAACCCAAAATCCCACTCACTACATCATCCTTTCTGGTGACCAGCTGTATCGCATGGACTTGAAGGCCTTCTTGGACAAGCACATTGCTTCTGGTGCAGATATTTCTATTGCCACTACCTGCGTAAACCGTGAGGATGCTTCTGGCTTTGGTATCATGAAGATTGACAAAAAGCAGCGTATTACAGCCTTTATGGAAAAGCCTGCTGCTGACTTGAACATCGATGACTGGAAGATTCCTGAGAATGCCCGTGATGGACTACCTGAAGGTAAGGACTACCTTGCTTCCATGGGTATCTATATCTTCAATGCAGATACCATGCGTGCAGCCTTGGACAATGATTTTACCGACTTTGGTAAGGAAATCATTCCTATGGCTATCAAGAAGTCAAAGGTGCAGTCCTACATCTACAATGGCTACTGGGAGGATATTGGAACTATCCGCAGCTTCTATGAGGCAAACCTGGATCTTACCCGCATCAATCCCAAGTTCAATTTCTACGATGAGGATCAGCCCATTTACACCCATCCCCGCAACCTGCCTCCTTCCAAGCTGAATCGGGCAGAGATGAACCGTTCCTTGGCCACAGAGGGATGTGTTATTACTGATGCTATCATTAACGACTCAATTATCGGTGTGCGAACCATCATTGAAGGTGGCACTGAGTTGAATGGTGTTATCTGTATGGGTGCCGACAGCTACGAAAACGAGGAGCAGAAAAAGCTTATTGCAGAGCGAGGTATTCCTCACTTGGGAATTGGCCGCAACTGTAAGATTGCCAATACAATCATAGACAAGAATGCTCGCATTGGTGATAATTGTCAGATTGGTGTTAGTGGCAAGGTATACGAAGATGGTGAGCATGGAGAGTTCTTCACTTCTAACGGAATTATTATTATCCGAAAGAATGCAGTAATCCCCGCTGGTACCATTTTCTAAGCCAGCCTAGACTGTTTTCTAAGCTAGAGTTTCAGTAATTTTAACTTCAGCAAAAAGACTCGATGTATATCGGGTCTTTTTTTTATGGGCACGTGAGCCCGTGAAAATATGAAGCGAAGCGGAATATTTTCACAATAAACCACCCGCTATGCGGGTGGTGGGCAAAAGCTTATAGCAAAAAAAACTTTCCTCGAAGGTGTACAATAAGATTGTTCAAGTCTATTGCAAGCCACCAAGGAGGAAAGTAAATGGCAAATATAAGAGACTCGTTGAGTCATACCAAGTGGTTGTGTAAATATCATATAGTATTTACACCGAAGTATAGAAGAAAAGCAATATATGGACAATACAAAGAAAGTATTGGAAAGATATTGCGGCAGTTGTGTAACTACAAGGGCGTGGAAATAATAGAAGGGCATCTAATGCCTGACCATATACACATGCTAGTAAGTATACCACCAAAGTACAGTGTGTCGCAATTTATGGGTTACTTAAAAGGAAAAAGTAGCTTAATGATATTTGATAGGCACGCAAATTTGAAATATAAGTTTGGAAATCGACATTTTTGGGCAGAAGGATATTATGTGAGTACAGTTGGATTAAATGAAGCAACGATTGCCAAATATATCCGGGAACAAGAAGCACACGATATTGCGATGGATAAACTTACAGAAAAAGAATACGAGGACCCTTTTAAGGGTAGCAAGTAGTACAAACGGCTCTTCAAGAGCCTGCGGGTGACAAGTTGCAATAGGCTTGAACGTATGTGAAAGCGAGGGACTTAAGTCTCAGCTTGAGATCCTAGCCTTATAGGCTAAGAGCAAACCACCCGTTTGACGGGTGGTTGTGATTGAAAAAAAAAAAGTGGCCAGCTTAGAACTGGCCACTGGGTAACTATTATCTTATCTTTCGTAAAAAGGCGTCTTTGAAACCAAGGCTCTTGAATCGGGCCAAAATTGCTCCGTATTCATCAACATTCAAAGGACCAACCATCATCTGCATGGCCTTACCGCTTTTAAGAGGCACCATAACAAAGGGATACTTGCTGCCGTACTCCTTCAACATCCGATCGATGTTTTCCTGTTCTGCAAAGGTGGCAACCTGCACGTAATATTTTCCAGATTCCAGCTGGTCAAGGGATTTTATCATATCCTTTTGGTCTGTAGTTCCCAAGCTACTGGAAGGTGTTACATTTCTTGCCAAAGCACTTTCAACAGGTACGGGAACAAAGGTTGAATCTGCTTCTGGTGCTGGTGAAATGTCCTCTGGTGAATTTTCTTCAGCCAATGGAGCTTCCTCAGCTGGTGGGTTTTCTTCTACTGGAGGGTTATCCTCCGCCGGAGGGTTATCCTCCGCCGGAACCAGAATAATGGGAGCAAAGGGATCTACTAATGAATCATCTGCTGCCAAGTACTCGTCTGCAAAGATAGTGTCTTCTGGAGAAGGCCATTCTTCTAGTGGTGTCAGTGATGATTCCTCCTCTGGAGTCATCACGATGGCTTCTTCAATTCCAGCTCCATCTTCTGCAAGGGATTCGTCAGCTGCTTCTTCTGTAGTAGCTTCTTCTGGGATTTCTTCAGATAGGGCTTCATCAATAGGCTCTTCCTCAAGGGCAGCCAGCTCAGGTTCGTTTTCAAAGCCAGAGAAGGGGTCTTCACTGAGGGATTCTACGATATATACTGGATCGTGCTCTGCCAGAACATGGTTCATGGGTACTTCTTCTACAGCGGTAATAGCAACCTCTTTTGATACCATTTCCTCTGTAGCTGGTTCATAGGCCAGAGCAATAGCTTCTTCAGCTGCTGTTGTTTCTGGCAGGTTTTCTTCAGCAAAAGTTTCTTCTGGCAGCGGTGCTTCTGCTACAGCTTTTTCTGGGGTGGTTGTACCTAAGGTCTCATCCAAGGAATTGAGCTTGGAATCTAGGTTGTCCCGCATCTGATTGGGCAACAAGGGATCAGTAGCTGTGTCTGCTACCAAAGTTCCTGTACCAGTGCCAGCTTCGTCCAGCATTCCTGTTCGTTTGGTAATCTTAACTTGGGTATTTGAGTCTGGAGTAATAAAAAGCTTGTCTGCAGCTTCTGGTGAAAGAAGGATTGCAACACCAGCGGAAGGATCAATGGAACCGAGAATCAACACGTTGATGGTGATTCCTGTGGCAGGGTTGGTAACACTTACACTGTCTCCAGGAAGGTAGCCCACTGTCTTTGCAAACAAGCCTGCTGGGAGAACCCCTTCTTCGGCTACCACTGCCCGTCCATCTAAGGATGGCTTAGAGGTGGCAAAGGTAAGGGTTGCAGTCAATGTGATAATCAGCAGTGAAAAAATAAACCGTCTCATAATCTATCCTCTTTTTCTTAGTTTTTCTTCCGCAATGCAGTATTGATAGCCTTTGCTAATTGTTGTCCAAAGGTACTAATTCCTTTTGCAGAATTATCCATTTGTATCAGTTGTCCTGGTTTTTCTGTTCCTGCATCAATTTGTTGTCTATCCTGCACCTTCACTAGGCTCCACTGAGCCTGCTCAACGTTGGAAAGGAGGTTCAACTCTGATGCATCTGATTTCTTTCGGTTAAAATACACGGTGATGTATGCAAGGTAGTCGGCACCACCGTTAATGGCATCATCGAGGGAGAGAATCATACCGTTTTGTGCCTTTTCCTTGTCAGAAATGATAGGTGAATTTGATACGATGTAGCCCTGTGAAAACATAAAATCCATAATGCTTTCTTCAATCAGCAATGAGGAATCTGATGCATCTTCATGAGCATCGTCCATCTGTACAATCTGAATGGAGATTGTGGTTGCACCTGCAGGCAATGCTACAAGGCAAAAAAGGAGACAAAGCCACCACACAAGCGGATTCTTTTTATTCATTCCCACCCCCAGACAACAAGCTTGTTGTCAGAATGCTTTTTTCGGAAGATTTTTTTGGATGAATATCCTCAGAATTTCCAGAAAAGAAGCGTTAATTGGCATTCCTTAGATTTTAAAAGGACACCTTTTTATATATCGACTTTTTTTTTTTAGGGATTAGAACTAGTTGCAAAAGTCATGACAATTTTCCCTTCATTTTACGACTTTACATTGAAGAAATGAGTTTTGTGTGCTATAGTCTTGCTATATGAATTATTATGCGGTTCAAGTGATGGGCTCTCGGGAAGAGACGTTCATCCAATGGATGATGCACCACCAAGAGGAAATCTCAACAGATATCCGTTTTTTCTTTCCTCGGCGTAGGCTCACTATCCGCAGGCAGGGCAAGCATTTTCAGGAGCTGTATCCCGTGTTTCCTGGCTATGTTTTTGTGGAGGCTTCTGAAGTCAGTATTCAGTTGTATAAACTGGTTCGTCGTGCTCCCTATTTTTGTCGGTTTTTGCCCAGTAATGATAATATTCAGCCTTTGGGAGCCAGAGATTTGGCTATTTTGGTGCATTTTATCGGTAACAATGATATTGCAGAAAGCTCCAAGGTATATTTTGATGAAAATGATCGAATTGTTGTTGTTTCCGGCCCCTTGAGTGGTATGGAGGGAAACATTGTTAAGGTTGACAGACGAAAAAAACGAGCAAAGGTTCGGTTGGATTTTGCTAACGAAGCCTTTCATCTTGATTTGGCCTTTGACGTGATTGAGCGTTCTTCAAAAGGGGCTTCTTCGGTAGAAGAATCACTCAAAGAGCCTGATAAAAATAAGTAAAAATGTGTGTCTGGGGGAGGTTGTTATGATTGGGCAGACTGGAAAGAAATTGTACATAATTGGAGCTGGCTTTGCAGGCCAGATGATTGCGGAGGAAATTGCTCGCAAAAAGATTTTTGGTCGAGTGGTAGCCTTTCTTGACGATGATGCTACCATCATTGGTTCCGAGATTGATGGCATTCCTGTGTTAGGCCCCATAGATAAAACCATTCCTATTTTGGGCTTTGAGGATGGAGATGAGGCTATTATTGCCATGCCCAGTACTCCCAACGACAGAATCAGAACGGTATACGATGGCCTGCGACGGCGTGGTTTTAGTCGCATTAAGATTTTGCCTGCCATTTCTCAAATTATAGACGGAAACGCCCACTTTATCCAAACTCGAGAAATCGATCCCTTGGACATTTTAGGAAGAACTCCCGTAACCATTCCTCTGAAAAAAAGCTTGGCCTACCTACGAGGACGGCGGGTGCTGATTACTGGGGCTGGTGGTTCTATCGGTTCAGAGTTGGCCCGCCAGCTTTTGTCAGGAGGTGCCCAGCGGCTCTATCTTTTGGGCCACGGAGAAAACTCCATCTACTTGATAGACCGTGAGCTTCGGACCCTGCAGCGGGAAGGGGTGGGGGAAAAGGCCACCATCATTCCCATTATTGGTGATTTGAAGGACAGGGAATATACCCGCCACATTGTTTCTAAGCTGCGCTGTGATGTGATTTTTCACTGTGCAGCCTACAAGCACGTTCCCTTGATGGAAGAAAATCCTGTGGCGGTTATTGAAAATAATGTTTTTGGAACAAAAAACCTGTTGGATGCGGCCTTGGAAAATGGAGTCCATCGGTTTGTGTTGATTTCCACCGACAAGGCAGTGTCTCCAGTTTCTGTTTATGGCGTGTCAAAGATGCTCTGCGAAAAGCTGGTGCTGGATGCTGCCAACAAGGCTCAGGTGCAGGATTCCTTTATGTTCGTTCGCTTTGGTAATGTGCTTGGTTCACGGGGCTCAGTGCTGCCAGTGTTTATGGACCAGCTGAAAGCAGGCTTGCCCCTGACAGTAACCCACCCAGAGATGAAACGCTTTTTCATGACCATTCCAGAAGCCTGTTCCTTGGTGCTGGAAACTGGCGGGGTAGGGCAAAATGGTTCCACCTACCTTTTGGATATGGGAGAGCCAATAAAAATCCTTGATTTGGCTGAACAGGTGATTCGATTTTCTGGCTATGAGCCTTATAAAGATGTGGACATCATTCTTACGGGATTGCGGAAGGGAGAGCGGCTGGATGAACCTTTATGGCTGGAAGAAGAGGATCCTACTCCCACGGAGTATCCAAAGATTTTACGGCTCCGCAGTACTTCCATGGGAGAAGGTTTGCAGACATTGCTGGATAAATTGGAGCCAACCTGTATTTTCAATCCCGCCAAGGCTGATTTGTATCGGAACTCAGAATATCTTGTACAAACCCTTTGTGATGCAGTTCCCTCGTTAAAGGAGTTTTATGATGAGCAAGGCCGATAATCAGCCCCTTGATTTTATTCCCTTTTCTGTGCCAGCTGTTGGACAGGAAGAAAAGGATGCAGTGCTTCGGGTAATGGATTCTGGCTGGCTCACCACTGCCAAGGAAGCCCTAGCCTTTGAGCAGGAATTTGCTGGCTTTGTTGGTGGAGCCCAAGGAGAGGCTTCTGGTGGGGAAATAAAAGCTCTGGCGGTAAATAGTGCTACCAGTGGCTTGCAGCTGGCGTACCAAGCCTGTGGTGTGGGTTTTGACTGGGTGAGTGGCGGGATTTCCGCTTCAGGAAAAAAATATTCCACACCGGGAAAAATCCTTACCACACCCTATACCTTTGCTTCCACTGCCACTGCTGCCTGCCATCTTGGTGGTGGAGTAGTGTATGCCGACGTGGAAGCTGACGGCTACAACATAGATCCTGCCCAGGTGGAGCGGCGATTGGCCCAAGACAAGGAGATTCGGGCGGTGGTACCAGTGCATATTGCGGGCCTTCCCTGCAATATGGATGAGATTTGTGCCATTGCTGCAAAATATGGTGTGCCAGTGGTGGAGGATGCTGCCCACGCCTTTCCCTCAAAAACAAAGAATGGCTATGCAGGAACCTTAGGTGACATTGGGGTGTATTCCTTTTATGCCACCAAAACCATTACCACAGCGGAAGGCGGCATGATCTGTACCAAAAATCCTGAGTACCATAAGTTCATGTCCACCATGAGAATGCACGGTATAGACCGACCAGTGTGGAACCGCTACACCTCTGAAAAGGCTTCTTGGGAATACGATGTGGTGGCACCTGGTTATAAATTTAACTTGCCAGATGTTCTTGCAGCCATGGGACGGGTGCAGCTCCAGAAGGCAGACCTTCTTTTCCAGCAGCGAAAGGCCATTGCCCAGCAATATAACCAAGCCTTTGCTGATTGCGATTTTTTGCAGCTACCTCCCGACGGTGACGGAAATGCTTGGCATTTGTATATTTTGCGGGTGGTGCCAGAAAAATTAAAGCTGAGTCGCAATGAGTTTACCCAAAAGCTCCAGGAAGCAGGCTTAGGCATTTCCATGCACTTTATTCCCCATTTCCGCCTGTCTTATCTGCGTCAAACCTTTGGCCTTAATGCAGCTGACTATCCCAATGCACAAAAACGCTTTGAAACAAGCTTTTCTCTGCCATTTTGGCCTGGTATGAGTCAGGAAATGGTGGAGCGGGTTATTGATACTGTAGTACAGTTAGGTCGAACATATTATGGCAACTAAACGGAAGGTCACTGGAAAGCAGCTGGTGGATTTTGCCTCCTCCTTTTTCTCTGATCTGCGGCTTCCTGACATGATGTATGCTGTGCTGATTCGCAGTCCCCTTCCAAGAGGCAAAATCAGGTCTATTTCCCATCCTCAGCTTCCCGAAGGATATTTTTTATACACCGCCAAGGATATTCCTGGAGCAAAAACCATTTCTTTGCTGGGAACAGAGATTCCTCTTCTGGCACAGGATGAGGTTTCCTATCAAGGGGAGCCTTTGGGGATTCTAGTGGGGCCAGACAAGCTGCGACTTGAACAGCTCGCCAAGGAAGTCATTACCCGTTTCCATCGAGTGCAGGATGGAGAGGCAACTTTAGATGCCTTGGAAAGTCAGCATATTATTACCCAGCGAACCGTTGGAGCGGGTAACGAGGCGGAGCTCCTTTTTGCCGAGGCTGACATTCAAGTGGAAGGGAGCTATTCCAGTAATTGTTATTCACCTCATTGTGGCGAAACAGCTGGTGGCATTGCACTGTATCAAGATAATCGTCTCATTTTATACGCTCCAGTCCAGTGGTTTAGTCAGGTTCGCCGTTCCATTGCAGCTGGCCTTGGTATATCCCCAGAACAGGTGGAAATACGAAAAACCTTGGTGGCTGGTGGCAACAACAGATCTCAGTGGTACTTTGCCATTTTGTCGGCTCAAACAGCAGTGGCGGCTTATTTGTGTGGTAAGCCTGTAAAGATGATGTTTTCTCGGGAGGAGCAAGGCTTGTACTACGAGCGGCCAGCTCCTGTTGCGGTAAGCTATCGAAGCTCCGTTTCTCCTGAGGGAAAGATTTTGGCCATGATTGTTTCCATCGTTTTGGATACGGGAATCTACAATCCCTTTATCCAGGAGTTGATGAACAGAATGATTGTGGCCGCTGTTGGTGTGTATAATCCTGCGGTATACAAGATAGAAGCCTATGCCATTCAGTCCCAAACGCCTCCCACGGCCTTAACCCTACAGCGGATGGATAGCCAGATTTTCTTTGCCTTGGAATCTCATCTGTCGGAAATTGCCCGTAGGGTGGGAAAGATGCCCCATGAGGTTCGGCTTTTGAACCACGAAAGCCTCCCGACAAGGCCCTTTAAGTTCAATTTTACCTACTTGGAAAAGGTGCTTAAGGCTGTGGTAGACAAAAGCAGCTTCCAAAGAAAATACTGGTCCTACAATCTTTCTCAAAAGGATTCCTACGAAAAGAAGCTGGCAAGTCCTGTTCCTATCCGAGGCATTGGAATTTCCTGTGGCTTTGAAGGCAGTGGTTTTTTAGGTGCTATTCGGTATATCCAAGACCTAACCATGGGGCTCACTCTAGAAAAAGACGGCACGGTAGTAATTCATTCCTATCCTCCCTCTGCTTGGGTGCAGCGAGTGTGGATAAAGATTGTTTCCAAGGAGCTGGACGTGGAGGAAAAGAATATCCGCATTGACGGAAACTTTTCTGTAGATACGGAGCCCCTGTATCCAGCAGGCTTCTTTGGAAACGTGGGATTGATGACACAGCTGCTACGAAAGGCCTGTACTGCAGTTCAGAAAAAGCGCTTTCAGCAGCCCCTGCCCATTCACGTGTCCCGTGGACTTACCAGTACCCAAAAAAAGCAATGGGATCAAGAAAGCTTTTCTGGTTCTCCCTTCTTTTCCACTGCCACAGGAGCTGCGGTGGTGGAGGTGGAGCTGGATACCTTTACCTATCGAAGCCTTATTCGTGGCATTTGGATTGCGGTGGAGGGCGGAGAAATTCTTTCTCCTGAGCGGGCAGTGGCCACCATCAAGGCTGCAGTACGAGAAAGCCTTCAAGAGCTGGTTACTTGGGAAGAAATGGAGGTGATGGATATTTCCGTAGAGCTGATTCCTGGCAGTAAGGAGCCAAAGCAGCTGGGAACCTTGGTGTATTCCCTGTTGCCCTCTGCTATTTCCTCTGCTATTTCCCAAGCCTGCAATACGGCCATTTCCAGTATTCCTCTGCAAAGCGATTATGTGTACCAAGCCTTTTCTCCCCAGCCAGAAGAACCGACCATCGTTCAAAGTGAAGGTCATGGCGGTGAAGAGCATGGTGGTGAAGGGGAGCAGCAGGAGGATTCAGAATGAAAATTCCCATTACCTTAAATGGAGAGATGCGAGTTTTAGAAGCTGACCCCACCATGAGCCTTTTGGAGGTGCTACGGCGGGAAGGATGTGTTTCTGCAAAGCTAGGTTGTGCCCAAGGTCGCTGTGGCTCCTGCACAGTGTTGCTAGACGGAAAGGCGGTGCCTTCCTGCATTATTCCCTTTGTAGCTGTTCGTGACACTTCCATTGTAACTATGGAACAGTTTTCCAAAACAAAGGAATACGAGCTGATTGTGGAATCCTTTGAAAAGGCAGGAGTTCAGCTTTGTGGCTTTTGCAATGCAGGAAAAATTCTTGGAACCTACAGTCTCATTTCAACCTACCAGCGACCTTCTCATCAGCTGATATATGATATGGTACGTCACTTTGATTGCAGCTGTACAGAGCAGGACAGCTTGATGCAGGGCATTGTCTTTGCAGTGGCTGCCTTCCAAAGCTATGCCCACAAGCGGCAGGAAAAAGAAAAGAAAACAAACAGGACCAGCAAAAATGGACGAAAAGGAAAGAACTAAGGATATTTATTTTGGAACCAGCCTTGAAGAGGTGCTCTATCAGCTGCGAAACAGATCCAACCTAAAGATTTGTGGCGGCTGTACCTATTTGAAGGAATTGCCTCCTGTTTCCATGATTATCCGAAACATCAAGGAGTTCAAGCTCATTGAAAAACGAGAGCGTTACATAGAAATTGGAGCAGGTGTGACGCTGGCTTCCATCATGGAGCTGGGAGAAAAGCATGTTCCGCCCGTTTTGTATCAAGCCCTAGGCTCCATAGCTACGCCACTGGTACGGAATATTGCAACCTTGGGAGGAAACCTTTGTATTGAGCCCCTCTGTGGAACCCTTTTTGCTCCTCTACTTGCTCTGGATGCCAAGCTGGAATTCCGCATCAACTCCGAAATCCTTTCCCTCCCCATGACTCAGTTTTCCACCTTTACAACTGGTAAACTGGTTCCTGCTGGTAGCGTGCTTACTAAGGTTCGTGTTCCCTTAGATGAATGGGAGCTGTCATTGTTCCGTCGAGTGGGGCCTTCTTGGACCTTGAACGAAAATTGTGCATCCTATGCCTTTTTGGCCAGTATTCAGAAGGAAACCCTTATGAATCTTCGGATTGCCTTTTGTGGAGCTCTGCGTTTACAGAGCCGTGAGCTGGAGAACAAGCTCATTGGAACAAAGCTGCCTCTGTCTCCCAAAGAAATTCAGGATATGCTGGAATCCGCTGGAGAGTATTTTGACCAGCAGCTTCAATCATTCTATTCCCTTCCTACTGCTTCCAAGGCAGACAAAAAGGGCCTCCACGAGGACTGCTCTCTTTTGGGGCAGCATCTTTCTTCTTGCAGGATTTCTTCCGTAGATTTTCCTCTGCTAAAAGCTCGTTTCTTGGGATTACTGCAAGAATCCTTGAACCACTTGGCATAATTTTCTCTCAGATTGTCTTTCGTGGTAATCTCATGGGCAAAAAAAAAGACCGGCTATTGCCGGCCATGCCATCAGGCATCCGGATGTGCAATGGGTGGGAGGGGATCTGCACATCCGATACTAGATTATCGGGATAAAATCAAAAATCTTTAGTGGAAATTACAGCGTTTCTGTAACCTCAACGTCCAAAGAAAGGTTTACCACGTAGGATCTTCCGTTCACTGCCTGAATAGTTTTGATGGTCTCGTAATCTCCAACTACAAAACGAATTCGATGTTCACCCTGAGAAATAACAAAGGCATCCTTAGTGTAAGGAATTTCAATTTCATCCAAGAAAATCTTGGTATTGTCAGGTGCAATAAACTGCAGCGTGGGGGCAATATCCCGCAGCTCCACCTCCACCCGTGTAGTTTTTCCTGGCTCAATGGAAAAGGTTCTCGTTTCATTGCGGTAATAGTCTGATACCATGGAGATATAGTGGGTTCCTGCATCCAAAATCATCCTTCCGTCTTCCAAGGTAGCTAATTCTTCATCGATGAAAACAGTGTAAGGAAATTCTAGGTTTTGTCCATCTTCCGTCTGAGGATAGGTTGCCTTCAGCTCCATTCTTCCTTTATCAATGTACACAGGCTTTACCGTTACCACAAAGGGCTCCTTTTCGTAGTCCTCTGGAATTCCCTTCATAACAAGCTGGAAGCGGAAGAACAATACTGCTGAATTCAAGCTGTATACCGCAGGCAGAACAATATTGTAGGGAGTTTTTTTGATGGTATTTGGTTCTACCAAGGGAAGAATAAGATTCAGGCTAAGGCGTCCAGGAATGGTGTCTATCATTTCCCGAGTACCCGTATAGTTGATGGTGTTGGCTGTGGGCAGAGGAGTCAAGTCCGTGTACAGGGAATAGGCCACAGAGCCGTAATACCGAGAAAGCACCTCTGGAATCTTTATGTCCAGCTCAATGCCCTGAAAAAAGGTTGTGTCTTCTGGTAGGATAATTGCCAAGGCATCGTTAATTCCTGCTTGGACAACCACATTTCCTGTTTCTGGCATTTCCGCCATTACCGTCTTGTGGATTCTAAAGGTTTCTCCCGTGGCCATCATGTTCAAAAGAACGAATAGGGTAAAAACTAATATATTCCTTTTCATTTAAACCTCAAATAGCTGGCAACAGTCTGCGGGGATCTTGAGCCGCACCGTTTACACGAATTTCAAAGTGAAGATGGGGACCTGTAGATGCCCCAGTACTACCAACCTTGCCAATAACTGCTCCACGAGAGATTTCTTCCCCTGTTTTTACCAGCATGGCTGAAAGATGAGCATATACACTTTGGGTTTTATTTTCATGATCCAGTATAATGTAATTTCCGTAGGTCATGTCGTAGCTGGCAATGGCTACCTTTCCCCCCTTGCAGGCATACACCTTTGTGCCTTCTGGTGCGGCCAGGTCGATTCCCTTGTGCTGGTGGTTCAGTCCGGTGATGGGACTGACTCGGTTGCCAAATCCAGAGGTCAAAACACTGTTGTCCAAGGGCATTCTTAAGTTGGTATCCAAGAAAAAGGCCAGCTCTGTGGGAGTAAGCCGCTCCTGAGGAAAATATTGGTAGTTCTTTCCGTTGATGGTAAACTCATTTCCTAAATCTGGGTTGGAAAGCCGTTTTTTTACCAAAGTTCCAATGGAGGTGGCAGGATTCAAGGGAACAAACAGCCCTGGAGCATCGGGGAGAATCAAGGTTTTTCCCGTTAAATCCTCTTCGGCGGAGGTTAAATCATTCAGCAGGGCAATCTCTCCGTAGGGAATGCTACACCGTGCCGCCAAACTTACCAGATTCCGTACTGGCAAAGAGGTATCATCTGCTGTTACCGTGTAAAGATAAAAGCCTGGCTGAAAATTTCTTCCTGCACTAATGTTTTGGTATGATTTTTCCACATTCGCCATATACTGAGCAAATTCCTTGTTGCGGGAGGAAAGGCTGGTAATCATGGGTAAAAGGGAAACGTCAATCATGTTTTGATGGGACTGACTTAGATTGGCATATTCTGCAGTCGTAGAAGAAAAGTCTACGAGGGAACTCTGAGCAAGAATACGCACCGAACCAAAGCTGGTGAGCAGAAGGAGAATCAAGATAAGGAGATGATTATAATTTTTTTTCTTTTTTTGTTCCAAATGCCAAAACTCCATATACAATGATGGTCAGCAGCAGCACTATCCAAAGGGCAACAGCTGATTCATTCAATATACTCACCACAATTCCACACAATCCAGCAAAAATCACGAGAATTCTTCCTGTCAGATTCAACAGCTGCTTGATGCGCTTTTTTCGCTCTTGTGGTGTGGGAAAGCCTGCACATAAAAAATTCTTCAGACTTTTTCCAGCGAATAAAGCAAGTCCTGCCACAAAGAGAAGAATAATCACGGTACTGTATACATCAGGAGCAACTGTGGCAAATTTCCAGAGGGGTAAAACCAAGGCAAATGCAAAGAAGGCACACAAGCCAACTAAAGCTAGAATTTTTACAAATGATAAAAGAAGTTTTCCGTAACCACTAACAATTTTCTGTATCATTTTCTCTTTGTAAGAAAAAAACAGGTTCAGCGGAAAGTTACACCCTCCAGCCGAACCTGTTTTACAAAACGTAAAAAACGTTTATTCCTGGCTGATTACTTCTGTGGGGCAAACGCCTGCACATGCACCGCAGTCAATACAAGTTCCAGCATCGATAACGCGAACGCCATCGCCTTCGCTGATTGCTCCAACTGGACATTCGGGCTCGCAAGCACCGCAGTTTACGCATCCATTAGCATCAATCTTATGGGCCATTTTAACACCTCTTATAAAGTAGTATACTTTCACTATACCACAATAATAGACAAAATACAAGATTTAAATCTATCTAAACCTTGCTAAAGATAGAATTCTGCCAAGAAATCCTTTTTCTACGGCAAAATTGCTACAGGAATTCCAGTAGCAACAGGAAAGCTATTGGGACAGGGCCTGCTGCAGAACTTGAGTATTGTATTCCATGGCACGAAGATAGGCATCTTTGTCCAAGATTCCCGTAACAGCTGGATCAAGCTGGTGTACCGTTAAGCCTGTTTCCCCAGCGATAACCTCTGCGGCGGAGGAGGCGTAGTTCAATTCTGCAAAGAGAGCTAAGGGTTTGCCCTTTGCCTGAACCTCCTTGATAAGGTTGATGGTTTCCACCAGCTCCTTGGCGGTGGGCTCGCTGTCTGGTTCTCGCTCAATGCTTCCTTCAAGACTAAAATCGAATTCCTGAGCCAAGTAGGGAAAGGCTTCGTGGAAGGTGATAAGGGAAGCTCCTGCAAAGCTTTGAAGTTCAGACTCCATGGTGCTTTTCAGGTTTTGCAGC
>JAFYWB010000022.1 GCA_017549025.1 Treponema sp.
AAATGACTTTACGAGGAGGCTGGATAAAATGGTGGAAGAGCTGAAAACTATTGAGGTTGGATTTACCGACTACATCGCCGCACGACAGAAAGAATTTGACTGGTTCCGTCAGGGAAAAGAACAGGGCTTTGAAGCTGGCCTCCAAACTGGTCTCCAACAAGGAATTGAACAAGGGCTGGAACAAGGAGCCCACCAAAACAAGCTGGAGACAGCAAAAAATCTTCTTTCCATGGGCTTATCCCCAGAGCAAGTAGCCCAAGGCACCACTCTTCCCCTAGAAACAGTATGTGAACTGGCACGAGAACTATAAATACTCCACAGTCATGACAAAGGTTTAACCATAAAAAAATAAGGACAAGAAATGGAGAAGTCCTCCTTTCTTGTCCTATCAATTTTAAAGGGAAAAATTCCCCCTTCCCAGACTATGAACTACAGCTTTCACATTCTTCCACTTCCAAGGACTTGGAGCGGACATAGTACACGGTTTTTACCCCGCTTTCCCAGGCCAAAAGATACAAGTCCAGTACCTGTCGCATGGTAAACTCGTTGGTAATGTACAGGTTCATGCTCTGGGCTTGGTCAATGTGGCGCTGACGAACTCCGCAGGAACGGATAGACCACTTTTGGTCAATTTCGTGGGCATTTTTGTAATACCACCAGGTGTCGGGAGAAAGGTCTGGGGCAGTGCGAGTTAACATGTAGCCCTTCTTTTCCTCCAAGAACCAGCGCTTCATGACTGGATCAATGCCAGGAGTGGTGCTGGAAAGGATGCTGGTAGAAGAAGTAGGTGCAATGGCCAGCAGATAGCTATTTCGCATTCCCTGAGCATGGACCTTCTTGGCCAAGTCCTTCCACTCTGGGGAATTGTAGCCTCGCTTTGCAAAATACACACCGGTATCCCAGTCGGAACCAGCAAAGTGGGCGTAGCTTCCCTTTTCTGCTGCAATATCGGAGCTGGCTTCAATGGCGGCATAGTTGATGGTTTCAAACACCTCATCGGCAAAATCAAGATGCTCCTGACTTTCCCACTTGATAAAATTCTTGGCCAAAAGATGGTGCCAACCGCTGGCTCCCAATCCCACGGCACGATAAGATTGGCTCATCAGCTGGGCGTAGGGCAAGGGGAAGAAGTTTAGATCAATGACGTTGTCCAAGGCTCGGATGGCAGTTTTTACGACGCTAGACAAATATGCCTTGTCCTTTACTGGCAAATGTCCGAGGCTCAAGGAAGCTAGGTTACAAACTACAAAGTCTCCGGGCTTTGTCTTGGTCACCACGATTTCCTCCCCATCTTCAGTTTCAATGGTGGTGGAAAGATGGGTTACTTCCTTCATGTTCTGGGCAATTTCGGTACACAGGTTGGAGCAATAAATCATTCCAGCATGAGGATTTGGATTAGCTCGGTTTACAATGTCACGGTTAAAGGCAAAGGGAGTTCCTGTTTCTACTGCTGACTTCAAAATCAAGCGAACCACGTCCTTCAGCAACACAGCTCGCTTGGAAATGCGGTTGTCGTGGACACAATCCCAGTACCGCTTCTCCCATTCCTCTCCCCAGGAATCCTCAAGATGGTAGCCCTTAATATGGAACACCTCGTGGGGACACATCAAGTACCAATCCTGATTCAAATCCTCCTTGGCCATCTTCCAGAACAGGTCGGGATAACAGATACCAGGGAAAACGTCGTGGGCCTTCATGCGGTCGTCACCGTTGTTGGTGCGGAGAGCCAAAAAGTCCAGCAAGTCCTTGTGCCACACGTCAAGATAGACGGCCACAGCACCAGTGCGAACTCCCAGCTGATCCACCGCCACTGCAGTGTCGTTTACCAAGCGAATCCAGCGGATAATGCCACCAGCAGCACCTTCAAAGCCACGAATGGAGGAGCCAGTAGAACGAACCTTACCAAAATACATTCCCATTCCGCCACCAAACTTAGACACCTTGGCAAAGTTGTCAATGGAACGATAGATGCCGTCAAGACTGTCGGGCACCACATCAATAAAGCAGGAGGAAAGCTGGTGATAGGGCTTTCTTGCATTGGCCAAGGTGGGAGTAGCCATGGTAACTTCCATCTTAGAAAGCATGTCGTAGAATTTTTTTACCCAGCCAAGACGATCCTGCTTTTCGTTCATGGCAAGATGGAGAGAAATCCCTAAGAACATTTCCTGTGGTGTTTCCATGGGAATGTGCTTGCGGGTGCGGATAACGTATCGCTTCAAAAGCAAATCCAAGGCGGAGAAGGTCAAAAGATAATCCCGCTCCTGCTGGATAAAGCCTTCTGCCTCCAAGATTTCTGCCTTGGAATAGGAGTGGAGGATGTAGTCACCATACAAGCCTTCTGCCACCAAGTATTCCATCTTCTCATAAAAGCTGTGGATTCCCAGCTGAGCCATATCTTTTTTCAGCTTTTCCTGGAAGGAATGGTTCAAAAGGCGGCCAGCAATAAACTCCCACTTGGGAGCTTCGGGACTCACTAGCTCGGAAGCAGCCCGCACCAAGGCAGAAAGCTGCTCTGAACGCCCCATATCTTCCTTAGAAAAGGAGATGAATTTTGCCTTCAAAATGTGGAGAGCATACACCTCTTCTTGATAAGTCTTTTGGATAGAAGCCATCACCTTATCAAGGCCGCCGTCGCCACCTTCATCATCAGCGTGAATAAGAGAAATCAATTCTCGGCGAGCCACACGGTATTCATTTCGCTTCTGGCGGAAAAGAATGTATCGTTTTCCTTCCTCAAAGAAGCCAGACTCCATCAAGCTTTGCTCAACCAAGTCTTGAATCCGCTCAACAGATTTAACTGCCTCGTGCTCCAGCTTTTGCTCCACAAGGGCAAGAAGATTGTCTAGGGTTTGGCGGGTAACCTCCCGTCCTGTGCTGCCAAAGGCTTTTGCAATAGCGTTTTTTATCTTTTGGCCGTCGTAGACCTCTGAATTTCCAGTTCGTTTAATAATTTCCATAACTTTAAGATTACCGCAAAGGTGTTAATTCTGCAAGAGAGAGGGTTAACCTTTTAGGCTTATCAACTGCACTCATCTCCAAGTCCAAGAAACCGTTCAATAAGATTTTCCCCTTCATTCCAGCCTTCACCGTTCAAATTTTTCCGCCAATTTTCCAAAATAATTTCCCCTTTTGTTGGAATTCCAACAGAATTGCATCCCAAGCTGGTGTACCATATACTCATGGTAAGGGATGTTTTCCCAAACAAACATCAGGAGATTTTTATGGTAAGACAGATTATCAAGATAGATGAAGAAAAATGTACTGGCTGCGGACTTTGTGTTACCGCCTGCCACGAGGGAGCCATTGCCATGGTAAACGGCAAGGCACAGCTCATTCGAGATGACTACTGCGACGGCTTAGGAAACTGTCTGCCCGCCTGTCCCACGGGAGCCATTACCTTTGAGCAGCGAGAAGCCCTGCCCTACGATGAGGCTGCTGTTATGGCAAACATGGCAGCTACTCAAGCAAATCAGGCTCAGGCTCATCACGCTGAGGCTGCAAAGCTCACCATTGCAAAGCCTGTTCACGGCGGCTCAGGTTGTGCCTGCCCTGGCTCCAAGATGGCAACGATTTCTCGGCCAAACACCACTTCACCAGAGCCTACTGCCAGCACCTCAGCACCAGTCAGCTAGCTACGTCAGTGGCCAGTGCAAATCAAGCTGGTGCCAGTACATGCCCCCTACTTTGAGGGAGCAAACCTCTTGATTGCCGCCGACTGCTGTGCCTTTGCCTATGGCAACTTTCATCAGGAGTTTATCCGTAACAGAATCACCTTGGTGGGCTGCCCCAAGCTGGACGATGTGGACTACACAGAAAAGCTCACCGCCATCCTTGCCAACAACAACATCAAGAGCCTCACCATTACCCGCATGGAGGTTCCCTGCTGTGGTGGCATTGAGCATGCCGCAAAACGAGCCCTGCAAGCCAGCGGTAAGTTCATTCCTTGGCAGGTGGTTACCATTTCCACCGACGGAAGAATTGTTGAATAATTTTTGCAGAAAGGGTTTCTGCAATATACAGCTACTATAAAGGAGAATACTATGTTTTGTTTTCAGTGCGAGCAGACTGCAGGCGGAAAGGCCTGTGCAGGAAGCGCAGGAGTTTGCGGAAAAAAGGAAGAATCCGCTAATTTACAGGACAAGATTACCGGAGCCTTGGTAAATCTGTCTCGAGTTGCCTTGAAAAAGAGTCAATCCGTTACCGAAAAAACTGACTGGCTCATGCTGGAAGGACTTTTTACCACCGTTACCAACGTGAGCTTCAATCCAGAAACTGAAAAGGCCATGATCGAAAAGATTCATCAGGAAACTCTTCGCTTGGCCGACGGCTGTAGCTGCGGAACCGCTCCCGACTACGACTTGGAAACCCTCTGGAAGGCAGACAACGAGGACATTCGCTCCCTCAAGTCCCTGATTCTCTTTGGGCTCCGTGGAATGGCAGCCTACGCCTACCACGCCGCAGTGCTGGGCTATACCGACCAGCGTGTTTCCCAGTGCTTCTACGAAGCATTGGTGGCCATGGCTGACGAAAACACCATGGATGCACTGCTGCCCGTGTGCATGAAGGTGGGCGAAATCAACTTCATCTGCATGGAGCTGCTGGACAAGGCCAACTGCGAAACCTATGGCACCCCCGTTCCCACAGAAGTAAGCCTCACTGTAGAAAAGGGCCCCTTCATCGTTATCAGCGGTCACGACCTGTACGACCTGAAAAAGCTTTTGGAGCAGACAGAAGGTAAGGGCGTCAACGTGTACACCCACGGTGAAATGCTTCCTGGCCACGGATATCCTGAATTGAAGAAGTATCCCCACTTAAAGGGTAACTTCGGTACCGCATGGCAGAACCAGCAGAAGGAATTTGACAATATCCCTGCTCCCGTGCTGTTTACCACCAACTGCATCATGCCCACTCGTCCCAGCTACCACGACCGTGTTTTCACCACAGAGGTTGTTTCCTACCCAGGCTTAGTACACATCGGTGAAGACAAGGACTTTACCCCAGTCATCAACAAGGCACTGGAATTGGGAGGCTACAAGGAAGACACTGTCTTCACAGGAATTAACGGTGGTACAAAGGTAATGACTGGATTTGGTCACGGAACCGTGCTTTCCGTTGCCGACAAGGTAGTAGAAGGCGTAAAAGCTGGAGCCATCAAGCACTTCTTCTTGGTAGGTGGCTGTGACGGAGCAAAGCCTGGCCGCAACTACTTCACCGACTTCGTTAAGCAGGCTCCTGCCGACACCATGATTCTTACCTTGGCTTGTGGAAAGTACCGCTTCAACGACTTGGACATTGGCTCCATTGCAGGAATTCCTCGTATTCTGGATATGGGACAGTGTAACGATGCCTACGGTGCCATCAAGGTAGCTTTGGCTCTGTCAGAAGTTTTCCAGTGTGGCGTAAACGATCTGCCTCTGTCCTTGGTATTATCCTGGTACGAGCAGAAGGCTGCCTGTATCCTTTTGACATTGCTGCACCTGGGAATCAAGAATATTCTCCTTGGTCCCAGTTTGCCAGCCTTTGTTTCTCCCAATGTCCTGAACTTCTTGGTAGAAAACTTTAACATCGGCCCCACCACCACCGTGGAAGCCGACATGGCAAAGCTTTTGAACAAATAAGGAGAGAGCCTTACGAAAATCCTCCCATTCTAAAAAGTTATCGTTATAAAGTTTTATGGATAAAGTGATACACTGGCTGTCTGGAGAATGAACTCATTCTTGCAGGCAGCCATTTTTTTCAACTAAGCTCCATCACTAGCCCACTCCTCCCCTCAGCTTCCCTACAGATTTTTTAACAATTTTTGTGTATATTAAAAGAAGATACACATACGAAGGAGCCTATCCGTGGAATTTTTCATCGCATTTTTGGAAGGAATCATCACCTTCATCTCCCCCTGTCTGCTTCCCATGCTACCCATCTACCTGTCCTACTTTGCAGGCAACGACACCACCAGTCAGGATGGAAAAGCCTCATCAGGAAAAACCCTCCGCAATGCCTTAGGCTTTGTTCTGGGCTTTACCATTGTCTTTGTGCTGATGGGAGCCTTGGCAGGAACCTTAGGTGGCCTTTTGCGCCGTCACCAAACTATTGTGAACCTTGTTACTGGAGCCATCGTAGTATTTTTCGGCTTGAATTTCTTAGGACTGCTAAAAATAAATCTTTTCAAGGGACGAGCCAACTCCATGGCTGGCCGTGAGCTGGGATTTTTTTCTGCCATGGTCTTTGGCATGGTATTTTCCATTGGCTGGACTCCCTGTGTGGGAGCCTTCTTGGGTTCAGCCCTCATGCTGGCTTCCCAGCAAGGACAGGCTCTCACGGGAGTGCTGATGCTGCTGTGCTATTCAGCTGGTCTTGGCATTCCCTTTGTGGCCAGCGCCCTGTTAATAGACAGCCTCAAGTCAGCCTTTAACTTCATCAAGCGACACTATACCATTATCAACCGCATTTGTGGTATACTCTTGATACTCATGGGTATTCTGATGATGACAGGATTAATGAATCGATTTCTTGCCATACTGAGTTAAAGGGCAAGCCTGCCCTACTGAGCTAAAAGGTAAGCCTGCCTGTTGAATAAAAGGGCTGGCCTGCCCTGCTGAGCTAGACTGTAACTCAAGAATTTTTTATAAGGAGTATATTGAATATGAAAAAACAAACAAAGGTAGCCATTATTGCTGGCTCAATTTTAGTGGTGGTGGGAGCTGCCGCAGTATTGTACGAAAAGCTCCTGCTAAGCTTTGCACCGCAAACCATGGTAGTTACCGAAGAAGCTGGTAGCGTAAGCCCCGCACAAAGCAGCACCAGTCAGGAAGGCCAAGAGGAGGGCTCCACCATCCAAGCTCCCAACGTAACCATTTTGGATGCAGCGGGCAAAGAGGTACAGCTCCACTCCCTAGTGGGCAAGCCCATTATCCTAAACTTTTGGGCCAGCTGGTGTCCTCCCTGTAAGCAGGAAATGCCCGACTTTGAGGCTGCCTACAAGGAATATGGCTCAGAAATCCAGTTTATGATGGTAAACATGACCGACGGCGGACGGGAAACCATTTCCAGTGCCAAGGAATACATTGCAAGCCAGGGCTACAGCTTCCCCGTATACTTTGACACAAAGCAGGAAGCTGCCATTGAATACGGCGTCAGTGCCATTCCCACCACCTACTTTATCAATGCCCAAGGCAACATTATTGCCTATGCCGCTGGAGCCATTACCGCCCAGCACCTAGAGCAGGGCATTTCCATGATGCAAGCAAATTAAATAAAAAAGCCCCTAAAATCGAACACCACGTTCAATTTTAGGGGTTTATTGTAATCAAAATCCTATCTTCTAGCCTTCAAGCTTAGGACAAAGCACATCCTGCAGATTGCGATGGTAGCCAGCCAAGGTAACCTTATCACTGCTGATTTCTCGCCGCAAACCAGTACAAACCACCGTAATATCTCCCCGAATAGGGTGAGACCAGGTGTACTCCAGCTGAACGGTAGCACCAGTCTCCACGATGTTCTCCACGCAGGACTCCACGTAGGAACGGCACTCAGGCTTTACCCTGCTGAACCAGAACTTGTAGGTTTCCTCTGGAGTCAGCACCACCTGCATACCCATAATGCGACGCAGGGTGTCGTCCACCAGCATTTCTCCCCTCCCCGTCTTTCTGTCAATATGGATAATCCACAGACCAAGATTAATGAGGCTTAGGATATTGCTGTA
This sequence comes from Treponema sp., assembly GCA_017549025.1. Lineage (GTDB taxonomy): Bacteria > Spirochaetota > Spirochaetia > Treponematales > Treponemataceae > Treponema_F. Next base: position 7,700 of record JAFYWB010000022.1, read on the forward strand.
CTCAAAGTCCAGCAGATTCTGCAGGCGAGTCTCGTTCTTTTCTTGACGCACGCGGTTAATCAAGAAGGAGGACAGCACCCGAATCTGGGAATCGTCCTGAATACAGTGGCAGGGATTGTCCACACCAACAAAGCACAAAAGACGACTATTTTCAATTACTGGCACCAGAATGGATCTGGTAATGCCAGCATCTTCCAACAAGGCATATTCTGCAGGATACTTTTCCTTCACATCCTTCAAATTCAAGACAATAACGGAGCGATCCTGCTGGAATCGTTTTATCCAGTTTTCCAAGTGGCAGGCATCTACTGCCTGGAACATATTTTTCTGGGGAACAATGTTCACATCACACCACTCGTAGGTATTTGACCAGGTGGAATAATTTTCTGTATCAGGCTCAAACAAGAAGGCTCTGTTGGCTTTGTAAAAATTACCGATGAGGGCCAGCATATTCAAGACCACTTCTTCCACATTCAAGTTGCTGGAAAGAATTTTGGAACAAGCAACAATGTTTTCTGCAAAGTCCAGCTTTTCTTCCACCATATGAGAAAGATTTGTTTGCTCGGTAATGTTCACCGCAATTTCCATGCGGGCCTTTTTATTTTCCCAAGGAATAATCTTGTCCTTCAGCATGAAATGCATGTTAGTCATTTCGTTTCGGCGTTCCCAAATATAGAACTCATCCTCGGACAAGCGGGAATTGGTACAATATGGACAGGGACTATTTCTTCCCTGCAGCACCTGATAACACTTTTGTCCCCGATAACTGCTTGTTCCCAGCAATTTTTGGCCAGCTGGATTCAAGTAATACAGCTCGTAGGTATCCATGTCGCTGACGTAGATAACATCAGATTGGGCTTCTAGCACCGCCTTGAATTTTTCGCCCTCTGTCCATTCCCGTGCAGAATGACCAGTGTAGCCAGAAGCATTTTCCTTGAGGGTCTTTTCCCGTTCCAACCGCTCCCGATACACAGTGGACTCAGCGTTAATGTAAAGATTAGTAAAGTCTTCCACAGAACAAGGCTTGGAGAACAGGAAGCCCTGCAGCGTCTGGGGCCGCAGCTGGGAGATAATAGCCAGCTCATCGCTACTTTCCACACCCTCACAGCACACACGAATCTGACTCTTAGCGGCCCACTCCAGCATATTGCTCAAAAGCCGATAGTTGTAGGCGCTATTCTGAATGTCACTTACAAAGCAGCGGTCTATCTTGATTTCATCAATCTCCAGCTCCTTGAGACGACTTAAGCTGGAATATCCAGTACCAAAGTCATCAACGGAAATCTCCACACCAATGGTTTTAAGCTGGGAAAAAATCTTGTTGATTTCAGGATAATCGTGGAGCTCCATGCTTTCTGTCACCTCAAGGGTGAGGGCATCTCCCGGCAAACCGCTTCTGGCAATGGCCTCCAAGAACTGCTGAGCAATGTTTTGATCCCGCAGCTGGGTATAGGAAACGTTTACGCTAATGTGGAACTGAGGAACCACCTGACGCCAAACAACACACTGAAGAAGGGCCTGCTCCAAAACCCAAAGTCCCACAGCACAAATAAGACTGGATTGCTCCAAAATAGGAATGAATTCCACTGGAGACACCATGCCACGGGTGGGAGAATGAAAGCGAAGCAACGCCTCTGCACCAAAGAGAGTAAAGTCCTCAGGATTGATCTGGGGCTGATAGTGAACAGAAAAACCTTTAAAGCCATCCTTAATGGCATCCATCAGCTCTTCCTTCAGCTCCAGTGTTTCCAGCTCCTTCTCGTAATCAGCAGTGGAAAAGAACTTCAGCATGTTCTTACCCTGGGCCTTACTGAGCTCCAAGGTATTTTCTGCATACTGGCACAGGCTGTCGCTGTCGGGGATATGGTACTCACGGTAGGGCACACATCCACCGGAAACGGTACAATGGCCCTTAAGCCGCTCTTGGATTTTCCTAAAAACCTCTTCTATTTCTGACCGACTATAATCAGGAAGATTTACTGCAAAGCAGTCTCCATTGATGCGGTAAATATTGTGAGTTCCACAGGTTTCTTTTTCTATGGCATCGGCAGCGAGGCAAAGCATTTCGTCTCCAACGTACCGCCCCTTCTTCATGTTTATTTTCTTTAAATCATCAATACCGATTATCAGAAAAAAGCCTGGTCGCTCCTCCTCTAAAATCCGCTCGGCCTCCGCCTTTAATCCATCAAAGAGCAATGCACCCGTTAGGGCATCCACCTTGCTGAAGGACTTGGAGTTAGAAATCTTTCCGATAAGCCAAAAAAAGTCTTCATCATTGCCACCGAGAATCTTTCCGTTGCAGGTAATCCAAACCACCTCGCCATTTTTCTTTCTCAGTCGATATTCTAAGTCGTGGGTTATTTTTTGACCACTGCTCAGCTGGTTCACATCATCGAGCAGAATATCCAAGTCGGTGGGATAAACAATAGAATACCAGTCATCTGCTGTACAACAATTATCTTCATCTAAAGGGAGTGCATACTGCTCTGCAATGTCACCAAAAAATCTCAGTTTGCCTGTTTGAAAATCAAGAATATAGAAAAAATCGTTAATACTTTTGTGGAGAAACGACAGTGTTTCAGAAAAAATATCAAAAACGTGCTCTCTCCCCATATTGTCAATCATAGGAAGCTCCCTGAGTCTTATATTCAATTTTTAACATTCCTAAACCCTATTATACATATTTTTTAAACTCTCTCTTCTTTTAATTATACACTATTATACAAAGAAGTAAAGGTTAAAATCTCAATAATATAAAAAAAGAGATACACTTTTCAGTGTATCTCTTCTATCGGGCAACCGGAACTCGAATCCGGGACCTCAAGTCCCCCAGACTTGCACGCTAACCAACTGCGCTATTGCCCGTTGTATCGAAAATCGATAGTTTGAGTATCTTAACAGAAAGATAACTTCCTGTCAAGACATCAAACTATAAAAAGCTCTTGAAACGGCGTTCAATGTCCTTAATCAGCTTGTACTCAAAGGAATCCACCAGTGCAATCCAAGAGGCTTCCAGAATGTCGGAGGAGACACCTACCGTAGACCAAGTATCAGTTCCGTCGGAGCTTTCAATAAGAACACGTACCTTAGAAGCGGTGGTGGAACGAGAGTCAAGCACACGAACCTTATAGTCTGTAAGGCGGATGTGAGAAACGGCAGGATAGAACCGCTCCAAGGCCTTTCGCAGGGCAGTATCCAGCGCATGCACAGGACCGTCACCTTCACCAGCGGTAATTTCAATCTGGCCGTCTACCTCGATTTTAAGCTGGGCAAAGGAGCACAGGGTTTCATCCAGAGGTGGCTTTTCTCCAATGGTCTTGTAGTAATGGAGATGGAAGAAGGGCTGGTACTTGCCGATGGTTTTTCGCACCAAAAGCTCAAAGCTACCTTCTGCACCTTCAAACTGGTAGCCAGCATGCTCCAGCTCCTTCATCTTCTTGACGATTTCTCCCACCAAAGGATTGTTCTTGTTGATGGAGGCGTCAAAGCGACGAATCTTTTCGATGATGGTGGAACGGCCTGCCACCTCGCTCATAAGGAAGACACGGTCGTTACCAACGCTTTCTGGTGGAATATGCTCGTAGGCAAAGGGATTTTTGGTAACTGCATCGATGTGCATACCAGCCTTGTGAGCAAAGGCACTGCTTCCCACAAAGGGCAGGCCAGCAAATACCTTGATATTGGCAATTTCTGCCACTCGCTTGGCAAGAGGAGTTAACAGGCTCAGGTTGCCCTCTGGCAAACAGCGGCAACCCATCTTAAGCTCCAGGTTTGCCATGATGGAAGCAAGGTTGGCATTTCCTGTGCGCTCTCCGAAGCCCAACAAGGTTCCCTGCACGTGAACAGCACCACCTTCCACTGCCATAAGAGAAAGCGCCACGGCCAATTCTCCGTCGTTGTGACAATGAATACCGATTTCGGCCTGCTGACCAAAAAGAGCCACCACTTCTCGCACAATGTCTAGCACCTCCAAAGGCAGGGAACCGCCCTTGGTGTCGCAAAGGGCAAGAACACTGGCTCCACCAGTAACTGCTGCCTCTAGGGTCTTGATGGTGTAGTCCTTGTTGGCCTTCCATGCGTCAAAGAAGTGCTCTGCATCGTAAATTACCTGACGGCCCTGAGCTTTAAGGTAGGCTACGGTGTCACGAATCATCTCTAGGTTTTCTTCCAAAGTAGCCTTAAGGATATCTGTTACCTGGAAATCCCAGGACTTACCAAAAATAACCACCGTTTCTGTATTTGCTGCCAACAGGCTCTGAAGCTGGGCATCTTCTGCACAAGTAACATCCTTGCGACGAGTAGCACCAAAGGCCACCACCTTGGCAGTCTTAAGCTGAATCTTTTGAATTTCTTGAAAGAACTCCAAGTCCTTGGGATTGGAGCCAGGATTTCCCGCTTCGATGTAGGCAACGCCAAGCTCATCTAGCGCCTTTACAATATGAATCTTATCTTGAACAGAAAAGCTAATGCCTTCTCCCTGGGCACCGTCACGCAGGGTGGAATCAAGAATGGTGATTTTTTTTGCTTCTGCACTCATATTTATCTCCACGGAGCTTTGGAAAGCAGCTTCCGTGGCTCCTAAACTTTAATCCGACTAAAACAACTTGAATAATATAGAAATAAAACTCTCATGTCAACGAAGGGCTTTGTGGAACTGTAACCAAGGACTAGCACAAACCTTGTTATTGGTATAGATTGGATATATCTTCTTTTAATAAGAAGAAACCCTCACGTCCATTGGAGGTTTTATGAAGCATACCGCAAAGAAATTATTCGTTGTAGCCGTATCCCTGCTGCTGTTGACAACAACCACTGTAATGGCCCAAAGCAAGGGGGCTACAGAAAAGAGTGGTGAGTCTGGCTCCATGGAGGACCTGAAAAAATCCCTGGGAATCTTGGGGCAAGACCTAAAGAATACCGCCTCAGAGGCAGGAGAAGCAGTTTCCCAATGGTGGAGCGAATCTAGCACCAGCTTAGGCGAAAAGGCCACTGCTGCCACCCTTCAAACAAAGGTAGGTGTGGTGCTTGAAACAAACAAGGATAACCTAACCGTTGTGATTTTGGGCACCGACGGCAAAAGCCTTACCTTGGGAGTGACGGAAGAGACTCACATCTTGATTCAGGATACGGTTACTGGCTTACAGACACCTTTTACTGGTGGCAAGATTACCAAGTTCAAGAACATCAAGAAGGGAGACTGGATTCACTGTGCCTTTAGTCTCAAGGATTTAGTTCAGGCTCGCCTTCCAAATGCAGCCAGCACCACAATCCCGCTGAAACACATTGATATTCTACGGTAACGGTGGATTTTATTCCATTAAGCTTTGGATACAATTATGCGACTAGACAAGGAACAAGAGGTCTGTTTTTTGATGATAGACCTCTATTGCAAGAAAAATCATCAGGGGCCAGATTGCCCCCAGTGCCTTTCTCTCAAAAAATATGTGGCAGAACGGCTGGCTCACTGTCCCTACGGCAACACAAAGGACTTTTGCTCCACCTGCACCACCCACTGCTATCGTCCCGACATGAAAGAACAGATTTGCACCGTGATGCGATTCTCTGGCCCCCGCATGCTGCTCCACCACCCACTGGTAGCTTTCCAGCATCTGTATCAAACGGTGGCCAGCAAGCTGCGGAAGAAGTAATGTTACGAACGTTTAGTTTAGAACTTCAATCTGTAAATGAGGAATTCTTCCTAAATGATTTGAGTTATTTGTCAACAAAATAGCATTATGTTCTAAAGCAGAACACCCTATAAACAAATCTGCATCTTCAATCAGTTTACCAGCACTCTTTAACTGTGCATATATTTGGGCAGCAAGCTCAAATGTTGTTTCTCTCATTGGAACAAGTCCGAATACCTTCATTTGCGCATCAAATAATGCAAGTTTATGCATGGAATTATTGGACAACAATCCCCTTTTCACTTCGTAATACGAGATAATTGGAATTCTTATATCTGCACTATTTTTTATTAACTCTTGAAGACGTGATATAACACTGGGAACTTGCCGCATGACATAACTGATAATATTTGCATCCAGAAAATATATCATACATCGATGTCCTTTAGCTTTATACCAGCAGAGATAGAGTCATCCACGCAGGTTAGTTCTTCTGGTGAAAATAATCCAGATAAGGTAGCCAAGGCATCCAATCTTTTTTGTATGTTTTCTTGTTGCAATTCTTTTTTAGCTTGATGAATACCCGCTTGAATGGAGTTTGCAAGATACGCCATTAAGTTCACTTGCTCCTCATATGTCAAGGAAGCCGATTCTTTTAAAAGTAGCTCATAAGACATAACACACCTCCTACCTTTAATAATACAACATTTCAGGTACCTTGCATAGGAAAGAAGCAGTTGCCACCCACAAGCTTTTACGAACCAGAACTGTTCTTGCTGGAAATGAAAAGGCCAGTGATGGTGATAAGGCTACCCAAGCTACCCATAAGGGTGAGCTTTTCCTTTAGGAAGATGGCGGCAAAGAGGATGGTTACCACAGGAATAAGGTAGAGGCCGGAAGAAATCTTTACGGTGCCAAGAATGATGCAGGCCTTGTTCCAAGCCACAAAACACATGCCACTGGCAAGGATGCCTAAAAAACAAAGCAAAATCCAATTCAATAAGGAAGAAAAACGCAATGCATTGGCAGTGGCAGAAAGCTCCACGTAGGCAATGCCCTCAGGATTGGAGGAAAAAATCCCCAGAACCAGCAGGGGCAGCATCCAGACAATGGCATAGAAGAAGATTTTTCTGGTAACAACCACTATATTATAGCCCTTCTTGTTGATGAGGGTGACGAACAGGGAATAAAAGCCCCAGCAGATGGCAGAGGTCAAGGCCAACAAGTCTCCCTTGGGGCTCACGTTAAAGTGGCTTGCTCCGTTAAAGCTCACCAGCACCACTCCCAGCAAGGCCAATGCAGTTCCCACAAAGAACTGGAGAGTAAGGTGCTTTTCTTTCAGAAAAAGCTGGGCGGTAAGGGCCGTAAAAACAGGACAAATAGAAACGATAATACTGACGTTGGAGGCGGTGGTAAGGTTCAGGGCCAGATTTTCCGTAAACTGGTACAGGGTTACGCCAGTGAGACCCGCCAAGGCAAGCAGCAGGTTTTCCTTGGCAGGTAGCTTAAGGCGGCGAGGATACAGCACCCACAAAAACAAATAGGCCAAAACAAAGCGAATAAAAAGAATCTCAAAGGCAGAAAAATATATCAACAGATGCTTGGTACAAACAAAGGTAATTCCCCAAAAGAAGATAGAAAACACCACCAGCAAATATGCCACCACCCTGAGGGAGGAATTATTTTGATACATGGGATTTTTGTGCATGGGGGTAATAATAGCATTTACCTTGGGAACAGTGCAAGATATGTACTTAAGTTAGCGGAAATTAGGGGAAATTAAAGGAAATTTTCCCCTAATTAATTCTTGTTAACAACCCTAAGGCTTGCAGATTCCACAGGGCTGGTAGTTCAGCTCCAGCACTTCCCTACACTTTGAGTACAGCGGTCAAAATAAGTCTGAATGAGTTCCCGTGCGAGCAAGATAGAGATACAACTCATTGTTATCATATTGATAAATTAAGAGCCAATCTGGTTGAATATGACATTCACGGTATCCTTTATAATTTCCAGTTAAGGCATGATCCTGATATTTTGCTTCTAAAGTCTTTCCCTCAGCCAGAGCATTAACAACACTAACGAGCTTGCTAATATCAAGTCCTCTTTTTTGAGCTTGCTTTAATTCTTTCTTGAAAGTATGTGAAGGTTTAATTTCATATTTCATGAAGGATATCCGCTACCATATCTTCTGCATTAAAATATGATTTATAAGCTTCTGGATTTTTTTTCATTTCTTCAATCTCTTCGAAGGCCCTCAGTGTTTGTAAATTTACACCTTTTTTCTGCCTCGTTAATCTAAAAGGCATTCCTTGTTCACGGACAGCTTGTCTGATAAAGGAGGTGATAGCAGCAGTCATGGATAATCCCAATTCATCAAACAGTTCCTCTCCCTGCTTTTTCAATTCTGAATCAATTCGTATCGTGATATTTGAAACTGCCATTCTCTACTCCTTGCATAACAATATACTACAATTTAATGCAATACCTGTGCTTTAGTCAACAATCCCCTAAGGCTTGCAGATTCCACAGGGCTGGTAGTTCAGCTCCAGCACTTCTTGGCGGCTTCCAGAAAAATCCTTTTTGTTGCCTTCCTTGATTTTGCGGGCGGAGTGGCAGCTGGGAAGGTGGAACTTCTTGGAGTTGGTGTTCAGAATGTAGGTGACAGTGACTGCATCCTTTTTTGTGGACTTGCCGCTGCTTTGGGTCAAGGTATTTTGCTGTGCTGATGAAGAAGCAGATAGCTCCTTTCCAGAAGCAGCAATGCCTGAACCATTGCGGGAGACAGAAAACTCCACTGTTTTACCATCGCTGTGGGCCACAACATGACCATGAAAATCCGTTCGGAACACCTGAGCTCCTGCATCCTCCAAGCGACTCAGCACCTTCTGGGAGGGATGGTCATAGCTATTGTTCTTGCCCACGGAGATAACCGCAAACTCAGGCAGGGCGGAACGAAGAAAGCGATAGCTAGAAGAACTTTCACTTCCGTGATGAGCCACCTTCAGTACCGTGCAATCTGGCACAAGGCTTGCCTCCAGCAAATCGTACTCACTGCCCTCCTCCATATCGCCAGTAAAAAGGAATGAAACCTGCCCATACACCAAGTACAACACCAAAGAGCTATTGTTTATTTCCCCATCATGCTCCAGTGGTGCCAGCACCTGGATGCGACTGCCTCCCAAAGAAAGGCTCCTCCCTGCCTCCAGCACCTCCAGCTCCAAGCCCTGCATGGCAAGATATCGCTTGTAGTCTCGAAAGGCTTGGCTGTTATATTCCTGATGGGAGCTGAATCCCTGCTCCACCATGGCATAATTCAGGGCACCAGGCAAACCACCCACATGGTCTTCGTGGGGATGAGTATTCACCATGTACTTGAGCTTTTCAATGCCATGGCTTTTCAGATAGGAATAGATGAGGGATGAGTCAGCTCCGTTGCCACCATCTATCAGCATGTTCTCCCCATCACTTTCCACAAGAATGGCATCAGCCTGCCCTACATCAATAAAATGCACCACCAGCTGGCCGTACAGCTTTGGACACACTCCCATCCACAGGGAAAGCACCAGACAAAATAAGAGACCACGGAACTTTAGCTTTCTACACATATATTTTCCTCCAATGGGCAGCATCAAAATCAGCTTTCATGTTTACTCTCCATATTTTAATTCATTCGTAAATCAGTAAGACTTTTTTGCATTATTGTCATTTTCATGATTGTTTTTTCATCAAAAAAGGGGGGACAATTTGTCCCCACCCTTCACTCTGTTCTTCATCTTGCTTTCCCATTTTGATTACATATAGTTCCGTTTTCAAAAAGTGTTTCAGGTGCAATATCAATTTCATCATTCCAAACAACAGTCTGACCATTTGTACTAACTGAATTAAACAATGAAATATCTTCAAGAGGCTTGTACATTGGATAATTTAAATAAGGTTTCATATCAAAAATTTTTTTAACATTTTGTTCAAAAGTGATTAGTATCTTATAATTCTCCAAAGGTTCTACGCTTTTCACAGTCCATACCGCATTCATTACCACCCCTATTGTAAAGGCATTATTTTAACAAGATTCTCTTTGTTTTTTGCTAGTTCCCAATTTGCAACTAATTCATCATGATGCAATTCAGTCCAAGCAATTATCAATTTTTGTTTTGAAGAAGGTAAATTCCCTTCAATAATATTTCCGTCTAAGTCACAAATAGACCACTCTCCCCCAAAATTGATGTGAAAATGAGGTGGATTATGATCATCTCCATACATATAAATTAAAAGGCCATAAAAGCTTGAAATACAAGGCATTGACATCTCCTTCTCTTAAAATATACAACATTTTCTAGTGACTGTATAGAAACTTCTTGTCTTTTATTACAACACAAACTCGAAACACCGACATTATTTCTGAGTAAGGAAATCACACTCTAATATTTTCACACAAAGGCAGCATCATTTCATAGTATCACCTTGGCAGGGCTTTGCAATGGAATGGGTGAGTTATGGAAAGATGCTGTCTTTTGTGGTAGGATTGCAAAATAATAGGTGAAAAATGTGGTGCAGACCATTAACATGGAAACAACTGTTATATACTGAAGGGAGGAACGGAAGAATAACTATGGTTGCTGATACCACACTGAATAAAATCACCAATATTCTCAAAGCCGAAGGTTGTAAGGAGATTTTCCTTTTTGGTTCCCATGTAACAGGAACTTCCCAAGCCCATTCCGACATAGACATTGGCGTTACAGGTTTACCACCAACTCATTTTTTTGCAGCCTATGCCCGATTAGACAGAGAAATACAAGAAAAAATCGATTTTGTTGACTTTGATGAACAGCCAGCATTCTTTCAATTTCTGCAAGACATTGGGGAGATACGAAAGATTGGATAGACAGTTGAAGTTCTGAGACGAACAAAAAACAGCCATCTATAAGATGGCTGTAGTTGGAGGTACTAAGTGAAACATGAAGATATTTCAAACGACTTCAACACAACAGGAACTACCTTACTGGCGTTTCAAAGTTGAGTCCAAATATCTCCCTTTTTAAGAACTAAAAGAACATGCTTATAATTCCTAACCTATCTATGTGCAAGACTGTACTGGTAAAGACTCCTAGTTAGGTAATCCAGAAAAATCGTACCACGAATCTGCCGCTTCTCTACGATAGGAATGGTCGGCTTTATCCAAAGAACGTTGGAGAAACTTGTGAATCATTTCCAACTTTTCTATCTGAGCCTGAACCACGGGAGTATACATTCTGTGGTCTTTTCTCAAAAACCTTTTGAGTTGGACAAGCTCCCCTTGGAATTTCCGGCGGATTATCATAGCTTCTGAACATTTTTTTCTAGACAACCCTCCGTCAACAGCCGAATATAGAGTCCTTGACCAGTTCATCAGCCTAGTAATACCTGCCTCATACTGAGCCTTTGGTATACCCAATCCTTTCAATTCCATCTGAAGCTTTTTACAACAGATGTTTACCTCATTTTGTACGTTCATCTCGTACCTCCTTGAATAAAATAAACAGCTTCTGCTGATTTTTTATTAAAGGATAACTATAGTACACAGAAAATTAAAACAAAGACAATAGTACATTTTGAACAGAAAATCTGGAAGAGAAAGCCCCATCCATACTGTACTATTCCCATAAACACCTTAGTGAAGATGTGACAGGCTTTAGTGGGAACAATGATATTGTCATTATTGTTTCAATCCACGCCTCCGTGAAGAGGCGACTCCTCGCTAATAATTCCTGCATCAAGTTTCTGTTGTTTCAATCCACGCCTCCGTGAAGAGGCGACACTGGACGATGTGGTGTGTGAATGGGAAGATAGTTTCAATCCACGCCTCCGTGAAGAGGCGACTATACAACTTTATCAATGGCCTTGAAATTTTTGGTTTCAATCCACGCCTCCGTGAAGAGGCGACCCATGTACTCCAAGAAATGCTCTTTGTGAATCGTTTCAATCCACGCCTCCGTGAAGAGGCGACAGGACGGCCATCAACAAATATTCTGTTTTCATCGTGTTTCAATCCACGCCTCCGTGAAGAGGCGACCTAAGATTCAAAGTGAATACGCAAGGAAATACTGGTTTCAATCCACGCCTCCGTGAAGAGGCGACCGTAGTTTTCATTTTCTGCTTGCGAAGCATAGCAGGTTTCAATCCACGCCTCCGTGAAGAGGCGAC
>JAFYWB010000023.1 GCA_017549025.1 Treponema sp.
CTACCAAATGAGCTTGGGCATTTCCGTTTTTTATTTTAGCATAAGTATTGTCTTCCGTCAAATGAATTGCCACGCGGATTCGATTTTGCTACGCAAAATCTGAAAAACAAGCGGATTTGCTCAAACCTAACGGTTTTCACTTTTTTAAATAGTAGCGTTAGCTGTGAACAAATCCGATTGTCTCACCACCACCCCACCACTCTAGCATTTGAGTCTTTACACCATACAAACAACAAGGTATAATTATTTCTAGGAAATGCCCATAGTTCAGGCGGTTTTGTCTCCCCACTCCACCAGCGAAAGCTGGAATACGAGATTGAAGGAGGCGTACGTATGACAGTCGATTTTGTCATGGGGTTGGTGACGTGTGTTGCCACCGTGATTAACACTGTTTTCGTAGCTCTTTCCTACCTTAAAGGTAAAGTCAAAGAGTAAAAAATAAGCCGCCAAAATTGATTGAACCCCTATTTTGGCAGCTTTGCTAAATCTAGTGGAGACGACCAAACGAGCTTGGGCATTTCCGTTTTTTACTATACCACAAGCACTACCTTCCGTCAAATGATAATACCCCAGGTTTTCGATTTTGCTACATGTCAACGCTCCCATTCCTCAGTGGCAAGCCTCTACATTAGTGATTGGCAACTATCCACTAACAACTACCCACTAACCCCTCGTACATCTTAAACAACTCTGCCACACACTCGGACTCTGTCATTTTAATGCTGAATCCGTAGGCTTCCATTACAGCACGGTCGTTGGCTTGGTGGGCTTTGCGGAGTTCTGGTGGCATAAATGTTTCATCGTACAAGTCAGCTAGAGAACATTCTGGATATTTTGCTCGTGCGTCTAAAATGACTTGGGCTTTTTGTTCGATTTTGGCTTTTTGTTCGTCTGTTGGATTACACCATGGAAAATTGTTGTAGACGATGTTGTTGGAATATTGATATCGACTCTCTAATCTGCCACAAACAGCGCGCATCCAAATATTGTGAACAGAACTTGTTAGAATACCGAACTCAAACATTGTGGCATCAGGAACAATAAGAGCACTGCCATTGACAATGACTTCTGGCGAAACAAAGTCTATGGGTATATATTTTCTATTTTCAGAGGAAACCTTTGGAACCACAATCATGTTAGTCTCTGGCTGGCGAATTTCTCCAAAAAGCCATGGGATTGAGGCGAGGGCTTGGGTCTGTTTTCTTCCACTTGATGAACGAAAATCCTTTGTTTTTTGGATTCTTTCAACAAGCAACTTTGAAGACTTCAATTCTTTTGGTGAAAAATCCTTTAACCATAGGCACCATCGCTTTTGATTTCTTATCAATTCTACTCCACCAAGATACTGACGAATAAATTTCTTATTTTCTGGATTTTCCTGTAAGAATGATTCCACATCCTCCTGAGAAAGGATGAGATGTCCATCATCAATGGGCATACTTCCATAAGACATGGGCATAGCCTTGTCAATGGGACTCGTTCTAGCCTCTATAAACATTGTCGGAGCATCACAAAGATATTGATTTATATTCCGAGCAATGATTTTATTTCCTTGCTCGTCAAAAATAATCTTCTGACCATGATTCCCCCTTTCTGAAAAGGAGATGATAACACAATGGACTGCAGCCATGTTCTTTTTATCAAGAGTTTCATTGTGCCATCTGAAGGTTCTATAGGTAAAATCAATATGAAAATTATATTTCGAGGAAAGTATTTTCCAAAGAACTGTAGCCTGTTCTCCTTGTGTTATGGAATTGGTGGAAACAAAGGCACATCGAGTTTTTTTTCCTTGTATAAGTTTAGTTGCCTTATAATACCATGCCGAGACATAATCGAGGATTCCTGTTCCTTTATTTTTTTCTTCACCAAATATTCCCTGCATATCCTCTTTTTGTCTTTTTGATTGTTCCTTTTTACCCACAAAGGGTGGATTCCCGATAATGTAATCGTACTCAACAGAAATTTTCTTTGGTCGCTGCAAGTCCTCCGCATCCTTGAACTCCACCTCCCTAGTGATAACATTTATCTCGCCATAGCTCGGTGTAGGCAGGGAAACAACTGAAGAACTATCTCCATCAATTTTGTATATGTTGGTCTTTTCCGCATAAATGATGTGTTTACTTTCTGGTAGAATATCCAGCGTTGCCCAGTTCATCCGAAGGGCATTGCCTTCCACAATAAAAGCATTTGTTGCCAATGGCAAAAAGTCCAGATTCACTCCGATAATCTTCTCGGTCTCCGCCATCATTTGGCTTTCGGCAATCCACAAGGCAGTCTTGGCCACCGTGACGGCAAAATCGTTTATCTCGATGCCGTAGAATTGATTGATTTTTACCTTGATAAACTCATCAAAGCCTAGCACCTTCTCACCCTTGTTCAGGATGCCGATGACCTTGTTCTCCAAGCGACGCAGGCTCAAATATGTTTCCGTCAAGAAATTTCCGCTGCCACAAGCTGGGTCTAAGAACTTTAAATTTCCCAGTTTTTCTTGGAATGCGTGAAGCTTTTCTGTCTTTGTTTTTGCAACTTTTGTAGCACAAATTTCATTGAATTCTCTTTCCAATGCCTCCATAAAAAGCGGGTCAATTACCTTGTGGATGTTCTCGATGGAGGTGTAATGCATTCCACCAGTGCGACGGGTCTCTGGGTTCAAGGTGGACTCAAACACGGCGCCAAAAATGGTGGGGCTAATTTCATGCCAGTCAAAGGGAGCACAATCATGTACCAAAACCTCCACAATTTCTTGGGTAAAGTTTGGAATCTCAATGTCCTCTGCGGCAAAAAGTCCGCCATTCACATAGGGAAAGGTTTTGAGACTTGTATCGTATTTATCACGATTTTCCAGCTTGGTGTCCAATCCCTTGAACAATTTGATGAATGCATCTCGCAGGTTCGGCACGTTGAAGGACTTGATGTAATCCTCAAAGCTGGTGCGGCTTTCAAAAAGCCCTGCATCCTCTGCATAAAAACAGAAAACCAATCGAACACAAAGAATGTTCAAGGAACGTAAGCTGCTTTCATCTGGTTCAATGTATTGCTTGATGAGGGTATCGTAAAGCTTTCCCACCAAGATTCCCGCTTGCAAGGAGATTTCTTCCTCTCGGCGAATTTGCTCGTTTTTTTCATCTACTAAAAATTGTAGTCGATAAAACTCCTTCTCAAGATTTTCTAACAGAATGATTTCTGGCTCTGAGTGGGGCTGATTCATGTCGTGAACGTGAATTTCTGTAAAATTGCTCACCACAATCCAGCGGGGACGCGCATCGTAGGGCAACTCGTCAGCATACCGCTTTGCCTGCTGAAATGGAGTGAGAATAGCTCCGTCAGACTGCTGGTATCCCTTGGTCAAATCGATTTTGCTGCCCTTTTGTTCAATCAAAACCTTTGTGCTTGCGATATATCCATCAATAAAGCTAGTGTGCTTGAGCTTTACTGGTTTTTCAAATTCGATGTAGCGGGCAGGATTTTCTATTCCTAAAACTTCTTGTAAAAGTCCAATCCAGTACCGCTGAGTTTCCTGCTTCTCGTCACCTTTATCTTTCCAAAATGCAGCGAATTCCTTTGCTGAGTGCTGTTGCTCTGTCTGTGTCACAAACTTTCTCCTGCTGATATTTTTTCCATTGTATCACAAAACAGTTATTCTATAAACAAAAGACAGGGAAGCACCCCACTCCGCAACTTCAACCTTACGCAAGCTCCTTCAATGGATCTGGAATAGCAATTCCATTCTGATAAATCACCAAGGGATCTATATCCAAGCAATTATATGAGTCGTAAGTTCCATCCAATGTCCATGCTAAGGTTCCATTTAAAACAGTGCAATTTTCTTTATAAAAATCCACGTTTTCCAGTACTGAGAACACACCTTTTCCAACAAGATGTGATACATTGTACTTTTTAATGTTTCCATCAGCAAAGTAAACGGCCACATCATAATTTTCCATGGGATAAACTTGTACAACTTGCATCTCATCCTCCTTTAGTGAAGTGGCTCGATTCTAGTGGGCATTTGATTGAGTTTAGCTTTGTTCCAGCAATCCACCAACTCATTGTGATGGAGTTCCGCCCAACCAAGAACCAGTTTTAGCTTATTAGCTGGTAAAACACCTTTAATAACAACATTCTCCTCAATATCTACTAAAATTTGATGACCGTTATATTCAGCATGAAAATGGGGAGGAAAATGGTCATCCCAATAAATATAAATCTTAATTCCAAAAAATTCACTTAATAAGGGCATAAAGTTATTTTACAATACAGAAAGGAAAATGCAAGGGAGAATCATGGAATCCACTGGAAGTGTGACATGACACTGCAAGGGATGATGTCACGGCAATACACAGGACTGTGACTTGGCACTGCAAGGGATGATGTCACGGCAAGGATAGGGAGTGCAACTTGTACATGCATGGGAGTGCATTTTAGTTAGAGTGGTCAGTGCATAGTAACTAGAGTGAAAGGTTCATTCTAGCTAGAATGAATAGTCCATGGTAGCTAGAATGAAAAAGAACAAGCTAATTTCTAAAGCCAGCAAACTAGTTTCTAAAGCTATGGATGGGAGCGGGAATCCGTCCTCCACGGGCAATAAATTCCTGGCAAGAGAATTTGCTTACTGGCAGAATGGGAGCTCCACCTAAAAGCCCACCGAACTCAGCCCATTCCCCGGCCCCCTTTCCTGGCACAGGAATAATTCTCACAGCAGTAGTCTTGTTGTTCACCATACCAATGGCCATTTCGTCCGCAATGATGCCGCTGATGGTAGAAGCACTGGTGTCCCCAGGAATAGCAATCATATCCAAGCCCACGGAACACACGCAGGTCATAGCCTCTAGTTTTTCCAGATTGATGGAGCCAGCCTTTACTGCAGCAATCATGCCCTCATCCTCGGACACGGGGATAAAGGCTCCAGACAAGCCGCCAACATTGGTGCTGGCCATAACACCACCCTTTTTCACCATGTCAGTGAGCATGGCCAAGGCGGCGGTAGTTCCCGGAGCACCAGCTGCTTCCAGTCCCAATTCTTCCAGAATACGAGCCACAGAATCTCCCACGTAAGGGGTGGGCGCCAAGGACAGATCAAGGATACCGAAATCCACACCTAAACGACGAGCAGCCTCTGTTCCCACCAGCTGTCCCATGCGGGTAATCTTAAAGGCCATCTTCTTAATGCCGTCTGCCACCTCATCAAGGGGCCGTCCCTTGTATGCCTCGCAGGCTGCCTTAATTACACCTGGGCCAGACACACCTACAGAAAGCACTGCATCCCCTTCTCCTGGTCCGTGAAAGGCGCCTGCCATAAAGGGATTGTCCTCGGGAGCATTGCAGAACACCACCAGCTTGGCACAGCCCAAGCCGTCCTTTTCCTTGGTAAGCTCTGCAGCTTCCTTGATGATGTAGCCCATATCTCGAACCGCATCCATGTTGATACCGCTTTTTGTGGTTCCCAGGTTAATAGAAGAACAAACTCGATCAGTAACAGTAAGAGCCTGAGGAATGGATTTAATCAGGGTGCGATCTCCGGGAGTAATACCCTTTTGCACCAAAGCAGAAAATCCACCGATAAAGTCCACCTCCAGCTCCTTGGCAAGCTTATCCAGCTCCACCGCCCATTCCACGTAATTGTCCTCTCCGCTGGGTTCAGCCACCAAGGAAATGGGAGTTACGGCAATACGCTTGTTGATGATGGGCACACCGAACTCAGCCTCAATGCTGCGGCCTGTTTCCACCAATTTTCCTGCATACCGCAAGATTTTCTCCCGCATTCGCCTGCGACTTTCCTTGCCACTTTCGCAGGCACAATCCCGCAGAGAAATCCCCATGGTAATGGCCCGCACGTCCAACTTGTACTGCATGAACATGTTCACTGTCTCTTGAATCTCGATGGGAGAAAAAATCACTGGAAACCTCCGTATATAACATCAACTGGATGTTCGATGATAAGTTATTGCAAAATGATTTCCCATTGTACTGGATTTTGTCAACTTGGGAAATAGGAGGTGAAGAGGCTCGTTTACTGTAGATATTACTCGGCTACCAGCTCCACCATAACATAGGCGGTGGCGGAATCTGAATCGTAATGAGAATTCACCACACGATAGTCACGGTTTTGGTTTGCAAATGTTTCCACCACCTGATACAATCGCCGCTGCTGATGAGTTTCATATCCATGGCTTTCTCGTGTAACAGATATGCTGATGGTGGAAATTGCCTCTGCCACTGCAGCTGCTTCTGCCAGCTCCAAAGCCACAGCCTTATCCTCATGAGTCTTCATGCCACGACCAGCCACCACGGTACCAGAAGTGTCCAAGTCCGCCACAAACCACAGGGGAGGTGGATTCTTGACTCTGCCAGAGAGATTTTTAGAAGCAGATTTTGTTCCCCCAGCAAGAATTTGGCTCATTTCCTTGCCGAGCTTTTCCTGAAGCTGCTGGGAGCCACTGGTAGCCACATAGTTGAATTGAGATTCCTGTGGTGCCATCATTCCTGTGCCTAGAGTTTTTGTTATAGAAGACACGGAAATAGAGCCATCAAGCTCCATCTGTCCCGTGGTATGAACTTCTGAGGAAAAGGTCATGTCATACATTCCCACCATTCCAGAGCGGGTAATCAGTTCAAGGTGATAGTCAACAGTTCCGTCCGGTTGTACCACCAAGGGCCAGCTCTCAAAATCACCTTCTTGTGGCTGGGCATAGTGCCAGAAATACAGGCCATCCTGCACCAACACCTCTTGCTCTCGGCCTGTTCCTGGGTCTGTTAACACAAAGCTGCCGTTGAATCCAGAATCAGCTCGATCTTTTTTCTTGGAAGGAAGAAGCCTGCCCCGCACCAAGATATTTCGCAGAACACCACTACTCTCTTCCACTCCCTGCCAGTAAAAGGCTCCATCACTGTAATATTTTCCTGTTACAGAAACATTATCTGGGCTAGAAATCCGTCCCAAAGGTGAAATTTCCAGCAGATAGCCATAGTCAGGCTCTACAAATCCCGAATCCTGCATCTGAACCACCAAGTTTGTAACGGACTTTGTGTAATCCTGATACATCTGCACCCCTGCTGACTGCTGATACAGATAATTGCTTTCCGTAAAAGAAAGCAAAAGCTCGTAGTCGTAGGTGTAGAAATTATCCCCGACGGATTTTTCTGTCATAGAATTTTTTGCCGAAGGAGGCACTGAACTACAACCAAAGAACCAGAAAGTTGCCCCAAGAGCAAGCAATCCCACTGCAAACAGATGAATCTTCTTACTTTTCATGAACTTCTCTCTAGTCTCGAACCTTTTTGTGAAGATAATGCTCAACACCTCTGCTCTTCCACTGCCAGAAGATGACACCCAAACCAGACAGCACAAGCAAGGCACCACAAATCCGCACCAATACAATTCCCACCTGGGCTGGAATGATAAAGAGGATTATCGCAAGAATAATGGAACCTATAATCTCACCGTAATAGGGCTTGGTATCCACCCCAGAAGCATGGAGCCGAAGGGAAGCATACAATTCCAAGGCAGCGGACACCAGCAAGTAAGCTGCCAACACATAGATCATGGCTGTCCAAATGGTAGCTGCCAAGGCCAAGGGCAAAATCACTGCCACCAAGCCCACCACCAAGCTCAACAAGCCACGAATGATGATGCTTCGCTGAAAATAATTGTCATCAAAAATCCGCCGCACGTAGAACAAGTTAAAGCAACCGTTTACAATGGCAGCCAAGCCCAGCAAAATCACCACCACCTTTGTCCAAGCCTCTGGAGAAAACAGCATCAAAAGCCCCGCAATCAAGGACAAAATCCCGATTCCTAAATATGATTTACGCATATAAACCTCCCGAAAACACAGCTGAGATTTTAATCATCCTACACTACTAATATACGAGAAAAGTTTCTAGAAAGCTAGAAGAAAGTTACGGAAAACAACATTGCCTTTCCAAGGCTTTCGGTGTATAGTTTTAACAAGGAGATACATATTATGCCTGTATTGTCCATGTTTTTCGGAATTTTAATCAAGATGAATTGGATGGATAACGATAAGCACCATCTTCCCCATTTTCATGCATACTATAATGAATTTGAAGCATCCTTTGATTTAGAGGGTGAAATAATCGCAGGCTCTTTCCCCGCAAAACAATCAGCCTTTGTAAAAGCATGGGCTTTATTACACCAAGACGAGTTGAACGCAAACTGGAAACTTGCAGTGGAAGGCGAACAAGTATTCAAAATCAAACCTTTACAATAAAAGGATTTCAGTTATGGAAGAAATTATTTATGGGAAGCCACTATCTCCCCGAGCTATTTCAGTTCAGGCACTGCCAGATTTCTTACTTAAGATCACATTCACCAACAACGAGGAAAAAGTCTTTGATGTAAAAAAGATTTACCATCTCCCTTGTTTCCAACCTCTCCAAAACAAGGAATTCTTCAAGACTGTCCGTATAGAATACGGCAGCATCGCTTGGGACAACGACATAGACTA
>JAFYWB010000024.1 GCA_017549025.1 Treponema sp.
ACAAACACAGGTCGACGGTTACGCAGAGACAGAGGTTTCAATCCACGCCTCCGTGAAGAGGCGACTCAAATCCAAAACACAAAAATTGTAGTTATCAGTTTCAATCCACGCCTCCGTGAAGAGGCGACGTGCTTCAACGCATACAACTACAATGACCAGTTGTTTCAATCCACGCCTCCGTGAAGAGGCGACCTGGTGTGTTCATAATCTCCCACTCACTGTCATCAGTTTCAATCCACGCCTCCGTGAAGAGGCGACTTATGGTGGGGGAGAACTGCTTCAAAAAATAGAAGTTTCAATCCACGCCTCCGTGAAGAGGCGACGAGAATGGTTTGAAAATATCAAAGATACACTTGTGTTTCAATCCACGCCTCCGTGAAGAGGCGACTTCGCCCATTTCTCCATCTTGTCTTCTGTTCCGTGTTTCAATCCACGCCTCCGTGAAGAGGCGACATGTGGTGAGGTTAAAGAACTTGCGGGTGTTGCTGTTTCAATCCACGCCTCCGTGAAGAGGCGACTTGAAACTCTGACAGATGAACTTGACGACAACGAGTTTCAATCCACGCCTCCGTGAAGAGGCGACGATTCAAGAAACGTTATGATTAAGGGTTATTGTGTTTCAATCCACGCCTCCGTGAAGAGGCGACAGTTAGTTACTCAATCTATTATAAAACAAATAAATAAAAACAGAAAAATGCGAACCTGCATTCACTCTTTCTTATCAAATGCTTTATAAATGAACTATATAATTATATAATAAAAGAATAGAAATTTCATCATTACTAATTCTAAAATGTTTGCAACAGGTTCGCAATAATATTGTTCTTATAAAATCAAAAGACCTTGTGGATTTATAGAAACCTTTTGTCCTATATGCTCGACACGTTTCTGCCAATTTGCACCAAGTGAATAAAAACGAAGACTGTCATACTCTGGATTAATTTCTTTTATTAATTTATTTTTTAACTCTACCCATTGTGCAGGCTCCACAAGACACTCGAAAACGGAATACTGCACTCTTTGACCATAATTTTGTAATAATTTTGCAACTCTTCGCAATCGTTTTTCTCCATTTTCATCCTGTGCTACATCATAGCTAACCAACATCATCATGTATTTTCCCTCATTATTTATTTCCAGAAATAAACAGGATATCCATCTATATCCCCACGAATATATCGAGCCATCAATCGAGCTTGTGTTTGAAATAATATTGCTAGATGCATCTTCTTTTCCACATATGGATGAGACAATACACTTTCCTTCTTTTTTTGATAGGCAGCAACTAGGATTCGTCTTGTTTCGTCAGTCATAACTACAGCTCCACTAGCTGATTTTTGAAAACCTTTTTCAGACACTTCACCACGATTTATTAATGACAAAACAAGTCTATCTGCAACTGGAGCTCTAAATTCTTCCATTAAATCTAATGCCAAACTCAATCTGCCAGGTCTATCACGATGCAAAAATCCAACAGCAGGATCAAGCCCAACACACTCCAATGCACTAACCATATCATGAAAAAGTAAAGTATAGGTATATGACAACATCGCATTCACATTATCCAACGGAGGCCGTCTATTTCTTCCAGAAAATATAAATGATTCTTTTTGAGATATAATCAATTCATCAAAAACAGAAAAATATGTCTCTGCAGAATCACCTTCCACCCCACGCAATCTATCCAGATCTAACTCATGCGGAATCTTCTTTAGATTTGAAGAGAGTATTGCAATTGCCTTTCTCACCCGCTCTGAATCTATCTTATCTTCATGATCTCGAATCACACGCTGAAGCACATAACGTTGATTTGCAACTTTACCTAAAATAAAATATTGGGCAATTTGAGCTGAACGGATCTTATCATCTGAGATACGATATTGTTCTTTTCTCAATAGAACATTACCCGCTACAGGGCCTTGCACACGAGCAAGATATTTTCCTGACTCAGAAAGAAAACTAACAGTGATGTTATACTCTGGACAAGCCCCTAATAAAAATGGGCTGACAGAAACATTACCAAAACAAACGATACTGTCTAAATTAATTAGAGGAATCCTTGCAACGACACTTTTATCAACAACAAGCTCTACCGTCTCACCTTTCTTGTGAAGATAAGATTTCTGTGTCATGACATATAATGTATTAAGAAACCGCTGCATTAAAACTCTCCTTCAACTGACGATGTTGTATTCATAAGCAGCCTTTTTATATAAGTTTCCACAGATTTATGTCTTCCTGCAGATTCAGGAAAACAGGAATCCATGAATGAACAACTATTACATTTTTTTGTATAATGGGCAGGTGGCGTCTTCCCTTCTTGAACCAATGAGTGAAACTCTTTGGCTACTTGAATAGTTTTCTGCCGTAGCATTGTTGATATATCAACAGATACTCTCTTCCTAATCTTAAAGTAAAATAAAGCCCCTGTGGAAATATTCACATTCAACATTTCTTCCAGACACATCACTTGAGCACATAATTGTACCTCATCGCTGACATCATCTTTAGGTTTACCATGTTTGTATTCTATAGGGATGATAGTACCGTCAGAATAAAATTCTACAGCATCTGTTTTTCCTGTTACCCCGAGGTTACTAGAAGAAATTTTCAAATCACGTTCAATACGAATACATCTACGTGATTCACCAACTCCACCATGTACTTTCTCATGCAGGACACGCCCTGAAGCTGTAAAAAAATTTTCACTCCATACCTGTTCAATATGTATAAAAGCACACTGCCGCGGGCAACAACACAAGTGTTGAAGCCCGCTAAGCAGTAAATAATCTGACTCTTGATACATTACAATGTTACTACTGTTTTAGTTTCAGTCAACGGATTCCCGTCCAAAGAAATGGTATAATCCGAAAAGTCTCGGGCAGGAGATTTTCCAGTCAACTCTGCTTTCACGCGGCTAAACAACTCATCAGCTGGTTTAGACCCAAGGGCTGAGTTATGCTCAAAAATAACAAGTCTTCTTGTTGTCATTAATCCTCGAGTAGCAGATCTATCAAACTCAAACATTTGTACCAATGCATCCCAAAGAACATCTAAATCTTCAGTTGAAAACCCCGTATGTACTGCAAAATGAGGGGAAATAAAACCATGAATTCTGTAAAGTCCATATGGAATAGTATATTTCCGCCCCATAGTCCTATTGTCTCCACCTTGCTTTTCAGCCTCTTCTACAGTGGCAACAGCCATTCGAGTAATACTATGTTCAAAGGTTACAACAGGTTCTACTGAACGTGCAAAAGTCAACTGAACTGGCCCTCGAACCTGTCCAGCATTGGCACCAGTACTGAGAACTGCACCAAAGGTTCTTATATCATAGAATTTTTTACACATTCCAGCACGACCTTTTTCTACATCCTCCCCTTTTGCCTTGTTCTTTGAGTCAGCCTTAATCCCTAAATCAACATAGATTTGATCAATCTCATTGTTCAGAATTGCTTTTTCTTTGACAAAAATATCATAGCCAGTTTCTGTCTCTTTTGTAATCTGTACATAATTACGAATCTTACGTTTTATACAAACATCCGTAACAATTCCATGACCTGTCTCGGCATCAATACGAGGAAGATTTCCTGCATCCGGGTCGCCATTAGGATTTCCATCCTTTACATCAAAATACAACACAAAGTCATACCGTTTCTCAAGTTTAGACATAATCAATTATCTCCTTCTGATGGTTCAGATTTATTTGTTTTTTCAAAGAAGCTTTGCTTCTCGTGATAATAACCAATTGCAAAATATGACTGTTCATTCAAATTAAGATGAGATGGAAATGAATCTATCATATTCATTATCTCAGCAATTTCATCATCCATCTTTCGTTTGATTCCGCCTTTTTCGTTTGAATAACTATTCAAATGATGTCGATTCAACCTCATTAGTTGGGTAAATACAGTAACAGGATTTGTGGAGGCAGCACCATAAAACCTATCCACTATTGTTGAGTTCAGTCCAGGATGAGTGTCTTGTTGAACCTTTTCAAATACTGCAAACAGTCTCCCCAAGAGATACCCCTTGTTTGTCTCCTTTCTGTCTAATGCCACAGAAACCTCCTTTATATCTTTCATTCTGTTTATTCGATTTATATACGCCTTCAAAATTGCTGTACGTTCCCGTGATACCTTTTGTTCTGCACGTATTCTCCGTATACACTGTTGTTGTAAGGTTGCAGGGTATGGTAATCCCTTTAAAATTGACTGAGTAACATTCCCAATAAGATTGGGAGCGACATTATCCATTTTATGCTCCAAAGCTGTCGCAGAAAGAATCTGATAAAGAGTCAGATATTCGACATCATGTTTTGATCGTATAATTTCAAAATCATCAAAATGCTGCTTTATACGATTAGCGAATGTTTCAACTTTTCCTGTTTCCCAGAAGCGAACAGAAATACGAGCCACATTTGGAGAAAGACAGAGAACATAAAAATTTGAACTAAAATCTAAGTCAATTTTTCCTGTATTTATTGCATTAAAAAGATTTTTAACTTCGCTAACATTCCTGTCAGGATTATCAAAGTTTGTCACAAAAGAATTGAAAAACATACATTCAAAAGTTTCAGATTCCTTCTTTTCTGCCCAAAACACAATGGTATCCTCGCCAAGTCTAAATTTATTATTCTTTGACTTGATTAGATAATTTAAAGCTTTTGTGTAGGCCGCTTCTGCCTTTACAGATACTGGAGCGTTATATGACTGACCTTTCCCATAAGAATCATATCCACTTTTTATTTGAAATCCAACAAACTTCGCATTGCTTTTAGCTCCGATTATTGGTGTCGCAGAATGAATTCTTGATATAACAGATTTTTCACCAGTAACAAGACAAATTTCATTTACAATATTACTATCATTTTCCCCTTCTTCAGTCAAACTTCTTTGAGCAGTAACCTTCCTTTGGAAGTCCCGAATACTTTCTAATTGAGGAACAATAGAACTTTCACCAGCCAAGACAAAAGATAGATTTCCAGTTGTTTTCTGACATTCATTCCAAGATACACAATCCGTTATTTTAGCAAAACCATTCATTCTGTTTGAACGATAGAAACTAATTACAGCTTTTATTTCTTTTTCTTCTAAAAGATATTCTGGTAGTTTTTCAATTTCATTTATGAAAAGTTCATTACATACAGCTGCTTTTTCATTAGCTTTCCTTTGTTTTACTTCATACTGAGAAACAGTATCAGAAATTTTCTTCGCAACTCCCAGAACATATTCAATATTATCAAGCAAAAGAGAAGCTTTTGGAGAACTAGTTCTCTCCACTCGCATTGGCACTTTTTCATATACATGTCCACGTAGTTTTCCCTTATCATCTCTTTCTTCAGTTGAAACTAAATCAACAAGAGAACCATCCTCACGAATCTTTATCAGATATTTAATTTCCACATCTTCAAATCCGTCTTCAGGAAGTTCATTACCCTTTCTTTGGGCATATTCATATAAAGCCTGTAAAATCATTTATACACCTCCTCGCTATCCCAATCAGGAATGTGTATTATTCCATTTTCAATTTTTGCTCTAAAAAAGGCAGGCTTTATATCCTCTGGCCCAATTTTATCTGGATTTTTCACACCAGAATAATCCAGATCATAAAGCATAAAACCTAAATCCCTAGTTTCTAAAATTGGCACTACAGGTTCTTTTTCTGCATCCACTAACTTAAAAAAACAACTGAATTCTCTACATCCCAGATATGGCTGAAAAAAACACTGCCCTTTTTTTGCCCTCCGTTCAAACATACTATTGTATTTTGCAGGATTTTCATTTGGATGATCATCAGTAAGTTTTTGTTCTGAAATTTCCCCTTTCTCTTGAGAATCCATAAGGTATTCTGGCAATGGATTTCTAACTTCCTTTCGCTTCTTGGGAGGAATAAAAACCAAGTCTGCATGAATCCGATAACGAACATCTTTCAGAAAGAGACCAGCTCGTTGCTGCCGTTTTTCTTCAATCATGATACCATTAGAACTGTCACTTGCAAGAGCCCCCACTTCATTCCGTCTCAAGTTAATCCACTTGATAGGATTAAGCACCTCAATTTTCTTAATTTTCCAACAGATAGCAGGTTTCCAAAAAATCGCCTCAAAGATTGCCCTTGCAGCAGAAGGCGTCATCACATCATAACTGACTCGCTCTACCTTCATTTCTGGCCGTGTAAAGCAAGCATAATCACCCCATACTTCAATGCAAAATGTTTTGTCAAAAAACCCTTTCATTCATTGCTCCTCCATTCTAGAATACATATGTATTGAATGATTGAATAGAATCAGTTACAAGACCAAGCCCTGTCTGATATAAATTATCATCATCAAGTGATTGCATAAAAATACCTTCTATAGGCTGTACTATCCTTCCCGCTTTAAATAACTCCTGTATCTCTTTCAATGGCAGATTTACACCATATCGTCCTAACTGCTTAAACAACTTTTTATCCACATCAGCGGTGAAAAGGCGTTGAAGCAAAGAAATATTATCTTTTCCTGTTTTGGGCGAACAATACCTTACATATATTGTCCCCTGAAATCCATTATTTATCAAATGATATTTTTCGGAAAGTGTTCTAAATTGAAATTTTCCTTCCATAGCCCCATCAAGCATAGTTTCCTTAAAAATATTATCTCTGTCAAAGCCGTCTACTTTTTTATAATACGCTGTAAAATATTTTTTGTACAAATCAGGAGTGAGTTTTAATTCAAACTGATATTCTTCAAGTAAGTCACGAGTGACTTCAGCACCTTTTTGTAGTAATCCTAGAGGTGTTTTCATCGGAGATTCAAAAAGAAAAACTGTTCCATTTTTAAGCTTTCCTTCACGATTACAACGACCAGCAGATTGAGCCACAGAATCCATACCAGCCATAGCCCTAAAAACAACTGGAAAATCAATATCAACACCACACTCTACAAGCTGAGTACTAATCACACGAATAGCTTCATCATTTTTCAATTTTTCTTTTATATCAGAAATAACATCTGAACGTTCTTCTGCACACATAAGGGCTGAAAGGTGAATTGTCCCTTCTGGCATCATGGAATGCAGTTCACGGCAGTCCTTTCTTGTTTGCACGATACATAAAACTTGTTCATATTCACAAAGCTTATCTGCTAATGTTTTCCAATCAGGAATCTTATTTTTTACAAAATCAGAATTTATTTCAACACGTTTCAGTTGTTCTGCCAATTCTTGAGGATTATCTATGATCGGAGTAACAAAATCCTTAGGTAACCCTTCAAACATATATCTGTCAGAACCAATGCTCCCTTCTAATGCAGGTTGAGTGGCTGTACACAGAACAACCGTAACCCCAAAACATTTTACAAGACCTTCTAATACCGAAAGAATTGATTTCAAATATTCAGGAGGAAGCATTTGTGCCTCATCCAGAATAATTACTGAATCAACAATATTATGAAGTTTACGGCATGAAGAACTACGGGCAGCAAACAGAGATTCAAACAATTGTACATTTGTTGTCACAACAATCGGAACATCCCAATTTTCAACTGCAAGTTTCTGCTTTTTCAGTATATTATATCTTTCATCTTGCTCAAAATTAAAATTACAGTGATGTTCAAGGACATTCTCTTCACCGAACAAACATTTTCCAGATTGCCTTATTTTTTCATCATTATCTGTACCATATTTATAAATCTTAGCCGTCTGTTCAATAATACTGGTATATGGAATTACCATAATTATTCTTTTTTTGCCATGTGCCAAGGCGTGCTCTAATGCAAATGCCATTGAAGAAAGTGTCTTTCCTCCTCCAGTAGGCACATTGAGAGAATAAAATCCCGGTTTAAATGCTCCTTTTTCACGACAAGACTTTAATATCGTGCTTCGAATATCATTTATTTTAGAAGGAGAAGCATTTTCAGTTATTTCTGTCATATAGGAATCAAATTTTTTCTTTAAGTCAGACAAACTAGTTTTATGCCCTCTCAATTCAGCCTGTGCTGGTGTCATAAAATTTTCCGTATCAAGAAAATCAGCATCAACAAGACAAGAATACAACATACGAATCCAAAGATGAAAATATTCTAATAGCTTTTGGGGATTTTCCTTTTTTATGTCATTTTTCCCAAAAGGGATTGTTTTAGGAAAAGCAGTACTTAATATTTCTTGTAAATTAGAATTATTAATCAGTAACTCGTATGATGTACCTTTCAGTATTTTCTTCAATTCATTTCCACTACCAATATCATAATCAGGTAGACCTGCATGATGGCCAGCTATTAGATAGGGAATAACTTTTGCACAGGAATCTTTTGAATTCATTCTCGAAAAAGCATATTGGGCTCCAACTTCACTATGATTTATAGAAGTTGAGTTAAGTCCACGAATATATTTTTGCCAATCTGGAAATGCTTTACCCAAATCATGAAGCATTCCAGCAAATTGAGCCCAATCTCCATTACCAAAACTATCTGCAAAATCTTTAGCCAAAATAGAAACATTCTTAGAATGCTCGATTAAAGATTGTTCTTCATTCTCAGTCTTGTGAGCAATTATTTTATCCATTCCAGCCATGATATCCTCCCCGGTTCTGAAAATTATCTTTTCCTCCAACAGATAACCGTAAATTATGAGCTTTATAATTGGTTATAATTATAACACGACTTTAAAATCTGTCCACTTTTTTCCACTTCCCTCCATTCTACCACATCACCTGTCCCAATAAATGCTACACCCAAAAACTTTTTTCAAAAACCAAGTAAAACTCCTATCCCATTTCCCCCAAACACCCTCCATCCATGCTATACTATCCCCATGAACACCTCTGGCTGGAACCTGCAACAAGGCACACTCCCCTTCCGTCACCTGAGCGAAAGTGATGTTATCCGCATTGTGAACCTAGCCTTGTCTCCGGCAAAAAAGCACACTTCCACCTACAAGTATGCTTTTTTCAAGGCGGTGTTGGACAATCTTTTTAATGTAGATGGCCAGCGGTATTTTTTGAGTTACGATACTATTGCCCTGCGGTTCACGGAAATCTACTGGAACTTGGTACTGAACTACCATTTAAAACAGATGCCAACTTCCCAGCGTGCTACCATGACGGCAGTGGAGCGTGAGCTGTATGATTTTTGCAAGAAATATGGCTTTGACTACGAGAGCAAGGGCTCAATCTTTCCTTTTGAAAGCCTGAGACAAGATTTACAGCTGGAAGTTTCCCGCAAAATCCGAAGCCAAATGCTTAAATACGTGGTGGGAGCCTTTTACGCAGATACAGAAGGGCAGCTGTATTCTTTCAGCAAGGAAGACGGAGGAATCCACTTTAACCCAGATGCTTACGCCGCCTGCGTCAAGTTCAAGACAGACTTTGAAAAGATAAATTATTACGAATGGATAAAATACCTCGAAAAGGTGAATCGGGAAGAAGATTCCTACGCACTGGCAAGTAAGCTGGATGCCTCCACGGAGCGAAGTAACCTGAGCCTGTATCGGGAAACCCTCCTTCAGTTTGGCCAGCAACATTGCTTTTACTGCCACAAAAGCCTAAAGCAAGAAGCAACCACCATTCCCGTAGACCACTGCATTCCCTGGTCCTTCGTAAAAGACGACAAACTCTGGAACTTTGTCCTTTCCTGCCCCACCTGCAACGGAGCCAAAAGCAACACTCTCCCCGCAGAAACCTACCTTGCAGACATAAAACAACGGAACCGCTCCCTACTACACCTAGACCATCCCTTGGTAAAGGAAGATTTCAAATCCTACAGCCACACAAAACTAGAACAAATGTACCGTTCCGCCATCTTCAACGGCTTTCAGTCTGGCTGGCACCCCCGCACGGTGGTTCCCCTGCCCACCTATGGCTTTGGTGATGGTGGGTATTCTGCGGTGGCGGATGGGAAGTGAGAAACACACACTCTACTCAGAAGCAGTGCAAGGAGCTACGAGGTCTTATCCCTTATTGCCTAAAAATCACAACCTTACAATAATGATTGTACCTCATCCAGCGGAAGATTGGTACAAAATTGCACTTGTTCTAGGGGGATTCCAATCTTCAACATTGCTTTTGCTGTCTCCAGCTTGGTTTCGTAGGCTCCACGTTCAATTCCTTGTTGTATTCCGACTTGGAGACCCGCTTCACGACCTTCGTCAAAACCTTCCTCGTAGCCATCATATCGTGCATCTGCCATTTTAACTGTCCATGTCATGTAGTGTCTCCTTTAGTTAGGAGGGAACACCCCCTCTACTCAGAAGCGGTGGGTTTTCCCTCCTAAAACCTCCCTTTCCCCCAGCACTGCTTAGGGACTTCCTGCCCCTAAGAACCCCGGTAGAGAAGGTATTCCTGTAAAATGATAAAATGCTTGAAGTTTCTGGTCAAGGGCTGAAAGCTCTGTGGCTTTGGTGTTCAAAAAGATGCGGAGGGAACCATCCTTTAGCTTGAGTCGTTTATCCTCGTTGCAGATATACTGGAAGGTGTAGCGGGGGAAATTTCTATTAAAAGGGTCGAAAGTGCAGATGAAAATGAGGATGTTTTCTGGTAGATCTCGATACTTGGTTCCAGTTGCGGTAGTGCTCACATCTGCTACACTTTGGTAGTAACGGCTTCGTTTGGGAAGCTCCTTCTTGTGACCAGTTTGCACTTCCACATTGATAATGCGGTTTTCATCCCGCAA
>JAFYWB010000025.1 GCA_017549025.1 Treponema sp.
CCCGCCCCCCCCAGAATTATTAGAGTTTTATATCAGGAGGATTTCTTATGAAAAGAAAAATGGGATTGCTGGCAGGATTGGCTGTCGTGGTGATGGTATTGGTAGGATGTACAAGTACAGAAGCATTAGGAAGATTTACCGTAATATCTTCTAAAAATGTTGAGTTGAGTCGATTGGGAGAGATGACAAGACATGCAGAAACTCAGAAAACAGGAAACAAAGACTTGAATCTCAAAATCTTTTGGTTCATCCAAACACGAAGAGTGTCTGGAAGTTATGAATTGGAAAATGCCTTGGATTCCGTTATCGAAAAGGTTCCTGGAGGAGTGGCTCTCGTTGATGCAGAACTTTCTGTATATGACAAAAAAGGTTTCCTTGGATTTACAAGACGCTGGGGATACATTTTTGAAGGAACCGTTCTCGTTGATCCACAGATTACTGGTGCAAATCAAGCAAAATTAGAAGAACTGGCTCCCGACGGAAAACTTTATGGAATTAACAGCGGAGACAACGGAGAAATCACTTTTGTAGATGAAGCAACATTCAACAAACTGGTTGCTTCTGTAAAATAATCATTATTCCATCACAAAAAAGACTGTCAGTTTTCCTTGACAGTCTTTTTTTATTTCCCTGTCAACTGACAAACATTTTCTTGACTACAGCCTCACAATATGTAATACTTGTAATACAAACAAGGAGAAGCTATATGACACAACCAGTAGTTGTTAGATTTGATACAGAGATAATCCAGCGGTTAAATGAACTTGCCAAAAGAACAGGACGAACAAGATCTTATTACATCAAAGAAGCTGTTGAAGAAAATCTTGTAGATATGGAACTTCTTTATTTAGCTCAAAGTCGTTCAGAAGAAATTAGAAAGGGTAAAAGCAAAACTATTTCTTGGGAAGAGGTAAAAAAACAAAATGGCTTACAAGGTTGAGTTTGGAGAAAAGGCCTTTGAAGATTTTTCAAAGTTGGACGGTTCTGGAAAAAAACAAATTCAAAAGTACATTGACAAACTGTCAACAAGGGAAGACCCAAGAACCTTGGGTGAACAACTACAAGAAAATCTTTCAGCCTACTGGAAATTTAGAGTCGGTGATTATAGACTTGTTGCAGAAATCAAAGATGATATTTTGATTGTTTTAATGCTTGCAGTTGGGCATCGAAGAGACATTTACAAAAAGGCGGCAAAAAGACTCGTCTAAACTGTCATTTTTCATATAATGATTGTTCCCCTTATTCCCCTCACCATAGCAATATGCTCATAAAACACAACAAAATAGCTATAAAACTGCTCAATAACCCTTCCCAATTCCGCAAAATGATTCTATAATGAAATATAAAACTATTATTTTTTTTCGAGGATTGGAATGATTATTTTAACATTGAACTGTGGTAGCTCCTCTGCTAAATATCAGGTATATGATTGGAGCGAAAAGGACGTTTTGGCTTCTGGTGTTGTTGAGCGAGTAACTCAGGATGGTTCTGTAATTTCTCACAAGGCAAAGGGAAAGGATGAGTTTGTAAAGGAACAGCCCTGTCCTACCCACAAGGAAGCTATTGAGCTGATTATCAGCACAATCACTGATGCTACCACTGGTGTTATCTCTGACATGTCTGTTATTAAGGCTGTAGGACATCGTGTGGTTCACGGTGGAGACAAGTTCACCAAGTCTGTAATCGTAACTCCAGAGGTTATCGAGCAGTTCCGTGAGATTCAGGATTTGGCTCCTCTCCACAACCCTGCCAACATCATGGGAATCGAGGCTGCACAAAAGGTACTCCCCGACGTTCCCCACTGTGCCATTATGGACACCGCTTGGCACCAGACCATGCCCGACACCTCCTTCATGTATGCTGTTCCCCACGAGTGGTACGAAAAGTATTCCGCCCGCCGCTACGGTTTCCACGGAACATCTTTCTTGTACACAGCAAAGCGTGCCAGCGTACTTTTGGGAAAGAAGCCCGAAGACACCAACATTATCATTGCCCACGTTGGTAACGGAGCCTCTATGTGTGCTGTAAAGAACGGAAAGGGCTTTGACACCTCCATGGGTCTTTCTCCTCTGGAAGGATTGGTAATGGGAACACGTGCTGGTGACTGCGACCCTGCACTGCCCTTCTACGTAATGAAGAAAACAGGTATGTCTCCTGCAGAAATGGATGCAGCCTTGAACAAGAAGTCTGGTTTGCTGGGTATTACTGGTAGCTTGATTGACCGCCGTGACGTTCAGGCCGCTGCTGAGAAGGGTGATGCAAAGGCAAAGCTGGCACAGGACATGGAATGCTACCGCATGGCAAAGTACTTTGGTGCTTACATGGCAGCTGTTGGACCCATTGACGCCATCGTATTTACTGCTGGTGTTGGTGAGTTCTCTGATGCAATCCGTGGACAGGTTTGTGCTCAGCTGGAGCACCTGGGAATCAAGATTGACCCCGCAAAGAACAAGATGGCTCGCACTCGCAACACCGAGCTGTGCATCAGTGCCGATGACTCCAAGATTAAGATTTTCGTAATCCCCACCGACGAGGAATTGGTAATGACTGAGGATGCTTATGCATTGATGGCTGGAACCTACGACGTTCACACCAACTTCACCTACTCCTTCCAGAGCCCCGACTACGTAAACAAGGCTCGTGAGGCTGGATTGCAGAAGGACTTGGCAAAGAATCCTGACTTGGCAAAAATTATTGCCAAACCTGTAGTTTGCTAACCACTAGTTAAAGATTTTGTAAGAAGCCGTCCTTTCCATGGTGAAAGGACGGCTTCTTTTATATAGAAGTGTATAAACGAACGTAATAATTACATGCCCTAAAACTAGCGGAACAAGGCACTGGAAGCAAGCTTAGTAGCAGCCTCATGTCCTGCAAACTCATGAGCCAAAACCAAGGAAAATTCCTCGGCAGTGCCAGGGCCTGCTGCAGTAAAGAGATTGCCATCTACCTCCACGCGACTTCCCGTATAGTGGCAGCCTTCTGTTAGTGTTTTCCACTGGGGGCCACCCCATTTTTCCAGCTGAGCTTCCATAGAAGGATAGCAGGTGAATCTTTTTGCCTTCAAAACCCCAAGTCCTGCAAGAGCCACCACTGGAGCGGCACAGATGGCTGCCACCACCTTTCCTGCAGCCATCATCTGAGAAATCAAATTTCTTGCCTCCAGACATTGAGCCACATTGGCAGCCCCTGGCATTCCTCCTGGCACCACAATACCATCAGGTAGATCATTTTTTGCCACCACATCGGCAATCATCATATCTGCCACCACAGGTATATTGTGGGAGCCTCGAACAGTTAGAGAATCTCCACAAGAAAGGGTATACACCTCCACCCCAAC
Organism: Treponema sp.; assembly: GCA_017549025.1. Lineage (GTDB taxonomy): Bacteria > Spirochaetota > Spirochaetia > Treponematales > Treponemataceae > Treponema_F. The sequence continues at coordinate 3,338 of JAFYWB010000025.1, forward strand.
ACGACGCAAATAATCAACTGGAGTCAGGGCTTCAATTTCTTCAAATCCTTCTGCCAGCAAAACATAGACAATCATAGTTTCCCCCATAAAGCCTTGTTACAATCACTTGTTCTTCCCCTAGCATATCCCTTTATTTCAGAAAAAAGCAAGCCCATATCTTGTCAAATTGCAATTTTACTTGTATCATGAAACGATATGAAGCAGGTATTATTGTTGGATCCCTCGCCGATTTTTAGAGATTTTGTTAAAGAAAAGTTGGCCTCAGTAAAAGTTTCCGTAGATTTTGTTCAAGGGCGGCGAGACGCATTCACGAGACTGCTATCGGTTCTACCTGACTTGGTTATAATCGATGTTGAACAGGATTTTTCTAGCATCATTGAATTTTTAGAAAAAAAACGCCAGAACCCCAACACAGCATCATTACCTGTTATTATGGTTGGCCCAGCCATTGGTTCAGAAGAAATCATCGGTCTTATTCGATTGGGTGTTATTAAATACTTTGCTCGCCCTTTCATGATGGACGTTCTTATTAAAACCTTGGGAGTGTTTCTCACCACACCCATGACCATGGACACCACCCCATCCATTATTGAAGCCCACAAAAACAAAAATATCATTGTGGTGGAAGCTGCAGTAGGATTAAATCTAGACAAGATTACCATGCTGAAATTCCATCTTGCCGACTTAATTGCAAACCATAGTATTCCCACGCCAAAGATTCTGCTGATTATGTCTAATTTAAATTTGGGCTTTGTAGATGGAATCAACCTAGAAAAGTTCTTTAATAGCATTATCTCCGCACCACGAGTATCAAAAAAAGAAGTGAAGGTGCTGACGACAGATCCCTTTGTAAAGCAATTTATCGAAGGGCACACTGAATATTCAGGCATACAGGTGGAGGACAATCTTATCACCATGCTGAACTCCTTTATGGAAAGTACTGTTTCCTGTTCTTTAAGTGACTTGGTAGAAAACAAACTGCTCAGCATAGATAAAAACACTATTCCCTGCAGTACCGACATGATTTTCAATTTCGATGTGGAAGAGCGTAAACAGGAAATCAGCGAAGCATA
>JAFYWB010000026.1 GCA_017549025.1 Treponema sp.
ACATAGAAGAAACTCTTTCTACAACAATACATTTATCTGGAATTAGGCCAGCGAGGAATTTTTCTTACGAGAAATTTCCCGCTGGTCTTTTTTTTGTTTAAATCATTTTGTCTCGGTAATTTTTCCAGCCCAGTGCTGGAAGCAAATAAATTTTTAGGAGGATTTGAGAAAATGAAATCCATGAAGAAAATGGTGCTGGCAGGCTTGGTGCTACTGGCAAGCGTGATGGTTTTGGTGGGGTGTAAGATGGAAGCGGAGGGGCCACAAGGGCCAAGGGTAAAAGTACCTGAAATGGTATCCGTAACAGGAGGCACAATAGTGGGTACTGACTACACTGATAATTACCCAGGAGTATTTATAGAAAACAGAACAGTAATCTTAAGTGATTTTTACATGGGAAAATACGAAGTAACCCAAGAAGAATACGCAAGTGTAATGGCTGGACAAAAAGTAACGGTAGATGGACAGGAATACCAGCTAGAAAGCGACCCATCATATTGTACAGCAGATAATGAAGAGTACACCTTATTTCCAGGTGATGAGCAAGGGAAACGACCAGTAGAAGGAGTTACCTGGTACGATGCGGTATGGTATTGTAATGCATTAAGTGCCAAAGTAGGATTGTCACCAGCATACAATATTAAAGTAACAAAAGTAGAAAAACAAGATGGAAAAACAGGCTATTCCATATCTGAAGCAACTGTAATATTAAATAAGGATGCAAATGGTTATCGCTTACCCACGGAAGCAGAATGGGAATATGCAGCCCGAGGCGGAAACCCAGATGCAGAGGCTTGGGACTTTACCTTTAGTGGAGCAGATACAGCAGATGGAAAAAGTTATACTGAAAGCAAAAACGCAGGTTTAGATGCAGTAGGTTGGTATTGGTATAACACTGAAACAGGAACAACAGGAACAACAGGAGAGACAACACCCTCAAGTGGTGGCCAAGGATACGGAACCCACCAAGTAGGGAAAAAAGAAGCAAACAGCTTAGGTATATATGATATGAGCGGAAACGTCTGGGAATGGTGTTATGACTGGTATGGAACAATAAACTCAGGAACAGAGCCAACAGGTGCCTCGTCGGGGTCTTACCGCGTCCGCCGCGGTGGTAGTTGGAGCAACTACGCTGACTGCGCGTCTGTTTCTAACCGCGGCAACTACTACCCTAGCAGCCGCAACTACTTTCTTGGTTTTCGTGTGGTGCGTGCCAGTTCTAAATAAAACAACTTGCTGCGTAAAAGAGCAGCCCTTACCGCCGCAGCAGCAATCTTGGTTTTCGTGTGGTGTGTACAGCCTCAGTAGAAGAGTAATTTAAAGTAAGAATTCCCTCGTTCCAGTTCCATCTGTGGCGGGGGAGTTTTTGTATCCAGCCCCATCTACCCCATTCACCAGCAGTAGACCGTGAGATTGAAGCCCCCACCCAGCAGCCATCAGATAAAGTGAAGGGGCTGCCAATGGGTGCCTGCCATCGCCGCCCTCTGAACGCTAGTGAAGCGTAAGGCGAGGGTGGGCTATTGGCAGCCCCGTCATTGTAGATGAGGCTGTTGAGATGGAGCTGGGATTCAGTCTCCCGGGATGCTGTTCGGGATTCGCCCCCTTCTTGCTTCCTTTTCAAATTGCTGATTTTTTGGTATCATGCTTGAATACAGTGCAATCAAAAGGCTGTATCGTGAAAATCGTCTGAATCGGAGGATAATATGAATACATCATATCTTATTTTGGCAGTGGTTTCCTTTTTGATAACCTCTATTGGATTTCGCTATTATATCCACTTTTTCTCTGTGGGATATGGATTTGCCATTGCTGGCCTTGCCTTGGCCATGGGAATTGTGTTCCTGCCAGTTTTAACCCTGCCCACCATCTTGATGTGTGTGCTGCTGCTAGGCTATGGACTGCGGTTGGGTGGCTATCTGCTCTATCGTGAAAACAAGACACCCGCCTACAACCAGCGGGTAAGTGGCGACATTAAAGACGGAAATAAGGTTCCCTTTGGGGTGAAGTTTGCCATTTGGATCAGCTGTGCTGTTTTGTACCTGCTGATGACCTGTCCCATCTATTTCCGCCTCAAGCTGGGAGCCTCTGAGTTTGACCTTCCTGCCATTGTGGGCTTGGTGCTGATGGTGGTGGGTATTGGAATGGAGGCCTTGGCTGACAAGCAGAAAAGCGATGCCAAAAAGAAGAATCCTGGCCGTTTTGTGGACACTGGCTTGTATCGCTTTGTTCGCTGTCCCAATTATCTGGGAGAATTGCTGCTGTGGATTGGTGTTTTTGTAAGCGGTTTTGGCTACATGACTGGCTGGCAGTGGATTCCCGCAATTTTAGGCTTGATTCTCATTTTCTATGTAATGCTCAGTGGAGCCCGCCGCTTGGAGCTTCGCCAGAATGCCAGCTACAGCAATGACCCAGAGTATCAGCAGTACGTAACGACTGTTCCCATTATCTTGCCCTTTATCCCCCTGTACAGTGTAATAAAGTACAAGTTCCTAGTGGCATGAGGTATTTTTTAAAGGAGGAAGATTCATGAGTTTAGTAAAAAGACCCTTGTTCAATCCAAATGGGGATATTGATATTCGACAGCGGCGGATGATTGGCGGAAATACCACCAACCTCAACGATTTTAACAACATGAAGTACCAGTGGGTTTCTGGCTGGTATCGTCAGGCCATGAACAACTTCTGGATTCCAGAGGAAATCAATCTGGCTCAGGATACAAAGGATTATCCAAAGCTGTCGGTGGAGGAACGCACTGCCTACGACAAGATTTTGTCCTTTTTGGTGTTCCTTGATTCCATTCAGACTGCCAACCTGCCCAACGTGTCTGAGTATGTTACCGCCAATGAGGTAAACCTGTGCTTGAACATCCAGACCTTTCAGGAGGCAGTGCATTCTCAAAGCTATTCCTACATGCTAGATACCATCTGCTCTCCCGAACAGCGGAACGACATCCTCTATCAGTGGAAAACTGACGAGCATTTGCTGAGACGAAATACCTTTATCGGAAACTGCTACAACGAGTTCCAAGAAAACAAGGATTTCTTCCGCTTCATGAAGGTGCTGATTGCAAACTACATCCTTGAAGGAATCTATTTTTATTCAGGCTTTATGTTCTTCTATAATCTTGCCCGTAACGGAAAGATGCCCGGCTCTGCTCAGGAAATTCGCTACATCAATCGTGACGAAAACACCCACCTGTGGCTGTTCAAGAACATTATCCTTGAGCTGAAAAAAGAAGAGCCTGAAATGTTCACCCCCGACAAGGTTCAGATTTATGCAGACATGATGAAGGAAGGGGTCCGTCAGGAGATTGAGTGGGGCAAATACGTTATTGGAGAGAAGATTCCCGGTTTGACCACCAAGATGGTGGAGGATTATATCATGTACTTGGGAAATCTGCGATGGATGAACCTTGAGTTTGAGCCCTTGTATCCCGGCTACGACAAGGAGCCAGAGGACATGGCTTGGGTTTCTGCCTATTCCAATGCCAACATGGTAAAAACCGACTTCTTTGAAGCTCGTTCCACCGCCTACGCCAAGGCTTCTGCCCTAGAAGACGACCTGTAATTTGTTATTTAATTTCTTTTGAAAAAGGAGGCTGTATGAAAATTAAAGCTTTAGGTTTATTGTTGCTGGTTTTGGTTGTTTCTAGTTGTTCAACTATGAAAAAAATTGATTTTGAGAAACTGGAAACTTCTGAGTTTATTTTGAGTTCAGTGTCTTTCGATGCTTTTGATTTAGTGGGATATAGTTTATCTTATAGTGATGTTGATATGATTATGAATCGACTTCCGCTTGATGATATTAAAATAATTATGTCTCAACTTCCGATTGATGAGATTGCTCATGAAGCAGAAGTAAAATACGGTGTAAAGATTGATACCTCTTTTTTTCATGATAAAGAGTTATTCCTCTCGTCTATAAAGCCAGATTACAGTTCGTCTATAAAGACTGATTACACTGTTTCTTCATATGAACAGATTAGTGTTCCACACTTTAAAGCAGAGTTAGATACTGGTGATTGCCAAAGAATATCAATTTTATTTTCACGTTCAGCAACCAAGGAGCAGATGGGTGTTGATGTATCATTGTTAATTTATGACAACACAGGTTCCTTAGTAAAGAAAACTTCCTTTAATAAAAAAATAGATGAGAGTTTTCTTTCTATCCCCATTGTTAATAGGCAAAATTCTGCTGAACTAGTTTTGTCAAAAAGAATCTTCAAAACATTAAATATTGGGATTTATAAATCATCTGAATATAGCAAAGTTAATGGAGATGGGGAACATACAATATATCTTGAGGGTGGAAAAGAATATTTTTTGAGTGGTTTAATTGAAGATCCCGGAGTTTTTATGATTTACGATCCGGTTACATTTTATGCAACTTGGATTGGTACTTTGGAATCAGGAAAACGATATGAACTTGATTATAAGATTAACAGACCTTTCTTAAAGAAACATTGGAACCTTGAATGGGTTCTAACGGAGTTGGAGTAAAATAATTCCATGGACCATCCTGTTCTTTCCCGCTGCCCCCTTTTTGCTGGTATTGCTGCTGCTGAGATTGCTCCCTTGTTGAGCTGTCTTGGGGCCCGAAAGGTGGCGGTGGAAAAGAATCAGACTATTTTTTGGGAAGGAGATGCAGCCACGGACATGGGCATTGTGCTGGAGGGAGCGGTGCAGGTGGTGCGGGACGATTATTACGGCAACCGTACCATTGTGGCCAGACTGGAAGCTGCGGGGCTTTTTGCAGAAGCCTTTGCCTGTGCTGCCCTTGCCCGCTACCCAGTAAGCGTTATTGCAGAAACTGCCAGCACGGTGCTTATCTTGAACTGCCAGCGGATTATGACCGTGTGCTCCTCCTCCTGCGGCTTTCATAGTCGCCTTATCAGAAATCTTTTGGCCATAGTAGCCACAAAAACCATCCAACTGAACCAAAAGCTAGAGCTCCTTTCCCATCGCTCCATTCGGGAACGATTAATGCACTACCTTCTGAGCTGTGCAAAAAAAGCTGGTGCAAGTCAGTTTACCATTCCCTACGACAGACAGCAGCTGGCGGACTACCTGTGCGTGGAACGCAGCGCCCTTTCTGCTGAAATCAGCAAATTGCAAAAAGAAGGAATACTGGAAAGCCGCCGCAGCTGGTTCTTGCTGAAAAATGAAGGTTGGAAGGGATAGGGGGTAGTGCTGTCCGCTAGTGATTCAAAGAATAAGCTTTGTCGCCCATTTTATGTGATGATATAATTCCATTCATCTTCAGTGAAATGGCAATAATGCATATCCTGTTCAAATCTTGTTTTGTTTTTTGGTAAACAAAAAACGGTTGCTACATCTGTTAATTCTTGTTTGTTCATATTGTTTCCATGATACACGGTAAATCTATCCGTATCTTCATGGTATACAATTCTTCCCCGAGGTATTAAAAAATATTCTTTTTGTAAATGCTTGGGAAGAAATTTTAAATCCGCACCTTTTTCCCAATAATCAGCATGATCTTTTATTCCGGTAATAGTCTTGCCATACTGTTGACCTTCATCAAGATGAACTGCATGAACAAATAATGGTACATTATGATAAAACCAGAATATGCCTACAAAGGGTTTTTCTGTTTTTAGAGTTTTTTCCAGCTTCTCTGCAAAGTGTGAAATTCTACAGTCCTCATGAGAGAGCTCATTATTTGTTTCTGTACCTTGCCTGATCAAATGAGGAAAGGCTACAGTAGTACAATTATAGAGTGCTTGCTCCTTGCTCCAAGATGGATATTTTCTATTTTCATTGTTTGCGAATGTAAGCAAATTTTCTATTACCCGTTTTATACTACTTGCACTCATGAGCCTACTCTCCCATAATTGATTCTATCCTATAATACCATAGTTTCCCTATCATAGTAAGAGACTCCCTAGTTTGGCCGACTGAATATGTGTTATACTGCATCCATGAAGAGGAATATACATGAACAACTTGATTTATTCTGTAAAAGAGATATTTACTACATATTTGGACGAGAACGGGAGTTCTTGCTTCAATATACCTGAGTATCAGAGGGGATATAAATGGACAAAAGAGGATGCAAGAGCACTCCTCAATGATTTGAAAAAATTTAAAGACGCAAACAAAGACAAAAATTCTTTTTATTGTCTACAAAATATAACCATAGTTCCCAATAAAAATAACGAGTTTGATGTTGTTGACGGGCAGCAACGGCTTACAACACTCTACATTTTACTAGCGTATTTGAAAAGTGTGGGTATTGAAGAACTTAAAGAACTAGATTTTAAAAATAAATTGAAATATTCAATACGTGACACCACAAGAGACTTACTCTCAAAAACAGTTACTACAAAGGATTTTTGGGCAGAAATAAAGTTAGAAGAGTCTAAAAATCGTGATGAATACTATATCCGAGAAGTTTCTCTTGAAATAAAAAATTGGTTTGAAGGTGGAGATAGTGACGGTAAATGGAATTTATTAGATGCTACTGAGACAATTTTAAATCGTTTGAAATTAATTGTAAATAAAATTGATGGGAAAAAAGAAGAAGAAACAATTTTTGCAAATATCAACGGTGGTAAAGTTCCTCTCGATGGTGCAGATTTGGTTCGTGCTGTTCTTATGACAAGATCAGCAAAAGAGAAATTTACAGAGTCAAACTCTGATAAAAAAATACATGAATTTAGAATGCGCATGGGAATGGAGCTTGATGAAATCAACAGATGGTGGAGTGCTAAAGATGTAAAAAGTTATTTCCAACAATTTCTCCCAAATACCACCGAAAAAGACGAAAATTTCAATCAAAAAGAATTTCATATCAATCTTCTGTATAAGCTTTTTTATGAAATTTACAAAGACAAAAAAGAAGTGAACAAGTTTTCTTTTAAATTCTTTGAATATGGAACTCAGTTTGGTGCTAATCCAGAAAAAGCCTATTACGATATGTATCAGAAGATACTTTCCTTGCATTTAACTTTAAAAGATTGGTATCAGCATCAGCAGCTCTACCATTTGCTGGGATATCTATTCTTTAATTTTAAAAAGGAAATTTCTATCAATGCAATATGGAAAAAATGGGAAACAACAGCTACAAAGGAAACCTTTATTGAGGAACTAAAAAATCTAATCGAGGAACAATTGTTAAAGATTAATAGAGCTAATGAATTTAATAATGAAGAAGGTGATGAAAAACAAGAAAAGGAAGTTCTGTTGAAGCAGATAACAGATATTCATTTTAACTGGTATGACAACGGTTTAATATTAAAACTATTGACCCTTATGGATGTAATCGATTTTTCAAACTCTAAAACAGATAAATTGAATCCTTCCTACTTTGGCGTTAATGATGAGGATAAAGAGCATATTATGTGTCAGAATCCACAGTCTGAAAAAGAAAGTATTTCAAGAAGTAAAGAGGTTGTTGAAGCATATTTAGATTCATTGTTTAAGGATCGAAAGAAAGATTCTAAAGATATGGCTAAATATGAAGAATTAAAAAAATTACTACCACCAGAAGGACTGGTTTCCAGTGAAATCCAAGGTAAAATTGAAGAGCAATTACATGTTTACTGCTTGAATTCCATTGGAAATATTGTTCTCTTAAATAAAACTGTAAATAGAAGTTACAAGAATGCCCCCTATAATGAAAAAGTGGCTCGAATTACTGCTGATTTTTTTAATACTGATTGTATTCGTCCGTTTACAGCTAGTGTTTTCTTGCAAAAAGACCAAAAAGGCACGAAAACTATTAACCCTAATTGGCAGTGGGGAATAAATGAAATTAGGGAAAATGCTAAGAAAATTAGTGAAAAAATATCAAAATTCTTAGGCTGGGAGATGTAGAATGGAACTTAAAGAGCTTTGTATTAAATCTTTATTGAGTGATAAACTTGTAATTCCTGAAATTCAGCGTGAATATGTATGGGGAAGCAATGAAACAGTTTTGAAAAAATTTCTCACAGAATTGAATGAAAATTTATCAGTAGATACGAACATCGGATTTTTATATTCTTATAATGCTGAAAATACTGAGCACTATATAATTGATGGACAACAGAGGCTTACAACGATTATCTTACTGCTCTATTATTATTCCGTGAAAGAAGGAAAACGAGCAGAGTTTAAGGATTTGCTTCAGTGTTCAGAGTCATGTATGAGGTTTTCCTATCGTGTCCGTTCATTGACGGAGCATTTCTTACTTAATTTATTTCAGGATGAAAAAATCAGAAAGGAATCTTTTTGTAAGCTTCATAACTTGAAATGGTATATTTCTGATTATGACAGTGACGCTACCATTAATTCAATTTGTAAATTATATGCTTGGTTATCTAAAAATGAAGAGAAATATAAAAATTTTAATTACAATTCTTTACTAGTACGGGTTAGATTCTATTATTTTGATGTACAACAAACTGCTCAAGGCGAAGAACTGTATATCACAATGAATAGCCGTGGCGAACCGCTCAAAGATAATGAACAGATAAAGCCATATATACTTAAAAAAGTAGATGATAAGCGTTCTTGTGCTAAGAAATGGGACGAATGGGAAGAATATTTTTTTGGAGAATTGCCATCGAAAGATGAAAGCAATGTTTGCAAAGTCGATATTGCTATAGAAAATATCATAAAAATAACGTTGGAACTTTATGGCAAAAGAAAAGTAAAATCTGTTCCTGATGAAGAAGAAAAATGGGAATTTAATGAAATTAATGCCACCATAGATTCTCAACGAATTGATTTTACAGATATAGAAAAAGTGTTTAATTCTATAAAAAGTATTATTGAATCAACAAATGATAGAATTAAATCATTAGACTTTAAAAATTTCATATTTTCAACAGAACGTACTGAAAAAAAACTTTTTGCACTAGAAGCTTTAATTCGGATGTTGCATGTAGAATATTCCCTTGAGGATAAAGATCTTCAGAGAATATTACGACTCATCCATAATGCTTGTGAATATGGAGTAACGAAACATAAACCATTGCTTAAATTTTTAAGTGGTTTAGAAAAAACAGAAAATCTTTATAAAGATATTCTCGGGTCAGATGAAAAAGATACAAGCAAAATCAAAGGTGTATTTATCAGTGATGATAATAAAGAAGAGCTTGAAAAAATTAAAGCTATCCTTGCGAAAGGTATTTCCGAAGATGAAATTGAAGCTGTAGAGAGTTTACCTATATTCAATGGACAAATCCACTTGCTTTATAGAGATGCAACTACTGCTGAAATCTCTTGGAAGGATTTCAGTCAAAAGGTTGAAAAAGCAAAAGATTTATTTTCTGAAAATAAAAATGAAATTATAAAGGATGGACATGAACAGTTTGTTGATTTTGTCTTTGCTTTTATTAAATCATTTGATAATTTAGAACAATTACGAGAGACATATTTATTTAATAATAAGTATTATTCGGAGTGGCATGCATATCTAACGGATTATAAATATCTCAAACCGATATCAAACATTCTCCTAGATATAGATATTGGTGAAACTACTCATTCTAATAAATTTGATGAGAACACTAAGTCAATTTATAATTTCTTCGCTAACAAAGTTAATATTAAAAAAATTACAGAAGAAATTCAAAATGGCAGATTTCGATGGTTGTATTGGGGAAGGAACTGCTTTCATCAAAATTATGAGAATTATATCGTTTTTGACTGGGATAATTTTAAAAGAAATCAGTATCTCAATAAGTTGTTGGATGAAAACAGAATCACGATAGACGAATCAATACGAATTGGAGACTTCTTTATTGGTGCAAATATTGATTTTACTTACAACGACAAAACTTATACGTGGACTTGGTATGATGAAATTAAATGTAATTCAGATGTTGTAGTTGAAGCCCCCATTAATGAAGCAAAAATCAATAATTTCTTCAAAATTTTACAGGTGTAATAATGAAAAGCAAGCCTTTGGTCAATGGTGCTGGTGTGCAATGCTTCATAGGCGGGAAAGATATAATTTTGCAAAAGTCCGCTGGTATACAGCAGGTTAAAAATCTCGGTACCTGTTTTTTCTAGTTGGAGGGCAATATTTTCTATACAAAAACAGAAAATTCAATTTGTTTTTCACCCATCTATTTCCCTCCTCCTTCCATTATAGCATCTTTTCCAAATAACGTGCCACGCCGTCCTCATTGTTGGTGCAGGTGATGTCCTTGGCGGCGGCCTTGATTTCGCTGATGGCGTTTCCCATGGCAATGCCGTAGCCCACGGTGGAAATCATTCCTAAATCATTAAAGTCGTCTCCAAAGGCCATAATGTGTTCCAAGGGAATGGCCAATTCCTGGGAAAGGGTGCGAGCTACGGTTTCCTTGGTGGCATTTCCGGGGGCAAAGCTGTGCCAGGGCACGTCGGAAAAGAGGATGGCATGGCAGTGAGGAACTACTTGGGCAATGGCGGCTGCCAAGGCTTTGTCGTCAGTTTGTACGCAGATTTTTAGAGCGCAGTGGGGAAAATCCTTAAAATCATGCTCCAGTGCTTGAGGATGGAACATAACGGACTTATCATCTCCTCGATTCCAAAACAGCTGGTTTTCTGTATCCACGGTAATTTCGCACTCAGGGCCAATGATTTGGTAGGCGGCATTCAGCAGGGCTTGGGTTTCTTCTTGGGAAAAGCCTTGGTGGTGAATAATTTTTTCTCGGTACTGAATGGTTGCCCCGCCATTGGTGGCCACAATGTCTGGCTGTACCTGGGTAATCAGGTGGTGAATGCTGGTGTTTCCACGGGAGGTGCAAAATCCAATGAGAATGCCTTTTTGCTGGCAGCGCTTCAGCACCTGCAGGGTGTAGGGAGAAATGGTTTTGTCATCCTTCAGCAAGGTGCCGTCTAGGTCAATCAGTACTAGGCGGGGCGGTGTGGAAATAGTCAACTTCATGGAATCATGATAGTGGGAAGGGCTACTTTGGTCAATGTTGCTGATGGAGCTGTGGGGAAAAGCTTGTGGGATAAGCTTGCCCAGCACGTGGGACTTTACACTTGACAGAATACCGTTCTGGTAGTAAGCTAAATTTAGCTAAAAATAAAATATTTTGGCTAAATTTTACTGAGGAGCTTGCCATGATTTCTGTTTCTGTGGGGGAAGCTAAAAATCAGCTACCAAAATTGCTGCATGTTGTGGAAGATGGTGATGAGGTGGAGGTAACTCGTCATGGAAAGGTGGTGGCCTATATCAGTGGCCAGTCTAGTTCTGGAGAACGAGGAGCAGCCTTTTTGCAGGAAATCCATACTTGGAGGGAAACCTACGGTGCCTTGTTTGAAAATGGTGAAATAGAAGCTGTTTTTAATCCAGCTTTTCAAGAAGATGGGGGCTTCCTTGTGCGTCATGGGGAGGATTTTCTATGATTCCTCCTTTAGTGTATCTTTTGGACACAAATATTATTTCTGAGCCAACCAAGGTGGAGCCTTCTTTTACGGTGCTCCATCGTATGGCTGAAACCCTAGAACGTTCCTGCATTTGTTCTATTACTTGGGCAGAAGCCATGACGGGAGTGCAAACCTTGGTATCTGGCAAGAGACAGGAAGCCTTGATAAGATTTTTGGTGGATAATATCCAAAAAAATTATGAAATCATTCCCTTTGATTCCTCCTGTGCCATGATGTATGCCCATTTGGTAAAAGGCTTGAAGGAGCGGGGACGTCTAGGCTCCACCTTTGACATGATGATAGCGGCCTGTGCCATTGCAAACAACTTGATTCTGGTTACTCGCAACGTGGCGGACTTTGCTCCCATCACGGAGATTGCTCCCTTGATGGTGGAAAACTGGTTTTAGTGGAGAGTGAATGGAAAAGTGAAGCAGGAAAAACTAACTCCAATAAAAAAACTGCACCACCTACAATCACCTTTGAAAACGGACTGTAGGGATGCAGTTTTCTTAGAAGAAACTTTTAGGAAGTGGTTTTAGCGGAGGGCTGCCTGTGCTCCACGCTTCTTTCCCCATACCAACAGGCTGACGGTATAGGCTACAGTCAATACAGCAGCGATGGGGTAGGCAATGCTCCAGCTTAAGTTCAAGCCAATCTTGGCATTGAGAATAAAGCTAAAGGTTTGGAAGCAGTAGAAGGCTCCGGGAACAAGTGGCATCCAAGCCCATTTTCCCTTGCCGTTTTCAAACATCCAGATAATCACGGCCATAAAGGCAAAGAGAGCCAAGGTCTGGTTGGACCAAGCAAAGTATCTCCACAGAACGTTGAAGCCGCTGGGATTGCTCTTTGCCCAGATCAGGATTCCAGCCACGATTACAAAGAGGATGGAAGCCAAGGTCAAGCGCTTCTTGTTGGTGCTCTGGTCAATGTTCATGGATTCAGAGATGGAAAGACGCAAGCTTCTGAGAGCAGTATCACCAGAGGTAATGGGCAGAACAATGATACCGATGATGGCAATAGCTCCTCCCACAGGACCCAACAGGTCCTTACAGATAATACCTACGGTGGCGGTGGCAAGGCTAGGGTTTACTTCCTGGATTCCCAGGTTGTAAATTCCCATAGCTGCTGCTGCCCAAACCATGGCGATAAAGCCTTCTACAATCATCATGCCGTAGAAGGTGGTGCGACCTTCACGTTCGCTTTTCATGGTGCGGCTGATGATAGCAGTCTGAGTGGAGTGGAAGCCAGACAAAAGTCCACAGGCTACAGTGATAAAGAAGATAGGAATGAACTTATTGGCAGAAAAATAATCTGCATAGCTGAACTGCTCCTTCACTCCGTTGATCACCTGATAGGCCTGAGGTGCATTCCATACGTCCCACAGCTCGATGAGGGGATAGCCCTTTACGAACATTCCGATAAAAACACCTACGGCGGAGAACAGTAATACCAAACCAAAGATGGGGTATACCTTTCCGATGATGGTGTCAATGGGGAATACGGTTGCAACCAAATAGTACAGGAAGATTACTCCGTAGATAACCCAAGTAGAAATAGATGTGGCCTTTCCGTCAAAGCCAAAAATTTGGGTGGCTGCCAGGTCTCCGGGAGTGTAGATGAATACTGCTCCTACCAGCAACAACAGGAAGCTGATGAAAACCTGATAGAAACCGTAAACCTTCTTGTTTCCGTACCGCTGAATCATCTTGGGCATCTGGGTTCCACCGTCACGGAGACAGATCATACCGCAGAAGTAGTCGTGCATGGCTCCAGCCAACACATTTCCCAGAGGAATGGTGATAAAGGCGATGGGGCCAAACAAGATTCCTTGGATAGGGCCAAGAATGGGGCCTGTTCCTGCAATGTTTAGCAGGTTAATGAGGCTGTTCTTCCACATTGGCATTGGAACATAATCTACGCCGTCACCCTTGGTGTAGCAAGGTGTCTTGCGATCATCTGGTCCAAAGATTTTTACGCAAAGCTTGCTGTAGAGAAAGCCTCCCACCACAAGAATTGCCAATCCGATAAAAAATGTAATCATTGAATCAATCCTCCTTTCCCCAGCTTTTCACACTGGTTTATATTACATTTAATCCATTTGGAATGAGTTCAAAATTATCATAAGCAATGGCTAACTGTCAATATACTTCAGAGGCTTTACTAAAGTTAAAGTTTTTAGGCAGCGTACCCTTTTGAGTACGCTGCCTTTTTTTTGCTTTTTATTCCACCAATGCGGCTAGTTCTTCCAAATTCACCGTAGAGCAGCCTTGGGTAATGTCCACCACGTTGCCAGTACGCAGGTAGTAGAGACTACAGGTAATACTTTCCTCTGGTACGCTGAAGATGGCTGCGGCGGCCTTGCGGTAGGCTGCTTGCTGGGGATAATAGAGCTCTGGCTGCTGTTGCTGGTCGGTTTTGTAATCCACAATGTGCAGCTGACCCTGCTGGTCTTGGTAAATCAAGTCCATGGAGCCGTTGATGATGTAATTTTCCAGACGCAGCTTGAAGGTAAACTCGGTTTTTCGCCAGCTAGCCTGCTTCACATCCTGTCCTGTGGGGGAGTTCAAGAAGTTGGCGGTCATGGTGGAGCACAACTGATGGAGCTTTTGCTGGTGGGCTGGGCTTAGGTGCTGGAGGTAGCGAGTGGGAACAATGGGCTGGTGATCGTTCAAGGCGGCCTCCAGATACAGGTGGGCGCAGCTTCCAAAGTCGGCATAGGTAAAGGCAGGATTTCCATCGGCCTTTGTGGTGCTTGTTACCAGCTGGGCAATTTCGCTGTAGGCTTGGGAAGAGGCTTCCAAGGAAGCTTCCTTTCCTGTGGCGAGAGTTTTTTCTGAGGCGGAGAGAGCGTCTGTATCCTGCCAGAATTCTGGGCTTTGAGGAGCTAGATGACTGGGGCTACGGTAGGGATTTTCCTCCACCGCTGGAAGAATGGCCTCACCTTGGTACAGGGGAGCCAATTTCTGAGCCAGATGCCAGGGACTGGTGGCGTGAGTTGGCTCTTGGGCAACATCTTGTTGGCAGGGAGCTGAAATCTGTTCTAGTTCCTGCTGGGTAACAAAGGGAATCCATTCGGCATCAAAGGGGGAGTGGGGCTCCACAATGATTGTTTCTACCAAGGTCAGGTTGCAGTTGATTTGTGGCTGCAAGAGCTTGAACATGGTATTTGAGCTTTCGCTGTCCTTCAATTTTCTAGGATTGTCTGGATCAAGGCTTCCGGGGCAGGCGGTGATAAAAACCTCCTCCTCGGCTCTGGTTAACGCCACGTAGAGCACACGTCGCAATTCAGCCTGATCCTTGGCTGCTTCCTCCGCCTTTGCCTCTTGATAGAAGAAGTTTGTCCGAGCGGTGTTGCCTGCAAATTGGGGCAGGGTGGGCAGGTTCAAGGTAATGCCCCAGCGAGAGTGGTGGTAGACGCTGGCATCGTTTTTGTTGGATTTTGGCCGACCGTTGCTGTTTACCAAGAAAACCACGGGAAACTCCAATCCCTTGCTTTTGTGAATAGTCATCAGCTGCACGCCCCGCTTTTGTTCCAGAGGAATGTCTATGTCGTCGAATTTTCCCTCGTTATCGATTTGATCCTGCAGGGACTGGACAAAGGTTGCCAAGCTGGTTCCCTTGGCATCGGCCTGGGCTGCCAGGTGAAAGAATTTGTCGTAGAGGGGAGCATATTGCAGGGCCTGCTCTTGCTCAAGGATTTTATAACGGTAGCCTAGGTTATACCACAGGTGACTTACCAGCTGGGCAATGGGCATGGTAAGGGCTTGTGCTGCCAGCTGATGGTAGGTTTGGCAGGCTTGGATAAAGGCAGCTCTTTCTTCTTCTGTGGCAAGAAGATGGCTATCCTCCTGATTAAAGATATGCGGTACTCCCTGAGCTTGTGGCTCCTTCTGACTACTGGCAAGAAGGAGTTCTAGGCTTTGAGCACTGATTCCCACCAAGGGGGAGCGTAGCAGGGTGCTGTAGGCTGGTTGGTTGGAAGGATAAAGGCACAGAGTGAGAAAGCTTAAAAGGTCGTTGGTGGGGGCATCTTGAAAAAAGCCCACGGTGGATTCCGCCGTGTAGGGAATGCTGTGGAGCTTGAGATATTTTTCGTACAGATGCTGCTTGGTGGTGGTGGCAAAAAGGATGGCAATGTCTGAGGGATTGAGTCCCTGCTGCACCAGCTCCTTGATTTTTTTTGCCACAAAGAAGGCTTCGCAATGGTCGTCGGAAAGCAGGTCTTCCTTGGAAATAGTTTCTGGCAAGGCTGCTTCATCGGGTTTACGATACAGGCAAAGATGGATTCTCCGCCGTGTAGCTTCCTGTTCACTTTCGCCCTTCAGCTTTTTTCCCGCCAAAACCTCTGCGTAGGTGGCCTCATGCTCTGGAGTTGCTTCCTCATCTGGCATAAAAATGGCCTGGGGATACAAATGGCGCTGTCCTTCTGAGCCGTAGGGCAGGCCACCAAAGATGGCGTTAAAGGCTGCAATCAGTGTGGGATGAGAGCGATAGTTGTAGGAAAGGCTTAAGGAACCGCCAGTTTGTGAGGCTGTGGAATCCTGCTGGGTATTTCCCAGCTCCTTTGCCAGTTTTCTGATAACGCTGACATCGGCTCCACGGAATTTGTAAATCGATTGCTTTTCGTCCCCCACAAAGAACAGCTTTCCAGAATCCAATGCGTTCACTGGAACAGAGGGCGTGTTGTGGCAGTCTTGTTTTTCTGCCAAGAAGTAGAGCAATTCCTTTTGGAGCTGGTTATCATCCTGAAACTCATCGATCATGATGGCCTTGTAGCATTCCTTTTCTGCCTGCCGTACCTCCTGTTGAGTGCGGAGAATTTCTAGAGCCAGCTGAGCCGCATCGGTAAAGGTTAAGATTCCTGCCTGCCGCTTGCTTTTGTTGTATTGCTGCTGGAACTCATCTAAAAGCTCTGCCACCTGCAAGACATCCTGCTTCAGGCACAGAAAGTTTGCCAAGGAATTCAAGGCAGGCTGAATTGATTCTCGCAAAAACTTGATTATGGCAGGCCAGGGCTTGTCGGCCTTCTGTCCTTGGAGACTCAAGCCTGAAATCTTCTTTGCTGCGGCACAGAATTGAACCAAGGTTTCCTTCTGATTCGGCAGAATTTCTTGCTGAAGGTCAGCCTTCGTTTCCCAAGCTGAAAGAAAGGAAAAATCCCAGTCAATTTTTCGGTACAGGCCAAGGGCTGCAATGAGCTTGGGCAAAAAAGTCCCGCTGATTTTATCTAAATCTCGAAAAATGGCTTCTAGTTCAAGCACCTTCTCTTCCAGCTGCTGAGCCTTGATCACAAATTCCTGGGCAGCAAAGCGAAGCTGATTTTCCAGCTGCTGGGAAAAATTAATGGGATTGGCCAAGGATGAGTAGTTGGTAATGGTTTGGGCAAAAAGCTCCTCTGCCAAGGTGTCCAGTCGGGAAAAGGTGGTGGTGGCCATCCGCTGAATGGTGGGATTGTGGCGATGGTTCAGCACAAAGGGCAGGGCTTGCTGCCGTGCCATGGATTTTGCCTGCTGGTCGTCTATGGTAAAGTCAGGCTTGATACCGTAGTGATTCACCGAATTCTTGATGATGCTGGAGCAATAGGAATCCAGAGTTTGAATGCGGGCGCCATGGAAATCTGCCACGGCCTGCTGAGCTTCTGGACTTTCAAATTGTTCTGCAATTTCCACCAAGGTTTTGTAAATACGAGAATACATTTCCGCCGTGGCCTTGCGGGTAAAGGTGAGGGTGAGGATTTCCGACACCTTGTATTTTTTTACGCATACCAAGTAGCTATAACGACGAGCCAGCACAAAGGTTTTTCCCGCTCCCGCTCCTGCGGTGGTAACAGTGTTGGTGCTACAGGTAACGGCTGCTTGCTGTTCGGGATTCAAGCCCTCTTGGCTACCGTCCCCCTCCAAAAGCCAGTGCTCCAGTGGTATTGTATTTGTCGTCTTGTTCATTTCCATAGCTCCTTGTGTTTCCTGTCCGCTCATAGCTTTTCTCCTCCAACGGTGTAGGTGGTTCTGCAAATCCGCTTCCAGGCACATTCTTTGCAGGTGTGGTAATCTACCTGTGCCAGCTGAGGGAAATTGCTGGTGGAAATGGCCTTGGCAAATTCCTTCACATACTGAAGGGTAACGGCCACGGTGTAATTGTAGGGAAGGATATTCTTTGACTTTGTGGAAACAAGGATTTCTCGCTGAGGAAGCTTGTTGCTTTCA
This sequence comes from Treponema sp., assembly GCA_017549025.1. Taxonomy (GTDB): domain Bacteria; phylum Spirochaetota; class Spirochaetia; order Treponematales; family Treponemataceae; genus Treponema_F. The sequence continues at coordinate 17,570 of JAFYWB010000026.1, forward strand.
AAGCCAAAGATTTTGGTAAGCTCTCCGTCCTTGATGGTCATGAAAGCTGCTGAATCGATGGTGCGCTCTGGATACTGGGCTTCGTACAAAAGACAATAGAAGGCCATCTGAAAGTTTTGAAGCTTTCCCTGATCATCCACGGTGCTTTCTTTTGGAGAAGGTGGATTTCCCAGCTTAAAGTCCAACAGAATGAGGCTATCTTCGGGGCTGTTCAGCAGGCAGTCCAGCTGTCCGTTTAGGACAAAATCCTGCAGCTGGTGGTACAGCTCCTGTCGTTCTGCTGCTGTGGAAGGAAAATCTGTGCAAATAGATGGAATCTGGCCTTTTGACCAAAGTGCTTCCAAAAGGCTGTCCAGCTGCTTGGGCTGGCAGGTGATTTTTTCCTCCAAGGCCACCACTTGGTAATGGGGAAAGTTCTTGCTCAGGCTCATAATGCAGTTTTTGACGGTGGCGGTAATGGCATCCTTTTGGGCCAGCAGCAATTCCTGGGTCAAAGGAGAAAGCTTGCTCTGGCTGTGCAAGACCTGATTCACCGCTGCTTCTAGCCGCTGATCTTCTTCTGGCAAAAGATATTCTCCCTTAAACTCATCTGTTTCCAGAGGAACAATGGTGCTGCCACATCGCTGCAGGGGCTCCAAGTACTGGCGGATAATGTCGTGGTAAATGGTTCCCATCCAAGCGTCCTTCATAAGCTGGGCCTGGGTGTCTGGTTCCTTCAACGCAAGAATCCGAGTGAAATACCATTTTCTGGGGCAAGCGAAAAATTCATTTAGGTGGGTTTGAGAAATTCGCAATGCCCTGTGATCTTGGCAGCTATCGTGGGTGCCTGTAGTTTGCAGCCGAGCTTTGATGTTTTCTTCCCAGTGGGGAAAATGAAAGGCATCTGATTTTAAGCCAGCTGCGGTTGCTTCCAGTCGTTGTTGCCAGTACAGAAAGCCCTCTTTTTGGATGTTGGTGGGAATAAAGTCCTGCAGATGTGGTTGTCCCTGACGAGCAGCTTGAAAAAGTGCTGCTTCTTCCGTGAGAAAATCCTGCTTGCTCAAGTCTTGTTCTCCTGAATCCTGCTGAGAAAGCTTTTCCCGCTTGACTGCCACCAGTCCATTGTGGGGAATTGCGTAGCCAGAAAAGCTTTTTTCTGCAGCAGTAAATCGTACCGGCTGGTGGCTGTGTCCCTGATACAGGGCAATGAAGGCATCGGAGGGATTCACGTCGGTTAAGCCCAGTCGATTTCGCTTCAGCTGAGACAAAAATCCTAGCTGCTGGAACACCAAGGTAATGTCCTTTTGTGAGGCTCCCACCACAATGTGGCAACCGGCGGGTGCAGAGGCTGCCAGTCGGTAGGGCACCACGGAAACTCCCCGCTGTCGAGTCTGAGCAAGGTATTCCTTTTCCTCCAGCACCTGAAGGAAAAAGCCAAAGGGATCTGGCACTTGAATCTGAGGGAACTCCTGCTCCAAATCCATCAGGCCCGCCAATTCGGTAATACAGCGACCTAAAATCAAGTCACATTCACTGCTGGCTTGGCTCATATCCCAGAATTTATCCCGGAACTGGAAGTAGGCTTCCCGCAGTTTTTCAAAGGAGGTGGCAGTGGAAAACCGCTTGACTTCTCGCCGCAGGGTTTCGTACATGTTTTTCAGCCGCTCCTCCTGGGGCTTTTTCTTAAAGGCTTCTAGCCACACATCTACGGTGGCATTTCCATCCTTGTAGGAGCACAGGCAGTTATTTTCAATGCCAAAGGCAATGAGCTGCTGGTTCAATTCAGCTTCCTTCCAGGGCAGATGGTGATTTTGTAGCAGATTATTCAGGCTTTCAAAGGAAAAGTCCGAGGTAAGACAGCTTTTGATTTGACTAAAAATGGCTCCCGCTCCGTAGGCCGAAAGGGTTTTTCCCGAACGGAAGACGGCGGGAATGGCATAGAGCTGGAATTCTCGCTGAAGATAGGGAGCCATGGCTTCCATATCAGGCACGCTGACAAAAATATCGCTGTAGGAAAGCCCCTTTTCTTTTACCAGATTGCGGATAAACAGCGCCGTTTCTCGCAGCTCCTGCCGAGCGTTGCTGTAGAAAATACACTGAGGCTGATTTTTGCTGGCATCAGTTTTTGTTTTAATCAAGGTGATGTGAGAGCTTGCTTCCAAAATGTGGTGGTATTCGCTAAAGTCTGTAAGGATTTCGGGATAAAAGATGATATAGTGATTGCCGTCATCATGAAAGGGAGGCTGTTCCCAGGCAGGATCAAAGCGGTCATGCTCTGCAAGGAATTCTTGGTAGCGTTGGTGGAGTTTTTGCAGGTCTCGATCTTGAGCATCCAGCTCCAATCCCGCCGCCTCATGATTTTTTCGCCAGGTTTCCAGTGAGGGAAGGAGCCCTGCAAGCCAGTTGGTAAAGCTTTGAGCTTCCTGAGCAAATTGCGGATTGATGAGATTTTCAAACAGGGGCTCTTCGTTGGCGGCCACTGCACCAGCGTTTTCTTGAATCAAATGGCTGGCAAAAATCTTTCGCATCATGGAAGGAATGCTGGCCTTGTGCTGATGGCGGGAACGTATGGCCTCACTTTTGAAGCTATCCCAAGCAATAAATCGTTCCATGGCCACAGCCGCCACATGATCCAGCATTTTCTCCGCCCAAGCGGTGGCGGACAAACCCGTGGGAAAGACAAAAATCGTCTTTTGCTCTCCCAGATGCTGCAAAATAATTTCTTCTGTTCTAATTTTTTCTTCCATGATGCCTCCCCGTCAAATATAACAATTATATTAACAATTATACAATGGAAGGCAAAAAAAGAGGACAACTTAGTGGCTATCCCCTTTTGTTTAGTTTATCAAGACCGCTCCAGCTTTTTGGCTTCTTCCCACAGCTCATCCATGTGCTGGAAGTGTTCCTTTGTCATGGGAATGTTCTGCTCCTCCATGGTTTGCTCCACGTGGCGGAAGCGGCGGTAGAACTTGGCGTTGGTGGCAGAAAGGGCTGCGTTGGGATCCACCTGATAGTGGCGGCACAGGTTGGTGACGGCAAAGAGCAGGTCTCCTAGCTCCTCTTCTAGGTGCAGTTGAGCTGCATCCAGCTGTGGGGTGGAATGGGTAGTAAGGGGCTCGCATTTTTCTGTGGAGTTGCTTTCTGCTTTGGCTGCTGCTTGGATGGCTTCCCTCTGGGCGGCGGCAGCTTGTACTTCTCCTAATTCCTCCACTACCTTTGCCAGTACTTGTGCGGGGCTTGCCCAGTCAAAGGCTTTTTTCGCCGCCTTCTTCTGGTATTTTAATGCCTTCAGCAGGGGAGGAAAGCCCTGTGGAACCTCATCAAGGATGGATTTTTCCTTGCGGCCCTCAACCTTTTCCTTGATGGCATCCCACTGGGAGACAACCTGCTGGCCAGTGGTAATGTTTTCCACCAGCTGGGAGCGGCCTTCGGACTCCTTGAAAACGTGGGGATGGCGACGAATCAGCTTTTCTGCTACCTCCTGCATTACCTCTGCCACGGTAAAGTCTCCCTGCTGCTGGTAAATGTAGGAAATCAGCAGGCCGTTCAGCAGAAGGTCTCCCAATTCCTCCTTTGCGTGGGCCGCATCCTGTTGAGTAATGGCATCCACCGTCTCAAAGGATTCTTCTATCAAGGTGTTTCGCAGTGAAAGGGGTGTTTGCTCCCTGTCCCAAGGGCAGCCATCGGGAGCCCGTAATCGTTCTATAACTGAGTAAAAAAAACTAAAAGCCTGAGCTGTATTTTCCATGGCAATCAGTGTAACAGTTTTTAAATAAATGTAAAAGTGAGAGAAAAGATATATGGCTTCTTCTAAGTACTGCAACTTGCAAATTTCCAAGTCCTTTAGTCGTAGATTTTCTAAGTCTGAGCGATATGATTTTCACAATCACTTAGAAAATCCCACTTTGACGGATTCGCCTCCATATATTTTTCAATAATTGCTTGTCTTAATGCACGACCCTCAACTTGAAATTCTTGTATTGAATCGATATTATCTCGAGTAATCATTACTTGCCCCTCATAAATATCTGTTTTTTTATAATTATCTTTTCTGATTGCTGTTTCAGAATTTCTATGTTGTGGCGAGAAATTCAATTTATATACATCGTCACTTTTCAAAACCCAATATTTTACGCAATCCCGATAAACTGCGAACCATAGCATAACATCACAGCAACTGGGCTTTATTTGCTGAAAATTCATAAGAAAATCTTTTTGGGAATTTGAAGAAAGAGCTTTCAAGTACAATGGGGCACTGGGTTTGTTTCTATCTACAGCACGAGAACCTTTAACTTCAATTTTTATATTTTCACCTGAGTATGGCAAATATAAATCATATTGCCCTTTGTATGTAGGATCAATCTTCTTTGAGGGACGTTTTAATTCTGGTTCCACTGCAAGCAAATGACTAAAGCCCCAAGTATCGCCAAAGCCTCTCGGTGCTGAAATTTCAAAAACATAGAGATATAAGTTTCTGTCTATATATTCATTTCTTAAATCAAGATAGTCATCAAAAGAAAGGATTTTCTGCTCAACAAGTTTTGTAATGATATAATCATATTTGTTGAACGGATAAACATTCTGGATAGTCTCGATTTCAGCGTAAAAATCATCTGAATTTTTAAGTTTTGAAATCAAAGATACCAATTCTTTTTCAAGTATTTCCATTGATATACTCCTTTAAATAATTATATTCGTTTTTGGAAATTGCAAAATAATCACAAATTGCTTTATCAGCATCTTCTTGTGTTTTGTTATTTATCATAATGCCTGCATAAATCTCCTTAAAATTACGAATCAAATCTGAATTCAATACAGGGAGTGGAAAATCCTGAAAATGTTGTTTCAAAACTTTCTTTGATTTGAATTTCTTTTGGTAAATGAATGTATAAATTGGACTGTTGTAAAGGCAGACAAGTATTTCCATAGGATAATCCTTTGAAATGATGATATTTGCACTATTCAAAACTAAACTTCCGTCATCTAATGCACAGACAATTTTGTCGGAGATGAATTTATAAACAATCTTCTGGGTACGATACAGCAAAACAGGTGCAACCTGCTGAAATATTTCTGGAGTAAATTTTATGAAGGTTTGAGGTTGCTTTAATTTATAAGGAAGTATATCCTTGCCTCTAAAGATTGGCTCCTCATTTTCTCCCCGTTCCTCATGTATATATTTTTTATTATTTCCTGTCACAATCCCCAATGCAAATTTTGTATTTTCAGGAAGTTTTATTGACTTTGCAGAATAAATCTTGTTCAGAATAATATCATCTATTTCACAAACATTATACGAAATAAGATAATGAGGAGGAGAAATATTCTTTATGTTAAGGGTATACCTTTTGTCTTTTTCCACAATGATGTGATTTTCTTCTTTTGTCACTTCAGAAAGTTTTAAAAGTATGCATTCAGATTGGACTCCTTTGAATGCATTTCCTAAGGGAAAAATTTCTATATTCCTATGGGTATTAAGTAAAAAATTTCGAATATTCTTATGAGTTGAAACGTTGAGTATTGATTCTGGAAGAAAAAAATATAATGTACCGTTATTGGACAGTTTGTTTAGGGAATTATACAGAGCAATACTAAAAACCTCTGTTGTATCTAAAAATGAATAATGATGTAATAAAAAGTCTTTCTGATTTTTTGTTAGTTTACTTCCCCAGGGTGGATTTGTAATGATAAAGTCATACTTTTCATCTTCAAGTGAAAACAAATCAGCTTGTTCAGGAAAAATCAAGTTACGTTTCTCGATATGGGGAGAAATTGAATCCTTGTTAAAAAATAAGATGAGATTGATATGGCAAATTAAAAGAGCTATTTCATCTATATCGAAGGCAAAAATATTGTCAGGATTATGTCCTGTGGAAAGTGTATTGATTAAAATACTTCCACTTCCACAGCAAGGATCTAGAATTTTTGTGTTTATTGGAATGTTTATGTTGGAAAGGAGTTCAGAAGGAGTATAAAACATTCCCTCTTTTGATTTATTGGCAATGCTTTGAATTGATTGATAAAATGCTCCTAGAATATCATCATTTTTATTTTCTATATAAAAATTCTGAAAGATGTTTGTACCATTGTATATTGTATTTAATTTTACATATATTTCAGAGTTTTCATTGTATAAATTATTATTTATAAGGATTTGCTTTCCAAGACAAACTGTTGCTTCCAGCATGGAAAGATTACTATCTTCAAATTTTTCAATAAGTTTTATAAGCAATTCTTTTCGAGCTTTATCTTTGATTCCCAAAAATATGACATCTGAAGAAGTGCGATAAGAACGATTAGCCCTTGATTGGAGTTTTTCACTATCCGTTTCGATGGTATTTATAAGTTCAGAATAAATTTCATTGGTATAATATCCGTCTTTGGGTGATGGTATTACACCTGTTTTTATCCAATTATTTACAGTTGCAAGAGAAATATTAAATCTATTTTGAATATCTTTTTTAGTAAAAGTAACTTGTAGTTGATTCATAAAAATTGATTATACAGTTTTTTATTTTTTAGTCTATTGTTTGCTCCCTGTCCCAAGGGCATCCGTCAGGAGCCCGCAATCGTTCTATAACTGAATAAAAAAAACTAAAAGCCTGAGCTGTATTTTCCATGGCAATCAGTGTAACACATCAAAACCATTTTTTCCAGAAGCTTCTGGTGAAAACACAGTTCAGGCCGGCAGTTGACGAAAAGCTGATGGGGTGTAGCTTCTTGTCCTAGCAACCTAGCAGGTAGTTTGCCACTGCCTCGTAAGCAGGAAGGGATAGAGGATCAATATATTTATTGGAGGAAAGGGGATTGGAGGCGAACCTCGCTATCACCATCTCTGCCACAGGATCAATGTAAATGGCCTGTCCGTGGACACCTCTGGCCATGTATGCTTGGTGGTGGTTGTGGGTAATCCACCACATGTTGCGGTAGCTCCAGCCTTCCAAAGCAGGATATTCCTTGCTTTTTTCAAAGGCACAAGGATCACCACCTTTGGTGATTTCCTGTACGGCCTTTTTGGGAATAATCTGGATACCGTTGAGCTTTCCCTGACATCGCAGCAATTCTCCCAGCAGGGCCATATCCCGCAGGTTCAAGTTTAAGCCACCGCCAGCAAAGGCAATTCCTGCTGGGTCAAGCTGGTAGTAGGCATCGTTGGCTGCTCCCATGGGTCGCCAAACCACCTCGGACAAAAGCTGAGCCAAGCCCTTGCCGGTAACTCGACTGATAATCCAGCCTAGCACGGCAGTGTTGGCTGTCTTGTAGCCAAAGACTTCCCCATGGTCGTGGGCGGGATTTTTCTGTATCAAGGGAAGATACTCGTAGTAGCAGCTGGGACCAGTGTAATTGGAACCACGGAAAATATTTCCCGACTGGGAGAATTTCCAAATGTCGGAGTTAAGGTCGTCGTAGTTTTCCGTAAATTGAATGGCTGTAGTCATTTCCAGCACATTTTTTACCGTGGCGTCCCCAAAGCCAGAAGTCTCCAGCTCTGGGATATAGCTTGCGACGGTGCGATGCTCATCAAGCTTGCCCTCTGCTATCAAGATAGAAGCCAGTAATCCTGCTACGGACTTACTTACAGACATGGCAGCGTGGTGGCCCCAGGGAGTGAGCCCTGCAAAGTAGCGCTCATAGACAATGTGTCCACGGTGCAGAATAATGATACCATCGGTAAAGTTTTTTTCCAGAGATTCAGCCCAAGTGATGGGATTTGTTTCCTTCCAGGGAATGAAGGTTACCTCATCAATTCCCTTAATGTGTTTTACGTGGAATTTGTGGACTCCATCCTTTTCCTTGTTGCCGGGAACCTCTCGTGTGGGAATAAATTCTCTCATGTGGTTTACGCTGTACCGCAGGGCAGGAAACTCAAAGAAGGATCCGTCGGCAGCTGACAGCACCTTGTCCTTGGCAGGAGGAAAGCCCTGCATCCAGCCCATGGGGCCAGGCTCTGTTTCATGGACGCTGATGTATTTTTCTGTTGAATTGTTCATGTTCATACCACCTGCTCTAAAGGATAGTAGTTGTCTCTCGGTGAATGCAAATTTTTTTGAGAACTTGCATCAAGAAACAATTACCACAAAAGATGAAGGCCTTGAACTTGGTATTTCTTGAACCAGTTGTCACAGGAAAGCATAATCATGTTGTTGCGGATGGCACTGTGAATCAACATGCGGTCAAAGGGATCTCGATGGCCTTCCACTGGCTCCAGCTCACTGTAGGTGATGTAGTCGTAGGGAGATGGTGTGTGGATGGTAAATTCGTATTGGTCTGCAATATTAGGCAGATGAAGTATGTGAAAGTTATTGAATTCTAGTTTTCCCAACTGCACCTTTATAGCAATTTCCCAGAAACTGATGCTGCTAACAAAAATGTCCGTGTTGCCGTGGCAAATGATGTCTCGTACTGAGGAAGAAAGTTTTGATGTGTCCATAATGGTCCACAAAAAGGTGTGAGTATCCAGCAAATACTTCATTTTTCTGCTCCCTCCACGCCCAAGAATTCTTCCATGGTGATTTTGCCATGGTCAATCTCACTAAAGCTCGCAATCCCTTCCAGTGTACCGATTTTCCGTGAACTCCTTTGAATGGGACTCACGTGGGCCACTGGTCGTTTGGCTCTTCCGTAGAGAATTTCCACCTCTTCTCCCTGCAACACGGAATCTAAAACCTGAGAAAACTGTGCCTTGAATTCACCTACCGTCATTTGTACCATAACATTAGTATAGTAGTATCTTGTCAAGTTGTCAAGTAAAGGAGATGAATTCGGAGGTTATAATGTTAAGAAGGGCTTTCTCCCTACACTGGAATCTCCAGAGTAAAGCAGCTTCCCGTGCCTTTTTCCGACTCCAGCAGAATATTCCAGCCTAGGCCGTCGGCTACGGTTTTTACCACCGCAAGGCCCAAGCCCTTGCCCTCGCTTTTCAGGGAATTGTCTCCCCGGAAGAAGGGATCAAAAACGTGGGGCTGGTCTTCCTTGGAAATACCACAACCGCTGTCTTGTACTTTCAGAATCAAAGTGTCGGCCTTGATGGCGTTTTTGCCCCCTCGCTGGTTTCCACGTTTCTTTTTGTTGAAGGGGACAAGATTTGCTGTCAAACAGATGGTGCCGCCAGAAGGAGTGTAGCGAAGGGCGTTGCTGCACAGATTGTCCAGCACTCGAATCATCAGGCTTTCGTCCAGAGGAATGCGCAAGTCAGCAGGTAAATCTATGGCGGTGGTAATGGTGCGACCAAGAATCTTGCCGTCCTCTGCCAGTCGAAGGGCATAGTCGTTCAGCAGGGGAGTGATGGAAATAGCTTCCATGTTCTGCCGCCACTCTCCAGAATCCATCCGCACAAAATTGATTAGGTCATCAATCATGGAGTCCAGCTGATCCACCTTTTCTCCCACGATTTCCAAGGATTTTCCTATCATTTCCGGGGAATCTGCCGTTCCGTCAAAGATAGCCTCCGTGTATCCCTTGATAAGAGACAGGGGAGTTCGCAGGTCGTGACTAATGCCCATAATGAGCCAAGAACGCCGCTTTTGTTCCTCCAGCAAGGCTAATCTCATGCTGTTCAAGGAATTGGTGAGGGACAGAATCTCGTTGTTGCCACGCACCTGAATCTCCTTGTTCAAGTTACCCTTGGCAAGGTTGCGAGTTTCCTTTTCCAGCACCTCCATGGAGCGGGAAAGCACGTGAGAAAGATAGATGATGCCGCTGATACATAGAAACAGCAGGATACTGAACACATTGATGATGGCCTTGAGCTGGTCCACCACCACATCCCATTTGTATTGGTCTTCACGGAGCAGTCGGGTAATGAGCATCAAATCGGAGCTGACGCCATCCTCTTCTCCCGTTTGGAATTGTCGGTCTATCTGGTACAGGTAGTCCTCGGTATTGGTGGAAAAAACCTCCATCAGCTGGGTTTCCGTCAGTCGCTCCCGCACCTCAATGCCAGGAATTGAAGAAAGCAACACCTCCCCCTGGGATGAAAGCACGGCTGCATCCACCGACTGGGGCAGCTGGGCCAGAAAGTCACGGATTTGGTTCCATTCCTCCTTGTTGGAGTCAACGCCTTCCCGTTGGGAAATGCTTTCCCAAGAAGGAATAAAAATGTGGGAGGGGGAGCGGAACCAGCTAGAAAGCACCAATGCTCCCAGCATGAACACGGGCACCATAAAAAGTGCTATCAGCAAGAGGATGAACTGGGTTCTGATTTTCACCGAACACCTCGCTCCAATCCGTTGAATTGGTAGCCCAAGCCGTGAATGTTTTCGATGTATTTTGGCTTGGAGGGGTCCTCCTCAATTTTTTTTCGTAATCGCTGGACATACACGGCCACTGCAGAAATGTCGCCGTAGGCTCGTCCCCACACGTCATGATAAATGGCTTGGGCGGTAAGGGGAATGCCGGGATTTTTTACCAAATGGGCAAGAATGGCAAATTCCTTGGAGGAAAGGGGAATTCGCTCCCCGTTGCAGGTAAGCAGGTAGCGGTCAAAATACAAGGTATAGGGGCCGAATTGCACGGACTGCTCCTGAGCTGGGGCTTCTCCTGCGGCTGTAGCAGTTCTTCGGAGCATGGCTTGAACTCTGGCCACCAGAACCTTGGGGGAAAAGGGCTTGGTAATGTATTCATCGGCTCCTTCTCCCAGCCCTTGGATAATGTCCTCCTCGCTATCTCTGGCAGAAATAATCAGCACTGGCACCTGGCTTGTTTTTCGGAAAATCTGAAGAAACTCAAAGCCTCCCATGCCTGGCAGGTTCAAGTCCAGAAGCACCAAGTCGGGCTGAAAATTTTCCAAGGTGGCTAGGGCTTCTTCTCCGCTTTCCACTGGGCGAATTTCCATACCTTCCTTATTCAAGTACAAGGTAATGAGGGCTGCCAGTTCTGTTGTATCTTCTATTAAAAGTATTTTGTTTCCCATGCCGTTCTCCTTTTCTTGCTATTCTCCATAACTTTTCGTTATTAGCTTTTTTTCATCATTTTATACTATGACATTGACAAGAAATTTTGTTAAGATGGTTTTAGAAAATCTAACAAAATATTATTGTAATTATCCTGCTGGTTTTAAGTTTTATTTAAGAGGATTTGTTATAATTTTTCGTTGATGAGGAAAAATATGCTATTAGTTTTACGCTTTGTACGGTCTAGCGCCTGTTTGTTGGCGGTTGTATTCCTTTCTAGCAGCATGCTGTGGGCTCAGGTGGAATCAGTTGCCTTACCCAAGAATACAGGAGAAGCCGAAAAGAAAACAGAAAACCACTCATTGTACATCACTTTGGAAGAAGCTCAAAAGCTAGCTTTGGAGGGAAACGCCACCCTTCGCTCCCAGCAGTTGTCCTTGGAAGCCAGCAGGCGAGAATCGCAGTCTCGTTGGAATTCCTTTTTGCCAGGCATAAGCCTTAGTGGAAGCCTTTCCAACAGTCACACTATCTATACGCCCAAAAGCTCTGGTCCCGGCAGCGGTGGAGCAGGCGGGAACTCCAGCGGAAATTCCGCCTGGAGCTGGGGTGCTTCTGGTGGCTTGAATCTTTCGTTAACGGCAGGAATCCCGGTACAGATGAAGCTGGCAAGCCTCCGCTATGAGCTTGCCCAGATAAATTACGAAAGTCAGCGTCAAACTATCCTGTCTTCTGTAGCCAGCTCCTTCTATAACCTTTTAACCTCCACCAAAAATCTGACGGTACTAGAAGACAATGTGGCTTTAACCCGCCAGCAGTATCAGCAGGCCCTCCAAAACTACAATCGGGGACTTGCCTCGGAGCTGGATATGCTCCGTGCCCAGTATGCAGCCCTTTCTGCAGAGCCCCAGCTGGATAAGGCCCGCTCTCAGTACGAATCTGATTTGGCCGCCTTCCAGCTGCTGATTGGAAGCCAGGAAAAATATATTCCTCAAGGAGATTTTTCTTTGCAGCAGTTGCAGCTGCCAGAAGCTCAGGTTTTGGTGGATTCCTACCTTGAGCAGCGACTTGATGTTATCCAAAAGCGACAGAGCGTGCAGGAGGCAGAGCTTTCCAAGACAGCCCAAGTGCTTTCTGCTAAGGCTCCTTCCATCAGCTTATCAGAAAATATCCGCCTGTCACCTACTGGCAATAGTATGAGCGGAACTCCATCTGTTTCAGGCTCTTTTTCTGTGGGGGTTTCTATTCCTGTAGACGGCTACATTCCAGGCTCCTCCAAGAGTCTTACGGTAGAAAAATCCAAGGATTCAGTGGAAACTGCCCGAATCAATTTGGAAACCACCCTGGCGCAGGCTCGTCAGGATATTATTAACAAGGCAAACAATGTGAAGCTTTTGTGGCATTCCGTGGAGGTTGCCAGATTGAACGAAACCATTGCAGAGCGCTCCTATCAGCTTTCCCAGGAAGGGTATCGAGCTGGTTTGGTCAGTCAAACTGATATGGAAAATAGTCGTCAGCAAATGGTGTCTGCCCAGCTGTCGGGAAGTACCTCCCAATCCCAATATTTGGTGGGTGTAGAGCAGCTGGCCATTGCCCTGGGCTTGCAGGTGCAGGAAGTATACGAATTGTTTGGAATCTAGGAGAAGAAAATGAGTAAGACAAAGAAAAGCGATTTGATTGGAAAAATTATTGTTATAGCACTCATCGGCGTTTTTGTGGCTGTGGGAATTTTCACCATGGTGGGAAAGCGTCCAGGAGCCATGGGGCCCATGGGTGGAATGGGAGGAATGCCTCCTATGGCTGGAGGTGGAATGCCTCGTGGTGGAGCTTCAGCAGCCCAGCCTGTAGCAGTTACGGTTTCTGCAAAAACCATGGAAAAGGAAACCATCCAAAAGACCGTGCTGCTGAACGGGGATGTGGCCTCCAAAACACAAACCAGCATTTATCCTGACACCTCTGGAAAGGTAAGCCGTCTTTTGAAGCAGGTGGGGGATTCTGTAAAAAAGGGTGAGGTGATTGCCTACGTGGATCCCTCTCGTCCTGGTTCTGCCTATGCCGTAAGCCCTGTTACCGCCACTGTGTCTGGTACTGTCATTCAGCTGCCCTTTAACGTGGGGGATACGGTAAACACTGGTAATGCCCTAGCTGTTATTGGTTCCTTGGAGGACTTGGAAATTAAGGTAAAGGTTTCTGAAAAATACAGTGCCTATCTCAAGCAGGGACTTCCAGCCTATGTTTCCCTTGTTTCTGCCCCAGATCAGGTGCTTTTAGCCAAGGTTACTTCAGTAAGTCCTGTAGTTAATACCTCCAACAGAACCCAAGATGTGGTGTTGTCCCTGGAGCAGTATCACAAGGCTATTCGTCCTGGTATGTTCGCTCAGGTTCGCTTGGTGGTACAGGAGGAAACAGACACCTTTGTGGTGCCCCAAGAAGCCATCAGAAGCTTTAACGACGAGCCTGCTGTCTTTGTGATTACTGCTGACAATAAGGCCCTGCGAAAGCTGGTAAAAACAGGCTTATCCAACGATACTGACATTCAGATTACAGCTGGCCTTGACTCTGGAGATCTGGTGATTACTGCTGGCTCCGTTACTGAGGGCTTGCCAGTTCGCATTGCAGGAAGATAAGCATGAACATATCAGAACTTTCAGTCCGTCGTCCTGTTACCATCACCATGCTCTATGTGCTGGCCTGTGTGTTGGCTCTGGTGTACATTCCCCAGCTGGGAATTGCCCTGTATCCTTCCACAGAAATGCCCATGATTTCCATTAGCACCTCCTATTCTAACGTGGGGCCAGAGGAAATCGATGCCAATGTTACCGACGTGTTGGTGGCTCGGCTTAATAGAATTTCAGGCCTTAAGTCCATTACCTCCACCTCCCGCAACGGACGCAGCCAGATTCAGCTGGAATTCGGCTACGACACCGACTTAAATAAGGCAAAGGATGAGGTAACAGCGGCTCTTTCCAATGTTTCCAACCAGCTGCCCGACGGTTGTGGCACTCCTTCTATCTTCCAGTTCAACATGGATTCTGCTGCCATCATGCAGCTGGCTATGGAAGGTGATTTGCCAGTAGATGAGCTAAAGACCTTGGCGGAAACCATTGTCCAGCCCTTGCTGGAGCGTGTGGATGGCGTTGCCACTACGGAGGTAAGCGGTGGAACAACCCGCCGCATTGTGGTGGATTTATCCCGAAATCGTTTGGAAGCCTTTGGCCTCACTGCACAAACCATTCGTTCCGCCCTGTCCTCCAGAAATATGCAGGTGTCCTCTGGAACCATTACCCACAACAACAAGGATTTTGAAATCGTTACTAGCGAATATTTTACCTCCTTGGAGGATATTCGCAACACGGTGGTTACCACCAAGGATGGTGCTGCCATTCGCCTTGACGATGTGGCCAACATCTACGAGGACACCACGGAGCGCAGCGTTTACATCAACGGTGGCCCAGGACTTTACATCAACGTGTCCAACGAATCTGGTACCAACGCTGCCACTATTTCCAAGGGAATCCACGCCATGCTGGACACCATCAACCAGCAGCTTCCCAAGGGTGTTTCCGTCAGCGTCCTCAGTGACGACACCACCCTCATTGACGCCACCTTGAACCAGGTATACAGCTCCGCCATTGAAGGGGCCATTTTGGCCATGCTGATTATCTTTGTATTTTTGCGGAGTCTCAAAAGCTCCTTCATCATCGGGCTTTCCATTCCCATTTCCTTTATGCTCACCTTGATGGTTATGGCCTTCTTGGATTTGACGGTAAACCTCATGACCATGTCTGGCTTGATTTTGGGCTTGGGAATGACAGTGGACTCCTCCATCGTTATTTTGGAGAACATTCAGCTTCGTCGTCAGAATGGCCAGAAATCTGCCATTGCAGCTATTTTGGGAAGCCGCAACATGATGACCGCCATCTTTGCCTCCACCGCCACCACCCTCTGTGTATTCGTTCCCATGCTGATTTACGAAGCCAAGCTGGAAATGTTTGGCCAGATGTTCCGTGACATGATTATTACCGTTTGTGTTTCCTTGGTGGCATCCTTTGTGGTGGCAGTGACCTTGGTGCCCGCCCTTTGCGGAAGCATCCTGAAGCTGGATACCAGAACACAAAAGCCCTTGAAAAATCCCCTGCTGAAAAAGATAGACGATGGCTTTGAGCTTGTGCAGAAAAAGCTGGAGGACGGCTATGCTGGTATGCTGGATTTCTGTCTCAACAACAAGTTTATCGTGATGGCACTGGTGCTGGTGATGCTGGCAGTAAGCGTGCTTCAGTTTTCCTCCATGGGAATGAACCTCGCTCCCACCTCCAGTGCCGACGACATGGTGAACGTAAGTCTTTCCATGCCCATTGGTACAAATAATCAGGTGGTGCGAAAATATCTGTTTGAGTTTCAGGACATTGTAATTGAAAAGCTAGATGGTGCCTACGAAACGCTTATCCTGAACACGGGAAGCTCCAACTCTGGCTCCCTCAGAATCAACCTGCCTGACTTGGAAAAACAAACCATGTCTGCAGCAGAGGTAAAGTCAGTATTGACTCCCTACTTGAACCAGTGGAGTGACGTTACCATTAGCCTTGGGGGTGGACGTGGCTTTGGTGGTAGCTCCAGTGGAATTGACGTAAAGATTCTTTCCACCAACACCATCGCCGCCCAGTCGGTTATGGACGAAATTGTTGCCCTGCTGAAGGAAAATATGCCCTTGGTAAAGGACGTATCCACGGATATGGAGGATGGTTCTCCTCGCTTCCAGATTTCTATCGATACCGCTGCTGCAGCCCAAGCTGGTGTGAGCGTTAGCTCTATTACTCAGGTGCTGCAAACTGCCATTACTGGCTCCACTGCCACCGTCTTCCACGGAGAAGGGCAGGAAATGAACATTGTGGTTCAGCTGCAGGAATCTGATATCCAAAGTCCCTCTGATTTGGGAGCTCTAACTGTATCCTCTTCTGCAGGCTTAATGACACTGGATAACTTTATTACCTTCCAGGAAGGTCGTTCTCCCCGTAGCATTCGAGAAGAAAACGGAGAGCGAGTAAATCACGTTACCGCCAGCTTGGTGGAAGGCGCTGTTGCTACGGAGGTTCAGCAGCTAGTGGAGCAGCTGATTCGCCAAAACATCGTATTGCCTGATTCTGTGGAGCTAGAATTTGCTGGCGAGGCTCGTGACATTGAAAGCTTTGGAAGCATCTTCAAGGTGGTTATCGGTTTGGCTATCTTCTTGGTATTCGTAGTTATGGCTGCCCAGTTTGAATCCATGATGGATCCTCTCATTGTGTTCTTCTCCATTCCGCTGCTGCTGATTGGTGTAGTGGCCATCTACAAAATCACTGGCCAAACCTTGAGCCTCTATGCCTATGTGGGAATTGTAGCCTTGGTGGGAATCGTTGTAAATAATGGTATCGTGTTGGTGGACTTTACCAACCAGCTGGTGCGAGAAAAGACCCCCGTGCGGGAAGCCTGTCTCCTTGCAGGACGCAATCGCCTGCGCCCCATCCTCATGACCACCCTCACCACAGTACTGGGAATGGTGCCCATGGCCTTCTTCCCAGGAGAGGGAGCTGAATCCATGCAGCCCATGTGTCTCACCCTAGTTGGTGGTCTTATTTCAGGCTCCTTCATGACCTTGTTCGTGTCACCAGTGCTGTACTCCATCTTGAACAAGCGGCGTGAGAAGCGGTTTGACGATCCCGACTCCTTGATGAACCAGATGATTGAGCTGGACGAAATGGAAGGCCGAAAACGAGTGTCCATTTCTACTGGTTTGAAGGATTAAATTTTATCCCGCTGCTTGAGCCCTGCTGAAGCAACGGGATTGTGCTCGTTAACGTCGTTGTGGCAACTAAATTGTGGCAACTACGTTGCGGGCAAAAGCTTTTTCTTGTTCCATTCTGGCAAAAGCTTTCCTGGGTCACTGGGGGCATTGCCAGAAAGGATTTCTTCTAAAAGTGTGCCGGCGGCGGGAAAAATCTGGGAAAGAATGATTTTTTCGTCGTTGGTAAAGTCTGAAAGCACAAAGCCAGCTACATCCTTGTGCTCTGGTCGTCCAATGCCGAATCTCAGCCGCCAAAAGTCCGCCGTACCCAGCACCGCCTTGGTGGAGCGAAGTCCGTTGTGGCCACCCAGTCCGCCGCCATTTTTCAAGCTGATGGTACCTGGGGGCAATTCCAGCTCATCGTGAACCACAAGTATTTCCTCTGGCTTAATCTTGTAAAAACGTGCCAGCTGACCAATGCTTTCTCCAGAAAGATTCATGTAGGTTTCAGGCTTTAAAAAATAGACTCGATGGTTGCCAAAACTATCGCTACTGGCATACTGGCCCTGAAATTTCTTCTGCCAGTGTAAGGTATCCGCAAAGGAAAGGCTATCGGCAAAGAGCCAAGCTACGTTGTGTCTGTTTCCTTCGTATTTTTTTCCGTAATTTCCTAAAAAGGCTACTAACTGTATCATGGTGGTTAGTATATCAAGTTACCAAAATATCTGCCAAGGTATAGGCTGAAAATTCTTCAATGAATTTTGACAAGGCAACATGACTAATGCCCTTTAGCTTGCAGCCTCCAGAAAGTAGCGGACAATTTTTGCTCGAAAAGCATTCAAAAAGATTGAGGTTTTCTTCGGTAAAGGTAAGCACCTCCCCCAGATTGATTTCTTCTGGTGGCAGGCCCAGCCGCAATCCTCCAGTCCTTCCCTTGAGAGAAATAACGTACTCTGTGGAAGCCAGCTTGTGCACAACCTTTTTCATGTGGTGGGGAGAG
The DNA here is from genome assembly GCA_017549025.1 of Treponema sp. Lineage (GTDB taxonomy): Bacteria > Spirochaetota > Spirochaetia > Treponematales > Treponemataceae > Treponema_F. Next base: position 35,199 of record JAFYWB010000026.1, read on the forward strand.
GTTTCCAGCTTTTCAGCCAATTCCTCCACAGTACATAATTTATCTGTATTGTGGGCAAGGTATATTAACGCTCTAAAGGCATAGTCAGAAAATTTTGATATTTGCATAGATTTTTCTCCTCACAAAGGCTGAGTATATAAATTTTTGTAAAGAAAAAAAAGTGCTCCAAGATGATTTTTGCTGAAAAAAGCTGAATTTTCCCCCGCCTTGCTCCCTTCTGTAATTTTAGGTATACTGTAAGAATATAGTCGGTGTCTCGTTTAAGGCAGGCACTGTGAGAGGAGAAGATTTTGGCTGATTGTTTTGAGAATCTCATTGTTCAAAAGCTGTCTTTGTTGGTGGAATTGAACGACCCCATTGATCCGGATTTGTACCAGAAGTTCGATGTAAAGCGTGGCTTACGATATTCTGACGGCCGTGGTGTTTTGGTGGGTTTGACTCAAATTGGTGATGTTATCGGCTACGATGTAATTGATGGCAAAAAGGTGGCTGTTCCCGGCAAGCTGATTTATCGTGGATACGATGTAGAAGACTTGGTACGGGATACAGTGTCTCGAGATGAATTCGGTTTTGAGCAAACTGCCTATCTTTTGCTTTTTGGAGACCTTCCTTCAAAGAGCAAGCTGGAAGAATTCCGCTCCTACTTAGGTGCTCATCGTGCCTTGCCAGATAATTTTACGGAAGACATGATTATGAAGGCTCCTTCCCCAGACATCATGAATAAGCTGGCTCGTTGTGTGCTTGCAAGCTATTCCTACGATGCCAATCCTGATGATTCAGCCATTCCCAATGTTCTGGGACAGTGCATTGACTTGGTGGCAAAATTCTCCACCTACGCTGCTTATGCCTATCAGGCCAAGCGACGGTATTGTGACAGAAAGAGCATGTACATTCATAATCCACTGCCAGAATTGTCCACCGCAGAGAATTTCCTGCGTCTTATCCGTTCCGACAAAAGCTACACCAAGCTAGAGGCAGAAATCCTGGACTTGGCTTTGGTGCTTCATGCTGAGCATGGTGGAGGAAACAACTCCTCCTTTGCAATTCACGTTGTATCCTCTGCCGACACGGACACCTATTCTGCTGTTGCTGCAGCTGTTGGTTCCCTCAAGGGTCGTCGCCACGGTGGTGCCAACATGATGGTAATGGAAATGATGGACGACATTAAGGCCAACGTAAAGGACTGGTCCAACGAAACGGAAATCAAGGAATACCTCCGAAAGATTGTTCGTAAGGAAGCCTTTGACCGAACAGGTCTTATCTACGGACAGGGACACGCCGTTTATACCGTTTCCGATCCTCGTGCAATTTTGCTGCGAGACAAGGCTGCGGAATTGGCTAAGGAAAAGAACATGATGGAAGAATACGGCCTGTATCGTTCCATCGAACGGCTTGCTCCAGAGGTCTTTGCTGAGGAAAAATCCAGCGACAAGCAGATTTGTACCAACGTGGACTTCTACTCTGGCTTTGTATACACCATGCTGAACATTCCTCGTGAATTGTTCACACCTATTTTCGCCATGTCTCGTATTGCTGGTTGGGCTGCTCACCGTATTGAAGAGATTATTGCAGGTGGCCGTATTTATCGTCCTGCCTACAAGAACGTACTGAATCAGCGTACCTTTATTCCCATGGAAGATCGAAAATAGGAGGCCGTGATGGCAGGAGAACGTCTAGACAAGGTTTTGGCCAAGCATGGCTTTGGTTCCCGAAAGGATGCCCAAAAATTGGTGCGTCGTGAAGGAGTGCTGCTGAACGGCCAAGTCTGTCATAGTCCCGACCAGCATGTAAATCTGGACTGCGACACTCTTGAAGTGGCAGGTCAGGTGCTGGAGCTCCGCCGTCACCTCCATCTGATGATGAACAAGTGCGGTGGGGTGGTGTGTTCAGCCAAGGATGGCCTCCATTCCACAGTGTACGACCTGCTGGATGAGGGGCTTCGCCACCAGTTTTTGGGAGGAAGTCTTCATTTGGTGGGACGGCTGGACATTGATACCGAAGGATTGTTGATTTTTACCACCGACGGTACCATGACCCACCGCCTTACCTCGCCCAAGTCCCACATCAGCAAAAAATATCTGGTAACGCTACGAGATGCAGTTGCTGCAGAACGTCAGCCAGAGCTTGTGGCTCAGTTTTTGGATGGAATTACCATTGCCCCAGAAGGTGACGATGGAGAATATCTTTGTCAAAGTGCCACCTTGGAATGGATTTCAGAAAACCAGTGCTACCTTACCATTACGGAAGGCCGCTATCATCAGGTAAAACGGATGATGGCAGCGGTAGGAAACCAGGTAGTAGCTTTAAAGCGGGTTGCCATGGGAGAGCTGGTGCTGGATTCCAGCTTGGAGAGCGGTGCCTATCGTGAACTCACTGCCGAAGAATTAGCTCTTTTAGGATAAACGAATCGTTTTACAATGAAGCTAGAAGCACCCCAGATTGAACTACTGGTTCAACCTAAGGGTGCATTTTTTTTAAAGGGGATAATGCTTGTTTTTTAGCCGTTGTTCAAATTCCTCTTGGAACAGCGGCTTGTCAAAGTAGTAGCCCTGAATCAAGTCGCAGTCAAGCTCCTTCAGCACCTGAAGTGTTTCCCGTGTTTCCACGCCTTCTGCTACAATCTCCATGTTCAATTCTTTGGCCATACGCACAATGTTTGTCACTACAATCTTTGACTGGGGATTTTGTAGGATGGTGTCAATGAGGGATTTGTCTAATTTGAGCACGTCGAATTTCAAGTTTTCCAAGAGACTCAAGGAGGAATAGCCACTTCCAAAGTCGTCAATGGAGGCAGAAAATCCCTTGTCGTTCAGCACTCGAATAGCCTTAGACAGCATCTTTTCATCCTCGTTGTAGGCTGTTTCAGTAAACTCAATCTCGATAAGGTTGTGGGGAAGCTGCCAGTTGTCCACGATATTGCAGATTCGCTTACCAATGTCAGGCATGGTAAAGTTTTGCATGGAAAAGTTTACGGAAACCTTTACCGGCTCCAAGCCCTGCTGAATCCAGCTGTCCATGGTGTTGCATACCTGATTCAAAATATAAAAGTCCAGCTGCTGAATCAATCCCGCCGACTCGCAAATGGGAATAAAGATGCTGGGAGGAATGAACTTGTCGTCCTTCCGCCAACGCACCAGTGCCTCTGCTCCCTTAAGCTTGTGGTCGTGAACCCCCACCTTAGGCTGGTAAACAATCTCAAATTCCTTGTTGGCCAGGGCTTGGGGAATGTGCTGAATGTACATGACTTGGGAAAAAGCTGAATCTATGTTGGACTTGTTGTAAATCACTGTTTCATTGCTAAAACCAGTGTTTTTGATGGAGCTAGTGGACAAAAGATGCTTTGCAATCTCTGAAAAGCTTTCCTCCGTTCCGTCTGGATCATAGGCTCTGCTTCGAACCGTCAGCTTGAGGGGGAACTTTGTGTCCTCCGTCAAGGTAGTGAGCATCAGGTTGTTGATTAAGAATGTGTAGTATTTGAGATGGGGCTTGTTCAAGATAGCCACAAATTTGTCTGCTTCTATGTGGAACAGCTTTTCCTCTGGCTCCAAATAACGACGAGCAGCTTGGCTAAAGTCCATCAAAATCCTGTTGGCTCCTTCGTAACCAAATCTATTGTTAAAGGAACCAAAATGATTGATGTCCAGCAGCACGTACACGTACTTGGCAAAGGCTTTGCTTTGGAATAATTGTTCTCCTGCCTTAAACAGCATAGCCTTGTTGGGAAGGCCAGAGATGATGTCGGTGGTGGCCATCTTTATCATCATGTCCTGCTGGTATTGGGTACAGCTATGAATGGTGCTGTAGCCTCGTGCCACTGCCTCTGCCATGTGGGTACAGGTTTTGTAACCGCAATCCTGACAATTTATGTTGCGGCTCTTTTCTGTGGTTTTGTACAGCTTGTGGAAAACCTCTTCAACTTCCTCGCTGGTAATCTGCTTTTCTGGAATTCGCAGAGAATTGAACCGCCGCTGAAAATCCTCAGGAGAAAGGCTAGAAAATCTTTTTTGCAAAAGCTGCAGTCGTCTTTTTTCTGGAAGGTTTCCGTTATAGGGATTATCCTCACGGCTCATGCTGGGGGCCATTCGAGCTTGTAGCTTGTATTCCCTGAGAATGTCCTTAATGTGGCGCTCCTGAGAATTGGTGCCAGTACCCAAAAGACAGCCGTGTTTGCAATCAAGAAAATCAACGAAAACGCCATCTTGATTTTCCTGAAAAAGCTGGATAAAGGAACCTTCTCCATCTCCCAGAGAATTAATGCCAGTAACCTGGAGTCGCATATCCTTTGTTCCCAGAAAATGATCCAGATTTTCCTTCAATCCACCGGGGAAATACAGTCGCCCTCGGGGACCAATGGCTAAAAGATTCAGCTTTCCCGAATAGGATGAAATGTCCTGGTCTCCAATAACCTTCATCAATTCTTTAATGGTGACGTGGTAGGAGATGGCATCCTGAGTTTCAGGAGAGGTAATCTGATCATAATCTGCAATACAAGGACTGAGATATACCAAGCGGTCTTGTATATTTCGGTATTTTTTCAGATAGATTGCCAAGCAAACAGAGGGCGTGTGAATGGGAACCAGATTGGGAATTAGCTCAGGCTGCACCTTTTCTACGTAATTCACCAAGGCACTACAGGTAGAAGAAATAATGGAACCTGAATGCTGCTGCAAATAATTAGCGTGAGCCCAGGTTACAATGTCTGAACCAGCGGCTGCATCAAAAAACTTTTTCACTCCCAAGGATTGCAGATAGCCCAGAATCTGTGACACCTTTTCTGGATACTGAAGCCACAGCACGGGAGACACAATGGCAGAAATAGCGTGTCCTTCCTGCAAATCTGCAAAGAAACGCTTGGTGTCATCCACATATTCTCGTGCTGACTGGGGACAGCCTTCAAGACAATGACCACAGTGAATACAGCGAGTGTTGTCCACCAATACATATCGTTTTCCGTTTTGATGAGCCGCAATATTGGCTCCTGGAACAGGACAGGACGCAATACATCGATTGCACCCTATACATTTTGCGTTGGTGAAAATAACCTGCTTTTCCAGCTGTTGCATGAATGCCCCCAAGGGATTTTGTTTCACTCTAGGTGAAAGGTATTATTTTGTCAATAAGTGATAATTTCATACTAAAACTATGGGAAAAGTGTGTTTTACCCCTTCCATTTTATCTCTAAAACAGTTATATTTTATACCATGGATTGGGAAAAACTTTCTATGCCTGAGCCAGGTTCTCTGGTTGCAGTAGGAATGTCTGGCGGTGTTGACTCTACCTTGGTGGCCTTGTTGTTAAAGGAGCATGGCTGTACCGTTGTAGGGGTTACCATGTCCAGCTGGGCTAATGACCTGCCGTTGCCACCTTCTGCTGAAGGAGTGCGGGGCTCCTGCTATGGCCCCGATGAAGCCATAGATATTGCCCAATGTCAGGCTTTTTGTCAGCAGCAGGGCATTGAACATCACGTGATTGATGTACGGGAAGCCTATCATCACCATGTGCTTGATTATTTTAAGGCGGAATACAGAAGTGGCCGCACTCCCAATCCCTGCGTTAACTGCAATCCCAACGTAAAGTTTGGGGCCCTGCTGGATGGAGTTCGAGCAAAGGGAATTGACTTTGACTACTTTTGTACCGGACACTACGCCACCTTGGTTCGCCCCACAGAGGATTTGCGGCTTATTTACGGAGATGTAGTGTCAGGTCAGGATGTGGTGCGGCCTGTGATGATTTCTGCTGCCACCGACAAACGAAAGGATCAAACCTATTTCCTGTGTCGAGTTCCTTCGGCCACCCTGGAAAAGGTGCGGTTCCCCCTGTCTGCTTACACAAAGCAGGAGGTGTACGCCATGGCCCAAGAACGTGGCTTGGCCGCCGCTTCTCGCAGTGAAAGTCAGGATTTTATTCCCGATACCTATCTGGATATAATCTTTTCCGACCAGATTTCCCAGCCGGGAGATATTGTGGATTTAGCGGGAAAGAAATTGGGTGTCCACCGTGGCATCCACCATTATACCATCGGTCAGCGGCGGGGATTGGGGGTAAGCTCCAATCGTCCCCTGTATGTCCACTCCATCGATTCCCAAAAGAATCAGGTGGTGCTCTGCGATGACCAAGACCTGTTGTGTTCAGGTCTGGTGGCCGAAAATTGGGTGTGGGCTGGTGGGTATGCTCCCCAGTCGAGCTTTAAGGGTCAGGTAAAGATTCGTCTTGCCTCTCCCGCCGCCTCTAGCACCATTATTCCTGTTGGAGACGGTTCCTACAAGATTGTTTTTGATGAACCACAGCGGGCAGTTGCCCCAGGCCAGTCTGCTGTAGTATATTTAGATGGAATTATATTTGGAGGCGGGATTATTTCCCGAGAAATGAGATGAATCGTATTTATTTTGATTATAATGCTACCACCCCTCTTTCCAAAGAGGTCTATGATTTTTATGTCAAGGAATTGGCTGAATATGCCAATGGTTCTAGCCTTCACCAAGAAGGACGAGAGGTAGCCGCTGCCATAGAAAAGGCCCGTCAGCAGATTGGAGCCTTGGTAAACGTAAAGGCTAGTGAGCTGGTGTTTACCTCTGGTGGCTCCGAGTCCAACAACACCGTGTTCAATACCATGGTGGAGTTGTCCAAGAAGCGGAACAACAAGGTGATTGTTACCTCTGCCATTGAGCATCCCTGTGTGCTGGAATCGAGCCGCCGCTTGGAAAGTCAGTTTGGCTTTGAGGTAATCTATCTGCCTGTTGACGATGCTGGTATTGTAGATATGGAAAGCTACAAGAAGGCTCTGGAAAAGAAGCCCCTGCTGGTTTCCATTATGGCTGCCAACAATGAAATTGGAACCCTGCAGGACATTAAGACTCTGTGCTCCATGGCTCATGAAGTAGGTGCCCTGTTCCACACTGATGCTGTGCAGGCTGTTGGAAAAATTCCTGTAGATTTTAAGGATTGGGATGTGGATTATGCCACCCTGTCTGCCCACAAGATTTACGGCCCCAAGGGTGTGGGTGCTCTGTACATCAAGGAGCGGACTCCCATTGAGCCATTGATTCGTGGTGGCCATCAGGAGCATGGGCTGAGAGCTGGTACCTACAACGGCCCTGCCATTGCAGCCTTTGGTTATGCCGCTGAATTAGCTGGCAAGGAATTAGCTGAATATGCAAGCCACACAGGTAAGCTTCGCCAGCAGCTGAAGGATGGTCTTTTGAAAGCCATTCCTGGAATCCGCATTAACGGCCACGAAACAAAGGTTCTTCCTAATACCTTGAACGTGTCCTTCCCCGGTGCCGAGGGTGAGGCAATCCTCCTGTACTTGGATCTGCTGGGTGTAGCCGCTTCCACTGGTTCTGCCTGTGCCTCTGCCAGCCTGGATCCCTCCCACGTGTTGATGGCCACTGGCCTTGGCCCTGAGTTGGCTCACGGTTCCATCCGCTTCAGCTTTGGAAAGTACAATACCCCAGAAGAAGTAAATTTCGTGTTGGAGAATTTCCCTCCCGTCATTGAGCGGCTTCGGAAAATGTCCACCGTATCATATACAGAATAACGAACAAAGGAGATAGAACGATGCAAGATTGGTTGTATTCAGATATTGTAAAAGAGCACTTCATGAATCCTAAGAATGTTCTCATGGAGGATGAAGCTCAGTGGCCCTGTGATGCTCGTGGAATTGTTGGTAACATCAAGTGTGGTGACCAGATGTTGATTTTATTGCGGATTAAGGACGATGTGATTGAGGATGTTCGCTGGAAGACCTATGGTTGTGCCAGTGCCATTGCCTCTACCTCCATCCTTTCCGAGGCCTGCAAGGGCATGAAAATCGAGGAAGCCTACAAGCTCAAGCCTGCAGACATTGTTGCTCGCCTTGGTGGACTTCCCGACAATAAAATTCACTGTTCCGTACTGGGAGACAAGGCCCTTCGTGCCGCTATTGATGACTACCTGACCAAGCAGGGACGCCCTGTTTTTGCAGGCCAGGAGGAAGTTGAGGTTATTTGTACCTGTCTCAACGTTACCGACCGTGACCTGGAAGAAGCCTACAAGGCTGGAGACCGCACTTGGGAGCAGCTTCAAGCTCGCACCAAAATCGGTACTGGCTGTGGTATGTGTAAGGAAAAGGCCATGGAAAAGATGCACGAGTTTGAGCATCTTTATGGCGAAGACTAATCAGCGGTAATTGCTGGAGCTGAAAGGCTCTCTCCAAGCTACTGTGTGACAAAAGAGCTGTTTATAAAGCTTTATGAACAGGCTTTTTTGTCGCTGTCTTGGAGGGAGCTTTTTTATTGGTGGGATTACCACACTTCCAGAATATAGGTAAGGCTATATTCCTTTCCGTTTATGTCTGTAACGGTAATGGAAATAGTGTTTTTACCCTGAGTGAGGGTAACTTCTGTTAAAAATTGCTTTTCAGTAGTGGGATAGGTTTCTTGGGCGTTGTAGGGCTTTCGTCCAATAACGGTGAGCCAGCGTCCAGAGCGGGTAAGATTGTTGAAGGTGATGGTTTCTACCTCAGCTCCATTTACCACAACACGAGAGCTGTAGGGAAAAAATCCTTGGTCTCGGCCACGGTACAGCTTGTAGGTTCCTGCTGCAACACTCTTTCTTCCACGAAGCTCAAAGGATTCCCCATTTCTTCCAACGGCAGTAATACCATACAATGACAGGGCTGGCTCCTCCTGAAATCGAGGCATAATAATACGTGGATTTATGGCAGCTTCCTGCTCTGTATCGATAACCTGTAGCTCCAAGCTGTTTTGTCCAATCTGCCAGCCAGAATAACCACTGGTTCCCAGCTTTGTTCCTTGGTTTACCTTTGTGGTATCGGTGCTGGTGGAAACCTGGGAAAGATTGCCGTAAACGCTAAGGATGCTGTCATCATGGGAAAGGATTACTGCATTGCCGAGGGGCGATTGGAACCAGCCCATTTCATTGGAGTTGCCGCCTAAAATTGCAGTGACAGTACCTGCTTCTATGGCAGAAACCTCGGCAGGCTCAGCAAAAATCAGTGCGTTGCTGTAGCTTCCACCCCGCAACTGACCAAATTGTGTAGAAAAAGAGTTTTCTGTCACTCCCTCTTGGGGCCAGTCAAAGGCGGCAAGAGATGCTGTTGCCAATGTCATCGCTCCAATTACACAGAATCTGAATATGTTTTTCTTCATCCTTTCCTCCTTTTTCAATAGTTTTCTTTATTGTCTTGTTAAGTCAATCTTGGAAATTTTTGTGTCACGGCCTACGTACAGGTCTCCATCAGTAACATTGATGAAGGCCGCTGCTGCCTTAAAGCCAAAGGAACCAATAAGGGTGCCATTTGTTTCTATTAAATAGATATTGTAGCGGCCTGAATCCTTGGTGAGGACACAAATCAAACCGTTTTCGTGACATTCTTCAATGGCAAGGATATTGCCCTTCAGGGGAAGCTCCTTTGTTTCAAGGAGATTGCAGTCCACAATGCCGATTCCTGTTCCACTGGCATAAAAAACCATGCTTTCATCCCGGCTAAATTGAACCAGCACTGGTTCCCGCTGATTTTTCTCCAAATAAGTGTGGAATACCACCTTGTTCACTCCATTTCGCTGTTGAGTCAAGACAAATCGCTGCTGGTCAATGCCAGAAACACAGGCCAGCTGGGTTCCAGAGGGGGAAAGAGCAGTTCCCAAAATGATAGGATAGGTGCTACCTCCTGGCTCAAAGGTTTGTACCAATTCTCCTGTATTAGAAAAAATAAAAGCTTTTCCGTCAGCATAACCGATGGCAGCACCTGCTGCGGAGGAGGAAAAGGTCACGATGGGAGCAGCGTGTTCAAATTGCCACAGCTTGCCCTCTTCCTTACTGTATTGGGAAACTCCATAGCCACCCGGAGCAAAAAGATACATTCGGTCTTCTGTAAAAAAGGGAAAGCCCGCTCCTTCCAGATAAAAATCTGGCTGTGCTGTGTCAGCGGGAGTAGTAGCCTCATATACAGGAATTCTCGTGGAATCTGGAGCATAGGCTGCCCGGTATTCTGGTGAAATAGTGGCACGAAAGGGATAGCTTTCCATCAAGGTTATTTGTCCATCCTGAGTAAAATATCCCATGTTTTGTCCCAGCTGAAAGGGAATTTGAGCTGTGGCTACATTTTCAGTTCCTTGATTTTCTTGAAATATGGAGGTGGTCCACTGGGGAGTAAGCTGCAATTCTGTACTAAGACTGCGAGGGGCTAAAAAGGTGTAAAGTATTAAAAAGCCAACACTTGCAAAAACGATAATATGAATATTTTCTTTGATTTTCATTTTGTTATGGTATAATAATAGTAGGAAATTGTAAAGAGAGGTGTCCCATGGAACAGAAATCACGGATTATTCCCGAAGAAAAATTCAAAGAGCTTTATGATGCAGCCTGCAATGCAGCCGAGAATTCTTATTCTCCCTATTCCCATTTTCCTGTGGGAGCCGCCCTGCTGATGGATGACGGTTCAATCATAAAGGGATCCAATATTGAAAATCGCTCCTTTGGCCTCACCAACTGTGCTGAACGGAGCGCTATCTTTACCGCTATGTCAGCAGGATACCGAAGCTTTGAGGCTCTGGTGATTGTAACTCCTGCCAGCGACTATCCCGTGGGCCCCTGTGGAGCCTGTCGTCAGGTGCTGACGGAATTTGCACCGGGAGAAACGCCTGTGTGGTTTGGCCCTAAGTGGGAAAACATGGTAAAGACCACCTTAGGAGAGCTCTATCCCTACGACTCCCTCCACGAGCTGGCTTCTAATTAAAAATCTTCTGTTTGTGGATTGACCATTGGGAATTGTTTGCCAGAATAAACCCCTGTATATACGGTATTGCGAGTTATTTCAAGTTCTTGCAAGCCTTGACATAAAACGGTAAACAATGCAAAATAGAGGTGAAATTTGATAGATATTACAATCCACAAACAGAGGTTAACCACGTGATTGACGATATTCTGACCATAGATGAGGTTGCAAACTACCTGCGTGTATCTGAGCGAACAGTATACGATTGGGCTCAGAAGGGTGAAATTCCTTCCGGTAAGATTGGTACCGTATGGCGGTTTAAGAAAAGTGAGATTGAGAAGTGGGTAAATGACAGACTTTCTTCCAGCGCTCGACCTGCTACACCTTCCAGCATTGTTCAGGTGCGGAACATTCTTTCTCCCGACAGAATCATCTTTTTGAATCATTCCACAAAGCAGGATGCCTTGGTGGCTCTTTCCAATGTACTGGGAACTGCTCCTCAAATCAAAAATAGTCAGGAGCTTACTGCTGAAATTCTCAAGCGAGAAGAATTGATGTCCACAGCTATTGGCCGTGGTATTGCTATTCCCCATGTTCGTTTGGCTTCCGTTACCGATTTGGTGATGGCTGTGGGAATTTGCCGCAATGACATCATCGATTTCCAGTCCATTGACGACACTCCTGTTCGCTTGCTGTTTATGATTGCAGCAGCCTACAACCAGCATTCCTATTATTTGCAGACCTTGTCCTTCTTTAGCTCCCGCTTAAAAAGCGTAAGTCTCCGTGAGAACCTGCTGGCTGCTGAAACTCCCCTTGATGCCTACAATTTGTTGCTGAGTGAGTAATTTAATCTGATTAAACAAGAATTATACTGACGGCTGGATATACAATCGAGCCGTTCAAAAAGAAACGGGATTGCCTAGAAGTGCACTTCAGTGCTTGCTTCTTGCAATCCCTTCTTTTTTTTATTTTGTTAAATACAATGCCTCTGAAATACTGAAGGCTCTGTCTCCAATCTTTTCCAGCTGACGCACCAAGTCAATGTACAGCAGCTCCGATTTTACGTCGGCACCACTTTCTAGCCGCTTGCGAGCAACCTTCTTCAGGTTCTTGCGGAACAAGTCGATTTGGTCTTCGATGGTTTTGGCCTGGCCCAGCTTATCCTCGCTTAAATGCCGGTTGATATTGTCCCGGATAAAAAGCACAAATCGATTAACCAACTCCACGTAGGGATCCAATCGCTCCAGATCTTCTTGGGCAAAGGTCATGTTCTTTTCTACACTGCGAGTCAGGAGGAGGGAGACACTGTGGCAGTCGTCGGTGATGGATTCCAGCTGGGCCACCACCTCCAGCATCTGGGAAACATTGTTCCGCTGGTTATCTGTCAAAGGCAGGTCCATGCAGTGTACCAGATACTGGGAGATTTCGTGGTGCATTTGGTCGGCGTAGTCCTCGTCACGGATTTGTGCCGTCTTGAACTCTGTGGAATTGGCCATAGTTCTATCTGCAAAGGAGCTGCGGATTCGCTGGAACATACGGGTAACCACCTCTGTCATGTCGGCAATTTCCTTTTCCACCAGCAGGATGGCACCGGCTGCATGCTCCGTCTTTCCGGGCTGGGGCATTTCCAAGTGATACAGGTCGGGAGTTTCGTCTTCCTTGGGCTTTACCAAATGCTCTGTCAAGGCGGCTATCTGGTTTACAAAGGGCAAGAAGATAATGGTGTTAATCAGATTAAACACCGTATGGAGCATGGCAATGTGAGTGGTGATGGTGCTTTGATCCACAGGACCAGGCACAAGCAGATCCACTAAGGCAAGCAGGGGATGGAAGAAAATCACTGCTAAAACTGTTCCCGACACATTGAACAGCACGTGAACCAAGGCTGCTCGTCGAGCGTTTACCTTTGTTCCGATGGAGGCTATCACCGCATCGATGGTGGTTCCAATATTGCTTCCCAGCACCATGGCAGCCGCAAACTCCCAGGGCAACAAGCCGTTGTAGGACATGGTTAGGATAATGGCGGTGGCGGCACTGGAGGAGTGAATAATCATGGTAATGACCAAGCCTGCCACAACACCTAAGAAGATGCTGAAGGCTCCCTTGTCAGTAAAGTTTGCTAGGAAGGACACATTGTCGGCACTGATTTCTGGCATAATGGAGGACAGCATGTCCAGACCCAAGAACAACAGGCCAAATCCCATGAGGGCTTCTCCAATGGACTCCTTTCGCAGTTTTTTTGCAGACACCAGCAAAAAGCCAATACCAAAAAGAGGAATGGCAAAGGCAGAAATGTCAAACTTAAATCCAAAGAGGGAGACAATCCAGGCGGTGATGGTGGTTCCAATATTTGCACCAAAGATAACACCCACTGATTGCTTGAGGGTTAAAAGACCAGCGTTTACAAAAGATACAACCATGACTGTTGTTGCGCTGGAGGACTGGATAATCATGGTGATAAACAGTCCTGTTAAAACAGCCAGAATCCTGTTTCCTGTCATCAGTCCAAGAATCCGTTGGAGACCTTCACCAGCAGATTTTTGGATTCCGTCGCTCATCATCTTCATGCCGTACAGGAGGAATCCCAGGCTTCCAATAAGCTGAAACAAAAAAGAAATGATATTCATATCTATAGCATAATGGAGTTTTTTTTTATTTTCATGATTCTTTTGTTAAAAATACGTGAGTTTCTGGGGGAGGGTATAAAAAAGGCTGAATCAAAGAAGGTTTTTCTTCAATCCAGCCTGTAATTATTAATTTTTTATTTCATTGTTTTAACTTGCAGCTTCTTCGGTGGGCTTCAGGGGGCGACCCTGAAGGTAGGCGTCCATGGCTTCCACAGCCTTCTTTGCAGTGGCAGCTGCCCGCACAACAGTATTGCTTCCCAAAACTACGTCTCCTGCTCCAAAGATTCCCTCCTTGGAGGACTGGAAGAATTCGTCTACCTTCAGCAAGCCGTTTTCTGTTACCACCAAGCCTGCGGTGGTCTGTGCCAGCTTGTTCTTTGGCAGCTGACTTACGGCGATAATGGTGGAATCGCTTTCCATCTGTACTAGCTCGTCCTTCAAGCCGATTACATTATCATTTTCATCAAAGATGCTTTCCTTGAATACAGGCCCCTTTTCGGTAATGGAAACAACCTGCATTCCGTACATAAACTCTGCACCGTCAAGCTTTGCGTACTCCACCTCGTGGTCGCTGGCAGCCACTCGCTTTGATCGGGCATAGAGGGTTACCTTTTCCACGCCGTAACGGAAGGCTGTACGGGCCACGTCCATGGCTACGTTGCCCATTCCCAAGATGGAAAGGCTCTTTCCCAACTTGTGGCTGGCGGGATTCAGCAAGTAGTCGATTCCAAAGTGAACATTTCCCAAGCTTTCTCCCTGAATACCCAGCTTTTTAGGCCGCCATACACCAGTTCCAATGAAAATAGCCTTGTAGCCGTCTCGGAACAGGTCGTCAATTTCCAATGCTCCACCAATAGTGGCGTCAGTTCTAATCTGAATGCCCATGGCCAAAAGCTTGTCCTCGTAGCGGTCCATCATGGAGCGAGGCAGGCGGAAGTCTGGGATACCGTACCGCAGCACGCCACCGATTTTGTTCTTTGCTTCAAAGATGGTTACCTCGTAGCCCTTTTGCCGCAACAAAATAGCTGCAGAGATACCAGCAGGACCACCACCAATAACGGCCACCTTGATTCCATTCAAGTCGGCCATGGGCAAGTCCATTCTGTCTAAGCAGGCATCAGAAATATATCGCTCGATGTTGGAGAAGCGGATAGGAGCTTCCTTTTTATTCAAAATACAGTGTCCCTCACACTGACTGGCATGATCACAAACAATAGAGCAGAACAAGGACATGGGGTTGTTCTGGAACAGCATCTGGCCAGCTTCCCGAATTTTGTTTTCCTTGAACAAGGAAATTACCTGTGGAATTGGTGTGTTGATGGGGCATCCCTGCATACACAGGGGTTTCTTACAGTTGAGGCATCTATTTGCCTCGGTTGAAATATACAAAGCCATAAAAGACCTCCGAATTCAAAGTGAAAGGAAATTGCAGCTTCCTTCTATAAATATCGACTTCTACTGAAGTCTCTGGATTAAATCTGAGCGAAGTATATTACAAATTTGTAATCATTACAATATTTATTCGTTGAATATTTTACTTTTATTTTATAGACTATTTCCATGTTTCCGCCCTTTCCCCTTGAACCAGCCAAAACTCATGCCCTGGCTTTGATGCAGGAGCTTGATAAAAATCCTCTATTCCAAGAAAGTCAGTCTGGCTTGATGCTGGGAATCCTTGTGTGTCGCAATCCCAAAACTAACCAAGAAGTGGTGCTCAAGGCTTTTTCTGGACAATTTTTTGGTCAGTGGCTGGTGGAGGGCTGGGTTCCTCCTTTGCTGAATGTGGATGACTACCATGCCCAAGTCCAGCAGGACGATGGTGCCATTCAGGAGTTAACCGCTGAGATTCAAGATTTGAAGCAAAAACACAAGGAACTTCTTGGTGATTCTGACTCAGAAAAAAACAATTCCCCGCTTTTTCAGCAGCTCCAAGGATTACGTCTCCGTCGCCGTCAGTTATCAAACCAATCTCTGGCTGCAATTTACAATCTGTATCAGTTCCCCTGTGCTGACGGTAGCACAAGAAGCTTTGCGGACTTTTATCCCGATTTTTCCCAGGGGAATTTGCCTCCCACAGGCACAGGGGATTGCTGTGCTCCCAAGCTTCTAGGGGCTGCCTTTTCCCAGGGCCTTGTCCCCCTAAGCCTAGCAGAATTTTTTTACGGAGCTGCCGCTGGTAACCGCCGCCACAAGGAGTTTTACCCGCCCTGTGACGAAAAGTGTGGCTTGGTGCTACCAGTGATGCTGGGTCTGGAAATCCTGTATCAAGATGATTCTATTGTGGTGGTGAACAAGGCTGCTGGTCTTCTTTCTGTGCCAGGGCGAGGAGAAGAAAATCAAGATTGCGTGGTAACTCGGCTCCAGCGGCTTTTTCCTCACTGCATTAGCCAGCCCTCTGTCCATCGCCTAGATCAGGACACCTCTGGCCTTTTAGTTCTGGCCCTTACTCAAGAAGCCCACCGAGAGCTTTCCCGTCAGTTTATGGAGGGCACCGTTTACAAAGAATACGAAGCCTTGCTGCGGGGGAGGGTAGTGGCCAGCGGCTGGAACCACTTGGAGCTTCCCTTCCGTCTTGATGTGGACAATCGCCCCCGCCAAATCTACGATGAAGTGCATGGTAAGGTGGGCATTACCGACTGGAAGGTTTTATCCTATCATCGTTGTAGTCAGGAAACTTCTTCCCACAAGGTGCTTACCCGTGTTCGCTTTGTGCCACGAACAGGCCGTACCCACCAGCTGCGGCTCCATGCCATGCACGAAAAAGGCCTTGGCATTCCCATTCAAGGAGACCGCTTGTACGGCCTCCGTTTGCCGGGGGAACGGCTTATGCTCCACGCCTGTCGCTTGAGCTTCACCCACCCAAAAACAAAAATGCCGGTGGAATTCATCTCACCGGCACCGTTTTAGCTTTACTCAGCACGAATCGAAGTACTAGGCAGTACCTCTTACTCAGCTCTAATCGAGGTACTAGGAAGAACTTCTCCGTAGCATACTATTCAGCACGAATCAAAGTACTAGGCAGTACCTCTTATTCTGCCCTAATCGAGGTACTGCGAACCACCACGTCGTGGGAGGAGCCTTCTACGATGGAAGCTTGTGATACCAAGGTAATCTTTGCTTCCTTTTGCAGCTGGGGAATGGAAAGTACACCGCAGTTGCACATAGTGTGGCGAATCTTGCTCAAGGTCATGCCCACGTTGTCGTGGAGGCTACCTGCATAAGGCACGTAGGAGTCTACTCCTTCCTCAAAGGCCATGGTCTTTGCTCCGCCCAAGTCATAGCGCTGCCAGTTGCGGGCACGGTTAGAGCCTTCTCCCCAGTATTCCTTTACATAGCTTCCATTTACAATGAGCTTGTTGGTGGGGCTTTCATCAAAGCGGGCAAAGTAGCGACCCAGCATTACAAAGTCTGCACCCATGGCCAAGGCCAAGGTAATGTGGTAGTCGTGCACAATACCACCGTCAGAACAAATAGGAATGTAAATACCTGTTTTCTCGTAATACTCATCTCGAGCCTTGGCCACTTCAATAGTTGCAGTTGCCTGTCCACGGCCAATTCCCTTCTGCTCACGAGTAATACAGATGGAGCCACCGCCAATTCCTACCTTCACAAAGTCAGCTCCATTTTCTGCCAGGAACATAAAGCCCTCACGGTCAACAACGTTTCCGGCACCAACCTTTACGTGAGCACCAAAGGTATTGTGAATGTCGTGCAAAGCCCGCTTCTGCCACTCAGAAAATCCTTCAGATGAGTCAATACATAGAATATCAACCCCAGCCTCCAGCAATGCAGGCACACGCTCCATGTAATCTCGTGTATTAATTCCCGCACCCACCACGTAACGGTGGTTTTCATCCAGCAATTCCAGTGGATGCTCCTCGTGGGAAGCATAGTCCTTTCTGAATACCATAGAAACCAAGTGTCCGTCCTTGGAAATAATAGGCAGAGAGTTCAGCTTGTGCTTCCAGATCAAGTCATTTGCCTGGCTTAGGGTAATGCCGTCCTCTCCCACAATCAGGTCGTTGAACTTGGTCATGTAATCCTGAACATGAGCCTTTGGATCCACCTTGTTAATTCTAAAGTCACGACTGGTAATAATTCCCAATAGCTTACCGTGGGGAGTTCCATCTGCAGTTACTGCCACAGTAGAATGGCCAGTACGTGCCTTCAAGTCGATAACATCCTGCAAAGTGTTGTCTGGCTTGATGTTGGAATCTGATGTTACAAATCCTGCCTTGTGACTCTTTACCTTGCGAATCATGTCAGCCTGCTGCTCAATGGTCTGAGAACCATAAATGAAGGAAATTCCTCCTTCCTTAGCCAATGCAATAGCCATGGTGTCATTGGATACAGACTGCATTACTGCGGAGACCATGGGAATGTTCATGGAAAGGGGACATTCCTCTCCCTTCTTGAACCGCACGATGGGGGTTCGTAGACTCACATTGGATGGAATACAATCTGCTGATGAGTATCCAGGAACCAAAAGATATTCCCCAAAGGTATGGGAAGGTTCTTCAAAGTAATATGCCATGTAGATCTCCTTATTACGTGAAATCACGTGTAAAATAATGGATATGGATAGATAGATTAATTCATCATTATATGAGAAATAAAAGGCTGGTGCAAGGGGACTATGGCACAAGAATACAGACTGAATGAGAGCCCGATTGTAAAAACCTTGTAAAAAATATAGTAAATAGCATTATTTTCTCAAAAATTATTAGCATTATTTTTAAAAAATACAAAAAATAAATTTGACAACAAAAAAAAACAATGATAAAATTCCAACATCTAGTATTAAAGGAGAAAGGTTTATGATTACCTTCTTGATTGGCGTTGCAATCTTGATCGTTGGATACTTCGTATACGGTGCACTCGTAGAAAAAGTTTTCCAGCCAGATGATCGCCCCACACCCGCTGTTGCTATTAACGACGGAATTGACTTCGTTCCCATGGCAACTTGGAGAATCTTCTTGATTCAGCTGTTGAACATTGCAGGTCTTGGTCCTATTTTCGGTGCCATTTCTGGTGCCCTCTGGGGACCCTCCGTATACCTGTGGATTGTATTCGGAACAATCTTGGCTGGAGGTGTTCATGACTACATCTCCGCAATGCAGTCTGAGCGCAACAATGGTGCTTCTGTTTCCGAGATTGTAGGAAAATACATGGGACCTTTCATGAAGCAGGTTATGCGTGTATTCTCTGTAGTACTCTTGGTTATGGTTGGAACAGTATTCATGGTTGGTCCTGCAGGTCTTATCGCTCTGTTGACCCCCGAAACCTTGAACGTACAGTTCTGGACAATCGTTATCCTGATTTACTACACCTTGGCCACCTTCTTGCCCGTTGACAAGCTGATTGGTAAGCTGTACCCCGTATTCGGTGTTGCTCTTATCTTGATGGCTGTAATCATCGGTGGTGCTACAATTATTAACCACTTCAATGGTTCTGCTCCTATGTTGGAGCTCTGGGACTTCCCCAATAACATGCATCCTTCCTCTCTGCCCCGCTGGCCAATGATGTTCATCACTGTTGCTTGTGGTGCTCTTTCTGGATTCCATGCAACTCAGTCTCCTTTGATGGCTCGCTGTATCAAGAGTGAGCGCCAGGGACGCCGAATCTTCTACGGAGCAATGGCTGCAGAAGGTGTTATCGCATTGATTTGGGCCGCTGCTGCAAGTGCATTCTTCTACAAGGGTGGAGCTGTTCACAGCATCGCATTCGCTGGTAACTCAACCACTGTATACGAAATGTCTACCACATTGGCTGGTACCGTTGGTGGTGTTATTGCCATGATTGGTGTTATTGCATGTCCTATCACCTCTGGAGATACCGCATTCCGTGCTGCACGTCTTACCATCGCTGACTGGTTCAAGATTGAGCAGAAGTCCTTCAAGAACCGCTTGTTCTTGACAATTCCTATCTTGGGAATCGGATTCATCATTTCTAAGTTTGACTACAACATTGTATGGCGCTATTTCTCTTGGTCTAACCAGACTTTGGCCATGCTCGTTCTGTGGTGCGCCGCTGTATACTTGGTTCGCTACCGCAAGAATAAGGTTGCTGCATGGATTGCAGCTCTTCCTGCTACCTTCATGGTTGCTGTTTCTTGCTCCTACCTGTTGCAGGCTCCAGAAGGATTCAAGATGGCTGCTAATACCTCCAACATCATTGGTGTTGTAGTTGCTGCTGCTGCATTGATTTTCTTCACACTCAGAGTATACCTGCCTTGCAAGGAAATGCTGGTGGATGTACCTCTTGAGATCAAGAAATAAGCTTGATTAAAAGCTCTATAGAAACATAATAGAGGAAAAGGCTCCTAATTAAGTTTAGGAGCCTTTTTTTTGAGAAAAATAAGTGAAAAAAGCCGTGAA
>JAFYWB010000027.1 GCA_017549025.1 Treponema sp.
CGTTGTACAGAGAAAGAAAGTGTTGTTTCCAGTCCCTGTCCTTGGAAAAGTAATCCACAAAGAGAGAGTCCTTGTGCTTACGATTTTCGGTGTTGGGGTGTCCGTTGTTCATCTTTTCCTCCAAGTTTTTTCTTACATATAGATTATAGGTTTGAACGTGCAAAAAAATGCGTTTTTCCAGAAAAAAATGGATTTTTTATCCAGCACCAGCCCCATCTGTTTGCAGTATAGCTCGATGAACGAAAGCGTTGGGGCAACAGGGAGGTTCTTTGAGCAGCCGAACTGTGAGCGTAGCGAAGTGCGAGGCTGATTAGGGTTTCCCTGTTGCCCCTTTCACTTTCAATTTACCCATGCTATACTGTCCCCATGAATAGTTCTTCATCTCAACAGTCTTTTGATAAGGCTTTGTATATCATCGATTCTTACGGGCTTATTTATCGCTCTTATTATGCTTTTATCAGTCGTCCCCTTACCAACAAGGAGGGGGAAAATGTTTCTGCTGTTTTTGGATTTTTTCGCAACCTAAAGGCGGTACTGGACAAGTACAAGCCCCATGGTTTGGTGGCAGCCTTTGATCCTAAGGGGCCAACCTTCCGTCATCAGATGTATGACCAGTACAAGGCTACCCGCCAGAAAACTCCAGAGGATCTCCATGCCCAGGTGCCAGTGATAGAGGAAATCCTTGTGGCCTTGGGAATTCCCGTGCTGCGTCAGGATGGCTTTGAGGCCGACGATGTGATTGCAACCTTGGCAAAGCAGTGCTGTCAGCAGGGACGGCCCTGTAGAATCCTTTCTGCAGACAAGGACTTGATGCAGCTGGTGGATTGCACCACAGAAATCTTAAAGCCAGATAAGGCTGGTGGTTGGGAAGTGGTGGGAGCTGCTGGCGTGGAAGCAGAGTGGGGCGTTCCTCCTTCAGGAATGCTGGATTTGCTTGCATTGATTGGAGATACCGCCGATAACGTGCCAGGTGTGCCTGGGGTTGGAATTAAAACTGCGCTCAAGCTTTTGGGGGAATACGGAAGCTTGGATGGCATTTATCAGCATGCAGATGAAATCAAGGGGGCCATTGGCAACAAGATTCGTGAGGGCAAGGATTCAGCCTATTTTTCCAAGGACTTGATTGCCCTCCGTTACGATGTGCCACTGGAAGCTTCTATGGATTCCTTTTCTACGGAAAACTTGAATTACCAAGCTGCAGCAGATTTATTGATGAAGCATGGCGTTCTAGCTGTGGCCAAGCAATATGCCTCTGTTTCAGTGGAAGGCTCTGGGGAAAAGAAAAATACCGCTTCTCCCGATGGAGCTTCTGCTGATGGAGTTACTGCTTCCGTCTCTCAGAATGCTGCAGAAGCTTCTTTTTCAAGCTCTGACGCAGCGGATTTTAGTCAGGATTTTTCAAGCTTCCGCAAAAATACTGGTAACTACAGCGCTGTAACTGATGGAGCCCAGCTGAAGGAATTTATCGACCAGGTGCTGGCCAGTCCAGAAAAAATTGTAGCCTTTGACTGTGAGACCGACGGCTTGAACTGTCGGGAAGCAGCCTTGGTGGGCTTTTCTCTTTCTTGTTGCTCTGGTGAGGGCTTTTACATTCCCTTGGTGTGTGGCGACGGACTTCTTGCAGGCAATTTAATCAGCAAGACTGAAGCTCTGACCCAGCTACAACGGCTTTTTGACAACGAAAATTGTACTGTCATCATGCACAACGGCAAGTTTGACTATCAGGTGCTGTGCTGCAACGGACTTTCTCAGCCTCGCTGCTTGATTTGGGATACCATGGTGGCCGCCTGGCTTTTGGAGCCTGAGCGTTCCTCCTATTCCTTGGAATCTTTGGCAGCAGGTAAGCTGGGCTTGGAAACTATTTCCTTTGATTCCATCGTTCCAAAAGGCTCCACCTTTGCAGATTTAACCTTGGAGCAGGCGGTTCCCTATGCCGCAGAGGATGCAGATTTAACTTGGCAGCTGTATCAGCTTTTTAAGCCTCGACTGGAGCAAACCAATCTTCTCAAGCTTTTTCTGGAGCTGGAAATGCCAGTGCTTCCTGTGTTGGCCCAGATGGAATTACAGGGCATTCACCTTGAAGGACGGGAGCTGGAGGAATATGGCCAGGAATTAACCAAGGAAATTGCTGGAATCCAAGCCGAAATCTACGAGATTGTAGGCCACGAGTTTAACATTGCCTCCACCAAGCAGCTTCAACAGGTGCTTTTTGAGGAGCGGGGCTTGCCCACAGGAAAAAAGACAAAGAGCGGCTACTCCACCGACACCAGCGTTCTGGAAACCTTAGCTGCCCTTGATGTGGTGCCACGAAAAATCCTTGAGTTCCGAGCAAAATCAAAGCTTCTTTCAACCTACGTGGAAACCTTGCCTAAAATGGCTGATAGTCAGGGGCGCATCCACACCAGCTTTGTGCAAACAGGAACTGCCACTGGTCGTTTTTCTAGCCGTGACCCCAATCTCCAGAATATTCCCGTGCGAGACGAGGAGGGCCGTCGCATTCGCTCTGCCTTTACGGCAACTCCTGGCAAGGTGCTGATTTCTGCCGACTATTCCCAAATTGAGCTGGTGCTTTTGGCCCACCTTTCCCAGGATGAAGGCTTGTGTTCCGCCTTTAACCAAGGAGTTGACGTCCATAAGGCCACTGCTGCCTTGATTTTTGGAGTTCCAGCCCAGGAGGTGACGGCAGAAATGCGTCGTACCGCCAAAACCATTAACTTTGGGGTTATGTACGGCATGAGTGCCTTCCGTCTTTCCAATGAGCTGGGAATTCCTCGTGGTCAGGCTCAGGGATTTATCGAAAAATACTTTGCCACCTACGCTGGAATCAGCCAGTTCAAGGAGTCCATGATTTCCCAAGCAGAAGAAAAGGGCTTTGTGGAAACCCTCATGGGCCGTCGTCGCTACATTCCTGCCATCAATAGCCGCAACAAGCTGGAAAAATCTGGGGCGGAACGAATTGCGGTAAACACTCCTATTCAAGGCTCCGCTGCAGACATTGTGAAAAAGGCCATGCTTGATGTTACTGCCCTGTTGAAAAAAGAATCTTGTTCCGCCCAGCTTTTGCTACAGGTTCACGATGAGTTGATTTTTGAGTGTGACCAATCAGATGCTGACACTGCCGCTACCTTGATTCGGCAAGCCATGGAGTCTGTGGTGGAGCTTCGAGTTCCCCTGAAGGTTTCTGTGGAAATTGGTCCTCGGTGGGGCGACTTCCACTAAAACTTAAGGAGAACATCATGACTCAGGCTTGCAATCAGGAGAAAAATCGATGGGAAGGGCGAAAGCTGCCTGTTATCTGTGTCACTGGGCCCATGGCGGCGGGAAAAAATCTTGCTTCGGACATACTTGCTTCCAAGGGCTGGGCCTGCGTGGATGCAGACAAGGTGGCCCACCAAGCCCTGGACTTGCTGAAGGATGAAATCGTGGCTCTTCACCGTGAAAAGGCCCAGCGGCTGGGAGTTCAGCTGGTGAATCAGGATGGCAGCTTGAATCGGCGGGGCATTGGGGTGCTGGTGTTTGATGATGAGCTTGCGCTGCAGCGTCACGAGGCACTGGTGCATCCCATGGTGGAGCGGTTGTTGGAGGATTTTGTGGCGGAGCATCCAGCAGAGCCCGTGGTGATTAACGCTACGGTTTTGTATAAAACCCACATCCTGAACAAATGTGATGCCATCCTTTTTATTGATGCTCCCATGGTGCTGCGATTTTTCCGAACCCGCCATCGAGACCACATGCCAGCAAAGCAAATTCTTTCAAGATTTCGTTCTCAATTCGGTATCTTTGCTAAATATAAAAATTCAAATGCCGATATTTACAGGGTATGGAACCTTCGGACTCCATACATTCTGGAACGTAAACTAGAAAGGATTGTGACAAGATGGAACAAAAGAAAATATTGTGGATTATTGCAAGTGTAGGCGTTTTCCTCTTGGTTGTTATGGGGGCTGCTCTCATTATCAATCGGCCTGCTCAGGGAGTGGAGCCAAGTCTGTCTTCCCTCCAAGCAAATAACGACACTTGGGTAATGCCTCCTATAAATGTACCTGCTGCAGATTCTTTCCAGACAGAGGCAGAGCTTTTGGAAACAGTTGAAAGTGAAGCTGTAGCTGTTACTCCCCTGCAGGAAGCCTCGGTAGAGTCTGTAACAGTTTATTCTGGTACCACCAATGTATACGGCTCATCAGATACCACCACCATCGATTTGAATAGTATTAAAGAAGCAGTACAACAGGCAACAATAACTGCCACCAATCAGGCTGGAGCTGCAGCGGTGGCTTCCAAGTCAACGGTTTCCGCCAAGGCTCCTGCCAGCGAGGCAACCAAGCCTGTGGCTGCTGAACAGAGTACTGCTGCAAAAGCCACTACCACTACCACTACCACTACCAAGGCTACTACCACCAATAAGCTGGTGGATCAGTATTGGGTTCAGGTTGCTTCTGTAACCAACAAAAACAATGCAGAAAATGCACGTGCTGCCTTGGCTGCCAACAAGATTGAAAGCGAGATTTTTACCCACAAGGCTGACGATGGAAAGCTGTACTATCGCTTGCGTGTTGGTCCCTACACCACAAAGACCGAAGCAGAATATTGGAAGGGACGCATTGCCCTGATTGATGAGTTTGCTGATACAGAAAGCTTTATCACCAATACTGCTGCAAAGAAATAATTATTACAATTCTAGTGCAGATTAACCTGTGCTCATAATTTTCTCCTCTTTGAGGCTACCTTTCACCGGGTAGCCTCTTTTTTTTAAATTTTTTTCCAAAAAACGTCAAAAAATCGAAGTTCATCATAATAATAATTATGTATGGAAAAAAAAATTCTTTCTTTTGTGGTGATTTTAAGTTGGTGCCTTTGCTTTGCTCCTGCAAACCAAGGGCTTTTTGCCCAGGCTGTTTCTGCTACAAACTCAGGCATGGAACAAGAAATTACAAGTGAAGGTGGCGGCGGACTGGAATTGAACCTGCCCTACGGCTATGGGGATTTTATTCCTGGGGTAACGGCAAAGGTTTCTCTGCCACTGGAGCTCCATCCTTGGGAAAACCCCTCCGTCCAAGATGTGGCTGCGGCCATAAAGCTGTATTGGAGCAACAGATTGCAGCTGTACGGTGGCAATGTAAGCTTTGGTGGTCCCACCTCCTTGTTTACTACTGCAGCTCCCACCATGACGGTAAATCCCTTGGCCGCCTTTTCCTTTCCAGCCGCCACCGTTACCGTGGGATTGCCGAGTTTCAGTGGAAGCTCAGCCAGCTATGGCGGGGCAGTGGTGGCCAGCCTCGGTACGGGTTTTGCCAAAGACAGGATAAATCTTTGGGCTACAGGTTCCCAGCAGCAGCGATTCTTTGGTGGCCTTGCTGTTCCCTTGACTCTTGGTGAAGTTCAGCTGCAACTTTCTTCTGCTGTGGGAGTGTGGTTTTTGGAGGAGCAGCTTCTAGATTGGGAGGATGCGTGGTATGGAACTGCATTGCCCTACCACCAGATATGGCTCAAGGGACTTGCCGTGGAGGGGCGGCTTACCTGGAATTGGATGAAGCTGTATGGTGGGGCGGTACTGGCAGAACAGCCCTGGGGTGGATTTGGCTACTGGGGAAGGCTTCGGTTTTATCTTGATGTGCCTGTAAAGCTTTTTCCCCTGCAGGTACTCGGTGGAATTTCTGGTGGCCGCCCCGATTCCATTACCGCCAGTGGCTCTCGGCTACGGGAAAGCTTTCAGTCATATATCAATCCCCAGTTCACTTGGGATTTGCGAGAAAAAATAGCAGGACTTAAGCTGAAGGTGGGGCTCGCTTTTGGCGCTACCATAAAAAACACCGATGAAGAATGTCCCCAGCTTTTTTCCGACGGAAAGCTTCGTGGTGGGTTAGAGCTTCAGTTTCCCCGTTGGCGTTTGCAGCTGGTGGGGGATTGGCTTGGTATCAGGCTCATCAATCAGGCTGTAAAGGAAAGCCTTCGTAGTCAGGAAAAATATGGCGGCACCGTGAAACTTACTGTGAACGGTGGGATTCCTTATTTTTCTTTAGGGCTTCAAGGAGCAGGTCATTACGAAAAGGGAGTCAGTGTCAGCAAGGATAAGATTGTGGCATCTGGTAGTGTGAGTATATCTCCCAAGGTAAGCGGAAGGAGTTTACTATTTTCCCTTGTTCCAGACTTGGCCGCTTCCACAGAAATAATTTTTTCTCAAGCTCAAGGCTTTCGTTCTGCTGCCACAGAAGCAAAGGCCAGCTGGAACATGGATTTTCCCTTGGTAAAGGTGGGAATCTGGGTGGCGCTGGAATTGAAGCACACCACCCAGTAGTTTTTAGAGCTGGGGCTCCACCAAACAGGCGTCAAGCTGGGCAATGATTTTTTCTTGGTCCATATCCTTACCGATAAACACCATCTTAATCATGCGGTCTCCCACCTTTTCGTCCCAGTTAGCCTTAAAGTCGGGGTCTGCCTCCATGGTGGCCTTGATTTGGGCCTTGGTGCCGGTGGCCATCCAGTCTCCTGTAAAGCCCACGGAGATTTGGCGGCCAGCCTGCTCTAGGATAAAAGCACTCATGTTGTCGTCGCTAAGCCAGATAAGGCCCTTGGAACGGATGATGGTCTGGGGCCAATCCTCGGCAAACTTGTCCAGCTTGATTCGGTCAAAGGGCTTTCGACGGAAATACACGAAGGTACTGATACCGTACTCATCGGTGTGGCTGTGTCCTGGCGCATGATGATGTCCGCAACCACAGCTTTCGTCGTGATGGTGATGATGTCCGCAGCCACAGTGTTCGTCGTGATGGTGATGGTGTCCGCAGTCGCAGTCCTCATCGTGATGGTGGTGTTCATGGTGGTGGCGCTGGTCTTCTTCAAACTTGTTCAGTGCCTTGAGCCAGCCTGCGGAAGAGAATACTTCTTCAAAGTCAAAGGCGTTGGTGCCGAGAATCAAGGATAGGTCGATTTCAGAGCGGGTTGTTTCAATAATCTTGGCCTGGGGCTGCAAAACCTGTACCACGTGGCGTACCTGTGCCAGCTGCTCTGGGGTAACCAAGTCTACCTTGTTGATGAGGACAATATTACAGAACTCGATTTGCTGTACCAGCAGAGCCTCCAAATCGTGTTCCTCCAAGCCCTTGTTCAGCAGGGAATTTCCGCCAGCAAATTCCTGTACCATGCGGGCTGCATCTACTACGGCCACAATGGTGTCCAAGCGGGCAACTGCAGGAATTTCAGGAAGCTGGTCTTCCTCATCATCTTCAAGATACTCCTCTTGAACTCCCGACAGCAGGTGAATCGTTTCTGCAATGGGCTGAGGCTCACAGACGCCACTGGCTTCAATCAGAATGTAGTCGAATTTATTCTGCTTGGTAAGACTGATGATTTGCTCTAAAAGATCGGTTTTCAAAGAGCAGCAAATGCAGCCATTTTGCAGGGGAACAATACTGTCCTTGTCTTCCTCCACAATGCTGGCTCCCTTGGCTATCAGTGAGGCGTCGATATTCACCTCTCCAATATCGTTAACGATAACAGCCACCTTGTAGCCAGTTTGGTTGTTCAGGATGTAATTCATAAGGGTTGTCTTCCCCGCTCCAAGGTAACCGGTAAGCAGGGTGACAGGAATAAGGTTGTCTTTCATATCTCCATAATAGTAAAAAAATCATAGCAGGGCAACAATAGAAAAGGATGATATTGGCTTGAGTCTCAATTTTCTATATACTTAAAATATGAAAGAAATGGGTGATTCGGTGAACTCGAACAGAAACGAGGATTTTCGCAAGCAAAAATTGCACGGCAAGGCTATCAAAGATGTGGGAATTCTCTGGCCCTATATTCTGATTCCCATCCATATCATCACCCTTAAACCCTTGGTTTTTTACCTGAAGACTGTCATTACCGAGTTTTTCCTTCTTCAGTTTAAGGTAAAATGGGGCTGGAAAAAGATTCCTGTTGTTCAAGTTTCCGACCCTATTGATGCAGGTGTTCCCTTTTTGCCAGAAAAAAGTGATATTTATCTTGATTTCATCAATTTTTGGGTTCGTTCTTTAAATTTTGTTATTTTACGGTTGGGGAGAAAGAAATCTATTCCCCATTTGGCTGGATTTCTGACTGCCATCGGTACAGCCTACCATGAAGCGGCTCGTGTGTACAAAATCAGAATGTCTACTACACCTCGTCCTCCCGCTGGAAAAAACAAGAATATGCGGACAATCCATCGGCTGGATCCCCATTTGCTCTGTGTTCCAAGCCTCCACGTGGGGATAGTGGTTCTAACCCACAGCTTTTTTACGAATGTTTTTCGACAGGAAGGCTTGAGCCAGGAAGAGCAGAAACAATATAGCACAGAACTGTGGGAAGGAGCCGTGGAAATTGCGGAGACGGTGTTGTATGTAAAGCAGCATAGCGTCAACTGCATTCCTGCAGCCCTGTACATGATGACTCATCTGCTGAAAGACCAGTTTACCATTCAAGCTGCCATCAATTTCATTGACTGCCTCTTTGTGGATACAAGCCATATTTCTGCTGAGCAGGGGCAGACAATTCGCAATCATATCCACTACATGTTCGACCGGCTTCTTTTGGAAGGCTGTAACGAAGATGACTGGACAGTACCAGTGTTGCGGTGGCTCATGAGTCAGCCAGTAACGGAGGTGTGAAGGATGCTATGTAGCTGATGGAAGCTGGTTTTTTGTAAGTTTTTCAGTATTAAACTTAAAAACTTGTTGAATTATATATATTTTTCAGTTAAAATATGAAATATGTATGAAAAAGAAGAACTTTTTCGGCCTCTATTTATAGAAAATCTCAAAAGGTTTAAAGACCAACAAATTATCAAGATTTTATGTGGTGTTCGTCGTTCTGGAAAATCCACTATTTTAAAGACATACAAAAAGGAATTGATTGCCCTTGGTGTTCCTGCACAAAATATTGTAGAACGGCTTTATTCTAGCATGGAATTTGAAGAAGATTTTGACGCTGTCTGCATGTACAAGGACTTGTGTACTGCCATTGCAGATTCTGATTCCTCCCAGAAAACCTATTTGCTTTTGGATGAGGTGCAGGAAATCTCTGGCTGGGAAAAAGCCATTAATTCCCTTTTTGAAAGCCAGAAGGTGGATATTTATGTAACTGGCTCGAATTCAAAATTGCTTTCCAGCGAGATTTCCACCTATCTTACGGGGCGTTTTGTACAAATACCTGTTTTTACTCTTTCTTTTTCTGAGTTTGTGGATTTTAAGAAGCAGTTTTTTCCCGAAACTATTCAACTTTCCATGGATTCCTTTTTTGAGCACTATCTCAAGACAGGGGGATTTCCCTTTTTAGCAAAAACAAATCACAGCCAAGAAGAAAATTATCAGATTGTAGATGGAATCTTTGCAACAGTTGTAACGAGAGACATTACAAAACGCCACAGTATTTCTAATCTTGACATGTTCAATCGTGTTGTGCGGTTCATTTTGGAAAATCTTGGAAAGAATTTCAGTGCAAAGACAATCTTTGATTTTTTCAAAAGCCAGCATCGCTCCATTTCCATCGAAACGATTTACAATTATCTTGCCTGGCTGGAAGAAGCCTTCATCATTTACCGCTGCAATCGGTTTGATATTCAGGGCAAGAATGTACTTAAAACCCAAGAAAAATATTATTTGTCGGATGTGGGCTTCAAATATAGTCAGCTTGGTTTTTCCCCAAAGTCAATTTCATCTGTTTTGGAAAATCTTGTGTACCTTGAATTACGTCGCAAGGGCTGTTCCGTGTACATCGGTAAAATTGGTGACAAGGAAATCGATTTTGTAGCCACTCGGCAAAATTCCAAGGTATATCTACAGGTTTGCAGAACCTTGCCAGAGGATTCTGACAGGGAAATCGGCAACTTAAAGGCCATTAAGGATAATTATCCAAAATATGTAGTTACCATGGATGCCAGTGTCTGCGGAAATGATGAGGGAATAGGGATTGTCCATATAAAAGATTTTTTATTTCACTCTGAACAATTCATCTAATTCCCTTTGCCTTCTTTTGGAGGGCTGCAACGAGGATGACTGGACGGTACCTGTGTTGCGGTGGCTCATGAGTCAGCCAGTTACAAGCCTCTTTCAATTTCTTATTCCTACTCTTTCCTGTTACCAAAAAGTTTTCCCTTGCATTTGTACTCATTTGATGGTATTTCTTCCTTTGTATTGATATTATTTTGAAAATGCTGTAGCATATCGCATTCATTATGGAAGAAAATATATCTTTTGAAGATTTGGGTCTCGATGAGACTACCTTGGCCGCTGTTGCCAAGAAGGGATTCGTAACTCCATCCCCCATTCAAGTTCTCGCAATTCCCCGTTTGTTGGAAGGTGATGCCAACGTCATTGCCAAGGCACGTACTGGTACTGGAAAAACTGCTGCCTTTGGACTTCCCCTTGTTCAGACTATTCGTGAGCCTGCTGACTCAGTGCAGGCCCTTGTTCTTACTCCCACCAGAGAGCTGGCCTTGCAGGTGTGTAAGGAAATTGGTTCTTTTTCCACTGGCTTGTATCCCCGCATGGCTTCCGTGTATGGTGGCCAGTCCATGGGAACCCAGCTGAAGGCCCTGAAGCGGGGCGTAGAAATTGTGGTGGGCACTCCCGGCCGTGTACAGGATCATCTGGAGCGTGGAAGTCTTGACTTGTCCAAAATCAAGTATTTCATTCTTGATGAGGCCGACGAAATGCTGGACATGGGCTTTATCGATGATATTGAAAATATTTTTGCCCAGGCCAATCCAGAAAGCCGCATTCTGCTGTTTTCTGCCACCATGCCTCAGCCCATTTTGAAGATTGCGGCAAAGTTCATGGGTGACTATGAGACAGTGGCAGAGGAAGCTACTCCCGAAACTCCCATTTTGACGGAGCAAAAGTACATTATGGTGCGGGAGCGGGATAAGCTGGAGCTCTTGGTGCGGCTTATCGATGTTTCACCTGATTTTTACGGCTTGATTTTTACCCAGACAAAGGTGGACGCAGACAACCTGACCCGCCAGCTAGACGAGCGAGGCTACGAGGTGGCAGCTCTCCACGGAGATATTTCTCAGCAGCAGCGAGAAAAGATTCTCCTGCGATTCAGAAACAAGAAGACTCGCATTTTGGTGGCCACCGACGTAGCTGCTCGTGGAATCGATATTGAAGGTTTGACCCACGTTATCAATTATTCCATCCCCTTTGACAGCTCCACCTACATTCACCGTATTGGACGTACTGGACGAGCGGGCTCCTACGGCGAGGCCATTACCTTGGTGCGGCCAGAAGAAAAGCGAAAGCTAGAGCACTTGAAATCAGCTATTCGCAAAGCCGTAAAGGGAAGCTTGCAGGAAGATACCGTTCCTTCTGTAAAGAAGATTCTTGAGCTGAAGCAAAATCGCCTCTTTGACTCCATGAAGGAGGCTATCTGGAAGCAGGTGGACGGCATTGCTGCTGATGAGGCTGTGGAAGGTGAGCTGGATGCAGCAGTGACCTCTGAAGCTCCTTCTCAGGAAGATTCCATTTTTGCCCGTATGGCAGCAGACCTGTGCGGTCATCGTGATCCCCAGGAAATCCTTGCTTCTGTCTTGGAAAACTTCTACGGTCATCATCTTGATGCTGGTCGGTATGGCCATATTGAGTCCTTGGAAAGCCTGAAAAAAGGCAAGGGCGGCCGTGACTCCCTGCGAGAAGGTGGACGAAAGGGACGGAATCTTGAGGATGGTGCTCCTCGCCGTGACCGTGATGTGGTGGCCGATGACCAGAAGCGCATTTACGTGCAGCTGGGCCGCCGAGATAAGTTCTTTGTGCGGGAAATCGCTGAGTTCTTTAGCGACCTGCTGGACATTCCTCAGCGTTTGGTGGACGGCATTGTGGTAAAGGATAGCTTCTCTTTGGTGAGCCTGCCTATTGAGGCTGCTGACCGAGCCTTGCAGATGAGCCAGCGGGATAGTAGCATTCCCCACATGCATCTTGACGAAAAGCCTGCAGGAAATGGCGGCGGCAAGAGAAGAAGTCGTGGTGAGTCTGAGGAAATGGATTTGCCCCGCAGTAAGCCAAACCGCAGGAAGGGCAAGGACAATAGTGAGGGAAGCTGGAGCTTTAAGGCCAGCGAAAAATCCTCCTACGAAAAACCTCGTTCCTCCCATTCCAAGGGTGCAAAAAGTTTTGGTAAATCCTTTGGTCGGGGCTTTCAGGAGGGCTCTGGTGGAAAGCACTTTGAAGGAAAGAGTAAGAAGGGAACCGTGCGGGGCGGTAGTTCAGCTAGCCTTTACAAACGGAAGCTTCCCCAGTAGTTTTACAATCAGTTGATAAAAGCAGTTCCCACAAAGGTTTCATTGTGGGAACTTTTTTTTGGTGAAAAGAAGAAAAATTAAACTTTATTCTCCAAAGTAGTAGAAGGTATTGCCTTCCAGTACAATCTGCCAGTTTTCAATCTGGGCAACCTGCACCTGCTTGTTCTGCAATCCCATTTTTGAAAGAAGCTTCCATCCAGCTGTATCTAGTTGCTGTATCTGAAAGTTCAAGTTCTGGAACCAATCCAATGCTTCCTCGTTGCATTCAGCCTTTCCCCAGCCCTTGTTTGAATCTAAGTCGTGGCATTCCACAATGGAGTGGATGTTCTGTACCAAAGCTTCTTCCTGTAGCATAAAGCTGGGAATCCAGCTCAATTGGTTTGCGGGAGCTTGGCTCATTTCTTCCCAGGTGCTGTAGCGTTGCTCTTCAACCTCACAGGATGCCAAGAGAAAAGCACAGGCAATCAATCCAAGCATTTTTGTTAAAAAAGAACCTTTCATAAAACCTCCAAAAATCTGGGCTTATCATGCCACTGGAAACAGGAAAAGTCAAGAACGGGAAGTGTGACGTATGCTTGACGTACATTTTTACGTACAGTATAGTTAAGGTGGAGGTACAAGATGACTGCAATTAATGCTACCCAAGCACGGGCCAATCTTTTTAAGCTTTTGCTGTTTGTGAACGAGCAATCCCAGCCAGTAACCCTGACTAATGCCAAGGGAAAGAATGCGGTGCTTATTGGGGAGGATGACTGGAATGCTATTCAGGAAACACTCTATCTCAACTCAATTCCCAGCATGACAGAATCTCTTTTGCAGGGAAAGAAGACAAGTCTTGAGGATTGTATTCAAGAACAAGATGTGGAATGGTAGATGTATCGGATTGTGTATGAAAAGCAAGCAGTAAAGGATATTCCTCGGCTCAAGGCTGCAAAGCTTGATAAAAAAGCTCAAGCCTTGATTGAAATTCTCAGGAACAATCCTACCCAACCACCCTGCGAGGCTTTGGTAGGTAATCTGTCTGGGCTTCATTCTAGGCGAATAAATATCCAACACCGTCTCGTTTACGAAATAATTGAAGAAAAAATAATCCAAGATGGAATCGAATACCAAGGTACCGTCAAAATTATCCGTATGTGGACTCATTACGATAGCCTAGGCTAGTGGAAAATTTAAAAAACTAGTCTCCTCGCTGATAAATTACCTTGCCCACCCGCTGGATGTGCTGAATGAGAGCTGGTTCTGTAAGCTGGGAAAAAATAGAAAGATCCACAAAGAAGGGTAGAATTGAATCATCAAAGTCGTTCATGAGCTTGAACAAGATGTCGGTTGAAAGATTTTCTCCTTGGGAAATGGTCATGTCGATGTCGGAGCCAGGACGATAATTTCCTTTTGCCCTGCTACCGTATACCAACACCTGATGAATCTGGGGATATTGTGCAAAAATTGAAGTGATGATTTCTCGGTGGGCTGGGGTGAGTCCGAATTCCATTGTCGTTCAGATTCCTTGTACTGAGGCAAGCTCCATCTCTAGCCTTTCTCGAAGCTTACAGAATTGAGCTGCGTAGGAGTGGATGCACTTTTGTAGGATTACATCAGCAGTTTCCTCGTTGTAGGTGTGACTGGCTGCGTTCCTGCTTGTAACCATGTCCATCCAGATATCGCCTTCCTGAATGAGTCCCACGGAAAAGCCATTGCGAATCGCATCCTTGGAACCCATGATTCCAGTTGCAACTCCTTGATATTCAAGGAAATCCTTCATCACCTTCCACGAAAGCTCCTGAGTGAACTCAAAGCTCTGAATAAGGCCTTGTTTTTCCAGCTGGGACAATTCACGACTTTTGGCCAAGTCCACTGCCTCCTGAAAACGAGACAGGGCCTTGGTGTAATTGTGAAATCGTTGCTTCCATCGAATGTCTTGTTCCATGGTTTCCTTGTTAGTTGGCTGAAGAACGCAATCGTTGGGCTAGGAGCTCCACACCTTCCACCATGGCAACATGCTCTTGAGGAGCGATGCGGGCGTAGAGGCTTTCAGGTGTGTCGCCGGGAAGGACGGGAACCTTCTTTTGCAGGAGGATTTCTCCGGTGTCGCAGCCTGAGTCCACCAAATGGATGGTGCAGCCAGATTCCGTTTCGCCTGCTGCAAGCACCGCCTCATGTACGTGGTGCCCCCACATGCCCTCACCACCAAACTTGGGCAAGAGGGCGGGATGCAGATTGATGATACGTCCCTTGTATTCCTGGATTATGTCTCCGCCCAGCACCGTGAGAAAGCCTGCCAGCACAATGGCTTCTATCTGGTGTTGCCGACAAAGCTCCAGCACACCATTGGACACGGCAAATCGCTTTTCATCCCGACTGGCAGTTTTTGCCTTCTCTGGCCCCAGTGTGGTGTAAGGACTTACCACGGTGCTGGGAACTCCTGCCGTTGCAGCTCGCTCCAAGGCGTAAGCGTTCTTGCTGCTGGAAACAACCAGCGCCACAGTGTAGGGGAGAGACTGGCCCTCTAGCCGCCACTGTTTTTCTGCATCCATGAGGGCCTGCAGGTTGGTGCCACCACCGGACACCAACACGGCAATTTTCAGAGGAGAAGATGTATTTGATGTAAGAGGTTTCTCGTTCATAGTCTTAAAAAATTACTTGCTTCTACAGGCCTTACTCTTGGAAGAGCACTTGCTCTTGGAAGAGCACTTGCTCTTCTTGACTCAAGGTTTCTCCCGTAGCTGGGGTTTTTTGTGAAGCCACAACCCGACCAATCTTCCATGCCTTCATCTGGGCACAGCGTCCAGCATCTGAACTGGCGGCAAAGTCAGTAAAGGCCTTACAGATGGCGTCTGCCTTGTCTTGGGCTACAGCCAAAATAAAGCCGATTCCCATGTTAAAGGTGTGGTACATACGATCTGGATCTGCTCCACGGCGAACTAATTCCTCAAAGATGGGAAGCACTTCCCAGCTGCCCTTTGTGATGGAGGAAACCAAAGGAGCCAAGCCTGCTTCCTGTCGCTTTTCGTTGGCTGCAGGGTACATGCGGGGAATATTCTCATAGAAGCCGCCGCCAGTAATGTGAACCATACCGTGAACTGCTGAGCCAAACTGCTCCAAAACGGAAAGAACAGGCCGCACGTAGATTCTTGTGGGCTCAAGGATTACTTCACCGATAGTCTTGTCGTCAGCAAAATCTACCTTCTGGGTAAAGTCGGTAATGAGGCGGCGTACCAAGGAAAAGCCGTTGGAATGGATGCCGCTGGAGGAAAGGCCAATCAATACATCACCTTCTGTAATGGATTCACCTGTTACAATGGCAGCCTTTTCTGCAATTCCCACGCCAAAGCCTGCTACGTCGTATTTTCCCTCGTCGTAAAAGCCAGGCATTTCTGCTGTCTCGCCGCCAAGGAGGGCACAGTTGCTTTCCACACAGCCGTCAGCCACACCCTTTACCAGGTCTGCTGCTACTGAAGCATCCAGCTTTCCGCAGGCGATGTAGTCTAAGAAATAGAGGGGACGGGCACCAGTACAGAGGATGTCGTTTACACTCATGGCAACACAGTCGATTCCCACAGTGTCGTATTTTTTCATGGCAAAGGCCACGTCCAGCTTGGTGCCAACACCGTCGGTGCCGCTTACCATTACCGGTTCCTTCATGCCGGCTGGTACCTGGAACATTCCTGCAAAACTTCCCAAGCCGCTTAAAACACCAGGAATGGCTGTACGCTTAGCATGGGCCTTGTACTTGTCTACTGCACGGTAACCTTCTTCCACATCAACACCAGACTGACGGTAATCTATCATCTTCTCCTCCAAAAGGCTTCTGTAAAAATATATGCCCAGTATAGCCCACTGGGGAAAAAGTAGCAAGGTGAAGGGAGACTCCTGTCTATACCATCCCCATCATAATTTCATCTTAAATCCCTGTGGAACTGTGGCATTCTCGGTGGCTGGAACCTACAGTTTAGTGTAGATGTTGGCTACAGGTACCGTGGTACTAGATACTCGGTATCTCGGTACCTGCTGACAAAACAACACAGGAGGTTTTTCGTAATGAAAAGAACAATTGTGATGGCACTTCTTGCCACACTGATTTTAGGAACTGCTGCATCAGCTCAGACAGTGAAATTTTCTGACCGAGTAGGGGCAGTGATTGTGACCCAAGATGCCGCTGCTGATTCAGATGCTTCATTCGGCTATTTGTACAATCGCTTTGTGGGTGGCTATGATAGCGACAAGTTCTCTTTCTGGGGACGAGCTCAGGTTGCCTTGCAGAGTAGTGACCAGTGGAAGGATAATGTTTCTCTTACGGGAAATCAGACTTGGTTTGAATTCAACGGAGCAATGCGTCCACTGAAGTTCATGGAATTCGCTGTGGGAAACAGCTTTGGAAAGGAGCTTCCTTGGAGCGGCTATGAATTGCCTGGTGCCTACGGGTATGGTAGCGATGCCAGCTACGGTTTGAGAAAGTATGCCATTGGAGAAGGTATGGCCATGCTGTTCCGGGGCTCTGGAACTGGTATTCCTCTTTTGGAAGGTCTTACCATTGGTTGGAACTCCCTGCCTTTGAACGTATTGAAAGACATGGGAAAATCAGCCTGGACCACAGGTGTTGGTGTGAACTATAATCTGTTTGGAGCCTTGAACTTGAGCTTTGGTGGTCAGTTTGACACAGCCAGTGATGCTAACCAAACCATCGGTTTTTACGGCGAGCTTTTAGCTATCGAAAACATGAAGGCAAACATTGGTATCACCATCTACACCAACACAAACGTAGTAGACCCCAGTGGTATTGCAGGAGCTACCACCTCTACAGCTTCTGCTGTTAAGGTTGAAAGTGGTGCAGTTTCCCTGTTGAACGCTGGTGTTCACTTCTCCATGCCAGGCTTCCCCCTCTACCTTGGTGCTGACATGGGTATCGTAATGGGAAAGCAGGTTATTGGCAAAACAACTGGTGGCGATGATATTACCATGATGCCCATCTTGGTTGGTGGTTTGATTGGAATGGACTTTACTGAACGATTCTATAGCCATGTTCGTGTAACCTATGGCGACAACTTGGCTAGTGAAAGTGTCCAGAGAACCTCCGAGGTAGTTATTACTCCTCGTCTCCACTACAAGACAAAGTACTGGGGTGAGCTGCGACTTGATCCTGGCTTTACCATCATCAGCACCGATTCTGACACTAACTTTGGCTTCAGCATTGGTATGTTCTGGGAATACAAGTTCTAAAACCTTTGCCTAAAAATAAAACGAGGGCCTCATTCTGTCACCTGTATGACGGAAGAAGGCCCTCTTTTTTATATTTGCGTATGAACGATTGCGCTTAGCCTAAATCAGCCACTTTTTTGTGAAGCTCCATGACCTTGGCGTGCAGGTAGTGATCCAGGGTATATTTTTCTGCTACACCAAGGCAGCTTCCCTGTTCATCCACAATGGGGATGGTTTCTGTGTCGTAGTTGCTGAAAAGCTTGTACAGCTCTGGTACCGGAGTAGAAGCAGTACAGGTGGCAACGGGAGTTTCCATTACGTCGCAGGCCATGAGGCTTTCGGAAAGCTCAGTTACCAAAAGGGCTTCCTTTAAGTGCTCCAGAGTGATAATGCCAGAAAGCTTCCCGTTCTTACTTTGAACTGCATAGCTTAAGTTTTCGTGATGGCTGAAGGAGCAGATGATTTCGTTCAAGGTGGTGGTTTCAGAAACGATGGCAGGAGAGTCTGCTCGGCAAATGGAGGAATTTCCCCAGGTAATGTCTTGAACTACGGAGTTCTTCATCAAATCTTCTTCGGTAATGTCCAAGCCACACTCACCAGCCTTGGTAATGCCGTATTTTACACAGATGGGGCCTACCAGCTGTACCACAAAGGTGGTGGCGGTGATAATCAGCATGATGGTGGGACCAATAGTGGCAGCAAAATCCTGGCCTGCAGCAATGGACAAACCGATGGCAACACCAGCTTGACTCAAAAGACAGAAGGGCAGATAGTTTTTTACTGTTTCTGGAGCCTTTGTCAAAGCTGCTCCCAGGCGTGCTCCTATAGATTTTCCCAGAGTACGGCACAGCACGTAGAGAATTGCAAGGACAGCCACAAAGGCGTTGACGTTCCAGATATTCAGCTTGGCACCAACCAGTACAAAGAACATAACGTAAATAGGGGGCGTGAATTTTTCCACCAGAGAAAAGGTTTCTCGTGTTTTGGCAGGCGCAAAGTTCACCATGGCAAAGCCCAAGCTCATGGCTGCCAAGATGTTATCCAGTGCTAGCAGCGTACAGATTCCGGTACACAGGAATAATGCTCCCAGAGAAAAGGAGAGAATACGTCCTTCATCACTCATCAGGTTGCGGATTATCTGTCCCAAGGCCAGGCCAGTAAGACCACCCACAATAATGGAGCCTCCCACCTCGTACAGCAGCGCAAGGAGCTGGGCTCCCAAGCTCAATCCAGCGCCCCCACCCAAGAGAATGGCAGCCAGGGATGAGGCTACAGCATACAGTATCAGGGCAACGGCATCGTCCATGGCCACAATTCCCAGCACCGTCATGGTAAGGGGACCACGAGTTCTATTTTCCTTCAATACATCGGTGGTGGCGGCAGGAGCGGTAGCGGAGGAAATGGCTCCCAGCACCAGACCGATGGACAGGGAGGTGGCAAAATCTCTGGTTAAGGCAAAGGACACAGCTGTAACCACCAGGGCCACCACAAAGAATGGCACAATGGCTTCAAACAGCAGGATACCCACAAATTGCTTGCCGTATTTTTTTATCACACCGATTTTTAGCTCGGCACCAATCAAAAAGCCAATGAGGGACAGGGCCACACTACTCAGAGGTTCCAAGGCAGTAATAACGGTGACGCTCAAAAGCTGTAGTCCAGACTGACCAATAAGTACACCGATGACGATGTATCCCACCACTTGAGGAATCCGTAGCTTTTGGAAAAGACGGCCACCAAGGGCTCCAAGAAACATGATTAAACCCAGGAGCAAGATAAGGTTTGCAGCTTCCACCGTGGAAAACTGCATAAAATCAGGAAGAAATTGGGCAAAGATATTCATGGCAGGATTATAGTGCTAATGGGATTTTTATGCCAGATGGTACCTATTCCCTGGAGTGGAGGATAGTTTTCAGTTCGAGGAAATTGGAACGTTCAATCCTCTGGCAAAAATCCTTGAATCGGATTATACTGGAATTTGTTGAGGAGGACTGATGGAAAATTTTACACCGAAAAGAACCTCTTTGTTTCATCGCCCCGTTGTTCGGCTGCTTCTGGTGGTTGTTGCTTCCCTGCTGATGGCCGTAAATCTCAACACCTTTGTCCACGCTGGCGGCCTGTATCCTGGAGGCTTCACGGGCTTGAGCCTGTTGATTCTGGAAATCTGCAATCGATTTTTCGGCATTCAGCTTCCCTATGTGCTGGTAAACACCCTGTTGAACAGCATCCCCGCCATTATCAGCTTTAAGTTCATCGGCCGCCGCTTTACCATTTATTCTGGCCTTATGATTTTGCTGTCAGGCTTTCTCACGGACTTGATTCCCTTTGGCCCCATGACCCAGGATGTGCTTCTTGCCGCTGTTTTTGGTGGCCTTTTGAATGCCTGTGCCGTTACCCTCTGTCTTGTGGCGGGAGCTACCAGCGGCGGCACTGATTTTGTGGCCATTTACTTTTCCCAAAAATACGGTCGTGATGTCTGGAACTACATTCTGGCCTTTAACGTGGTTGTGCTCAGCGTGGCAGGTATCCTGTTTGGCTGGGACAAGGCCCTGTATTCAATTATCTTCCAATATACTTCTACTCAGGCACTGCGGGGCATGTATCTGCGGTACCAGCAGGTTACCTTGTTGATTGTTACAGACAACCCGCAGGTGGCCTACCAGCTGATTCGTGATGAAACAAACCACGATGCCACGGAAATTACAGGCACCGGCTGCTATCAGCGGAGCCAGAAAACCATCTTGTATTCTGTCATATCTGCTGACGAAGCCCACCACGTACGCTCTCGGCTAAAGGAGCTGGATCCCACCGCCTTTGTGAATATCATCAAGTCCCACAAGATACAAGGCCGCTTCTACAACCCACCACGGGATTAGTTTTTTTCTCTATTCTAATGTGCTATCTTGGGGTATACTGATTTTCGGAGCAAAGGGGGAAAGTGATGAAGTTTTCTATGCACACAAAAGAAGAAGCTTTGCAAATTGTAAAAGAACTAGTGGAACGGTTCAAGTTGAATGAAAATTCCTATACTAGTAGTAGCTATGATGAATCAAATACACGAACAGATTTTATAGATAAATTTTTTGAGGCTCTAAACTGGGATGTACGGAACGACAATGGCTTTTCGGAGCGATTTCGGGAAGTTGTGCGAGAAGATAAGGTTGTAATCAATGGTCAAATAAAAGCTCCCGATTATTCATTTCGTTTGGGAGGACAAAAAATCTTTTTTGTGGAAGCAAAAAAGCCTTCAGTAAATATAAAAGATGACATTGCACCAGCGTATCAGGTAAGACGTTATGCTTACACAGCAAAATTACCCCTTTCGATTTTGACAGACTTTGAAGAGTTTGCAGTTTATGACACAAAAATCAAACCAAATCTTAATGACAAAGCCAGTGCAGCTCGTATTCAATATATGCGTTACACTGAATACGAAGAAAATTTTGAATATTTATGGAATACTTTTTCCAAAGAAGCTGTTCAAACAGGAAGCTTTGACCAATACTGTGAGTCTGGAAAAAACAAACGTGGAACAACTGAAATTGATAATGAACTTTTATCAACAATAGAAAAATGGAGACTTGATTTAGCAAAAAACATCGCATTACGAAATCCAGATTTAAATATACGGAATCTCAATATTGCTGTTCAAAAAATTATCGACAGAATTATCTTTTTGCGCATTGCAGAAGATAAGGATATGGAAGAATTGGAAACCTTAAAAGCTGCTTGTAATTTGCCTAATGCTTATGAAAGTTTAAGAAAGGTTTTTGATAAAGCAAATGCAAAATACAATTCTGGTCTTTTTGCTACAGAAAGCTGGATTGAAAATCTTGTAATCGACAACAAAGTTTTAAAAGATATTGCAAACGAATTATATTATCCAAATTGTCCTTATGCTTGGGTTGCACTTCCTGTAGAAGTTTTGGGAAATATTTATGAAAAGTTTTTGGGAAGTGAAATAAGCTTTAAAAACGTTAAAAATGGTCATTCCGTTACAGTGGAAGAAAAACCAGAAATCAAAAAAGCTGGTGGAGTTTTTTACACACCAACGTATATTGTAAAATATATTGTGGCGCAAACAATAGGAAAAAAGCTTGAGCATTGTACCCCAGAAAATGCATCGTCTGTTACTATTTGTGACCCAGCTTGTGGGTCTGGTTCTTTTTTGGTGGGTGCATTTAAATATCTTTTGAATTGGTATTTAGATCAATATACAAAAAGCAAGTCCGAAGAAAATAAAAACTTAAAATCTGGAAAATTGATTTCTACAAAAAACGGAATTGCTTTGAGTATTCAAGAAAAAAAGCGAATTTTAACAACTCATATTTTTGGTGTAGATATTGATGCGCAAGCGGTTGAAGTTACAAAACTCTCTCTTTTCTTGCAAATGTTAGAAGGCGAAGGCAAACAGGAAGATTCTTTGTTCCGTGAATCTGATATGCACATGCTACCGTATTTGGGTGATAACATAAAATGCGGAAACAGTTTGATTGGAAGTGACTTTTACGCCTCACAGGATTTGTCTCTTTTGGAAGAAGAAGCAATGTATAAGGTGAATGCGTTTGATTGGGAAAAAGAGTTTCCAGAGATTTTTGGGAAGAATTGCCACAGGTCTTCGGAAAATCTACGATTTTCCAAAGGATTTGAGTGCGTGATTGGGAATCCGCCGTATGTACGGATACAAATTTTAAATGATTCAGCACCAGAAAGTGTAAATTTTTATAATAAAAAATATTCTCATGTAATAACGGGAAATTATGATTTGTACTTATTATTTATATATAAGGGCTTTTCTCTATTACACGAAAATGGTTCGTTAGGTTTTATTCAGCCACATAAGTTTTTTCAAGCAGAAATGGGATATAAGTTAAGATCGATATTAAAAGAAACTACTGCAATTAATCAAATTATTGATTTTACAACGAATCAAATATTTGAAAATGCAACGACATATACATGTTTATTATTTTTGCAAAACTCTCAAAAAGAAAATTTTAAATATAAACGATTTGAATTAGGCGACAATTTTAAACAGTTGGAAAATATTGTTTTTAATGAAATTGGATTTAATCAATTAGATGATAGTAATTGGACATTTCATACTGGCGAAAGAGAAGGTATAATTCAAAAAATAAGAAAACAAAAATATTTATTATCTGATATTACTTCAAAGATTTTTAAAGGCTCTTCCACTGGGAATGACAAAATCTTTTTATTTGATTTGATAGAGGAAAGAGAAAATACGTACTTTGTGCAATCTGAATTATTAGATTCTCCTGTGGAAATTGAAAAACCACTCTTAAAAAAATTTTTATATGGAGAATCAGTGAGAAGATATGAAGTTCCAAATGAAGTAAAATATTTACTTTTTCCATATAAAAAAATGAATAATAAATATACTCTAATTTTATCGAATGAATTAAAAGAAATATATCCTCTTGGGTATAAATATCTTTTGTCATTTAGTGATATACTGTTGAAAAGGAAACTTCCTCTTACAAATAATGATTTTTATAAATATTCAGCAGCACGAAGTCTCAATGAATATGAGCAAACCAAAATAATGATACCTGATATGCTTGTTACAAATCGTATTAGTCTTGATGAAAATGGAGAGTTTTTTTCAGGGCCAGCAATTCATTGTCCAATTTTTAATGATATTGTCAAAGGTATCGATATTAAGGTATTTCTGGCTATATTTAACAGTTCTTTGTTTTGGTTTTTTATCGCTAATACAAGTACAGCTTTACGAGGAAATGCATATAGATTAACACCCGAATATTTAAGTCCTTTTGGAATCCCTGAAATTTTAGAAACTCAACAACAAGAGCTGGCAAATCTTGCAACGCTTATGATGGAAGCAGTAAAAAAACAACAAAATGCCAAGAGTGAACAAGAAAAAAACGTCTGTAAAATGCGTGTAGAAGCAATAGACGCACAAATCAACACAAAAGTCTATGCCTTGTACGGTTTATCAGCAGAGGAAGTTGCTATAGTGGAGGGGAAATAAATCAGAAATGTCGTAGACATTTCGAATCTGTGTGGCATTGATTTTTGTAAGACTCCTAGACTAGTCGAAACCCTTGCAAAAAATGAAAAGTGGGTATATATTAAAAGAAGTGGAAGTGCCAAAACTCACTTGGTCGTCTCCACATAATTTGTGCAAAGCTGCCAAAAATGGGGTTCAATCAATTTTGGCGGCTTATTTTTTTACTCTTTATTATCTAAATAAGAGAGCAAGCTAAGAATTAGAATAGCTAAATTAATAGCCAACGAAATAGCTTCGTAAATCGTCATCTTAGAGCCTCCCTAGTCATTATTTCAGCACAAAGCTGATAGAGTTCGGGAAACGAGCCGCCTGAATTAAGGCACTTCCTATAACAGGATTATAAAGTATTTTTTATGAGTTGTAAATATTTTTTAACAAAAGTTAATAATATTTATTCAATACAAAAGTCTATGCCTTGTACGGTTTATCAGCAGAAGAAATAACTATTGTGGAGGGGAAATAAATCAGAAATGTCGTAGATATTTCGAATCTGTGTGGCATTGATTTTGTAAGACTCCTAGACTAGTCGAAACCCTTGCAAAAAAAACTAACTGGATGTATAGTAAAAGAAGTGGAAGTGCCAAAACTCATTTGGTCGTCTCCACGATTTAGTTGCAACAGCCGCTAAAGTGTGTCGGACTTGGCGGCTTTATTTTTACTCAGCTACTTATCAAAGTAAGAGAGCACTGCAAATAGAGCACTTACAATCGTAGCAATTCCTACTACAACTGAAAAAATCTTATAGATTTTTGCTTTCATTGCATAGCCTCCCAGTCAATTATTTCCGATACATCGGATTTGAGTTTGGGAGACGCCGCCTGAATTAAGGCACTTCCTGCCATTATTATAAATGACAACTATACTTTTGTAAAGTATCTGATTTTCAAATCAACACAAAAGTCTATGCCTTGTACGGTTTATCAGCAAAAGAAATAGCTATTGTGGAAAAATCATAGCAAATATAATAGTATAATGTACAAATATCCCACAAATAGTTTAAAAATTAGAATTGAAATCAGCGGCAATTTTAACAAAACTATTTCCCTTTCCTTAAAAGCAGCTTTTGTGTAAAATGCTTCCATGAAGAAATTTCTCCCCATTATAATTATTGTAGCTTGTATTACCCTGTGTTGTGGCTCCTTTTTTCTGTATGTGAATGGATTACAGAATCCTTCTGCCCAAGAGCTTTCCCCAGAGGAGACCAGTATCTTTCAGCAGGTAAAAGATTCCCTGTATCCTCAGTCCATTGTAGGACCCTTACCTTATCCTGTAACACCTGCAGAATTTGCAGTGCATTCAGGCTCTGCCATTTTGATAGATGCTGCCACAGGTAGCATTTTATATGAAAAGAATGCCGATGCCATTATTCCCCCTGCTTCCATGACAAAGCTGGTGGTAATGTATGTGGTGTTCCAAGAAATTGCCACAGGTCGTATTTCCCTTGATGATATTGTTCCCCTGCCACCAGAATCCTGGGCGGTAAATGCTCCTCCCCAGTCCTCCCTCATGTTTCTGGCAGAAGGTCAAACTGTTACGCTGCGGGAATTACTTTTAGGTTTGGCGGTGGCTTCTGGCAACGATGCAGCGGTGGCAGTGGCTCACTATGTCAGCGGCTCGGTAGATAAATTTATAGAACGAATGAATCGTGAGATGGAGCTTTTGGGCTTGGAAAAAACTCGTTTTGTGGAGCCTTCTGGCTACAGTGAACTGAATCTTACCACACCACGAGAATTTGCCGCCTTTGCTCGAACCTA
Source organism: Treponema sp. (assembly GCA_017549025.1). Lineage (GTDB taxonomy): Bacteria > Spirochaetota > Spirochaetia > Treponematales > Treponemataceae > Treponema_F. The sequence continues at coordinate 25,250 of JAFYWB010000027.1, forward strand.
TCTTTCCCGCTATCCTGAATCCCTAGAAGCCTTCCACTCCCAGGCCACCATTTCTTATCCCCAGGAGCATAATCTTGCTGAGTGGCACAAGGGCAAGGAGCAGTCCATCTTCCAGCGAAACACCAACAAATTGCTGGAAGTTTTGCCTGGTTGTGACGGCTTAAAAACAGGCTTTATCTACGAGTCTGGCTACAACCTTTCCCTCACAGCCCAGCGAGGAGAAACTCGCTTTATCTCCGTTACCATGATGGGCCCCGGAACTGGTTCTGTAGAAGGCAACCGTTATCGTGTGGCAGATGGAACTACGTTGATGGAATGGGCCTTCTCTTGCTTTGCAACCCATTTCAAAGCCGAAATCAAGCCTCTAGCAATTCCCGTTCTTGGAGGAAACAAAAGCAGCGTGACTGTAGCTCCCCTCCATACCAACCCTTTGACTGTTCCCGCCCTGCTTAAGGATGAAAGTCCTACTACTGCGGCCCATTCCATTACAGCCCAAATCAATATTCCTTCCTATATCCAGGCTCCTCTCCAAGCAGGTGACGTGGTGGGTAAAATCACCTATTCCTTGGGTGACATTGTACTGGAAGAGGTTCCCCTCCTGGCAGTCACTTCTATAGATGAAGGCAACGTCTTCAAGCAACTGTTGGACAAGCTGGCAGTAGACTTCCTTTAAGGCTGGTAATTAATGCAGGGAAGTATCTAAGTGCTTCAAGTGCCCTTTACTTTCCTCTTGTTAATTGATATATTTTTATAGAACGGATGTGCCGTTTTAACTGAAACTAATTGTTAGGAGTCGATTATGATTAAGACTGTAAAGGACATTGACTTAAAGGGTAAGCGTGTCATCATGAGGGTGGATTTCAATGTGCCCATGAAAGAGGGCGTTGTTCAGGACGACACCCGTATTCAGGCCGCGCTTCCTACTATTAAATACATTCTGGAGCAAGCTCCCCGTAGCTTGGTTCTCATGAGCCACTTGGGAGACCCCAAGAAGGACGTAAAGAAGGCAAAGGAAAAGGCAGAGAAGGCTGGCAAGGCTTTTACTGCTGCTGACGAAGAAGCCTTTATCAACGGCAAGAACAGAATGAAGCCCGTTTCTGAGTATTTGGCCAAGGTTCTGGGAAAGGATGTTGCCTTTGCAGAAGCCTGCTTTGGACAGAAGGCCATTGTAGACGCTCTGCCCGAGGGTGGCGTTTTGATGCTGGAAAATACTCGCTTCAATCCCGAAGAGACCTCCAAGGATTTGGAAGAACAGAAAAAGCTGGCTCAGGAATTGGCTACCTACGGTGACGTATATGTAAACGACGCCTTTGGTACTGCCCACCGTGCCCACGCTTCCACAGCTACCATCGCTCAGTTTATGGACGTTAAGGTTGGTGGCTTCTTGATGGAGAAGGAAGTAAAGTACTTGGAGCCCATGGTTACCAATCCTCCCAAGCCCATGGTGGCTATCATTGGTGGAGCTAAGGTTTCCTCCAAAATCGCTGTATTGGAAAGCCTCTTGAAGAATGCTTCTGCTCTGATTATCGGTGGTGGTATGGCTTACACCTTCTTGAAGGCCCAGGGACACACCATTGGAAAGTCCTTGGTAGAAGATGATTTCATCGACACCGCAAAATCCTTGCTGAAGGCTGCCGACGAGAAGGGAGCAAAGATTATCCTTCCTGTTGACCACCTGGGTGCCGCAGAGTTCAGCCCCGACGCTGCTGCTGTTGCTATTGACGGTGCAGACATTCCTGACAACTTGATGGGAATGGACGTTGGACCTAAGACACTGGCTATCTACAAGGACGCTATCTTGAATGCAAAGTCCATCGTATGGAACGGACCTGTTGGTGTATTCGAGTTTGAAGCCTTTGCTAAGGGAACTGGTGAGGTAGCTCAGCTGGTAGCAGAAGCTACATCCAAGGGCGCTGTAAGCGTTGTTGGTGGTGGTGACTCTGTTGCTGCAGTAAACAAGTTCAATTTGGCATCCAAGATGAGCCATGTTTCCACTGGTGGTGGAGCTTCCTTGGAGTTCCTGGAAGGAAAGACTCTTCCCGGTATTGCCGTTTTGGAGACAAAGTAAGCTGAATCAGGAATTGATGTGCCAGTTGCGGCACTTGGCGGATACCTATGAATGTACTTCCTTTATGAAGCAGGATCCCAGTCGAGTGCTGCAACGATACACAATGCCACAAGACATAGAGGTGGCCGCCTTTATTTCTGCCATGCTGGCCTTTGGTCGCAGGGACTTGTTCCTTCCCAAGATTGATTATATCTTGGAGCTAGCAGATGCTCAGGGCGGCCCCTTTCATTGGTTGGTTACCGGTCACCACAAAAAAGTATTTCCCCCAGCGGGAGTGGAAGCAACAGACTCCTTCTATCGGTTTTATTCTTATCACGACCTTCATCTCCTGTTTTGTCGCTTGGAAGCCTTGTTGAAGGAAGCTGGTTCCTTAGGCGAATATTTTCACCATAAATACACGGAATCCTTGCACCACCAGCCCCCTGTTCATCTTTCTCAGCTGGTAAGTCAGTCATTTCCAGACTGTAAGATTGTTCCCAAGGGAAAAAACTCTGCCAATAAGCGGGTGCAAATGTTTTTACGATGGATGGTGCGTCAAAACTCCCCGGTAGATTTGGGTTTGTGGCGTTGGTACAGTCCCGCCGATTTGTTGATTCCTCTAGACACCCACGTTATTCGCCAATCGGTGGAGCTGGGATTGTTGCCTGCTGCTTCTGGCAAGGGAAAATCCCCTTCAGTTGCAAGCTCAGCTGCCAATGCCCGAAGGCTTACGGAAGTCCTGTGTAGCATTTGGCCCCATGATCCCTGCCGTGGAGACTTTGCTCTCTTTGGCTTGGGCGTAGACAAGGGAAGCTCACAGGAACAGGAATAAAGCTGAATTATTTCAGAAAGTTTTTATACACCTTTTTTTTCCTTGTGGTATAATGTTACTAATCCAAGTCATTTTACCATAGGTGGTGTACCATGAAGAAGCTCCGTATGTCTTTAGGCGTCCAAATCAGCATCTTGGCTCTCAGCAGTTCCATTGTAATGGGATTAATTCTTTTCATCTTCATGATGGTGGGAATGCAGAATATCGAACGATATTCCATTGAGCAGCTATCAAAAAATATGATGGAAAGCTACGACAGCTCTATTTCTGGTCAGGTAGATACTGCTATGAGCATTTTGAAATATTTTGACAAGGAAGTTGCAGCTGGTGAAATGTCAGTGGCCACCGCTCAAAGTATTTCTGCAGATTTGATTAGAAATCTTCGGTACGGAGCAGATGGTTATTTTTGGATTGATACAATAGAAGGAGATAACATCGTTCTTTTGGGAAATGACACTGAAGGAACAAATCGCTACAATCTGGCCGATGTAAACGGCTACCACATGATTCAGGAATTTATCAAGGTGGCCCAGAAGGGTGGTGGCTTTACGGATTTCTGGTATCCCAAGGCTGGCCAATCAGAGGCCTTACCTAAGCGTGGCTACACCAACCTGTTTAAGGAATACAACTGGGTTGTGGGAACAGGAAACTACATAGACACCATTTCCGCCACCACCAACGCTGCTTCGGAGGAAATCTACGGCATGATGTGGCGCTTGGAAATGATGGTTATCATTGTTTTTGTGGTTCTGATTGTTATTAGCTTGGTACTGTGTATTTATTTTTCCCAGCGGATTACCAAGCCACTCATTATCGTTAAGTCTGCCATGCAGGAGGTAGCCGCAGGAAATCTTGCCATCGACACGGACCGTTCTGTACGCAGCAAGGTTATTGCAAAGAATGACGAAGTGGGCGAGCTGGGACAGGCTTTGGACAGCATGCTCACCAACCTTACCAACATTGTAAATCAGGTACAGGACAGCGTGAACATGGTGGATGGCGGCAGTAGTCAGATTAGCTCTGGAAGCCTGAGCCTGTCCACAGGTGCTGCCCAGCAGGCTGCATCTACCGAACGAATTTCTGCCACCATAGAACAAATGGCGGCTAACATCAAGCAAAATGCATCTAACGCCTCCAAGACAGCGGCCTTTGCAGAAGAAGCTGCCAAAAACAGTCACTTGGGGGGCAAGGCAGTAAACAAGACCGTGGATGCCATGCGCTCCATTGCAGAAAAGATTAGTGTAATAGAAGGAATTGCTAGTCAAACCAACCTTTTGGCCTTGAACGCCGCCATTGAAGCCGCTCGTGCAGGAGACGCAGGAAAGGGCTTTGCCGTTGTTGCCAGCGAGGTTCGTAAGCTTGCAGAACGGAGCCAAACTGCCGCCAATGAAATCAATGAGCTGGCTACAACTAGTGTGGCCATTGCCGAGGAAGCAGGAGAGCTTATCAACAAGGTAGTTCCTGCCATAGAAAACACCGCCTCCTTGGTGGAAGAAATCAATGTGGCCTCCCGAGAGCAGGATGCTGGCGCCCAACAAATCGCCAAGTCTATTGTGGAGCTGGACGGTGTGGTACAAGGAAATTCTGCTGCCTCCGAGGAGCTTTCTGCCCAAGCAGAGGAGCTGGCCGCCCAGTCTGCAGCTCTTTCAGAAGCAATTTCATACTTCAAAACCGTAGAATACCATTAAGCCACGGATGGTGCCCCTAAGAGATTGCAAGACTATGATGGTTTTGCAATCTCTACTGTTTTATGCCCCCTCTTGATACTATTTCCTGTTTCCTGTAAACTAGGGTAATTCAGTTTTTTCTATTATTGTAAATCAATTTTTATTGAGAGGTAGATACAAGATGAGCTTTGATATTTCCAAGATGAGGAATATCGGTATCAGTGCCCACATTGACTCCGGCAAGACAACTTTGTCTGAGAGAATCCTTTTTTATTGCGACAAGATTCACGCTATTCACGAAGTTCGCGGAAAGGACGGTGTTGGTGCTGTTATGGACAACATGGAACTGGAGCGGGAACGAGGTATTACCATCCAGTCAGCATCAACTCAGGTTCAGTGGAAGGATTACACTGTAAACGTTATCGATACTCCCGGTCACGTTGACTTTACCGTTGAGGTAGAGCGTTCTCTGCGTGTATTGGACGGAGCAATCTTGGTATTGTGCTCTGTAGGTGGAGTTCAGTCTCAGTCAATTACTGTAGACCGTCAGTTGAAGCGTTACCATGTTCCCCGTATTGCATTCGTAAACAAGTGTGACCGTACTGGTGCAAACCCCTTCAAGGTACGCATGCAGCTGCGGGAAAAGCTGGGCTTGAACGCTTACATGATGCAGATTCCTATCGGTTTGGAAGACAAGCTGGAAGGTGTTGTTGACTTGGTTACCATGAAGGCCCTGTACTTTGAAGGCGAAAGTGGAACTGAAATCCGTGTAGCAGAGATTCCTGCTCACTTGGTAGACGATGCCAACAAGTACCGCGAGGAGCTTCTTGATGCAGCTTCTATGTTCAGCGACGAGCTGATGGAAGCTATGCTGGAAGATGCTGTAACTGAAGACATGATTCGTGACGCTGTTCGCAAGGGAACCTTGGCCGAGCAGTTCGTTCCTGTATTCTGTGGTTCTGCCTACAAGAACAAGGGTATCCAGCCCCTGTTGGACGGTGTAGTAAGCTACCTGCCCAATCCTTCTGAAGTAAAGAACTTTGCTTTGGACCTGGACAAGAACGAGGAGCAGGTTGAGCTTGTTCCCGATGAAAATAAGCCCTGTGTTTCCTTGGGATTCAAGCTGGAAGACGGTCAGTATGGTCAGTTGACCTACGTTCGTGTATACCAGGGATGCTTGAAGAAGGGTGAGGAATTGTACAATACTCGCTCTCGCAAGAAGTTCAAGGTTGGACGCTTGGTTCGTATGAACTCCGCCAGCATGGAAGATATTAACGAAGGTGTACCTGGAGACATTGTTGCCCTCTTCGGTGTTGACTGTGCTTCTGGTGACACATTCTGTAGTGGTGGCTTGAACTACGCCATGAGCAGTATGTATGTTCCTGAGCCTGTTATCTCTTTGGCCATCACTCCAAAGGACAAGAAGTCTGCTGACCAGATGGCAAAGGCTTTGAACCGCTTTACAAAAGAAGACCCCACCTTCCAGACCTACGTTGATCCTGAATCAAACCAGACCATCATCAAGGGAATGGGTGAGTTGCACTTGGACGTTTATATTGAGCGCATGAAGCGTGAGTACAAGTGCGAAGTAGAAACTGGTATGCCACAGGTAGCCTACCGTGAGTCTATCACTCAGCGTGCTGAGTTCAACTATACTCACAAGAAGCAGACTGGTGGTTCCGGTCAGTATGGTCGTGTTGCTGGATTCATGGAGCCCATTGAGGACAAGGATTACGAGTTTGTGGACTCTATCAAGGGTGGTGTTATTCCTAACGAATACATTCCTTCTTGTGACAAGGGATTCCGTGCTTCTATGACAAAGGGTTCCTTGATTGGATTCCCCATTGTTGGTGTTCGTTGTACTATCAACGACGGTCAGTCTCACCCTGTAGACTCCTCTGACATCGCCTTCCAGGTTGCTGCTCAGGGTGCCTTCCGTGAGGCTTATAGCAAGGCAAAGCCTGTTATCCTTGAGCCTATCATGAAGGTTTCTTTGGAAGGACCTACAGAGTTCCAGGGAAATATCTTTGCTGTAATCAACCAGCGCCGTGGTATCATCGTTTCTTCTACAGAAGATGGAACCTTCTCTCGTGTAGAAGCTGAAGTTCCACTGAGCGAAATGTTCGGATTCTCCACTGTACTTCGTTCTCTTACCCAGGGTAAGGC
>JAFYWB010000028.1 GCA_017549025.1 Treponema sp.
CATCGTACAGGGTACGCAGGGTGGTAGTCCCGTTATCTTGTACTAAAGCACGCCGTCCTAGCGGGTCATAACCATATCTTGTAGAGGCTATAGTTCTTGCCTCATCGTCCACCACACGGGAGCGAACCATCCTGTTCTGCGGGTTGTATTCATAAATGGAATGTTTCAAAGAACTGGTTTGTGACAATAAATTTCCGTTATTGTCATACGCATATTCTACACCAACTCCAGTGTTGCCGCAAGTCTTGGATGATATTTCAAATCATCTCGATGGTAAATATACTGGACTAACTTAAAAAAATTCTTGCTCATCAGATATATCATCCTCATGTTTTATCTTGAGGATTTTAATACTGACTAACCATAACAAACAAAAAGTACTACAAAAAAACACTATGATTGTAGAGCCCAGCGTATGAGGCATAAACTGTCCAATAAAACATACAACAATGGTTACATGAGTCAAAAAAAAAGTTCCAGAGTCTTTCATTGATATATGATGCCTTACATATTTATAATTCAAAAAACCAAGACAATTCAAACCTAAAGCAGCCAAGATATGGATAAAATCGATATGAAATCCACTCACTAAGATGGTTATAAGATTTATGATGAGATATAACACAAAATAAAGTCGAAAGTTACGTATACACCATTTCATAAACATATCAAAACCTCCTTAACTTAGAAATTCCACGTCCATGTTTTCCAAACGCCACCTCCTACCCCTCCATACCCATAAGAATTTGGGACACCTGAAACATCCAGATTATCCATGTCATATGTTACAACAACTCCTGCACCTATATCAACGGTTGTACTGGAAGACAATCCCTTGGTTGATGCATCTGTAGAAACACTTCTATCGAATCCATTTGCTTCTTTTATCAATTGAGATGGAGATAAGTTTTCCTTGACAGTAGGAGTTTGAATACCGACACCTATAGAGCCTGAAACATAAGGGGAAAAATCCCCGTTAGAATCTATTGTAATCCCTACTTCATATCCTAATCCGACAATAAGAGCCATTTTTCCGCCATAACTTATATTTACGCTTCCATTTCCATCTTCATCTCCCAACAATTTTACCACTTTCGTAACTATCTTACCCAGAATATTTCGTTCAGGCTCACTAGCCAGCAACCCCCACAAGTCCACGTAGTTCACGGGTCATTGTTCACATACGCAAACCAATTGCTGCCATCCCGGATTGGGTCTACTGTGGTAAACCGCACACTTTGCGGTGAGTAGTCACGGTAGCCGTAGTTGTACAGACCAGTAATGCTATCGTAGGGCTTACCGAGATACCCGTAGTCAGTGCCGGTTGTATAATCTCCAGTTATTGGTGAACCGAAAATGTCGTAGTCGTAGTAAGATTCTTGCACGCCATTATTCTACACCTACTCCAGTGTTCCCGCAAGTCTTCACCAGCCGGTTCTCGGCATCGTAGGTGCAAAGCATCATAACTAGTTAGATTCATTTATTTGACAATTATTTTCTCATTTTATCAAACTTTTTTCCAGAAATCCGTCAAAAATTTGATTTTCGAACTAATAATATATATGTAAAGAATTTTTATTGGAGGTGAATAATGTTAACAGAAGCAGAATTACAGAAAAAGTGGGAAAGTCTCACCTTTACTGACGACTTCATATTTTCCCGGGTGATGCACGACGAGCATATTTGTCGTCAAGTGGTGGAACTGATTCTTGAAGTACGGATTGGAGAAAAATTTTCTCCAGGGTTCTTAGGGGCGGGAGCCCCTAAGCGGTGCTGGGAAAGGATGGGGTTTTAGGGGAAGGAAAACACCGCTTCCGAGTAGAGGGTTGTCCTTCCCCTAAAGAATGAATCATCATGGATGTGTTCTTGCGGGATGAGAACCGCATTATCAATGTTGAAGTTCAAACTGGACACAAAAAGGAGCTCCCCAAACGGAGTCGTTATTATCAAAGTGTTGCAGATGTGTCCACAACCTCAACAGGAACCAAGTACCGAGATTTACCAGAAAACATCCTCATTTTCATCTGTACCTTTGACCCTTTTGACAGGGATTTTCCCCGTTACACCTTCCAGTACATCTGTAACGAGGATAAACGGCTCAAATTAAAAGACGGCTCTCTTCGAATATTTTTAAACACCAAGGCCAATGGGCTCTCAGCCCTTGACCAGAAGTTACAAGCATTTTATCATTATTTACAGAAAAATGTTTCTCCCGGGGTTCTTAGGGGCAGGAAGCGGTTTCGCAGGGGCTCAACCGAGACTCCCTAAAATCACTCAATATATCGTGATTTTCCCAGCCTAACGGCTGGTCGCTCCCTACCTAATCGTGCTGGGGGAATTAGCAGCGAGCACGAAAGAGCGAAGCTTCTAGCGAAGGGAGGTTTTAGGAGGGACAAGGGGCAAGACATCGCAGCCCCTTGCACCGCTTCTGAGTAGAGGGGGTGTTCCCTCCTAAGTTTCCCCTCCCCTCCCCATCAAAAAAACTATTCTCAAAACTCCATCTTACTGATATACTTACACTATGATGTTTTCGCTATCCCAGGAAATTATTCATCAGATTATGTTTGCCTTGGAGGATCAGAACACTACCTACGTTCTCGACACCAACTCCGGAAGGCTGGAGGATAGAGCATCCTTTCTGGACGATGAACTTCCTGCAGGATACGTGGAATTACCGCAATGGGAGCCGGCAAACGGCTTTCGCATGATGGAGCGCTTTGTGGCCGTGGTACGGAATACCACCCTGCAACGGCAGCTCCGTTCCGTCCTGTTTTCGGGAAAGGGGGTGTTTAAGAATTTCAAGACGCTTTTAAAGTCCCATCCTCAGGGAGAAAAACAGTGGTTTGCCTTCCGAGAAGAGGAGATGACCAGATATATTACCCAATGGTATACCCAGTTGAGGGAAGTGTACGGCCTAGAGCAATTAGGTGAAGAGCCGGAAGACAATGAAGAGCTTTTACAGGATGATTTTATCTTCAGGGAATATGACCCAACCAAGGATGAAGAAAAATTACTCCTTGCTGCCAACAGTTTTATGTCAGAGCGGGAAGCCCAATGGCCAGGAGAAATTGGATTGGCCTTGTCCAGCCTGTGGCAGGAAAAGAAAACCAAGGGCAACAAAGAAAATTTTCTTTCCCTAGTGGCAGAAACCGTAGGTGGCGAGTTTGCCGGATGTCTAGAAGCTACATTGTATCCGTCTTACGTAAAGGAGACTGTGCTCCTTACCTCTTTTTTTGTACTGGAACAATATCGGGGACTGGGAATCGGGAAAACATTACTGGAACAAGGTGTTCTGCAATTACAAGAAAAAGGAATCCGTTGGATTATCCTTGCAGACCTGGTGATTCCAGTTTTTTTACAAACCTGCCTGACACGAATTGGTTTTGTCAGCAGTGGCGGTGGCTATATTTTTGATACCAAAGGAAAAATCATGGCCACAAACCCTTTTGACGATGGGAGAGAAAGTGAATAGCTCCCAAATTTTTTATTGGAGAAAAAAATGCCTAACAACAACTCATTTGATGAAGAACGATTTGTAGCTGTATTGGAAGAAGCAATCAGCAAGGTAAAGACCGAAGAAGATCCAGTGGTTCTTACCGACATGAAAAAATTGTTTAAAAAACACGTTCCCTTTACACTGAGAAGCTACGTGGCAGCCTATCTTGCAAAGCAGGCATGTCAGGGATTCAAGGGCGGAAGCAAGTATTCTAGCCGCACCGAGGGATTCACCAAGGGAAATGATCGTGGAGCCAGAAAGGAACGTCCTGCTCCCCAAAGACGCCACGAGGAAGTACGCCGAGAAAGCACCCCAGAACCCACCGTCACCGAACGACCAGCTCCCCGCAGAGTTACCATTGACGAAGAATATGCTGCAACAGTCTTTATCGGCATTGGAAAGAACCGCAGAGTTTACACCAGAGACTTGATTACCCTGTTGATGCAGGTTTGTAAGCTTGACCGTGAGCGCATTGGTCGCATCCGTAACCAAGAAAATTATTCCTTTGTAGAATTGTTCAAGGAAGACGTGGACGATGTTATCAACACCTTGAACGGCTACAACTATCGTGGTCGAAACCTCACCGTAAGCTACGCCCGCAAAAAAGAAGAGGATTCCACAGAGGATACCCAGCAGCTTGATTCCGACGCTGTAGCTCCTAATCAGGATGCAGCTCCTGCAGCTGTAGCCGACACCACTGAAGAATAACTACTGACACCTACGGTAAGGGAGAATGACATGAAAATATGGAACTTTGTCACCGGAGCCTTTCAGGTGAACACCTTTGTGGTGCATTTGAAGGATAAATATGTTTTTGTAGTTGATCCAGGGGGAGATATTCTTTCCATTAGCCAGTTCTTGGCTTCCCAAGAATTGGTGCCCGTGGCCATTGTTTGTAGCCATGGTCACTTTGACCATATTTTTGGTATCCAAGACCTGCGGGAAGCCTGTGGAAATATTCCCTTGGTGGCTCATCAGGAAGAAAGCTGCTACTTTGGCCCCGATGCCCTAGAAGCCCACGGCTACGACCTACAGATGATGGGATTGCCTCAGCTGACAGAAGCCCTTTCTAACATCCCAGAGCCAGATTGCTGGGTGGAAGAAGGAGATACCTTGGCAAAGGTGGCAGGCATTCCCTGCCCAGAAGAAGCAGCCCAGTGGAAGGTGCTTCACACTCCAGGCCACAGCAATGGCTCCATCTGCCTGTACAACCAGCAGGAAGGCGTGCTCATTAGTGGAGATACCTTATTCTATGGCGGCTATGGACACAGCGACTTGTACAGCGGTAACCAGCAGCAGCTTTATAACAGCCTGCGCCGCATTATGCAGCTGCCACCAGAAACAAAGCTCTATCCCGGGCACCGGGAATTTGACGTTCCATTAAAAGAGGCTATTCAAGGCCCTTGGAAAAAGAAATAACGTAAAAAAAGAACCCAGCAGCTTGAAGTTGGCAAAACACTTCAAAATGCTGGGTTTTCCCTTATTTGATTATATCAAAAAAACTATTGTGTCATGGCCAGAGCTTCAGAAATATTAAAGGCTCTGTCTCCAATCTTTTCGATATTTCGTACCAAATCGATGTACAAAAGCTCTGCCTTTACGTTGGCGCCACCCTCCAGCCGCTTTCGAGCCACCTTCTTCAGGTTCTTTCGTAGCAGGTCAATCTGGTCTTCCAGTACCTGAGCCACAGCCAGCTGATCTTCGTTCAAGTGCTTGTTGATGTTTTCTCGGATAAATTCCAAGAAGCGGTGAGCCAGCTCGATGTAGGGATGAAGCCGTTCCATATCCTCTTCTGCAAAAATCATTTCCTTTTCGATGCTTCGTTGCAAAAGCAGGGCAATGGTATAGCAATCGTCGGTCATGTTCTCCAAATCATCTACAATTCGCAGCATTACCGAAACATTGTTCTTCAGCTTGTCGCTCATGGGAAGCTGAGAACAGTGTACTAGGTAATTAGTCAACTGTTCCTGCATCTGGTCGGCATAATCTTCATCCTGAGTCAGGGCCTCCATCTGAGTTTCTACAAACTCCATGGTACGCTGCTTGAATCCAGTGGAAATCCTGTCGAACATCCGAGTTACCACCTCAGTCATGTTTTCGATTTCCTTTTCAGCCCGAATCACATAGGCAGCGGCATTTTCCTTGGAGCCTGTTTCCACAAAGTCCAGCTTGTACACACCAGCCACCTCGTCGTCCTTGGGCTTGATAATTCGCTCCGTAAGGGCAGCAATCTGGTGGGAAAAGGGCAGGAACACCAAGGTATTAATCACATTGAACACGGTATGAAGCATGGCGATGTGGTAGGTAATATGCTCCTGCACAGGGCCAGGCACCAGAACATCCACCAGCAGCAACAGAGGATGCAGGAGGAAGGCAGCCCAAAGAGTTCCCGTTACGTTGAACAAAACGTGAATCAAGGCGGCACGGCGGGCGTTTACCTTAGTGCCCCAGGCTGCAATAACAGCGTCAATGGTGGAACCGATGTTGCTTCCCAACACCATGGAGGCGGCAAATTCCCACGGCAAAAGCCCATTGTGGGACATGGTCAAAATAATGGCAGTGGAGGCACTGGAGGAATGCAACAGGACGGTAATGGCCATACCGGCGATAATACCGATAACAATGCTCAAAACGCCCTTGTCTGTCCAAGCAGTCAAAAATCCGATGTTGGAGGCATCCAAGGTGGGAATGGACTTAGACAATAAATCAAGTCCCAGAAACAGAAGACCAAAGCCCATGATGGCTTCGCCAATATTCTGTTTCTTTAATCTTTTTATGCTGGTAAGGAAAAATCCGATTCCAAAAAGGGGAATGGCCAAGGTAGAAATCTTGAAGTTAAATCCAAAGAAAGCAACAATCCAAGCTGTAATGGTAGTACCGATGTTAGCACCGAAAATGATTCCCACCGACTGGGTAAGACTCAAAAGGCCAGCGTTTACAAAGGAAACAACCATAACGGTAGTGGCACCGGAGGACTGAATCAGCATGGTGATGAACATACCAGTAAGCATTGCAAAGAAACGATTACCAGTCATCAACCCCAAAATACGGTGCAGACTCTTGCCTGCACTTTTTTGGATACCGTCACTCATAAGCTTCATTCCATACAGGAGGAATCCAAGGGCACCTACGAGCTGTAAAATAATGGACAAGATACTCACAAATTCATTTTATCAATTATATCTGAAATTATCAATCAATTTTTTATCTAAAAAGGAATCAAAATCTTACTCTGTATTACCCAAAGTTTTTATGATATACTGGAATCATGAGCGAGCAACAATGGTTTGAAAAAGAAAATTTTTGGCTGAACTATGGCCCCATCATGTTTGATGCCCACCACTGGGCAGAGGCTTCTGGTATTGCGGAGGCCATTGTAAATATTTGCCAGCTTTCTCCGGGAAGCAAGATTCTTGATGCAGGCTGCGGGCCGGGACGAATCACCGTGGAGCTAGCTTTGCTGGACATGGACGTTACTGGGGTGGATATGATTGGCCCCTACTTGGAGCTGGCACAGGAAACAGCTGCTGACGAAGGCGTTAAAATCACTACAGTACAGGCTGACCTGCGGCAATTTCAAGCTCCAGAAGCTTTTGACGTGGCAGTGAACCTGTACACCTCCTTTGGCTACTGCGACACCATTGCGGAGGACACAAAAATCCTACAAAATATTGCCGCATCGGTAAAAAAGGGTGGCTACTTTGTAATGGAATGCCTGAGCCGTGAAAATGCAGTGCGGGATTTTACCGAGGGTGAATGGTTCTGCCGCAGCGGAAAAACAGTTTTGACAGAATTTTCCGTGGAGGGAGCTTGGGAAGGACTCCGTTCCCGCTGGATTCTCATTGATGATGAAACAAATCAGCGAATTGAGCATGAGTTTGTGCAGCGACTCTATTCTGCAGTGGAGCTCCGTAAAACCTTGCTGGAATGTGGTTTTTCCAGTGCGGAGATTTATGGGGACTTTGAAAAGGCTCCCTACAACCAAAAAGCTGCCACTATGGTAATTATCTGTAGAAAATAGTATGATAGCTTCATGAAGCGACTGGTTATAGTAATTTTTGTTATTGTGGCGATTTCCTTGGGTCTTGTGTTTTTTATGGAGGATTCCAAGGAAACCACCTCCCAAGGTGTAACCCGTTCCCAAACTGTTATCCCGCAAACTACGGCTCAAAAACAAGAAACGGCAGAAGTTTTAATAGAAGAAGCCGAAGATGTTCTGGTGTCTCTAGTTCCCTTAAACAGCGATGAAACCTTGCTAGGAACCTTAAGCATCGATTTTGATGGAGACGGCTACGACGACCAAATCAACACCATCAAGAAGATGACCAGCCCCTACATCCAGATTCTTGTGGGCTTGTACAATCCCTACAAGGGACAGTACGAGCGGTCTGCCATCATCGATACGGAAATCATCCAGACACGAACCTTTTCCTACACCTGCATGGATTTTGTGGGAAATCACAAAAATATCCTTATGTACTCAGGCTTTTTGGAAAACAACGACTCTGTCATGAAGTTCTTCTTGCCAGAAAAACGTGACACTGCTCTGGTGCTGAATGTGGTGGGAGATTTCCGTTCTGACGGCACCATCTTTGTACAGCAGATGGAGCGCCACGAATCCTACGAATCACAAAAGGCTAACGGCGTGAGCTTTCCCGTTTGGGTCTATCGTTCCGACTCCTCCGCTGGGAGCAACAGTCTTGATCAAATTCAAACACGCTATACTTGGGATGTAGCTTCTGGTAAATACGTAAAGGATGTGGAAACACGGGTACAGGAATCAAAGACAAACTCCACGGAATTAAACAAGATTCTTGATGGAACCTTGGCTTCCTTCCAAAATCATCTGGAAGGCTTGTGGTATTTTACCAATTCCAACGATGCCCAATTTATGTTCTTTAATCCCCGTGAAGAAGAAATCATTTTCCAAGCAGACAATGCCCAGGAAGTGTACACTTGGGTCAGCAGCACCCTGCGACGAAACGGCATCTACATTACTGCCATCAACAGCTCCATCACCAACCTCACCCGCCGCATTGATATTACTATCACTGGCACAGACGAAATCAAGGTGCGTAACCAAGACGACGTACTCATGACCATTAGCGAAAAATCCTTGTGGGACGGAGATTACAAGAAGCAGCCTGTTTTTTCTACAGCTAAAAATTCCCTAAGCCAAGAAATCCTTCATCTGCTAGAAGGCCAAAAGCACTGGCTAGTGGAAGGGGTAACGCAAATGGAGATTACCAATGGAACCTACAATTCCTCCTTGGTAGCAGGAATGATTACCAGCACCTTCTGCAATGGACAGGAGGTAATTCAGGTGCGTGGTTCCCTGGGAGCGCCCTTTTACAATCAAGAATCATATCTTGCAGCGGTGGAGCATGATCCTGACACGAAAATGCTGAAAGCAGTGCGGCTTTCTCCAGTAAAGATAACTCCCCTGGGAATCGAAGCCTTAAACGGCAATGCTATCCGACTGGAAGCCAACTACGCAGTACAGGATGAGGTTATTGCCGAGGTAATTACCCCCGATGAGCCAGAATTGCAGGCTACCTCCATTCACGATGGAGATGGAAACAGGCCAATTTTGTCTGTTCACACTTCACCTCGCTACTTTAGTCCCGACAACGACGGAGTTGATGACAAGCTTACCATTGACTTGGGAGTAACCTCTGAAATCCCAGTGGCCAGCTGGTCATTTAACGTGTATGACCCAGAAAACAACAGCTTGATTTGGTCTCGCTCTGGAGTGGGAGATGCACCGAAAAAACTGGAGTGGAACGGTCGCAGTAACACCGGAGAATTGGTGCAGTCTGCCACAGACTATCCCTTTAGCTTTTCCGCCAAGGATGAAAATGGCATGAGCTCAGAGGCTCGTGGAGAATTGTCCGTGGACGTACTTGTTATTCACGAAGGCGATGTGCTGAAAATCCAGGTTCCCTCTATTATTTTCCGTAGTGACAGTGCGGACTTTGTAGGCCTTGACGAGGATCCCAAGAAGGGACTGGATAAGGCAACTATTGACAACAACATCAAGGTTATCCAGCGTATTGCCCAGATTTTGAATAAATTCCCTGATTATAGCGTTCGTATTGAAGGCCACGCCAACAATATCACTGGTACCGAGGCGGAGGAAACCTCCACTGCCAACGGCAATATTCCTCTGGTTCCCTTGTCTGAAGCACGAGCAAAGCTGGTGCGTGACATGCTGGTAGAATTTGGAGTGCGAAGCGATAGACTTTCCACTGTAGGTATGGGTGGACGAAAGCCCGTGGTATCCCGAGCAGACAAGCCCAACTGGTGGAAAAACCGCCGAGTGGAATTCATTCTGGATAAATAAAACAAGGGCCGTCTGGTAGCTGTTGAGAAAACTGCTTCAGACGGCCATTTTTTGCACGTAAAACTTTTCGTAAAGCCCAACGCAAATACTATTCGTCATGCCTGATGTTTAAATTTTATTCATCAGGGCCGACGTTTAAACACTATTCGTCGGCGAAAACGGGGTAGCATTCAAAGCCGGCGGTTTTAAGCTTAAGTCCCATGGTTTTTTGAGCATCTTCTGGCACGGTAACCACAAAGTAGGAGGTGCCACTGGCCCGTTTTTCCTGGGTAATGTCACTTTTAAATCCTGCTTCCGAGAGGCGGGTCACAAGGTTTTCCGCATTTTCCTTGTTGCGGAAAAAGCCCACCTGCTGCCGTACGATAACATGACTTTCTGCCGTGGTATTGGCGGAATTCATTCCGCCGGAATGATTTCCGCTGGAATGATTTCCGCCGGAACTTGTTCCAGTGGCTTGTTTTTCAGAAACTACGGTATTTTCAGCAGCTGAATTGTCGGCTATTTCGGTTCTGGGAAGAAAAAACCAAAAGGGTGTAGGTAAAAGCTTTGCAGCACCTGTGACTATAGCAGCTTCTGCAGACTCTGGATATTCCTTTTGTAGCTTGGAGCTCCACTCAGCATTTCCCGTGATGTACCACAAGGTAAGGTAAACAGAAGAACGAACCCATTTCATGGAGGTCATGGTGGCATAGGACTGGAGGGTGGCCACTGGCTCTGACAGCTGCTGGTTAGAGCTCACCGTGCTGAGAGTACTCCACATTTTGTACAGCCCAACGTAGGCTTTGGTTTTCTCGTTGGTACTATTCTCCAGAAATGCAAGATAGCCTTCTGCCTTCTGGCTTTCTCCACAGCTTAAGCTACAGCGAACCGCCGCCAAAACCAGCTCCTCGGAGGTAAAGACTGGAGTGTTAGGGGCCGGAGCAGCAGAAATTCCTGCAGCCTTGGCATACCAAGCAGCGGCAGTGCCATAGTCACCCAGCTGCTCTGTTAATGAGCCAAGAAAGGTGTACAGGGAACGCTGATTGGAGGCATCGGCAGTGGAAGCGGCCTTTTCTACCTCCTGAATAATGGCAGGCAGGGAGGAATTGTCGCTGGAAGATTTTTCCACAGCATTCTGTATGATTTGAGAGGCCACCTGACTCCACACAGGAGCTAGGCTACAAAGAACCAGCAAACTACAGAAAACGAGCCGAAGCAGCTTTCCCTTCATCATTCCTACTCCTTTGGAGTTAAATCAACAGTTGTACCTGTTGATTCAGCGGCTTTCTGCTGTTTTTCAGCCTTTTTTGCTTCCTTTTGCCGCTGCATTGCTTCCTTGGCAGCAGCCTTTTCAGCAGAGGCCTTGGCTTTTTCTTCCTTCAGCTGATTCTGCTTGATTTTTTTCAAAGCCTTTTCCTCTGCCAGAGCCTGCTTTTCCTTGGCAGTTTTCTTTTTGATTACAGTGAACGGCAAAGTAACCACCACACCACAGGCAAAGGCAATAATCAAACTCAAAAAAATCGGTATATTTTCAAAGGTATGAAAACCAAAGGAGATATTACAGCTATTTCCAAGATTAAAGCCTGCAAAACAGGTGCCCAGCACCAGACAGACAATAAATCCTACTAATTTCCAAGGCATACAATCCTCCATTACACCCTTACAGTATCGGCTAATTCTCTACAACCTTACCACGGATAGTATTCCCCGTCAATTCAAGGAGCTGCACCTGAACAAAGCTTCCACACAGGGCTTCTGGAGCGGCAAACACAACTCGCTCATCCTGAGCTGTTTTACCTAAAAGCTCGTCCTTGTTGTCTCGGGAAACAGTTTCCGCCAGCACCATTACGGTTTGCCCCAGTCGTTTGGCTGTTTCTTCCCGAGTAATTACCAGCTGCATGTCGATGATACGCTGAAGCCGCTCCTTCTTGGTGTCCAAGGGAATCTGGTCGGGATACTTAGCAGCAGGAGTTCCTTCACGAGGATTGTAGTAGTACATGTAGGCAGCTTGATAGCGAACCTTTTCCATCAATTCCACGGTTTTGTCAAAGTCCTCCTCCGTTTCACCAGGGAAACCGATGAGGATATCGGTGGTAAGGGAGCCATCTGGCAATTTGGCTCGAATGCGAGACACCAAATCAAGGTATTCTTGGTGGGTGTACTTACGAGCCATGCGACGGAGAATTGGGTCTGAGCCATGCTGAACAGGAAGATGAATGTGACGGCACAAAACAGGATAGCGGGCAATCACCTCGATAAGCTTGTCGGACAAGTCCTTGGGATGGCTGGACATAAAGCGAACCCAACCGATGGGGGATTTTGTCTTTTCCAGATGCTGGGCAATGAGCTCCATCAAGCCAGGAAAATCCAGCTCTGTGCCATCTTCATTTTTCCACAGGTAGGAATTGACGTTTTGTCCAAGCAAGGTGATTTCTCGAACCTTGTGGGCAGAAAGCTGGTCAAGCTCAGACAAAACCTCTGCAGGATTGCGGGAAATCTCTCGGCCTCGCACGTGGGGAACAATGCAGTAGGTGCAGAAATTGTTGCAGCCGTGCATGATGGGCACAAAGGCGGTGAAAGCACCAGGCTCCAAGGACACGGGAGCAAAGGTGTACACAGGGTCCTCATCAATAACTAGTGGTGGCTGATTTTTTTCCACCGCCTGAATAATTTCCTCAAAATGCTGCTTTTGGAAGGTTCCCACCACGTAATCGATAACAGGATAATCCTTTTTCAAGCTGTCCAACAAACGCTGAGCCATGCAGCCAGTGACCACCAAGGTAATGTTCTGCTGGCCCTTATCATGGGCTTCTGCAGCCAAGGGAAAATGGGAACGCTTGCCTTCCTTGGAACCAGAGCGCACCGCCTTAAGGGCAGTAAACCAGCCCAACCGACCAAAGATACGATTTTCCGCCGTAGCCCGAACGGAACAAGTATTGATTATGGCCAAATCCGCAGTTTCTGCAGTTTCCGCTGCAGTCCAACCACGAGCCACCATCAGCTGTTCAATGGCAGCCGACTCGGCCTTATTCATTTGGCATCCGTATGTTTCAAAAAAATAAGTCATGGGAAGAGTATACCGAAAATCGCTCTAAGGTGCAAAACAAAAATTCAAGCACCGACGTGCAAAACAAAAATTCAAGCACCGACTGGTGCAAAACAAAAATTCAAGCACCGATGTGCAAAAGAAAATTTCATGCACCGCCGTGCTGTCTCACCCTTCCAGCTGGGCGGAACGATTGAAAGAAGGAATGTTATATGCTACATTATTTTTATGGAAATAGCTTTTTCTCTTTCAATCGAAGGAATTCGAGCCATAGAGCAAGCTCACATTGAATTGAATGGAATAACAGTACTTACCGGCGACAATGGCTGTGGTAAAACTACAATCTCCAAGCTACTTTATGGTTTTATCAAAACTTCCATAAATTTCCGTCAAGTTGTTACTGACTTCTATGCACGGAAGATAGAGTCCGCTCTAGATTTCGTTGAAGAATTTCTTCCTCCTGATATCCCAATCGCAACAGAACATTCTCCCCTATTTATTGAATCTAAACACACCCCTTATCCCATCAATTTTAGTGGCATGTATATGCAACGAGAAAGTATCGAGAAATATATAGAAGAAGAACTCATTCCACATATCCAACGATTAAAGCAATTTTATCAAAAGAAACAGCAATTTAGTAACTCTAGGAAAATTGAGAGAATTAAAAAACTACTAGAAAAAAGATTGCAACTTCCATTAGATGACAAAGCTGATATTCTAACTTTGCTTGAAGCATATGAAAGATATGTGACAAATCTAGTCGAAGAAATTAACAAAACAAAAGAATCTCGAAGTATCGACATATTCAACAAAAAATTCTCAGAATACTTTGAGGAACAAGTCGCTAGTTGGAACTATTCTTTCTGTGAATATTCTGCCAATTTGATAGATAGAGAAACTGGTTTTGTCCTTGAGCAAAGAAGTTTTTCCGATGCAATATATATCGATAGTCCCACTATATTTGACAATATTCCCCCCCAGAACAGAAGAAACATCCTTTCGTCTGATTTATATGAGAAGCTTGTCAATTCTACCCCAGATTCAATACACCATGCACTCATAGATGTTGCAATCTCAGACATACTGAACGGAGAAATTGTCAAGAAAAATGATTTTTTTTCCAAGATATTTATCTACAAGGCAAAAGATGGCAGGGAAATTCCTCTGTCACAAGCAGCTAGCGGAATAAAATGCTTTGCAATGCTGGAGCGACTCTACAAAGCAGGTGCATTAACTTCAGACACACTTCTCATCATAGATGAACCAGAAGTGCACCTACATCCAAAATGGATTGTTGAATATGCTAGAGTTATTGTTCTCATACAAAAATATATGGGAACAACAATTCTGCTAGCAAGTCATAGCCCTGACATGATCAGTGCTCTGAGGTACATTGCGGCAAAGGAAAAAACTCAGGACACATTAGTTTTCTACCATGCAGAGAGAGTCGATTCTACTAGTTTTGGAAAGTATCAGTTCAAATCCCTTGGTCTGGATATTGAAGAAATATTTTCTTCCTTTAATATCGCTTTAGATCGTATCAATCAATATGGAGAATTTGAAGATGAATAATTTATTCAATGATTGGGTGTATCAAAAAAGCCAGACTGAAAACGCTCCGATTGCAATTCAAGGTTCCCTCAAGGATTATAGCACTCTTGTACAGGCAGAAGGTGGAAAAACTAGAATTCAGAATGTTACAGTCATACACATGGACATGATTGCAGCAGCACTCAATCAAGAACAAACTCCAGCCAGTATGGATGTTACTTTTATTGTTGCTAATAAATCCAACAAATGCAAGTATCTTCTTGTAGACTTCAAATTTAATGTGACAAGTTTCAAAAATATTACTTCAAATGTGTCAAATGACTCAATCAAAGCAAAATACAATTCCACAAGGGACTATATCTTGGAACAAGATGACACAACTCCCTGCATCAATACAGCCTTCTTTGTTTTTAAGGACACTAATTTTGAGCAAATTCGCAATGCATGGAAAAGACGGAATCTGAACAATCCTCAAAATGAGGCCATCCGTCAATCTGATTTTGAAAAAATCTTTACATCATAAAATCTATGGAGAAAAAAACTTCTTAAATTAGCTTTCCTTTTAAACAATTACTAGTCGTTATCATCCAGAAGAACGACTAGAATTTTCAGAAGAAACGACTACTATTTTTAAAATAATAAGCCAGTAATTTTAAAAATACTAAGCTAGTGATTTTAAAGTGAATTAAGCCAGTGATTTTAAAAATACTAAGCTAGTGAGTTAAACACCTACCTTAGTATCCATTATATTGAAATTTAAAGCACCGAAACTCACCTCACCCTTCCAGCTGGGCGGAAACCTCTTCCCAAGCGGTGATTCTACTTAATTCCAGAGCAGATAGAAGGTAAATGCCTTTCTACACTCTCAAAAATAATAACATCTGGTTTATATTCCAGCACATATTCTTTGTCACTTTCACTAAATTTCTTCCAAATATATTCTGTTTCAGAGAATAAAGGTGAAACAAAAGGTTCTAATGCTGTAAAAAAAGAATCCCGAAAAACCAAGGCTCTTGGTGCCGTTTCGTCAGCCCCTTTTGTATGAACTCCATTCACCCCGTCTTTTTTTATATATGTGTACAACTCATCTTGCATTATACCCTGTGGGATTAGTTTTGGTTGGGTACTTTTACTGTTTTCAACACCCAACATAGGAAGTATATCTCCAGCCGTGGTACTATATTCGATTTTTGTATCATACTGAATTTCTGGAAAATTTTGATTTGGAAACATTTCTTTCAGCATATTAAGAAGCTGTTCATAAGCAACAAAAGCACCCAAGGGATTCCAGTGTGTGTCTGTTTCATAATAAAGCGGAACATCTATTTCGGATTTTTTTGAAATAAGAATATCCCTAGGGAAAATATATGAAGCTCCTGCATCTTCTAAAACTGATACTAGTTGATCTGCCCTCGTTTGCCCCGCAGGTCTTTCAAATGGATAAAATTCAGAATACACAGAATGCTTATTTGGACCAATAAGAAAAATGCAGGAAATATTTTGTGTTTTACACCAGTTAAGGGTATTTTCAATATTTGTACGAAAATTTTTTAATTCATCATTATTCAAGAGATTTCTTTTGTAAAAATCTGATAAATTATTTCCATCACTAGATGATATATAAAACCACCATTCCGACTTCCCCTTAAAAGCTTTTTCATTATATATAGCTCCATGCAGAATATTATATTGAATAAATTTATTTAAAGTAACCAAGCGATTTCTACCACCGAATCGATCATTTAAATAATTAGAGTACTCCGAAAAAAAATTTTGATTTAATCGATTATCCACAAATAAATATGGTTTTACAGCTAAACCTCTATTTTCTTTCTCTGAAACAGTTCCTACTCTGTTGAATTTTACGAGAGGAAGAATACATACTAACAATACTCCAACAATAAATAAAACTTGAATTTTCTTTTTCATACCCTAAAACCTAAAATAAATGAATGGATTATAAGAATTAGCAGCAAGACTAGCAAAACATAATATAAGTAAAATGCCAATTAACACATACTTGAAAAATAACAATAGATTTGAAACAATACTATTATCTTTCATTGGAATTGATATTTTTTTCCACCAAGGAAAAGAGAATAGAACTCCTACGGTTAGTAAAATCCAAAAACGGACATCAACTTGTAGTAATAAAAATGCATCAGGAACAATAGGAATAAAAGAACCTGTAAAAGAAGTGTAATTTATGCCAAACATTTTTAAGACGAGTTTCACCCATTGCTTTGTACCCGTGCGGAACAGAACCCACAATAACAAAACGGAAAATAAAGTAAATATTCTTTGAATGATATTCAAACCAATTGCAAGAATTTTATTTAAACTTTGTTTTGTAGTTTTCTCATTGCATTTACACAAAGATTCCAACACCATTAAAGAACCATGTCCCAATCCCCAAAAAATAAAATTAAACGAGGCACCATGCCATAATCCTGTAGTGAAAAAAACAATATACTGATTTACAAAAGTTCGGATTCTCCCTTTTCTATTTCCACCTAAAGGTATATATACGTAATCACGGAAAAAATTTGTGAGGGAAATATGCCACCGCTTCCAAAAGTCTCTAATAGATGAAGCGGCATACGGATAATTGAAATTTTCTAGCAAATCGAATCCAAAAAGTTTTGCCAATCCAATTGCCATATCCGAATATCCAGAAAAGTCATAATAAATTTGTAACGCATAAGCGATTGCTGCTATCCACGCAAGTTGAGTACCGTAAGAAAAATAACTTGCAGAATAAATTGCATCGCAAACACTTGCAAAAGAATTCGCTAATAATACTTTTTTACTCAGTCCTATAATAAAACGCTCAAGTCCTCCTGCAAACTGAGACAAAGAAGAGAACCTATGTTCAATTTGCTCATTTATATCATGATAACGAACAATGGGCCCAGCTATAAGCTGAGGAAAAAATGTCACATATAAACCTAATTTTAATACACTTTTTTGGACAAGTTTAGGATTTCGATAAACATCAACTAGGTAGGAGATCTCCTGAAAAGTATAAAACGAAATACCTATTGGCATTATAAGATTTAAAGTGTGAAGTTGAGATATTTTTAGTCCGTCTAAAAATATATTGATAATTCTACTAGTAAACCCCAGATATTTGAATAAAAATAAAATTGCTATATTTATAAGTATTCCAAAGAATAACAGCTTTTTTCTATACCCCCCCCCCTCATATTGTTCAATATCACGCCCTAACCATAATCCGACATTATAGTTAAAAATAATTGATGCTAACATTAGAAAAACATAAACAGGCTCTCCCCAAGCATAAAACAAAA
>JAFYWB010000029.1 GCA_017549025.1 Treponema sp.
AGAAACAGGCTTTGAAGAAAGCCTTCAGGGAAATCAAGAGATAGAAATTAACATTGATGATTTTATGGCTGATTCTGATGAGGTTTCTCTTGATGAATTCCTTTCAGATTCAGGAGAGGTTTCACTGGAAGCCTTTATCGATACTCCTGCACAGGAGAAAAATGATATTCTTGATGAGCTTCCCATGGAAATGGAGCTTACCTTTGATGACGATTTTGCCGTAAAAACTGCCACCGACCCAGTAAACCAAATGGATGAATCATTTTCCATCGAAAGCATGGATGAATTTGACCAGATGTTTGACAATATTGTGGATGAGGCAGAGGTTCCAGAAGAAACACAACAAAAAACAGAAGAAGTGAAAGCCGTAATCCAAGATATGCAGTTTGATGAAGTAAGCGAGTTTGATGATTTCTTAAGTGATTTCTCCCAGCCTGAGCCAAAGCAGCAGGAACCTAAGGAAGAAGTACAAAAGGACTATAACCTTACCGTAACCATGGACGATGATACAATTTCCACATCTGAAATACCTGAAACAGATTCTGATCAAGAGAATAATGAAGAAATTCTTCTATCAACTCCTAAACCAGAAGAAAAAAATGAAAAAAATGAAGAATCAAGTATTGCTAGATTGGAAATTACAGATTATACTAATAAAGGCTACGATTCTGATGATTTCGATGTAGATAAAATTATGGCCGAAGTGGAAGATATTGGAGAAAAAACAGAGGAAATTCAACCAGACCAGGTTGTCTCTTCTTTTGAATCCTTCGATAACCAGCAAATGCAGGAAGAATCACAGAAATGTATCACGGAAAAGCCGGAGGAAGCTATGGAATTTAACCAGAAAGAAATGGAACAGCCAGCCGTATCACCAACAGAAGAACTTATCCGTAATATTGCTGGTGAGATAGCACTGCTTAGAAATGAGATTTCAAGTCTCAGAAACGATTTTGAAGCCTTTAAATGTGGTAAAGACACTGCAACAGAGGATGAACCAGCCCAAGAAGAAGTCCAACAAGAAACTTCTAGTGGATTCTTTGCTGATGATTCAGATGATGATACTATCGCCTTATCTGGAGATGAATTATCCAATATCTTTAACACAGCTGATTTTACCGAGGAATCTGTAGAAGCAGAAACACAGATTACCGATGAGGATTCTGACAATGGACTTCCTTCTATGGACTTTGATTCAGAAACCTTGGAAGAGCCTGTTATTGATGATGATTATTTCCAAGACGATGATGCTGATGACTTCCCTGCAGAAATAGATGTGCCTACAGGAATCGTTGCCCAGCAGGAGCAAATTTTTGAAGAAATTGAGCTGGAAGAAGAAGATCAGGGAACAGAGGAAATCTTTGAAGAAGTAGATACTGCTGAATCAGAGTTTGCCAATGATAGCTTTGATGTAACCGAAGAACAACTGGAAGAATATAACGACGGAGATAACACTGTAGAATCTTTTGAAGAGCTTACAGAAGAATCAATTACAGAAGATTTTGTAGAGCCTGCTTTGGATTCCTTCGTAGAAGAAATTGCAGAACCCGAAGAAGAAGTCTTTGAAGAGCCCGTTGTAGAAGAGATTGTAGAAGAAATCAGCGACGAGCCTGTAGAAACTGTATTTAAATCAACCCAGTGGGATGAGCTTGAAGCTACAGAAGAAGCAGAGCCTGTTGTAGAAGAACTCGTTGAGGAAGTAGTTGAACCTGTTGCAGAAGAAACCCCCGAGGAGCCTCTGGTAGAGGAGCCCGTCGATGAGCCTGTTGTAGAAGAGCTCGTTGAAGAAGTAGTTGAACCTGTTGCAGAAGAAACCACTGAGGAGCCTCTGGTAGAGGAGCTCGTCGATGAGCCTGTAGAAACAGTATTTGAATCCACTCAATGGGATGAGCCTGCTGTGGATGAAACCATGGGATTTGCTTCTAACACTGTTGAGGAAAGCGCCTTTGCAAATGATCCTCTTATCATTGAGGAGCCTGTAGACACTGTTACTGTAGCAGAGGAAGAGCTTCTGGAGGAATTGGCAGAGATTCCTGTAACAGACGCCTTAGAAGAGATTACAGAGGCAGCTGCTATTGAAGAAGTGGCAGAGGAAAGTGCTGAAGAAGTAGAACCTGCTGTTGAAGTTGTAGAAGAGGTTGAAGCAGAACCTGTTGCAGAGGTTATAGAAGAGCCTGTTGTTGAAGTTGTAGAAGAAACCAAGACAAACAATCTTCCTGATGACCTGAAGCAGGATATTAAGTCTGTTCTTTCCTACATGGATCAGTTGTTGGACAACTTGCCAGAAGATAAAATCGCAGAGTTTGCTCGTTCCGAGCACTTTGAGTTGTACAAGAAATTATTTACAGAATTTGGATTGTAATGGGTTTATTAAGCCACATGGAGGCCATACTTGCCAGTGATTCATCCTTTTTGGATGCTGGCAGTATGGCTGATTCCAACCAAAAGCAGAAAATTGCGGATTACCACAGTTTCTCAAAAAGGACTGCATTAAAACAAAGTGCAGTCCTTGTACCTTTTGGTAGGCGTTTTTTCATGCGGTATGAGCATGGATTTGATGCTGAAACCATCTTCAAATCTATTTCTTCCGTTGATTTTTGGAACGGAACAATTCCCCAGAATCAGCAATGGCATTCTTTTTCTGGGGATGAATTAGAGCCCTTTTATCAGCTTTTTTCAAAGGATTGCATTCACAATCTTACCCATTTGCACATAAAATCCTTTGTCTTGCTGGCAGATATACCAATCCAGGCAATTATGATTATTGCTGATGAAACCATCAACCAAGAGCTTATTGACGATACAATTCCTGAATTGGCTGATTATATTGCAGCAGAAATGTTAAATACCATTGAAGTGATTCCTCCTACTCCCTTACGGGCAGGAAGCAGAAGCTTTTGCGTTTCCATAAAAGATGCTGTTGCAGAGATTACCGATTTATTATATATCGATACTGAAGCCTTGGATTTATTGTTCCCAGTAGTTTTATCAGAAACACTGAATAGACTGCAGCACATACTTTCAAAACAGGACATTGTTTTCCCTCTCAATGATTTTGATATCGTACTGTTCTTTTCTCAGGCAGACAATCTTGATGCAGATTTGCTTCAGTTCCAGTTAAAGAAATATTTTGCATCCTTGTTGGGTACATCTTCCTCTAAGATTCTTGTTGAATCAGTGCAGTCATAACATCCCGGAGCTGTGGGATGAGTACTATTCAATTCAGTCAAACAAAAACAGGAGAACAAACCTGTTCCATTAATGGAATTCGGCTTCATTCAGCCTATGACCCGGTAAAAGAAGCCCAACGATTTGTTGCTGGATTGGATTTTGGCTTTATTCCTAGTCTCATTGTGGTAACAGAACCAGCCCTTTCCTACTGTGCTACATTTTTGCGACAAACCTATCCTGAAGCACAATTGGTGGCCATTCGATTTACCCATCAATTTGACCAGTACAATCACCTGTGGGACAAGGTTTTCTATCATGACCAGATTATCCAGATATTGCATACCTACGGTGAGGATGAGGTTTTGGCCACAGGATTTTTTTCTTGGCAGCCCTCGCAACAGGTTTTTCCTGAAGAATATAATCAGTGTTGGCAACAAATTAGAAATCTTGTACAAACCAGTAGGGATATTTTAGGAACACGAGCATATTTTGGTAAGCGCTGGCTCAAGAATACCCTTTCCTTTTGCTACAGGTTAAAAAATGTCTGCACCATACAACCTGCCACAGCACCAGTGTTACTGGTTGCCTCTGGCCCTTCCTTGAAATCCTCCATGGATTTTATTAAAAAAAATCGTCATGACCTTTTTATACTGGCTCTTTCCTCGGCCCTGTCTCCCCTAATGGCAGCGGGAATTACGCCGGATGCCTGTATTTCCACCGACGGTGGCTACTGGGCAAAAAAACACCTAGAGTGTTGTACCGTTCCCCTTATCCTGCCAGCAGAGGCTGCCATTCCAGCAACCTGCTTTGAAAAAAGCATTGTTCCCCTAAGATACGGCGATGCACCAGAAGCTCAGCTACTGGAAGATTGTAAAATTCCTGCTTTACAGGGCTTTCGTAACGGAACAGTTAGTGGGACTGCATTGGAATTATCCCTTTCCATTACCACAGGTCCAGTATTTGCCTGTGGTCTTGACTTGGCAGCACGAATCGGTTTTCAGCATTGTCAGCCCAATCGTCTTGAACTGGCAGCAGAAACAATGGATTGTAGACTTGCTCCAAAGGAAAGCAGGCTCTCCCCTCAACAGCTGCCCGCACAATCCCTAGCTATTTATGCCCAATGGTTTACAAGTCAAAGCCACCGATTCAAGGATAGATTTTACCGATTGGCCCATTCCAGCTACCAATTTTCCAATAAGCTTGGAGCAATACGGGATATTGATTGGAAGGAATTTAATTCCATCCTTGCTCAGCATAAAAAAAAGGAAGGAACCTTGCAACTTCCTTCAATTTGTACTGTACAGGTTCCAGAGGAAAACCAACGATATACACTCCTGTTGAAAACCTTGGAAAAATATAGTCAGCAGCTTCCAGACCATTGGCTTTCCACCTTGCTGCCTGCAGAACAAGCTTTGTTAAAAAGAAGTCTTGAAAAAACAGCACTTGAACAAAAGATTACAGAAAAATCCAGCAAAATAGTCAGCGAAATGATTGACTTTCTCAAAGCCCTGGGAGAAAATTAAGGATTATGTTGTATAAAGCCACAGTGGAAGCTAAAGATGGAACTGTAATTCCTGTTTTTTCCGATGGAAAGACCATGTTTTCTCGTTACGCGCCTTTGAAGGAGGTGGAGAATTTTGGTTCCAATCTGCAGCTTGAAGAAACTGCAGGTGGCTTTTTTGTTGTAGCGGGACTGGGAAACGGAATCCACATCCAAGCCCTACGAAAAAAATTTCCCCATAGCATTATTTTGATTGTAGAAAAATCTGATGATGAGATTCACTGGCTCAAAGATAATTTTTCCCTGCAATCAGTGCTATCCATGGAAAATATTAGACTTACCACCTGTACTCAGGCGGCACAAGTTTTTATTCAGCTTTACAATCCCCTGCTGCAGGGAAACTTCTTTTTTTTACCAGTGCGTTCCTGGGTAGATCAGGTGCCAGAAGAAGCAGCCCAACTAAAAGCCTCTTTGGAGCAGGCCCTCGCTTCCATTGCAGGAGATTATTCTACTCAAGCTCATTTTGGAAAGCTGTGGTTCAGAAACTTTTTTTTAAACCTTCAATCTCTCGTTACAAATCCTAAGGATTTCCAGCTAGAGATTCAGCAGGAATGTGCCTTTGTAGCAGCAGCGGGCCCCAGCTTGGATTCCTTTATTCCTCAGCTAAAAAATCCTCAGATTCGAGAAAAAATTTATCTCATTGCCACAGATACAGCACTACCAACACTGTTACGACAAAAAATTATCCCAGACATGGCTGTAACCATAGACGGGCAAGTTGCTTCTATTCGACATTTTTTGCAAGAGCTTCCGAGCTCCATGGTTGTAGCAGCCGACATTTCCTGTGCTCCTGACGCTATACTTCGTTGCAGAAATAAAGGCTGTCCCGTTCTTTTTTTTCGCAATAAAAATCCCCTACCACTGCTGCTAGAAAGCTATCTAAAGGAAAAATCCGTTGACAGTGCAGCTTTCCAGATGGAACTGATTCCTGAAATTGATACAGGAAGTGGCACCGTTACCTCGGCGGCTGTAGATGTGGCCTACAAGCTGGGATTTTCCCAGATACAAGTGGGAGGCGGCGACTTTGCCTATTTGAATGGAAAGCCCTATTGCCAGGGAACCTATTTTGAAGACCAGTTCTGTACCACTTCATGCCGCCTCAATCCCACGGAACAGCAGTACATTCAGCTTATGTATCGAGGAAAAACCTTTACCAGTGGCGGAAAAATTGAAACAGCAATTTTAACAGAATACCGAAAATCCTTTGAAAATTACATCAAAAATCATGGTGACGTAGTTATAATTACAGACAGCAAAAAGATTTACACAGAAAAAAAATATTACGGTCAGAAGCTCCAAGCAAAACGCTGTCAGCTAAAAATCTCCAATTTAAGCGAGGCAGATTTTAAAGGTTTTGTTGATTGGTACAAAAGCTTACTGAAAGAAGAAAAACAAGAAGCAATTTCCTCTATTTTACCCCTATTTGGATGGTATGTTAAAAAAAACAATGCTAAATGTGATATTTTTTATATAATGAAACTTGCATACTCTCAAACTGTACGATATACTGAAACTTATGGAAAATAAAGCTATCAAGATTCTTTCTATCTGCCTCGTTGCATTGTTCACCTTGGCAGTTCTTTTTTTTGCAGTAGGGCTTATTTTTGAATACAAAAAGGCTCCAGAAGTAATGAATTCAACACTGAATCAGTTTACTTCTGATGTAGGTGTCGCTTCAGAGTACTATGCTCCTGGCACCCAGCAGTTTTCCGATGTACTGCGAGCAAGAATTGCCTCAAATAAGACTATCGCTGTAGTAACCATTACTCAGGATAACAATGTTATTTTTGCCTATCCCTTGTCCTCTCCCTTTATTGTTCCAGGAATTACAGGCCAGCCAACAGTATCTGCTTCATCTTCCTTGGTGCGAGTGAGAAGCAGTGAGGTGGAGCTGGGAAACACAAACTATATCATTACCAGTGCCCTGTATTCATTGCAGCCTACAGTAATTTATTCCTATATCAGAATTTCCTTCCTGTTGATTTTGGCTGGAACCTTGATTGCTGGCATTGCCTTGATGTATCTGTATCTTACAGAGCAAAAGCAGGACGTAGAAACTGGTTTTGATGACCTTGCCACTGCAGAACGCCTTAAGAATAGTAAGCTTGATTTCCCAGAAGTGGCTACAGAAGATTCTGTTAATTCTTTGGCAGATGATGGCTTTGATTTTCCAGCAGAGGAAGAGAACCAGTTTTTTGACGAAAATAATTTGCCAGAAGATGCCTTTGATTTTCCTCCTCCAGATGAAACAGCCGAGTCTGCAGTAATTGATTCAAACCTTCACTTTACTCTTCCTGAAGAAGAAGAACTGGCTCAGCACCAAGAAGAATTTGTTGAAAATTATCAAGTATCAGAGTCAGAGCTTGAATACCCAATGCCTCCAGTGGAAGAAGACCTTGTTCAGCAGGAGGAATTTACTCCAGCTCTAGTGGAAGCTCCAGAGGAAGTTCCAGTGGAGCTTCCTCTGGATTTAACTGAAATTGTGGATAATGAGTATCCTGTAGAAGATTTAGACACCTTCGATGAAAATATTGACGATGTTGCTGAACAGAATTTGATTTCCGACATTGAGCTTCCACCAGAAACAGAGCTGGAAAATGCAGTTGTTGCACAGGCTCGATTCACTCAGGAAGCACTGAATATGCCCACTGAGGAAACAACCTATAATGAGGGATTCAATATTGACAAGGCACTGCAGGGCTATGAGCCTCCTGTAAAAGAGCAGCCTATATTCCAGCAAGAGATTCAGCCAGAGTTTGGAGCTGTTGCTACGGAAATCATAGCGGAGCCAGTATCAGAGCTACAAGCACAATCAGAGGTTGAACCCGAAGCTGAAACTACAGCGCAAGAATATTTTGCTAACGAACCTATGGATATGATTTCCATGGAACCTATTCCCCAGGACCCAGCTCTTGAAGCTGATCTTCTGGTTGCGGCGGAAGGTACTTTGCCTCCAGAACCAGTAACTGAAGCTACAGAGGAGAGCGTAAATACAGCTGGGGGCGAGCCAGCAGGACTCTTTTCTCCTGTATCAGGCTTTGGATGGGAGGCATACCTAGAGGAGCGCCTTGATTCAGAGCTGATTCGTTCCGCTTCCTTTGAGGAAGATATTGGACTGATGATTATACGAATCCAAGGCCTTGACAGAGCAGATGAGCGAAATAAAGCAATTTACGATATTTTGATGGAATTCTACAAGTTCCGAGACTTAATTTTTGAGTACGGCACTGATGGTTTCTCTTGTATTGTACACAGCATCAATGTAGATGGAGCTTTGGACATGGCCGAGCAGGTTTATGTGGCTCTTTCAAAGGTACTGAAGGAATTGGGCATGAATAACGAAATTGGAATTGGTATTTCTACCCGCTCCTTCCGTTTAATTCCTGGAAAACGAATTTTTGAAGAAGCAGAACAGGCATTGATTCGGGCCTTTAACGACCCAGAAACTGCCATTGTAGCCTTCCGTGTTGATCCAGAAAAATACCGCCAATATATTTCTGAATACACTGAAGAAGAATAAAAAAGAGCTTTAGTCATAAAAAAGGCTGTCCAAGAAATGAAGCTTCAAAAGAACTTCATTTTAGACAGCCTTTTATTTTTCAAGCTATTACATAGCAGCATTTTCTGTTATTGTAGTTTTCTCATCAGAAGGAATTACTTCATCTTGGGTTTCTTCTAAGGACAGATTTTTTCCTTCTTGTGATTCCCAAGCCTTGGAAAGCTTTTCTTCAAACTTTTCGGCCACCGTATTGTCAGGAAAATTTTCTGTAAGCTGCTGAAGGGCAAGCTCTGCTTCCTCAAGATAATTTCCTGCTATCAACACGGTGATGAAGTTTTCCAGTAGTGACTGATCGTAGGGATTTTTTTCCACAAGCCTACGATACATGGCGCTGGCGTGGGCTAAATCTCCCTGTCGGGCATACACATACGCAAGGCTTTTTTCCAATTCGCTATTATCAGGGTCCTTTGCCAGCAATTCCTCGTAGCAAGATTTTGCCTTTTCCCAGTTTTCAGATAAGGCATAGGAATAGGCAATCTTGTAGCGGGCAGATTCAGATAAATCTGGATGAGACAGAGCCTTTGTGTAATACTCTATGGCCTTTTGGTACTTCTTGTTTTCAAGGTACGCTTCCCCAATGAGATAGTACTCAGACAAAATATTGCTGTAAATGCGCTCTTTTTCACCTACTAAACCAAATCCTGTCTGAGAACTACAGCCCAAAAGTAAAAGCACAAAGGCTACAAGGATAAAAAGGTAAACACCTTTTTTCATCACTAGACGGTACCCAAAACAGTTTGCTCGATTTTTCTCAGCTGGGAACGATACAAGCCAGTAATGTTGGTTCCGTAGTCTGCAATGAGCTGGATAATGTTGCGAGGTGAATCCTCAGTGTCACGTCCATTGAGACGGTCTCCAGCATCTCCCAAGCCAGGCATAATGTAGGCTGAACTGTTCAAAACTGGATCCATCCACAGGGTATAAACGGTACAGTTATCCAAGGCACGAACTACTCGCAGAGCACCCTTAAGAGCTGCAATGACGTTGAAGAACTTGATAGAACGAGGCTTAACCCCTTGGTCAAGCAGGTATTTAACTACCGTTACCAAGGAACCACCAGTAGCGTTCATGGGGTCTGCAAAGATAAGATCCTTGCCGTTCAATTCCTCCAGATTGAAGAAAGAATTCTTTAAGTCAAGAATGTATTCCATGTCATTTTCGTGCTTGGAATCGTTGCGTTTAATCTTGAACAAGGCAAAGGGTGTTACAAAGCCCTTGGAGGAATACTCCTCGATCTCCTTAGACATGATCATAGAAGGAAGCAATGCACCACGAAGCATAACACACATAACGGAATTCTCGATTTTGTGGTCAATGTCGGGAATCTTGTGAACGGAAAAGTTCTGAACAGGGGCTGTAACAGGGGTCTTTACCACAAGATAATTCTTGTCATCGGAGGGACTTCCTGTATAAGCCTGACGGAACAGCATTTCGTAAGCACGCTGACTGTAGTAAACAAATTCCTGATGGTCAGTACGAATATCCCGAAGCTTTGCTATAACACGAGAGGCTTCTGCGTGGCTTCCTCGCTCGGTACAAAAGGAAAAAACCTGAAGACCAGGTACCTCGTTGCAGATTTCCTGCATAAGGTTACCCATTTCATTAAAAACATCGATAACACGCTTTTCTTCAGCTGCAATGGAAGAACTAAAGCCTCCAGAAGAGATAATCTTGAATGAGCTCATGGCCTTTGCGTACAAGGCGTCCATCTGGGCAAGATATGCCTGGTCTTTTTCTGTTAAATAACCATCCAAGGATTCTGCTTTCAAAATAATCTTTGAATCCATCTTCGTACCTCCAAAATTAACTCTATATTCTATAAGATTATAGCCAAAGTCATTATTGAAGCGCTTGCTTCAACAAGTCTCCTAAAACCGATTCAGAAAGAGTGACTCCTGAAATCTTTATGGTTGATGCTCCCAAAGAGGAATAGGTAAGGTCTAAACCAAGCCCACGAGTTACTAGCTTCAATACAGTTAAAGCAGGCTTCAGTGCACGCTCATCCGACAAGCCTAAATACCCCACAAAGGTATACTCCCCTTCTTTTTCTGTAGCATCTGATGAATAAGCTTGGGGAATGAAGCTTCCGTACAGGTCAGTCAGTGGAAGATTTATGGGAAGAGATGCTTTCAGGATAGGAAGCACCACAGAAACCACATCTGGAATATAAAAGTCGATTGATGTACCAACTAAATTATTGCCTGACAAGGCTGAATTGTCAGTAAAAACTTGTTCATGCTCGGAAACAAATTGAACCAAGGGATTCTCTTCAGCAATTAAACTTCCCCCGATTTGCTGTTGGTAACTGTTTAAAAGGGAATCCACTTTGGGAGAAAGCACCATGAGGGAAGAGCTGGGAAATGCAATTTGAAAAGGAAGGTTTTGGTATTGATAATAAGAGCCAGTTACAGGAATAGCTGAATCTTTGATTTTTTTCCAACCATTTTTTTCCTTAAGGGCAAACCCTAAGCCCAGCTTTGGAAAAGAGCCAGTGGCAACTGCAGAAAAGCTCTTACCCTTTACCGCTCCATAAATTGTATCAAAGCGCTTTGTAAGCTTTTGCGTATCCTGAGCCTTCATTTGTGGCTCAAAGGTTGTAATAAGCTGTGAAGCAAAATGTACATTATCTTGTACCGGAAAACACAGATAAATGTCAGCATCTTCCGGCAACAAAGATACATAATCAGTATCTGATACCATGCCTCTTTGACTGGTACAACCAACCAAAAAGAACAAGGTTATCAGAACAAATCCCCAGATGGCAGCAAATTTACTGCCATTCTTGGGAAATGAAAAGAGAGACAAAGCTGTTGTTGCTCCATCAAGCCTTTTCAAGGGCAACACTCCAAACTGCATCCCCAGCTTCTACCTGGGTACCTGAAGGAAGAGCTTCTTCCCAATCAAGCTTTTCTGCCAAGGTTTCACCACGGATAAAGTCACCAAACTGACTGAAGGCATCCTTCAAGTCCTGGGTATCCTCGAGATTTCCAGCACTGGAAACCTTCAGATTGATTCTGTCGGTAACAGAAAGACCACTTTCCTTGCGGAGACTCTGGATACCACGAATCAAGTCTCGGACATAGCCTTCTTTTTTCAGCTCGTCGGTAATCTCTGAGTCAAGAGCTACGGTAAGAGTTCCCTCGTTTACCACCTTGAGATTTGCCTTTTCAATGCGGTCTACCATAATCTTAGTAGCGTCAAGTTCCACGGTTGTTCCTTGAACTTCAATGCTGAGGGTTGAGCCTTCCAGAATAGACTGAATAGAAGCCTGCTCCAGATCAGCAATGATTGCAGAAGCAGCCTTCATTAAGGGGCCCAACTCCTTACCCAAGGTACGGAAGTTTGCCTTTGCCTTGTATTCTACAAGCTCATCCTCCCGCTGGTGGAACACAACCTTCTTTACGTTCAGCTCTTCTCTGATGGATTCTTCCATTTCCAGCAATACCCGCTTTTCATCAGGATTTCTGGTAACGAATTCCACAGACTTCAAGGGCTGGCGAATCTTCAGGTTGTACTGGTAACGCAGAGAGCGTCCCATGGAAACAGCCTTTTGAACAGTATCCATCTTGAATTCCAGCTCCAAGTCACGGTGAGCTTCATTGTATACAGGGTAATCTGCCAGGTGGACAGATTCTGGGTCATCTTCGTTACGCAGGTTCAGCCACATACTTTCTGTAATAAATGGTACTACAGGAGCGGCTACCTTTGCAAAGGTTTTCAGTGCCCAGTACAGGGTCTCGTAGGCTTCATTCTTGTCACCATCGTTTTCGCTCTTCCAGAAGCGGCGGCGGCTACGACGAATATACCAGTTGTTCAGCTGGTCGATGTAGGCCACAATGGGGTCAATGGCCTTGGACAGGTCATAGGCATCCATGGCCACAGTAACATCCTGCACCATCTTCTGGGTGATGGAAAGCAACCAGCGGTCCAGAGGATTAACGGGAAGGTTCTCCGTAAAACCATGTCCCTTAGCCTGGATTCCGTCAATATTGGCATAGGTAACAAAGAAGCTGTAGCTATTCCACAGGGGAATGAGGATTCCCTTGAGAACATCACGAACACCATCGTCGCTGTATTTCAGATCGTCGGCCTTTACAGCGGTGGAATGCATCAGGAATAGACGGATGGCGTCTGCACCAAACATCTTCACAGCCTCTGCAGGGTCGGTGTAGTTTCTCAGACTCTTGGACATCTTCTTTCCGTCGGAGGCCAGAATCAAACCGCTTACGATACAGTTGTCAAAGGCGGGGCGGTCAAAGAGGGCTGCAGCCAAAACGGTCAGTGAATAGAACCAACCACGAGTCTGGTCAAGTCCCTCGGAGATGAAGTCTGCGGGGAAATGGCTTTCAAAGTATTCCTTGTTTTCAAAAGGATAGTGGTTCTGGGCATAGGGCATGGAACCAGATTCAAACCAGCAGTCCAAAACCTCTGGGATGCGGGTCATGGTACCACCGCACTGGCAAGGAATAGTGATTTCGTCTACAAAGTGCTTGTGCAGGTCTTCTGGGTAGATACCGGAAAGCTCCTTCAGCTCCTGGCGACTTCCCACACAATGGGTTTTGCCACAGTCGGGACACTTCCACACAGGAATGGGATTTCCCCAGTAGCGGTTACGGCTAATGGCCCAGTCACGAGCACCTTCCAGCCACTTACCAAAGCGACCGTTTTTGATGTGGTCAGGCTGCCAGGTGATTTTCTGGTTGGCGGCTACCATCTTGTGGCGAATGTCCTCTACCTTTACGAACCAGCTGCCAACGGCACGGTAAATCAGGGGGCTGGAACAACGCCAGCAGAAGGGATAGGAGTGGAGAATCTGGTCTCGTTTTACCAGCTTTCCTTCCTGCTTGAGGCGGTCGATGATGTCCTTGTCGCAGTCCTTTACGAAGCGGCCCTTGTACTCAGGCACCTCGTCGGTAAACTTACACTCATTGTCGATGGGGCAAACGGTGGGTACACCTGTTCCCTTGAATACCTTGTTGTCGTCTTCACCAAAGCCAGGGGCGGTGTGAACGATACCAGTTCCGTCCTCTGTGGTAACAAAGTCTCCGTTTAATACACGGAAGGCTCCAATAGAAGGAGGATTGCCGTCAGAACCGTCGGTGGCTTCCTTCAGCTGGGCAAAATAGGGGAACAGAGGCTCATAGCGAGTGCCGATCAGCTCACTTCCCTTCTTCTTCCACAGGATGGTACATTCTTCAGGCTTCTTGTAATAAGCTCCCAAGCGGCTTTCTGCCAAGATGTAGCATTCGTTGCCGTCGGCTACCTTTACGTAGTCGATGTCGGGGCCCATGGTAAGTCCCAGGTTGGAGGGCAAGGTCCAAGGAGTGGTGGTCCAGGCTAAAAGATAGGTGGAACCATTGGCCATGTCGCTGTCGTTGCTGTTAGGCCCAGCCTCGGTTACCTTGAAGCGGATGGTAATGGCAGGGTCGTGAACTTCCTTGTAGCCACCCAGAGCCAGCTCGTGGTTGGAAAGAACGGTGGAACAGCGGGGACAGTATGGCAGAATGTAGTGGCCCTCGTACAAAAGCCCCTTTTCCCACAGGCTCTTGAGAACCCACCAAATGGATTCCATGTAGTCGGGGTTCATGGTTTTGTAGTCATTCTCAAAGTCTACCCAGCGGCCCAAGCGAGTGATGGTCTGCTCCCACTCGTTTACATAGCGGAGAACGCTGGCACGACAAGCCTCGTTGAACTTAGCTACACCGTAGGATTCAATGTCGGTCTTGGAATTCAGTCCCAATTCCTTTTCGATAAGGTTTTCTACAGGAAGACCGTGGCAGTCCCAACCAAAGCGACGCTCCACACGATAGCCCTTCATGGTCTGGTAGCGGGGAATAATATCCTTGATGGTGCTGGGAATGAAGTGGCCAAAATGAGGCATTCCTGTTGCAAAGGGAGGTCCGTCATAGAATACGTACTCCTGGCTATCCTTACGCTGGGCAATGGACTTCTTGAAAATATCTTTTTCCTTCCAGAATGAAAGAACTTCCTCCTCCTGTGCGGGGAAATTCGCCTTTGGGTCAAC
Organism: Treponema sp.; assembly: GCA_017549025.1. Taxonomy (GTDB): domain Bacteria; phylum Spirochaetota; class Spirochaetia; order Treponematales; family Treponemataceae; genus Treponema_F. The sequence continues at coordinate 14,317 of JAFYWB010000029.1, forward strand.
AGGTTTATACAAAACAGCTCCTCCTGAGTTGGTCTGCTGCACAATGACAAGTCACCATGCAATGATAGACCACTACGTTTATTCAAGGTAGTATGCCATATTTTGTGAAAAAAATAAAGTGGGAGGACGGAGGGAGGCTAGCAATAACCTCCCAGAAGGAGATTTTCCTAGAAGTAGTCTGAGAAATACGGTGTCTGCTGCTCGATGGCGTCTTCCAGCATGTCCACTATGGCCTCGGAGCAACGGAGGCGACCAATCTTGTTCAGGTAGTCGGGATTTTTGTAGCCCAAAAGCATGGTGGTCATGGTTTGGATGTCGATTTGGTCTCGGAACCGCTTGGTGCTGGGCTCCACGGTGCCGTGGCCGTGGCGGTCTATGGTAAGGGTGAAGGAGCCTTGGTTCCAGGGCAGCAAGGGATCTGACAGGGTGAAATTCCACACACGCTTCCTGTTGTCTGGCTTAAAAGGATAGCGGGCAATGAACTCCCGAATATCCACAATGCGGGCCATAAAATAGGGGGAAATATCCTCCTTGATTTTTGCGTCCTCCAACAAAAAGGCCAAAGGCTCATCGGTGTAGGTTTGTCCCACCACCTTGGAAATCATGGAAAAATGGGCGCTGATGAAATTCCACAAGCCGGTGCGGGCTTCTTCGTTTAGGAAAATCATTTCCTTCAGGTGGAATACCTCGTCAGCAATCCAGTAAATGAGATAGCCTTCCAGCTCATCCTTATTGCTGTAGTAAACGGCGGCGTTCACATCGTCGGAATCCCACATAAAGTACTCGTTCCAGGCCAAGTCGTCACGGATAAGGGCACCGTGGGTGCGGGCGGAAAACTTGTTGTACACCTCCTTGATTTCCTCTCCAGAAACAGGCACACGGCGAATCTCTCCAGAAACCTTCTTGTTTTTAGGCAGCTGATAGTCTTGAATCTCGTAGGTAATCTTGTCGCTGATAATTTCCCAGCCCTTGTGACGATAGAAGGGAATGGAATAGGGATACAGATAGGAAATGTACTGCCCCCTATCCCGCATTTCGTGGAGGGCTCGTTCAAGGAGCTTGTTCATGAGGCCGTGGTTGGCGTACTCAGGATAGGTTCCCACTCCCGTAAGGCCACCCATGTCGTAGATTTGGCTGAAAATCCGCACCTTCATGGGATACACCACGCACTGGGAAATAAGCTCCTCTCCGTCAAACCAGCCCAAAACTTGAGCCTGCTGGAAATTAGGTAGCTTTGCCCGAAGGATTTCCTTTTCCTCCCAGCCCACCTCCTGCAGCACGTGCTTGGTTACCTGAAACACATACTTCAAAAGCTGGTTGTACTGTTCTACCTGCTCCACCACCACCTTTTTCAGGGTGAACTTATCCTTTTTCATGGTTTACCTCCCAGTAAAACGCAGGATGCAATCTATCGATTTTCGTTGATGCAATACAGGTCTCCCTGCCGACACACCATTCCTTCTGCCACAAGACTTTCTGCAGCCGACTCAAGACGATACAGCTCTATGCCAGACTCACCTTCTATGTCCTTGAGACACAAGGCATTACCCTGAGTCTGTGTAAGGCTTCTTACAATAGCTCCACGTGCCTGACGCAAAGAGCCTTGAAACTTAGACTGACGGCTGTAATGGAGGCTTCTGCGGTTGGGGTTTGCAGTGCTTTTTTTAAGCCGAGCGCCATAGTCCATCAGGGCGTAGTACCAGGTTCTAGGATCCTCATGGTACAAGGAGGCCTCTATCAGGGGCATGAGACTAGAATCTGCCACCTTGTCCTTGGCAGGCGTGATTCCTTCAGCAGGCTCTTTGTGACCACCCTCCTGTCCTGAGGGAAAACCGTCCCTAGGAAAAAACAAGAACAGGTACACGGAGCGAATATTTGTCTCAATAAAGACCTCTGGCTTGTTGAAGGCAAAGGTGGCCACAGCTCTGGCTGTGTAGGGCCCCACTCCCCGCAATTTTTCCAATTCCCTGGCACTGGAAGGAAAGACTCCACCTAATTCCTCCACCACCTGACGGCAAGCCTCCTGCAGATAACCTGCCCTGCGGTTGTAACCAAGGCCACTCCAAGCGGCTAGCACCTGGGAAAAGGGGGCTTGAGCAAGGGCTTGGGCGGTGGGAAACTCCTGCAGCCAATTCTGGTACTTTGGCACCACCCGCTCTGTTTGGGTTTGCTGCAGCATCAGCTCTGACACGAGAATTTCGTAGGGGTCATGTGTTTCCCGCCAAGGAAAGGAGCGCCCCTCCTGCCGATAAAAGTCCAGAATCATGGACTGGAACTCTTGTACGCTGGAGCCGTTGGGCAGGATAAAAGAGGAATTTTCCATTAGCAAGCTTCTACAAGGCCCCGCTGATGCAGCTCCTGCAGAATCAGCTCCACAATTTCATCTGGCTTATGGAGGGCAGTATCGATAATCAGGTGGCAAAAGCCGTAGTCGTTGTTGTCGATTTCGTACAGCTGCTGGTAGCGGGCGGAATCCTCACGGTCACGCATGGCGGTAAAGGCTTTGATTTCTTCCAAGTCCCCGCCCTCTCGGTTCAGGATACGGCGAGCACGAACATCTTCGTCTGCCAAGAGGAATACCTTGAGATCTGCATCCTTCAGCATCCAGACGGCAAGGCGGGAGCCCAAAACGCAGGATTCCTCCAAGGCCAAGGCTACCTGACGGCCATCCACCTGACGGTCAAAGCTGTCGTCGGTTTTTGCCCGCTCTATGATTTCTGCTAGGGAAAAGCCAATGTCCTTGGCAAGATTACGGAATGTGTAGTTGATGAGTTTGATTCCAAGCCGCTGGGCTAACATAGTACTGACAGTGGTATTTCCGCAACCACTTTTGCCAGAAATAGCGATACGAAGCTCCTTGCCCTGGGGAACAGCATAGTTTCCGGGAACGATATGGTTCATGAACACCTCTCTTGGTCTAAAAAATGTATGGTAACTCCTGTTTCTATTGTACAATATGGAAAGGCTTTCTGTCGATACCTCGGGCAAGGGGGTGGGAGGTGGAGTTACAGGGAAGACCTTAGTTCCTGTATCAGCTGCTCGCTTTTTGCAAAGGAATGAGTCAGCATTTCCAGTAGCTGGGAAGTGGTGAAGGTGCTCTCTTCCGTTGGTACAAATGGATTTTTTATGTCCAAGTTGTAGCCGTTGTTTTTAAGCACCTCAATTCCGACTTTCCAGGCTTGTTCATTTTCTACAGGATTATTCCACCACGCTTTTAATGAATCAAATTCCTTCTTTTGGATTGGCTTTGTTTTGGAATAGGATTTTTGGCCTTCTGGAAGCCTGTGCTCCCAATAAAAAATCTCCTTTGTGGGCTCTCCCTTTGTAAAAAATAGCAGGTTGGTAGCTACAGATGCATAGGGCTGAAAAACAGAATTGGGCAAGCGGACAATGGTGTGCACGTTGCATTTTTCTAAAAATTCTTGTCGAATCCGCTGTTTTACTCCATCTCCTGTTAAGGAGCCATCTGGAAGAACGATGGCAGCACGGCCACCATCACGCAAATAACGAATCATCAGCAGTAGGAACAAGTCTGCACTTTCTGTGGTGCGGAACTGGGCAGGATACAATGCTATCTTTGCCATGGATTTGCTCCTTTGTTGCCACAGAGATTCTGAATGTCCACGACGTTTCCGGGGAATCAGCCTCCCGCCCTTCCCTCCGAGTCTAGAACACCAGCTGCAGCACCTCATCCATTCGGGAAACAGGATGGAAGGTAAGGCCCTTCTTCACAATTTCTGGAATGTCCTCCAAGTCCCGCAGGTTGGCCTTGGGAATGATGATGTGCTTGATTTTGTTCCGCTTGGCTGCCACAGTTTTTTCTCGCAATCCGCCGATGGGCAGCACTCTGCCAGTAAGAGAAAGCTCTCCTGTCATGGCGGTGGCAGCCTTCATGGGCTTTCCTGTCAGCAGGGACACCAGGGCTGTGGTCATGGTGATGCCCGCCGAGGGCCCATCCTTGGGAGTGGCTCCCTCTGGCACGTGGATATGGATGGTGTTTGAGTCAAACCAGCCGCTGTCTTTAATGCCCTTTTCCAAGGCGTGGGAGCGAACCCAGCTCATGGCAATGGCGGCAGACTCCTTCATTACGTCTCCCAGCTGACCAGTCAAGCTAAAGCCCTCCTTGCCGGGAATGGCCGCAGTTTCAATCAAAAGGGTGTCACCCCCCATGCTGGTCCAGGCCAAACCAATAGCAGTTCCCGCAACAGAAGCTGTTTTAATGTCCTCCTCATCAAAGGGCGGAGTTCCAAGATATTTCTTTGCAGCTTCTTGGTCTACAGTGTAGCTTTTGGCCAAAACTGACTTCAGCTCCTTTTGGGCGGCGGTCAATTCTTGCTGTAATTCCTCCTCAGCAGGGGATTTGAGCTTGGCTTCCAAGTCCTGAATACGAGCTTCCAGCTCCACTGCTTCTGGTTGGGAAACCAAGTCCATGGCAATCTTTCGGGCAATCTTATCTAGGCATTTTTCAAAGTGACGCACCCCAGACTCTCGTGCATAGCTTTGAGCAATGAGATTCAAGGTTGACTTATCAAACTTCACCTGAGTCTTTTTCAAACCGTTTTTAGAAAGAGTCTTGGGAATCAGGTACTTCTTGGCAATCTCCATTTTTTCCTGATCAATGTATCCAGACAAGGTAATGATTTCCGCTCTGTCCAAAAGTGGCTCTGGAATGGTGTCCAGAGTATTGGCAGTGAGGATAAAGAAAATGTCGGACACGTCAAAGGGCAAGTCCAGATAATTATCTCTGAAAGAAACATTCTGCTCTGGATCTAGCACCTCCAACAGGGCGCTAGCTGGATCTCCCTGGTGGCTCATGCCCATTTTATCCACCTCGTCAATCAGGAACACGGGACTTCTGCTTTTAACTATCTTCAGTCCCTGTATAATTTTACCTGGCATGGCCCCCACGTAGGTTCTACGATGGCCCTTGATTTCAGCCTCATCCCGCATTCCACCTACGGAAAAACGGAAGAAGGGCTTGTTCATGGCACGAGCAATGGAATGGCCCACACTGGTTTTACCCACTCCCGGAGGTCCCACCAAGATAATGATGGAGCCCTTGTTATCCTTTTTCAATTTGCGGACGGCAAGATATTCAAGAATGCGTTTTTTCACATCCTCCAGCCCATAATGATCCTGTTGGAGCACCTTCTTGGCCTCCTCCATGTCATAGCTTACCGCTGGAGCTTCCTTGTCTCCTTGGGGCCATGGCAGAACGGCAATGGTTTCCAAATAATTACGCACCACATTGTATTCAGAGGAGCCGCTTTCCATCAGCTGGAATTTTTCTAGCTCATTTTCCACCGCTTCTTTAATCTCACCTTCAAACTGAAAGGCATCCAGCTTTTCCTTCAGCTTTTGGTAGTCGGAATTGTGAGCATCAGTGGTGATTCCCAGCTCTTCCTTGATGGCCTTTAATTCTTCCTTTAAGAAATATTCTCGCTGCTGGGTTTCAATGCGGTCGTTCAGCTCGTTTTGAATTTTCTTTTGAATCCGAAGAAGCTCCTGTTCCTTTTTGATGAACACCAGCACCTGCTCCATTCGTTCCCGCACATTGATGGTTTCCAAAATCTTTTGCTGCTGATTTCGCTCAATGTTCAAGATGGAGGTGATAAAGTCTGCAATCTTTCCCGGATGATCAATATTCACCATGTTCAGCCGCATTTCCTCGGAGAACAAGGGATTGTTGTCGGAAATCTCCTTCATTTCGCTTAAAAGGGCACGGGTCAGCGCCTTTACCTCAAAGGTATCGTCCTCCTGATCCTCCAAATACTCCACAACTGCCACCATGGGCTCCCGCTGGCTCAAAATTTTACGAATGCGGAACCGCTTGATGGTAGAGATAAAGATATTCACGCCGCCGTCTGGCAAATTTATCTTTTTGATAATGCGAGCCACAGTTCCAACCTTGTGCAAGTCATTGGCGGTGGGAGTGTCGCTGTCGTTTTTAAGCATAACAATACCGATGAGGCCGTCTCCACTATAGGCTTCCTCTGCCACACGAGCATCGTCATTAGCAGTAATCATCAGCGGAGTAAAAATTCCGGGGAAAATAGGTCGGCCAGACACAGGAATCAAATACAGCTTGTTAGAAAGGCTTTGCTCAGCAGGCACCATGGGAGATTCCTTGGATTTACCAGAATGGTCAGTTCCAGCACCCTTTTCGCTAGCAACAGGTTCTTGAGATTCAGCTTCACCCTGAACTTCATCTGGGGCTTCAGTTACAGCTTCATTCTGGGAATCAGCTTTATCCTGAGCTTCCGCTTCTTCAACAGCAGGAATTCCAGCTTCATCAGCAGACTCCTCCATTTCAGAAGGAGCTAGCGTACCATCAGCTTCATCTAATCGTAAAATCTCACATTCTGCAGAAGCTTCCTCCTGCGGTACAGTATTTGTAACAGTATCTATAATGATGGAATCATCCTGATAATTATCTTCTTGTGACATGGTAATACCTCATACTTAAATATGCGAATATTTTTCACAAAAAGCAACTGTTTTTTGTGATTTCCCTAGTCTTTCTGCATTTCCACCGTCAAAAATAGCTCATCTTGATACCAGTCCACCCGCAATGAAAAGGTTTCGTCCATGTAATCGGGAGATTGAGCCATGAATTTCCACACGGTACCTGTTTTGAAAATCCGCTTGTCAAAGCTTTCCAGTGGAATCCACTTTCCATTGTACAACACAGAAAAACTAGTACGTCCAGTTATATTTTTTCCCGTTTCCTTGTCGGTGGCAGAATAATGAACCGTAATGTTTCTGGAGGCATAGGGTGTCAAATCTAAGTGGGCCGTTGCAGCTTCCTTTTCCATCACCAAGGATTTCCACCACACGTAAGGGCCTGCCGCCACCTTTATACGATAGGCTCCTGGCTTCAGATACAAATCCTTTGCCCGATACACTACTCCCTGGTCACTTTTTTCTGCTGGCTCCAAGCTACGACTGGTGCCAGAAATTTCGGGAATTTGCTCCCAGTCATTCTTAAAATAAAATACCCGAACTGGCAGGTCTGCTTGGGATGATGCAGTAGCGGGCAAGGTAACAGAAACACTGAGGGGCTTGTAAAAAGGACTTAAAATCGATTTATGAAACAGATTTGCCCGCCACAGAGCCACAAAGCCCCACACCACCAGGGCACCAGCACAGGCCCATAAAACTACATTTCGAGCAGTGTGCTTCTTTGCTTCAATCTGGGGTGCCACCAAAGCCTTGTCCCCTGCCAGCACCATTCGTGCCAGAATCGTACGTATTTCGTAATTGTCATACTGCTTCAAGTACCGCTTTACCAGCTTTATCACTGGCTTCATAGATTGAAAGCGACGTTCAGGACGAGTCTGCATCATTTTCCAGATTAAATAACGAGGAATAGAAGAAATAGTCTTGTCGATTTTTTTAGGAGCAATGTACCGCCCCTTTTGAATCAGGGCCTTGGTATCATCCATGGTGGCACCTTTAAAGGGCTTTGCTCCCGTTAGCATTTCGTAAAGCATCACTCCCATAGCGTAAATATCTGCTCGCTTGTCTACAGAACCACTGTCCCGAAATTGCTCTGGTGGCATGTAGGATGGCGTTCCCACCGTTACCCCTGTTTCATCCACCGCCTCATCCAGCTCCTTGTCACTGGTGGCAATGCCAAAGTCTGCCAGCTTTACCGTAGCCTTTTTGGAAATCAAAATGTTTCCAGGCTTTATGTCCCGATGAACAATTCCCTTGCTGTGGGCATACTGCAAGCCCAAACAGGCACTGTAAAAAATCACCATGGCCACCTGCTCTGGCAGCACCACCTGCTTTTGAATCAGCTTGTCCAAGGACATACCATCCACATATTCCAAAGCAATAAAATGATGGCTTCCTTCGGTAAAATAGTCGTGCATGTGGACAATGCTTTGGTGCTGCAAATCCAAGAGAATTCGTGCCTCCTGCTTGAACCGATCTCTGGCAGTGGAATTTCCTCGAATAGTCAGCCGCTTCAAAATGATTTCTTTTTTCAACCCAGGATGCACCACCTTGTATACCGTTCCCATGCCACCCTTGGCAACAACGGAAATCACCTTGTACTTTCCAATCATCTGGGGAGGTGCAATCTTTTCCTTGGCTGGAGCTGGAGCCACCTTCTTTTGAGGCATTTGAGGCGCTGTACTGATTATGGTTTGTGGAATGTCATTCATACACTACTCCAATTTACTGCTAGCAGGAAAATCAATTTCCCAGCTGAATAAAGTCTGAATCAAAATCAAAGCTTCTGTGAACAGGTACAAAAGCCACCTGCTGCCGACGGGGATTGTGAAACTGCACAAAAAGTCCATCCTGACGCAGCCGATAGGTTTCACCAATGGTTCGGTGGCCTCCAAAATACAAGCAGGAAGTTTTTCCTTCTCCATAGTACTGGGGCAAAAATTCCTGTAGCATAGAAGCCACAGCTCCTTCCTGGCTTTCATCATTTCTTGTCCACGTCAGGCCATGCACCACCTGTCCAGCAGAATCCGTCAGGGCATCGATCACTTCCTGCCGAGAAAAATAAGAGGCTGGCTCACTATGACTTATAAGACAACGGGGAGCCTGCACCAGCAGGGGTAAAAGCTGCTCAAAATGGCTATACAGATAGAGAATATCATCTCCGTAATAGTGCTGAACAAAGTCCCTGCTCATTTCCCCTTCCTTGGCAAATTTCTTAAAAGGGCGGTCTCCCTTGCCCCAGTGATTCATAATGTTTTCGTGATTTCCCTTCAAAAAATGAAAATAACGGGGAAAGGCCAGCTTACACTTCATCACCAAGGTCATTAGTCCAAGTCCCTCGGTCATTTCCTTCGTCAAAGCCTCACCCAAAAGATTTCCCGCCTCATACTCCTCCAAAGCCAAAAGCCATCGTTCTCGATGGAGCTCTGAATGAAGGCCGTCTCCCACACATACTAGATTCATAAAACCAGCTTCTAGTAGCTCCTTCACAGAAAGGGCCTTCTGTGCCGTCAACTGGGGAAAATATGCAGCAAGATTTGGCGTAAACTCCAAGATGTTTTTCAGGAAATCTCCCCGTCCATGTAAATCAGGTACAATCATGGTGGGAACAGCAGGCTGCTTTTCCACTAAATCCACCAAGCCCCCGGGAGCTCCACAGCAACTAGCAGGTCTGTAGGAAGCATCCTCTTGTTCCAGCACAGAAATCACTTGATGCAATAATTGGGAAAAATCCTCATGGGACAATAATTCCCAAGAAGAATGGGTGTGGAGAATAGTTTTATCTGTCATGGCTATGTGCAAAGGTTTTAGGAAATAACCAGATTGTCGTTGCCAATGGTAATCTTGTCACCAGGATTCAACTTCACGTATTTTTCTGGTGGAATTCGCTGACCATTCAAAAAGGTTCCATTAGTACTTTTTTCATCCTTGATGAAATAGGCATCCTTAATCTTCTGGATAACAGCGTGATGGCGACTGGTAAGCTTGTTGTCCACCACAATATTGTTATCTGAAGAACGACCGATGGTAATCTTTGCCACCAACTGAATCTTGCTATCCTTAAAAAAGATTTGAGACACAATATTCATGTCATTCAAGCGTTCCAGACGCTGGCCGATTTTACTACTGGTTACAATGGTTTCATCTTTCATACCTTCTCTATCGGCCATTCCCAAAACTGAATTTAGATTTTGTCTCATATCCTACAAAGAAAATCCCTTCTGGCCAGTAGCAGCGTATTTACGGAAAATTATCATCAAAGAAAGAGCATGACACAACAGAGTTATAGTCCAGGTTACTGGATAGGAATAAAACAGCACCTCAAAGGTATGGAATCGTGGCACCTGAAAAATGGTCACAATCCACAAAACCCGCATTCCGCACACACCAGCAAGGCTGATTATCATGGGTAAAAGGGAATGTCCCAAACCACGAACAATATTGGCGGTGGTTTCCATCATGCCACACAAAGCATACAACAGGCAAATTATCGTAATGCGACTTGAACCAGTTGCAATTACAGCAGGATTGTCAGAATACAGCCCCAAGAAAAATTTCCGGAACAAGAACACAATTCCACCCAGCATTAAACCAGTCACCATAACAGAAAGCTCAGACACCACCACCGCCCGCTTCACTCTATCTAGGCGCCCTGCCCCAAGATTCTGGGAAGAAAAGGTTAAGGCTCCCTGAGCAAAGCCGTTCATGGCAGTATAAATGAATCCTTCTATATTACCAGCAGCAGCACTTCCTGCCACCACCTGGGCGCCAAAGGTATTGATTGCAGACTGAATCACAATGTTTGAAATAGAAAACATCATTCCCTGAAAACCAGCGGGCACACCAATTTTTATCACCTGAAGCAAAATCCCCCGCTCAATCCTAAGCCGCCGTAAATCCAGATGGAACTCTCCCTCCTCCTTCATCAAAGCTCGAATCACCAGCACCGCAGCAACACATTGTGATAACATGGTAGCCAAGGCAACACCTGCCACATCCATCTTGAACACAATAACGAAGAACAAATTCAATATTACATTGATAATGCCCGCAAACAGCAGGTAGAACATAGGACGGCGAGTATCACCCTTTGCCCGCAGCAAGGCACTTCCAAAGTTATATACCATAGAAGCAGTGATTCCGCCAAAATACACCTTAAGATAAAGACTCGCCAAATCAAAAACCTCAACAGGCACCTGCATGAATTGAAGGATAAAGCGTGTTCCGATGATTCCTACCACAGTGAGAATAATTCCACTATATAAACTTACCAAAACTGCTGTATGAACGGACTGCTCCACCTCGGACTTTCTGCCTGCTCCAAAGAAATGGGCTGTCACCACATTTGTTCCCACAGAAATCCCCACAAACAGGTTTACCATAAGGTTTATCAAGGCACCGGTGGAACCAACTGCCGCCAAGGAATTCTCCCCGGCAAATCGCCCCAACACAATTACGTCGGCCGCATTAAACAAAAGCTGCAATGCACTGGAAAAAATTAAAGGAATGGAAAAACCCAACAACTTCACCAGAATAGGTCCACTGGTCATGTCAATCTGATGAGATTTTGATACGGAACTCATATACGCTAGTAATAGCACTAAAATGAAATACATTCAACATAAAATAAAAAAATAAAAATCAAAAAAAAATTTTAAAAAAATAAAATAAGCTGTTGACAAAAAATTATGATAATGCTATAGTCATTCATGTCGAGAGGTTAAACACCGATACCCGATACGGGCGAGAGTGGTGAAATTGGCAGACACGCCAGACTTAGGATCTGGTGCCCTAGGCGTAAGGGTTCAAGTCCCTTCTCTCGCATACCTAACAGGTAGCGGTACAGGGATGCAGTGCTTTAGCCCAACGAATTTTTGCGGGAATAGCTCAGTGGTAGAGCGCGACCTTGCCAAGGTCGATGTCGCGGGTCCGACTCCCGTTTCCCGCTCTAAGGCGATTCGGAGTAATCTGAATCGCCTTTTTTTTATTCAGATTCTTGCAAGCCAATGTAGGTTTGTATGAACATAGGCAGCCAGCGGTGATTGTTGAGGCTGCTAAATTTTTTTTTACAAGGAATCAGCCATGAAAGTAACCAAGGAAATTACTAAGCTGGAAAATTCAGCAGTTAAGTTGACTGTAACTATCGCAAAGAAGGATGTTGCTGCCGAGTATAATGAGTCAATTGCAAAGTACGCAAAAAACATTCAGATCCCTGGATTCCGTAAGGGTAAGGTACCTGTTTCCGTTTTGGAAAGAAAGTACGGAGAAATGCTCAAGGCTGATGCAGCTGCAGAGTTGATTGAAAAGGCTCTGGGAGAGGTATTCGAGTCCATCGATGAGAAGCCACTGCCCTACGCACAGCCCACCATGGATGAAGCTCCAGTATTGGACGTAACAAAGGATTTGACCTTCACTGTAACCTACGATGTATTCCCCACCGTTAAGGTTGAAAGCCTTGATGGAATCACCATTAAAGAGCCCGTAGTAGAGATTGGCGAAGAAGAGTTGAACACCGAGCTCCAGCAGATTCGTGAGCGCAACGCCATGGTTGTAGACAAGAAGGACGACGAAGCTGCAGCAAATGACGATATTGCAACAGTAAATTATTGCGAACTTGCAGAAGATGGCTCCGAGTTGGAAGGAACACAGCGCCAGGACTTTGTATTTACTATTGGTAGCGGACAGAATATCTTCAAGTTCGACGACGATGTTGTTGGCATGAAGAAGAACGAAACAAAGGAAATCACCAAAACCTACGATGCCGACTTTGAGGACAAGGATTTGGCTGGTACCACCAAGAAGATTAAGGTTACTGTTACCGCTCTTAAGGTACGTAATCTCCCCGACTTGGACGATGAGTTGGCTCAGGACGTAAACGAAAAGTACAATACCCTTGAGGACATGAAGACTGATATCAAGCGGAACATGGAAGCTATCAAGGAACGCCGTGTAAACGAGCTTAAGTCCAACGAGTTGCTGGAGCAGTTGGTAGAAAAGTACCAGTTCGATCTGCCCAAATCCATGGTTCAGGCTGAATTGGATCACCGCTGGAGAATGATGGCCCAGCAGTTCGGTACAACTACAGAGCAGCTGGACAAGCTGGTGGCTTCTTCTGGTCAGAGCAAGGAAACCATGCTCACTGAGTGGACTGGAGATGCAGAAAAAATGCTCAAGAGCCGCATTGTAGTGGAATCCCTGTTGAAGGATAGAAACATTACCGTAACTCCTGAAGAAATCGAAAAAGAAATGGAAAGCATTGCAGAAAAATCAGGAGTTTCTGTAGAAGAAGTGAAAAAGCACTATGCGGACCCCCGTTCAAAAGAGTATCTTATAGATGATACCAAGGAACAAAAATTGTACAGCCAGCTGTTTGCAGAGGTAAAGGTTACCAAGGGTGACAAGATTGCTTTTGCAGACCTGTTCAAAAGATAATCTGCCTTGGTATTAAGGACAAATGATGATTGAACGAATGAATACGATGGTGCCCATTGTTGTTGAACAAACTGGTGGGCATGAGCGCTCCTATGACATTTATTCTCGCCTGCTGAAAGATAGAATTATCTTTATTGATGGTGAAATTCATGATATGAGCGCCGACTTGATAGTAGCACAAATCCTTTTCTTGGATTCTCAGAATTCAGATAAGGATATTAGTCTGTATATCAATTCTCCTGGTGGTTCTGTAACAGCTGGGTTGGCCATTTACGACACAATTCAGTCAATTAAATGCGACACCCAGACCATTTGTCTTGGACAAGCTGCCAGTATGGCTGCCATTCTTTTGGCCAGCGGTACACCTGGAAAGCGTTTTGCCCTGCCCTCTTCCCGAGTGATGATTCATCAGCCTTGGGGTGGAGTTCAAGGGCAGGCTTCCGATATTTCCATCCAAGCAAAGGAAATCAAGCGGCTGAAGCGACTCACCATCGATTATTTTGCATCTCATACCGGTAAGGCTGCCGATGTGGTGGAGGCAGATATGGAGCGTGACTTCTATATGTCAGCCCAAGATGCACTGGAATACGGAATCGTAGACCAGATTCTGCCACGGAGGGAACATGGCACGAAGAAATAACGGACAATTCTGTTCTTTTTGCGGAAAACCTGCTGAACAGAGTCGTCGCATGGTGTCTGGCCCCAACGATATTTACATCTGTAATCAATGTGTAGCTGTTTGCCAGAGTATTCTGGAAGATGAGGAGATGGACTTAGAGCCCATTGAGTTGGGTGATGTTCCCACACCAAAGCAATTCAAGGAGTATCTTGATCAGTATGTTATTGGTCAAGATTATGCCAAGAAGGCTTTGGCCGTGGCTGTATACAATCACTACAAACGAATGGCCATGCCTAAGTCTGCCGATTCTGACGTGCAGCTGGAAAAATCAAATATCCTGTTGATTGGTCCCACTGGTTCTGGAAAGACTTTGCTGGCAAAAACCCTTGCTCAGCGCTTGAAGGTGCCCTTTGCGATCGCTGATGCCACTACCTTGACAGAAGCTGGTTACGTAGGTGAGGACGTTGAAAACGTATTGCTGAAGCTCATTAACGCAGCAGATGGTAATGTAGCAGCAGCTCAGCGTGGAATCATCTTCATTGACGAAATTGACAAGATTGCTCGCAAGTCTGAAAACACATCCATTACACGAGATGTTTCTGGCGAGGGTGTTCAACAGGCATTGCTGAAGATTATCGAGGGAACTAAGGCCAGCGTTCCTCCTCAGGGTGGAAGAAAACATCCCAATCAGGAAATGATTGAGATTGACACTACCAATATCCTGTTCATTTGTGGTGGAGCCTTTGTGGGCTTGGACAGCATTATCGAAACACGTGTTGCTGAGCGAACCATGGGCTTTGGAAGCAGTTCCAAGGATTTGGATGAGGATGCCAAGGCCGAGCTCTTGAACAAGGTTATCCCCGATGACTTGGTTAAATTCGGTTTAATTCCAGAAATTATCGGACGTATGCCAATTTCTGTGGCTTTGAAAGAACTGACTAAGGATGACCTTAAGATGATTCTTACTGAGCCAAAAAATGCCATTACAAAGCAGTATCAGACTTCCTTTGCCATAGACAATGTGGAGTTGGAGTTTACTGATGGTGCTATTGATGCCATTGCCGAAACTGCCATTCGCCACAAAACAGGTGCCCGTGGTTTGCGTGCCATTGTGGAAAAAATGCTCTTGGATGTGATGTTCGAGATTCCTTCTATTCCTGGAAATAGAAAACTCACCATTACAAAAGAAATGGTGGAAAACAATAAGGTTGAAGCAACACTGTTGCTGGAAGACCAGAAAACTGCCTAAAAAAATTACGGCAAAAGAAAAGCCATGAAAAAGCAGGATTTTAGGTGAATCGGTGCTTTTCATGGCTTTTTTTTATACTATTTGATTCAAATCTATTAAAATAGCACTATCACGAGTTTTTCGTGGCAGAAAGCAATATCTCTAAGGTTCTCGTGGCAGTTCTTTCCCAAGAAAAACGGCGAGTCCAATCCAATCCACCTTCTACCAGCTTGCTTCTCAGCTCCTTGTCAGAAACAATTCGCTCAAGGGCAGCAGCTGATTCTTCTACATTGTCTGGATTAAAATACAAGGCATGGGAGCCAGCAATCTCTGGTAAGGCCCCTTCCTTAGAGCAGGCCACAGGGATGCCACAGGCCATTGCTTCCAAAACGGGCAAGCCGACACCTTCGTTTACCGAAGGAACAATGCACGCATCAGCATTGGAATAAAGCTGAGGAAGATGCTCGTGGGGAAAATAGCCAGTGAGGAAAATATCAGAGGCATAGGGAGATGCTGCTGATTCTTCATGAACCTGCTGGGAATAGGAGTCTGCACTACCAGCGAGTACCAATCGATGGGGCAAGCCGGTTTTTTCCTTAAACCGTGAAAAGGCACGAATCAGCTCAATATGCTTTTTCAAGTGGTTTTGCAAACGAGAAGCGTAGATAAAATAGGGCTTTTTGATGGCAAAGGGTTTTATGTCGATGATATCGCCCTCAAAATCGGCTTGAGGATAGAACAGGCTATGATTAATACCGTTATGGACCACATCGATTTTATCTGCTGAAATTCCCAAATGAACCATATCCTTTTTAATAAATTGGCTCGCAGCAATGATTCTGGTGCATTTGTTCAAGGCAGTTTTAATTTGAAGACCCTGCAAGGCATTCTTAAACTCAGGGAGCTCGGACACCACCTCGTTTACCACCACAATTCCAGGCTTTTTATAGCTGGTGGGGGCAAAACGAGGACCGCCTGCGTAAAAGGTAACGTCATAGCCCTGCTTGGCAACAAAGCTAGCACAGCGGGAAGAATGCCACAAAAACTCTGCCACCGCACTATCGGGAATAGCAACAGTAGTATAGGAAAAATTTCCAGTTTTGGAGATATATGTGTATTTGTCGATTTTGGAACCGAAAAGATGGAAGTGTAAATTATCGTCTTTGGGTAAATTCGCAATCAAGGACATGAGATACAGCCCCACTCCTGACTGCCCATGGCCACAGCCAAAGGTGTCTATACCTATCTTCATGTATATAATTGTAGCACATCAAATAAAAATATGCTATAGTACCCTCATGAATGAAACCACCAACACAGTAGCCCAATTCCAAGACTTGGGAATACAAGAACAGCTGCTTGAAAAGCTCTCTACTCTATCCATTACCACTCCCACCAAGGTTCAATCTCAAACTATTCCTGCCTTGAATCAGGGGAAATCCCTTATCTTTCAGTCTGAAACTGGTACTGGAAAAACCTTTGCCTATTTGCTGCCTCTACTGCAGAAAATCGATGAAACAATTAGTCAAACACAGCTAGTGATTGTGGCTCCCACCCACGAGCTGGCTTCTCAAATTAAGTCCCAGATTCAGCTGGTGACAGATATTCCTGCAGTGTTGCTGATTGGAGGAGCTCCCATCAAGCGGCAGGTGGAAATGCTGAAGAAAAAGCCCCTAATTGTAGTGGGTGGTCCAGCCCGATTGATGGAGCTGGTGTATCTGAAAAAATTGAAGGTGCATCAGGTGAAGTCCATTGTACTGGATGAGGTAGACAGGCTTTTGTCCCCAGAGCTACGGGATGAAACTGCTGCTTTTTGTCAATCGCTGCCTGCAAATGTGCAGGTGGTGGCTTGCTCTGCCACAATCACTCCAAAAACAGAAAAGCTGGTTCAATCTTTAGTACAAAGCGATAACGCAGAAGCTACAACAAAAGATCCTGTAGAAAAAATGATTCTGCCACCAGAGGATGTGTTACAGCAGAAAATCACTCATATTGCCATTTACAGTGAAAGCCGTGACAAGGTGGATACCCTGCGAAAGCTACTGGTGGCAGAACAAGAGGCTGCTAAAGCTTCCAAGCCACAGGAACCAGTTTTACCCATGAAGGCTATTGTTTTTACTGCTCGCCCTGCTGACGTGGAGATTTTGCAGTCAAAGCTCAGCTATAAAAAGATTCAATGTAGCTGTCTTCATGCAAAGCAAGACAAGGTAAAACGCAAGCAGGCTCTAGATCAATTCAGAAAGGGGAGCTGTTCCATTCTCATTACTAGTGACTTAGCTGCTCGTGGTTTGGATATTCCTGACGTAACCCACATTATCCAGATGGATATGCCTTCTAATATCGACTTTTTTGTGCACCGCTCTGGACGAACAGGACGAAACGGTAGGTCTGGAACAAATATCGTTATTGGTGACGGCTACGAAATGCGTCAGCTGGCACAGGCAGAAAAGAAGCTCCATATTGTGGTGTATCCTAAGGTCTTGTACAAGGGAAAACTTGTGGCACCACAAGTCGAAGAGTAAAGTAGAAAACTCTGGGCTGTATCTTTTAATTCCATACTTTAAGATACAGCCTATGCGTTTACGTACAAAAAAATATGCAGATTTCGTTACGTAACATAAAATAAGGTGCAACCATACACCTCTTCTACCCCAGCCTCCTGCAAGGCACGGGCACAGGTTTCTAAGGTAACACCTGTAGTGAGAATATCATCTATCAAAATAACTTTCTTTGGAAGTGTAAGCTTCTTTTCTGCTAACTTCTTGGAAAACTTTTTTGATAAAGAATAGGATTTCCCAAGATTGTCCAATCTCCCCTGCCTGTCCAGCTTTTTCTGCTGCTCTAGCGACTGTCGTTCCAATAACGGCAATACTTGAAATCCGTGGTAGTTTTTCAAATACTGACACAATTCCTGTACCTGATCCCAGCCCCGTTGACGTATTTTTCCTTTTCGTGGAGGAACAGGCACCAGTGGCACCTCCTTCAAATCTCCCCATTCTGATTTCAAAAAAGAAGCCATAAGCTGGGCAAGAACTGGAGAAAGCTGCCTCATTCCCGCAGTCTTCCAAGCAAAAAGCAGATCTTTTTTCCAAAGACGGTAGCTATGGATAGGAAGAACTTGCTTTGTGTGAGTCAAAAGCTGCTGATTACGGCACAGGGTACAAATTCCAATTTCTGAAACTAATTCCTTGCCACAACAGCAGCAACGCTGGGATTTTGGTGTCCAGATAAAAAGCTTTTCCCGCTGACATTCAGGACACAGAGGAGACCAGGAGGAAAGCTTACCACAACAAAGACATTCCTGTCCTCCTGTAAAAAGGGAAAGGCAGGAAGCAAAAAAATGAGAAACCATCTGAAACATCTTCATATACATATTATAGGGTTGCAGATGGCAAATTTTGACAAAACTGAGAAAAATTCTTGAAAATTATTTTCCAGATAAAGCCTTTTTCCAGCGGGCAATACGGAGCAAAGCTTCTATGGGAGCCAGGTTGTCTGTGTCGGTGGAAAGAATTTCATCGAGAATCAATTCCTCATCGGAGAAGAGGCCAGGAGACTGAAATCCTACGTTTTTTAACACTGATTGGGGAGTCTGGTTTACTTGTGCCGCAGAAGATTCTACTGGTGCAACAGCTTCAACCATGGACTCTGGAATTGCAAGGCTTCCTTTTACCTTTTGGGTAATCTCCTGCAAAAGCACCTCTGCCCGCTGAATTACCGCCTGGGGAACACCTGCTAACTGAGCCACATGGATTCCATAGGAATTGGCTACAGAACCCTCCTTGATTTTTTTCAAGAAGGTAATCTGTCCTTCCTGCTCCAAAACCTCCAAACACAGGGGAAGAAGGGCGGGATGTACTAAACGGGTCAGCTCGTGGTAGTGAGTGGCAAACAGGGTGATGCAGCGAATATTGTTCAGCAAATACTCAGAAACAGCCCAAGCAATGGATAGGCCGTCCTCCGTGGAGGTTCCTCGCCCCACCTCATCCATAATCACTAGGCTTTTTTCTGTGGCAGAACGAAGAATATGGGCTGTTTCTGTCATCTCCACCAAAAAGGTAGACTCACCACGAGCGAGGTTGTCGGAAGCACCAACTCGGCAAAAAATCTTATCTACCAAGGGAATCCGTGCAGAGCGAGCAGGAACAAAGGAGCCAGTTTGAGCCAGCAGTGTTATTAAGGCTATTTGCCGCAAGTAGGTACTTTTTCCAGCCATGTTGGGACCAGTAATCAGGGCAAAATATTTATCCTGTGAAAAATAGCCGTCGTTAGGAACAAATTCTCCAGAAGGAAGATGCTGCTCCACCACAGGATGACGACCAGCAACAATTTCAAAGGGACCTTCCTCCGCAATTTCTGGGGGAACCCATTGGTTAGTGACTGCAGCTTGAGCTAGGGATGCAATACAGTCGGTATAGGCAATTTCTTTGGCCACCTGAAAAAGATAGCCAGTAAACTCTTTTATCTTGTCCCGTATCTCCAAAAAGAGGCTTCTCTCCAGCTCCACAATTCGTGTGTCCGCAGAATTCAGCTCCTGCTCCAGCTCCTGCAATCTGGCAGTAGTATATCGATTACCATTAACCATGGAGCGGCGGAGAATAAAGTGACTTGGAACCGTATCGATTTTACCGATAGAAACCTCGATATAGTAGCCAGAAACACGATTATACCGCACCTTCAAATTTGAAATACCAGAGCTACGCCGCTCTTCTTCCACGTATTCGTCAAGAATCTGGCCAAAGTTGTCACGTACCGATTTCAGATGATCAAGTTCCTGGGACCAGCCTAATTTAATGAGATTTCCCTCTGTCAACACAATTGAAGGGTCATCAACAATACTGGCTTGTATCAAGTCTGCAATCTTTTGTGCCTCAGTAATATCGGTACCGCTACAATTCAGATGTTCGATGAGATGGTGAACTTGAAGCCATGCGTAAAGGCTAGACTTTAGCGCCTGAAGATTTTTTCCATGAGCTCGATCCATTGCCACACGTCCAGCCAGACGCTCCAAGTCTAAAATGGAGCTTAAGCCTTCCCGAACCTCCTTCAGTAAGGATCTTTGTGATACCAGCTCTGCTACAAGCTTTTGGCGAGCCATGATTTTATCACAATCCCGTAGAGGTGAAAGAAGCCAGCTACGAATAAGCCGCTTTCCCATGGCAGTAACACCAAAGTTCAAGGTTTCAAGTAAGGTGCTGTGGACGGTACCATCACGGAGATTTGCCACCAGCTCAAGATTGCGCCGAGAAGAATCATCAATGATAACAAAGTCGCTATCCTTATACAGCTGAATTCCTGAAATGTGAGGTAGGCTTGAATTAAAATTCTTTGATAAATAATCAAGCAAAAAACCTGCAGGAGGAACTTCTGGAGAGGCTTCCGTCAAGGAAAAGGAACGAAGATTTACCGTTCTAAATTGCTCTGTCAGCCGTTTATAGGCCAAGTCAGCGGCAAAATGCCAGTCGGGATAGTAGGAAATGGAAATAGCAGGATGAGTTGCCAACACCTCCTGCACCACCTTCTGCTCCTTCAAAGACAGAGGTAATACCATTTCCCGGGGACTACAGCGTCCTAATTCCTTGGAAAATTCTTGGGCCATGTCACTGAGGTTCCAGCTTGTGGCAGAAAAGGCTCCCGTACTTACATCGATAAAGGCAAAACCAGCCTTTCCTCGGCTACAAGACAAGGAAGCAAGGTAATTATGACTTGTTTGCTCCAGATACTCCTCTTCTACCGCAGTTCCTGGAGTGATGATTTCCACCACCTTTCGCTCCGCCAAGGTACGAGTATTTTGGGGCATGGAAACCTGCTCGCAAATGGCAATCTTCTTGCCAAGTCGCAACAAGCGAGCAATATAAATCTTTGATGCATGAAAAGGAATACCGCACATGGGCTGACCTGCCCTGTGAGTAAGGGTGAGATTAAGGAGACGGGAAACTTCCACTGCATCGGAATCGAACATTTCGTAGAAGTCTCCCAACCTGAAAAATAAAACCTCGTCAGGATGTTGTTCTTTGAGCCCCCGGTACTGGAGCATCATGGGGGTCAATTCAGCCATGACTACAATCCTAGGGCGCTAATAACCTCGTCGGTAACATCAACGGAGGGGCTATACCAAAGGATGGAGTTGGAATCCTGCAAACTCAAAATCATACTGTAGCCACCGTCTTCTGCAATCCGCTCCAAGGTACTGTAAAGTTTTTTGTAGAAGCTGTCGGAGGACTGCAAGGAACGGCGTAAGGTTTCCAGCTCCATGTTCTTGGCATTGGTGTATTCGGTGATGTACTGGGTCTTTTTTGCAATTTCTGCATCGGTGCGAACCACAGCGGCATCGTTCTTGCTCTTCTGGTATTCAGCCCGCTTTGTCTGAAGATCACGCAATTCCTGAGTAAGGCTATCAACCTCCTTCTGGAAGGCGGCCTTCTTTGACTCATAATTTCTAATAGGACCGGTATCACGGAAAAAGGATTCGTAGACACGAGAGGTATCAACTACGCCAAACTTGGTAATCTGCTGGGCACTCACCACAGCACACAAAGACACAATACACAGAACGGTAACAATAAATTTCTTTCTCATTATAAAAGGCTCCTTATCTGTTAGTAATATTGAATGAAAGAACAAACTGCCATTCAGGTCCTTTTCCATTCTGCCATGCAACCTTACCAGAGCGAACCTGGAAGGTATTAGCCAACATCATCCGCAAGGGGAACTGGGGCAATGAGAAACGGAAGCCAGGACCAAAGCTAAAGTATACGTCGTTGATATTCAAGTTTGTAAAGAAATTTCGAGGTGTATCCTTGATAACTGCTGCATCAAAGAAGAAATCCAAGGAGAATACACCAGGTGCAATAGGCATACGTAGCTCAACTGTATTGCTCCACAGGGCAAGTCCACGGTGGATATTGTAGAGGGAGCTCCATCCACGACCAGTAAACATTCCGTCGATGTACAGCTTGTTGGAATCACTGAGCTGTGAATTAGGAGTTGGCTCCACAAAGGAGAGACTGGTTAATCCTGCCAAAACGAACTTTAAGTTCCAAGTTTCTGATACGGGCAAGTCAAGCAAGGTGAAGTAAATCTCACCTTTTGTATCAGAGCTTAAGAAGAATTGTTTTTCCAAGCCAGGAATAAGTCCTGTCCAAGACAACTGCTGCTTAGCAAACCAGCCCTTGGAAGGATCATAATTCAAATCTCTGTCATCTATAGAAAAGGCAACCCACAGGCTATTTTCCACTCCCCATCCCTTCTGATTGTCTGCAATCAAGGAATCAACAGGAGTATAGACGGAAGCATCGTAGAAATTACGTCCAATATTGCTGGTTACACCACCAGTAACAGAAAGAATTGCAAAGTCTGGTGTCCAACGACGGCCCAAGGAGGCTGAAAAATCGATGGAAAGATTGTTGTAGTTCATGTAATACTCAGTATTATTTACAGAACCATCAGGCAACACTACAGAACGCAGGGCATTGGAAAGATTATGGGAAACACCTGCACTAGCACTAAAGCTTACGGGCAAATCCATAAACCAAGAATCACCGTAGCTCAAGGCAACAGACTGACTATCAGTTGAAAGGGTTGTATTTGCAGAAATCAGCTTTCCGGTACCGAAAAGATTTGAGTCCTGCCACTTGAAGAACAAGGACACTGGGAAGGCATCTGGATCTGCAATTCCAGAGAAGGTAACACCAAACTCAATAGATGTGGTGGACTGCTCCTCCAGATTTAATACCAAATCAACCAGATTTTCCTCTGAACCAGGAACAATTTCAGGAACGATTGCAGAGAAGAACTGGAGATTATACAGATTTCGTAAGCCATTAGTAATCTTTGTCTTGGAGAAAATATCACCAGATTCAATGGGCAACTCCCGAAGAATAACGTAATCCTTTGTTTTTTCGTTTCCTGTAATAAAGATATTTTCAATATGACTTCTGGGATTTTCCATAATCATAAAGTTTACGGCAATCTGGCGTGTTTCTGTATTCTTGTTTTCCACGGGATTGAAATAGTTGGAGGTATAACCGTTTTCGTAATACAAATCAGTTACAGCCACCATACCTTCCTGAAATTTACCCAAATTGAATACATCCCCATCCTGTAGCTTAATCAAGTTTCGCAGCTGTTCTGTGGAGAAAATAGTATTTCCAGTAAAGGTTATTCCTGCAAAGGTATACTGGGAACCTTCCTGAATAACATACTGAATGAAAAGCTCGTCGCAATCGTCCTTTTCATTGTAGGTTACGGTACGTACTACATCGAGAATCTCTACATCCATGTACCCGCGGTTCTGGTAGTAAGCCAAAATTGACTGCTTGTCTAGCTCCAGCTGGCTTTCCTGGAATGACCCCTTGTTAAAGATACCTACAGTCTTCATGGAAAGGAGCCCTTTCAAGGTTTTGGAAGAAACCACCGAATTTCCCATAAAACTGATTTCTTTTACTACTGTGGAGCGTCCCTCGGAAATGTTAAAGGTAACGATAATGCCACTTTCTGTTTCCTCTGTGGTGGAGGATACAAGAACATTTGTAAAACCTTTCTTAAGATACAAGTCACGAATGGCACGCTCATCAAGAAGAATTTTACTGGAATTGTAAATATCCTTTGCCTTGGTGGAAATGGCTTCCTTAAGCTCTGAGGCTCGAATGCTACGATTTCCGGAGAATTTTAGCTGAGCTACAAAGGGCTTTTCCACTACGGTAAATTCAATTACCACAGACGAGCCCTTGGCATCTCCAGGCAGGGCGATGGGAGATACATCTTCAAAGAAATCCAAGGCATACACCTTGTTCAATAGGTCGAGATAAAGCTCGTCAGTAAATTCCTTGCCAATGAAGGGAGCCGTGATACCATCCAGCTCCAAGGAATTGACGTTTTCCAACCCCTTAAAATCGATGTTTCTTATTTTCTTGCCGTAATACCAATTGTCATTAGTTTGGGCAAACACAAAGGTGGAAAGAAGCAAGACCACGAAACAAACGAGAGTCCTACGAACAAAATCCCTGCAATTCATCATACAATATCCTTATAAAGAAAATTTCCATGAAAGGCTGATGGATGTTGATGGAACCCAAAGATATTGGGCATTTTCCATATCAGGTGCCATACTCCAACGAATAGCACCAAATGGAGAGTCCATCTCCAAACCAATTTCTGGCTGGAATCTTAGTCCAGAACTTGTTCCATCCTCCAATGCCTTTTTTTCGTCGTAGGCAAAATGGAGCATGGCATCAGCATAAATGGAACTTCCGAAATACTTACCTATGTAAACAGTGGTGTTATCAAAAAAGTTACCGATTGTAAGCTTTTTATTTTCTTCATCAGTAGTGAGCCACTGTTTGAGACTGTTTTGCAATCCCATGGTTCTCAAGGAGAATATATCAAAATTAAGGAAATCACGCAATGCATTTTCAATTTTGCGTAATACCAAGAGATTGAACCCATAATCTACACCAGAAAGAATTACATCCAATCCACTTTGAACATCTGCCGTAAGGGCTTGCCCCAAAATGGTCATAAGCTCTATTTCAGATTTTGGTGGCGAAGAGCTATAGGTTGGATTGAAGGCACTGAGACGCTGGTTTTCTGCAGACAAGGTGATTCTCACTGGCTCTCCATTTTGGTCGTGCTCACGGATTTCTGCCCGTACCGTAATGATGGGATCCAAGGAATCTGTTTCTGTAAATACCACTCGTCCTTCACGCAGATAGAAGTTTCGATTAAGGTAGGTAATCTCTCCACCTCGCAACACAATATCACTGTCTATAACATACGAATTAGCACTAGAATCAAAACGGAAGGAGCCTTTTGTATTAGGTGCAATGAGGCCACGAAGCACTGGATCAAAAAAGAGTTCAACATGCTGACCTGTGGTAATACCGATATCTAAAGTTGTAGTAAATTTTCCACGTGATGTGGTATACACGAGACCTTCTTGACGGGTATTTTCTCCTCGGATTCCACTGGAAATAATGTCGATATCCACGTTGTCCACAAAGAAACGTCCAATAATGTCTATACCTGTCATAGTCACTGCTATATCAAGGTTACAAGTGGAATCTCCTTCTATAAGAATTGAAGGTGCAGAAGAAGTTTTTGACGGAATATTTATCCGAGCAGGAACCATTACGTTGGTAGGAGTATTAATGTCCAAGGTAAGCACATCCAGTACCCAGCGGTCCATAACCAACCGTAAGTCAAGATAGGCACAGCCATCGGCAATATCAAAATATACCTTATCCAGCAACAACTCATTGTCTTGGAACGTAATTACAGCCTCTGGTGCAATCATTAACTCAGGAACATAATCGGGACAGTTAATCGTTAATTTGGTGGCTAAAAGCTGTCCAGTAAATTGTGGGTCTGCCAGAATACCACCTATGTGCAGGTTTCCTGTTAAATGACCACCATGGAGCATGATATAGGGAAAGGAAACCAAGCTGGTGAATTTTGACAGATCAGAGGAAATATCACGCAGCTGAATATCCAGTAATTCCTCAGAAGCTCGTCCCTGCACCACGGCATGGAGGGGCAGCCGTCCAGAAAGGTTCATGTTGATAAAGCCGTCTTCTGTAATGGAGCCAGAAATACCCAAGTCGTTCTTGGAATCCACCAGAATAAAGCCTGGAATTCGCATCAGATTTAGCTCCACTGTCTCTGGATTCTTGAAGAAGTTTCCGCCTAATTCAGCACGAGCGTCCACAGAAATCATTTCTGGCAGGCCACGAGCCAAGGTGGAAACAATGCCCACAAAGCCATCATTGTTATCTGATGCCATGACAGTATTTCCATTGTTCATAAGGCTCATTTCAGACTGAGAGCTGGTTATATTTACATCTACAGGAACTTGGATTGAATACAGGCTACCTAAGTTTGTCTCGTATTCAGCATGGAGAGCACCAGAAAAATTAGAAAGTGAGAAATTTGCAAAGATATTTCTAATATATTGATTGCCAATCTGTACTTCTCCCCCATCTAAAAATAACTCTCCGTCCTCCAAACGAGAATGAGCCGTCACTGTTAAGGGAACACCACCAAAGGAAATGGATGAAGGAGCCACATCCACGGAAATATAGGGATTTTCTATGGTTCCCATGGCATTGATTGTTGCGGTTACCACATTTTCTTCGTTTTGCATGGTACGGAAACGAGCCATGGGCAAATTATTCACATCGATTGTGGCTGAAAAATAAACATCGTTCAAGAAATTCAGCTGGGAAAAATCCTTTTGGTCTGGATTTGAAAAGCTCATTCCAATGTTATAAGCCTCGGTGGAAAGAGCATTGGCAAGGGTTAAGTTCAAACCAGCTGTGTCGATTCTGCCTTGAGAAAAATTCCACATGATTCCACCAGAACCATCCAGCGTGGAAACATCATCTTGAAACAAGAAATTTTCCAACAGGAAGCCGTAGCTTGAAACTTGTCCAGACAGAGAAAGCACTGGATTAGTGAACATCAAGTTGGAAACTTCCGACAGACTTAAATCTGCCACATCAACCCTGAATCCTGCCAAATTGTTTCGAGGAACAAAGCCACTTGTTTCAAGGGAGCACAAAACCATTGCAGAACCAAGAGAAATGGGCAATTCCTTCATTTGCAGCTGACCTTCTAGCAAGTTCTCCACTCCATCGAGGGACAGCGAGGCCATTAGTCCATAGCTTCCAGTAAGGTTCAACCAAGAGCCAAAGGTATAGGAGCCAGCCAAAGAATAAGGCACTGCATTTACAGAAAGCTCAGCATTGAACAGAGCCTGGGTATAACCTTCGTCCAAATCAACACCCGCCGTTAGCTGCACCTCTTGTCCTGCAAAAAGCAGGTCAAATTGAGAAATGTTGACGGTGTTTTCGTTTCCCGTAAAGGAAAAAATAAGCAGGTTGTCGTCGTTAGTTGCATCTGCCAAAATCCAGTAATCCACGTTGTAGCTGATAGAAGAAAGATCTGTAGCAAGATACAGCTCGTTGGTGGTAACGTAGGACGAAAGGGTTTTTGCCACAGAATCCAATGACTCCCGCTGCTGCTGTTTGGCAAAAAAAGAAGCCACATTTACGGCGGAATCTAAGAAGAAGTCGTTTATCCCCAAATTGGCCTGAATATAGGGCTTATTCTCGTTCAAAATGCTTCCCGAAAGCCGTATTATCCCTGGCACACCAAAATCAATGTGGGAATAATCCGAGGCCTCAAACTCAAAGTCCAAGGATTGTGCTTCTTGGTCGGGAATCATGGTAAGCTGGAGAGCGGTAAAGCTCCGATCTCCGTAATACAGCTGGGGAATAAAGCAGGTAAAACCACGGTCAAGGGCATCAATATACATTTCTGCAGAAACGTCACCACTACCGGGCACCGTAAAGCGCTCCAAAAAGGCAAAGCCCGATGCCTGCAGATTGGGAATATTCAGCATTCCTTCCAGAGAAAAGTCTAGGTTCTTGTTGCTGACCTGTAAGCTTTTCACAATCACATCAGTGGAATTTCCTACAACATCATAGTCCAGCTCCAAGCCACCATTCAACAAGTCCACCGACAACAACTGCTCTGGAAGAAAAATCCCACCTACAGCCTCATAATCAAAGGCCAAGGACGTAGTATCCAGCTGGAACTGGTAGTTTCCAGAAATGGTGGTACCACGAATCTTTTCCAGCAGAGGAATTTCCCTTTTAATCCGCAGGAAGGAAAAGGGATCGAATGCATCCATCTGGGCACGAACCTGCAGCTGACTTGATTCCAGATTCATCTGAGCCATGAGCCACAGGGGAATATTTCCCTGCATGGTGGACACCGTTACAACATCTTGATTGTATTCAGCAAAGAAGCTGGTTCTGGCCAGAGAAAAATCTGGGGAAGACACAGAAGCAAGAGTAAAGCCTACGGTGCTACCGTCCAGCTGAGGCAAGATAGAAGCGTCAAAGGAAAAGGCCATTGAAATATCTTTAACCGACTTTTGGAGCTCCAGTGGCAGAGAAGCTAGCAAGGCATTTTGCAAGGTAACACGGCTTGAGCCATTGCCCTGGGCAGACAAAAATCCTTGGGAAGCAGTATCAGACACGGCAATGTCATTAAAGGATACCAGCACGTCCATCAAATTGTCACGATAATGAAGGTTTACATCACGAATATCTACGGCAAAGGGCAAGGAAATAGCTGCCATGGCTTTTATTTCAGCAGTCTCGCCTTCTTTTTGAACCTTTTCTGTGGGATTTTCAGTTTCGCTGGACACAAGATTCATGAGCTTTTCCACCAGCCGACTGCTTTTCATTGCATCGTATTCCAGAGTAATGCCAGAAATGGTAAGCTCGGAAAAGGCTCCCTGAATGTCTCCCGAAAGCAAACGAAGCAGATTGTAGGAAAGGTTGGCCTTACGGATTGAAAGCACTGGAATTTTTGTTTCTCCGTCGTAAACCTCTATACCTTTGATGCGAAAAACTGATAGAATGGCTGGAGAAAGTGAGTCATAGGATACCACCAAGCCTGTCTTTGATTCCACCATAGCCAAAAATTCACCACGATATGCTTCCAGCTGCTGGGAAAACCCACGGATTGCAGGACGCACCAGTGCTAGGGCTACGAGAATCATTGAGAAAAAAAGAATACTGCTGACGCCGATCTTGACGACTTTAGACTTCATGTGGCTAAGATATCCTATTCTACACTATAGTAAATTTCGGAAAAAAATGGTAGGTCTATCGTGATATTAAAGAATTTCATTGTTTTTGAAGGCATTGACGGAGCTGGCACCACCACTCAACAAAAGCTGCTGCAAAAAAAATTACAGGCCGAATTTCCCCAGGTACAATGTCATTGCACAGCGGAACCCACCACAGGGGCCACAGGAAAATTTCTTCGTAGCCTCCTGAAGGGCGATTTTCAAGCCACAGCCCAAACTGCAGCCTACCTCTTTGCTGCCGACCGCCAGGAGCATCTTGCAGCTCCCGGAGGCATAGTGGAATTGTGCAACAATGGGGTTCTGGTCGTCAGTGACCGCTACCTTTTTTCCAGTCTTGCCTACCAAAGTGCCACCTGTGGCCCAGAGCTTCCCCGCCTGCTGAACAGCCAATTTCCTCTGCCGGAATATCTTTTCTACTTTGATATAGAGCCTAGCCAATCATTAAAACGCATTACACGGCGCGGTGTTACGGAAATCTATGAAAACCAGCTTTTTTTGGAGTCCACCTTGAAGGAATATCGCAAGGTAATTCAAGAATATGAGAAAATGGATACAGGCATGAAGATTATCAGAATCGATGCTTCCCAAAGCCTAGAAAAAGTGGAGGAAAATATCTGGAGTGCATTGAAAAATATGCCGATACTACAGGGGTGAAGTACCCACAACAGCCTTTTGCAAAAAAAAGATTTTTCTCTTCCACCACAAAACTTTGTGTAGCTGTGGCTCTCTTTTTATGCCTTTCTATCAGCACAGGCTTTTCCTACTATGTGGTGTACAAGGAGCAATTTTATCGTCTTTTCCACGTGCATTACCAGCAGTATCCTGATGATGTAATCGAAAACATCTATTGGCTGGAAAAGGCGGTAAAGGCAGATTTCTGCAATCCACGCAATGCCCTTGCAAAAATTACTGACGAAAAAGACTGGGAAAAATATCGCTATCTTTTTATGATGCATATAAATCTCAAGCTCATCGAGCAGCACATGAGACTGGCAGCCACCTTTGACAAGGAAGTTGCCTATTTTTATGAGGCTCCCTGGAAGGAACAATATCTGAGGGATTTGGAAAAGGCTGAGCAATGCTTCCAAACAGGACTTGTGTATTGGCAAGAAGCAAAATTGTGGGCAGAAAAGGCCAGCACCGGAAATTTCCAGTTCCTGTACCTTACAGATATCCAGAATTGGGAGGATGAGCGGTACCGCATTGCCAATGGAGAGCTGAACTACGAAAAAATCCTCACCAGAGAGCTGAATCGCCTCACAAAAGTTCGTGAAACCTTTCTTGCAATGGATGAAGAAACCTATTAAAATAGGTTCATGACACAGGACATTTTCACCATTCAATATCCACAAATCTCTGTGGGAACAGAAAAAACCGACATTCTTTTCTACAATTCCCCAGAGCTTGATTCTTTGATGAGTTTTCTCTCCCCAAACGATGGCCTTAACAGAATCTTTGTAACTGATTCCACCATCATTTCCCTGCCTTCACTTAAGGTGCTGGCAAAGGATTTTTTAATCTCAGCAGAAGCCCTTTCTACAGGAATTCCTCCCCGTTCAGTTTTTAGAAGGGGTAACAACACACTGGTAATTCTTGGTGCAGGAGAAAGCTTCAAAACCATAGAAAACGTATTATTTA
Organism: Treponema sp.; assembly: GCA_017549025.1. Taxonomy (GTDB): domain Bacteria; phylum Spirochaetota; class Spirochaetia; order Treponematales; family Treponemataceae; genus Treponema_F. The sequence continues at coordinate 44,353 of JAFYWB010000029.1, forward strand.
TCATACAAACTGCTTTGGAATCAGGCTTGCAGCGTTCCAGCGTCTTTGTGGGCATTGGCGGTGGCGTTATTTGCGACATGACAGCCTTTGCTTCCTCCATTTTCAAGCGGGGAGCCAAGCTGGAATTGGTGCCCACCACTCTTTTAGCCATGGTGGATGCGGCGGTAGGCGGAAAGACTGGCTGCGATTTTGACAGCTTTAAAAACATGATTGGTACTTTTTATCCTGCAAAGCGGCTTCATGTTTTTAGCGACTTCCTCCAAACCCTGCCTCCAGAAGAATATCGCTCTGGCCTTGCAGAAACCTTAAAGACAGCCCTGCTCTACGCTCCAAAGCTGTTTCACATTATGCAAAACCAAAAGGATGAGGTGCTTGCTCGTGAAACTGACTTGGTACGTCAGATTATTCGTCGTTGCGTTATTGCCAAGGCCAGCATTGTAGAAAAGGATTTGACAGAAACAGGCTTGAGAATGCAGCTGAATCTTGGTCATACCTTTGCCCACGCCCTAGAAACTACTGCAGGTTTGGGAGCCATTCCCCACGGAGATGCGGTTGCTTGGGGAATTGGTCGAGCACTACAATTGTCCGTGAACTTAGGATTGTGCGAAGAAGAATACCGACAAGAGGTTGACCAGGTTTTGGAAAGCTATGGCTGGTGCAGAACAGCCTACCATCCCGTGCTGGAAGGAAAGGTTTCTCCAGAAGAAGCTGGGGATGTCTTACTGTCTGCCATGAAAAAGGACAAGAAAAACAGCAATGCCACCGTTCGTTTTATCCTGCAGCGGGAAATCAACAGTACCGTTATTCAAGAAGTGCCTGACGATAAGATTCTTGCAGTATTGGAAGCAAAACCATGACAGAACCAGTGACTTTGCAGGAAGGCGATGGAACCAAAGCAGGTCCCTGGTACTTTGACTGGGCTGCCACCGCCCAGCCAGAAGAAGATATTATCCGTGAGGCAGCAGATATTGCCATTAAGCATTTTGGCAATCCTTCTAGCCTCCATGTTCTTGGCAGTGATGCAAAAAACACCTTGACCCAAGTTCGAGCTGATTGCGCAAAAATTCTTCAGGTAAAGAGTGACACCCTCTTTTTCACCAGCGGTGGCACCGAGGCAAATCATCTTCCCCTGCTCTCCCTTTTGCAGCGTCCAGCTCCAGGCACCATCATCATCAGCGCTATTGAACATCCTGCCATTCGGGAGCAGGCTGAAATGCTCAAGCATTGTGGCTGGAAGGTGCTCCACGCCGCCCCCGATGCCACTGGCATTGTACCAGTGGCCGCCATAGAAAAGCTTCTTACCAGCGACACGGTGCTGGTGTGCCTCATGGCAGTGAACAACGAAACGGGAGCCATTCAGCCAGTGTACCAGGTGGCAGACCTGTTGAACAAGTTTGCCAAGGAAACAGGAAAACGGCGGCCCAAGCTCCACGTGGACTGTGTTCAGGCTGCAGGAAAAATTCCCTTGAACCTGTCCTATTCTGGCATTGACAGTGCCGCCTTTAGCGCCCACAAAATCGGAGGCCCCCGTGGTATTGGTATTTTGTATCTAGCACAAAGGTTTGAAAGCTTTGTTCGTGGTGGCGGTCAGGAGCAGGGAATTCGGTCTGGAACAGAAAACATTGCAGGAGCCTGGGCCTTTGGAAAATGTCTTGAACGTCATTATTTGTCTGAAAAAAACACAGAAGGAGCTGCCTTTCAACGGTTTTTACAGCAAAAGACCATGACAAAGAATTTCATAGAGCAATTAAAGGAAATCAAGGGCTGTAGCCTCATTCCTGCAGCTCGTGGAACAGAGCCTGTGGAAGAAAATTTTTCCCCTTGGATTGTGCAAGCCGCCTTTGATGGGATTCCTGGAGAAGTGCTTGTTCGAGCTTTGTCTGAAAAATCCATAGCCATTTCTACAGGCTCTGCTTGCTCCAGCCGAAAGCTCAGCAGACCAGTGCTAGAGGCCATGGGTGTTTCCAAGGAATTGGCCACCAATGGAGTGCGATTTTCCTTTGGCCCTAAAACACAACAGCAGGATCTAGACAAGCTTCTAGAAGCCCTCAAAGAAATCCGTCAATTCTTTTAATAAAAAAAATAGGGAGTGGCCCCCCACTCCCCAGTTCAATGCTATTGCTTTTTGCTGAAAATTCGGTAATTCATCCGTGGATGCACAGTCAAGTAAGACCTCAGGCTTATTGCTTCTTGCTGAAAATTCGGTAATTCATCCGTGGATGCACAGTCAGGCAAGACCTCAGGCTCATTGCTTTTTGCTGAATATACGATAATTCATCCACGGGAACAGAGGATGCTCCTGCTCCAGATTGGTGAGCCATTCAGTGCTGATGGAGTTTGCTCCTAGTGAATCAAACACGGTAATAAAAGACTGAACATTCTTTTTGAATTGTTCTTCCGCATATTCAGGGAACAGTCCCTCGCTCAACATCTTGGGCCAATCCAAGGACTGGGCTAAAAGCACCTCACGAGCAGCCATATTCAAGGCACGAGCCTTTAGTCCAGTATCTTCTGGGAAACGATCTGCCAGCTGATTCATTCGTTGACAGGCCTTACGAGCATACTGCAGCATCCAGTCATTCTTTGTATCAAGGAAATTTTCCCCATAGCCAGTTCCTGTAGCGGCTGACATAAAGGGCTGAATCTGCTGCAAATCCTTCTTACAATCCAAGAAGCTACAGCACTGGCTCAGCTCAATCTCCTGACTTTCTGCCACCAACCGAATCACCTGCTCTAACCAGTCCATTCCCTCGTACCACAGCTGACCAAAATCCCTAGCATAAAAGGCACAAAGAATAGAAACATCCTCAGACTCCAACGCACGACTTGCTTTTTCAAGCTTTTCCTCGTACTTTTGTACAAAGGCTTCTGCATCCGCCTTTACCTGACGCTGGGCAGCTTCCTTATCATAGAGCTTTTCATCATCGCCACGAGTCCAGTATTTGTAGCCAGAAGGCAAGCGAACGCCATTTTCCGTCAAAAAGCCTTCCAGCTGCTGGTCTGTAGCCTCAAAAGCAAAGTCCCGGTTTTGATTTCGGTACACATCACGGTGCATAAAACCACCAGTACCAATGATAGCTTCCTCGGCAGTACGGTCTTGACCAAAAACCCACAGTCCATTGGGACAAACAGCGGGAGCAAAAATACCGTTTCTGGGCATGGGATCACCAAAAAGTAATCCATGGGAATCAAGGATGGTATAGGTATAGCCATAGCTCTTGATGATTTCCTCCAAACCAGGAGCATAGCCCATGGCGGGAAGCCAAAAGCCATCAGGAACCAGGCCAAAGAACTGACGATGTGAATGAAGTCCCGCCTCAATCTGGGCATTAATAGCCTCTGGCAGGTCTACGTAATGGGGCAAAAAGGCAGCAGTAGCGGCAGTAGCCAAAAGCTCCAAGCTTCCACGGTCAGCATAATAACGGAAGGCTGCCAGAAGGTCGCTTTTGTAGACGTTAATAAAGTCGTCCTTACATTTTTTTATCCGATTCAGTTCTGCTTCCACCAAAGGATAGGTGGTATCAGTCTTTTCCAAGGAATTGATTTGATTTTCCCCCAGCAAAATCAGCTTATCCAGCCAATTTACATACATTTCCTGTACCGTGTAATCAGAAAGCAAGGTACAAAGGGTGGGTGTCATAACAATGGACAGCTGGAAGGGCACATGCTCCAAGTCCAAGGTTTCAAACATATTCAACAAGGGAATGTAGGTGTCAGAAATTCCTGCAAAAAGAAGTTCAATTTCTGGATGGGACAATTCCTGAATACTTGTAGGACAAAAATAGCCTTGGTGTGCCACAATTGTAATAACAATTTTCTTTTTAGACATGAATTTGAACTCCTAGAAAAAAGACTGACGGTGATTCATATAATGGGTTCTCAGGAGTTCGGGCAAACCGGAAAGCTTGAGAACGGGAGAAATAGGAGCTTCTGGCAAGGGATTTGCAATCCGCTGAGAAACATAGGGCAAGGTAATCAAGCCAGTACTGGACCACACCTCGTAACCATCATTTTCCAGATTTATCACCAAGTCCACACGAACAGCACCAAATCCAGCAGGCAACAATACGTATCGATTTCTATCATCAAGGGAAATGGGCACATCAAAGAAATCAGCAACAAGGGTAGAATCATCACGATGGAATAAATTTACCCGCAGGCTCAAGGATTGAACCTTGTCAGACTTGCGAATCTGGGTAATGTGGTCTTTTTTTACATCCCAGTACACAAAAAGCCAAACAGGATTTCGCAAAACAGCAGAAATAACCGTTTCGTTATATGTTTCTGGCAAGTCTGCGGTAGTCACTTCAGAGGATTCTTCCAAATCATCATCTGAATCATCCATATCTTCAGCTGCTTCCAACAATTCACCAATAATAAATCGTCTATTTAGATTCTCTGGAATGTCTATGCCTAAATCGTCAGCCAAGGCAATTAAGTCTGCCGATGGCAATGTCTCCAAATAAGCCCTGCTTAGCTTTGTATCACTCATACGTCTGCCTATGATGAATAAAAATATAACTTCTGTCAATACGGAGCCTACATCCCCACAAAAGCTACATTTCGGGAATCTACTGTTCCTTTCCTGTAATACCTGGTACACCAAAACGGTTTACCGGCCAAAAGCGCAACACTGTTGTTCCTAAAATATCCTGAGCACCTACCGCCTGGGGAGCCATACGTGAAGAATACAACAGAGAATAAGGATCATATTCTGTAATGGCCACTATTTTCTTGTCATAGGAATGGCGCATATCCAAAGAATTAAACCGATTGTCTCCCATCATAAAGAAACTGTTATGAGGAATGTAGTTTGGCTGGCCTGACGCACTGTTTGCAGGGAACACTGGCATATTGCGAGAGTCCATCAAGGCAAAATACACGTACAATAAATCCATGTGCTCCAGAGCTGCATTACGAATGGCATCGGTTCGCCAGGTAGCCACTGGTTTTCCTTGGGCAGTAAGCCGAGCATTTTGCACCACCAGCCGTCCAAAGGCCAGCTTTGACAGCAAATTCAGCCGAAAGTTCGAATCCTGATACAAATCTCCACCCACAAGCACTGTTTCATCAGTAAAGCACTCCTGGGGAATCTGATTCATCCAGCTGGTCATGTAGTCGCTGAACCATTTAGTGCCACCTTGCACAGTAAGCAATCTGCGGGAAAGAGTATCACACTGGGCAAAGAAGGTTTCCTCCAACAAGTCGGACATAGGCAGGATATTTGCACCAGTACCAGTGTCGACACCAGACAAGCTCCTTCGTATAGCAGAAAATTCCTCCACTAGCTGAAGGATTTCTTCCTTGGCACTGGCATAGTTCAAGGAATTTTTCATTTCCTCGCACTGAATCATGCCCCGATAGATGGATTCAGGAAAGGGAATCTCCTGCACCTTCTCCAAAATCTTATCGGGTAAGGCAGCCACATTCCATTCTGCCCACTTTGCATCCTCCTGCACCACGGTGAATTCTGGGTCATCTGCAGTTCGGGAATACAACACTCCATCCACCATCATCAGCTGCTCTCCTGGTAAACCAGTAACTCGCTTTACCAAGGGATCTGCCTTGAGGTTGCCGTCTTCGTCCACATTCAAGTTTACGGTGGTAAAGGTAAGCGTGTACACCAGCTGTGACACAAAGGTTCTCACCTCGGACTGGCGATCTCGGCTGTAATGGGGATTGCGGAACACCACAATGTCACCACGGTCATAGGAACGAAGCTGGGGAATTCCCACGTTAGACAGGGGAAAACGAGGCCCAGAAGCTGTCTTAAATACCACCACCCTATCTCGCACCAAGAATTCTGGCACCATGGATTCTGAGGGAATCTCGTAAAGCTGGATAATGAAGATATTCAGCAAGGCTACCGTAAAGGCTGCCTGTATAAAGGCATCCACCCACTCAAGGATTTCCCGCACCAGCCGCTGTATTCCATGGGGCTTACTTTGACCATGAGCCTCCTGAAATTCATTCCAATGGGGAAAGGTATTTCCAATCCGTTTGTTTGCCAGCAGCACCTGCATACCGATAGACAGGATGGAGGCTCCAAGCCACAATAAAACGGAAGCAATGTCGAATCCGTGGCTTGTTCCCACCGCTCCTGCACGACGGAACACAAAGGCAACCAACAGAATAAAGGGAAGATATTGATAGAGCTTTTTAACAATGGCAACCATCTTCAAATTACGCTGTCGATACAGCTGGAACCATGAACAATACACCACGGCGGCAGTAAACAACAGGGAAAGAGGAAAAGCCGCCACTGAAATATCCGTTGCAAAGACAATGTTCAAGAAGGAAAAAACAAGGCTCAAGCCAAGGCTTCCATACAGGAAGATAGTAAATAAGTTCATGCCTTAAATATAGCAAAAAAACGATAAATATACTATAATCTTTCCTATGGAAAATAGTACAAGTGAATTAATTAACCTCCAGGAAGCTTTAGAGCGCCTGGACAATGACATGGATCTCTACATGATTTTGGTGGATGCATTTTTGCAGGATACGGTATTTCAGGCAGACAAGATGCGGGAATTGGAAAGAGCATTTCGTGCTTCTCCCAGCGGAGAATGTCTGGAGGCCGCCCAGTATATCCACCGAGTCAAGGGTGCAGCCCGCCAGCTAGGTGCAAATCATCTGGCAGCAGAGGCCCAGAAGTTGGAGGATATTTTTAGGGGGAAGGAAAAGGGACATCTTCACGATGGAGTGGACGGAGTTGATACAACAGCCTTGACGGAAGAGGTGCTGGAGCTACACGTTAAAACCATAGAAGAGTTGAAACGACTTTCCAACTAGAAATTGTTCTTTTTTCCTGTAAAAATCCTTTGGAAATTATGTTCCAAAGGATTTTTTATTTCATTTTCGTGAACGCCACGAAGCACAGCAAATTCCTGATACACCAGCCGAATGTCTTGAGGTGACGTAGCCTCTTGATTCCGCAAAGTTTGGTAGGGAGCGTCCGTTTCTGCCAAAAGTCGATCCAAAGGAAGCTCCTGTACACAGCGAATACTGTTCCTTCTGCCCCGAAGCAGCTCCTTTCCAAAGGAAAAATAGCCTTCAATCCCCCGTTTCAGCAAATTCTCTGCTTCCTGACAAGAACCGGGAAAGGCATGAAACACCACTGCCGGAAGCTTTTTCAAATCTTTACAATACAAGAAAATCTTATCCATGGCCTTGCGACAATGAATCACAAGGGGCAACTGATGCTTCTGTGCCAGCTCTAGCTGTAGCTGCCACACCTCCCGCTGCTGGTGCCAGTTTGCAGCCAATTCTGGGGTAAAAAAATCAAATCCCACCTCCCCCACTGCTACAAGTCGCCTCTGTTCAGCCAGTTTTTCTAGCACAGAGAAAAGCCTTACGTCGGGATTTTGGGGATGAATGCCAAAGCTTGCCACCACATTTTGGGGAAACTGCCTTGCCAGTGACTCCACCAGCAAAAACTCCTGCTCCTCATGGCAGGATGAACAATGTATCACATCTGGCATAGGCCTAAAATCTATACAATCTCCAATATGAAGATGGGCATCAATATAGTTCACGTTCTACCCCACAAAATAACTAATATCATTTATTTGTCAAACCGAAAATAGTAAAAGAATGACTTAAAAATTTTCAGTCATACTTCAAAGCATTATCCAAAATTGGGAGGATATCAAATGGATTTTTACAGACTTAAAAGTTCCAACCCCACAGATTATATGACAATTCTGAGGGAGATGGAAGACGGATTTGTGGTGAAGATTGTCCGTGACCGAGATGGCTACGAAGAAGAAACCACCGACTTTTTGAGTAAAAGTCTTTTTGAAAGCTGCCTAAGAACAGGCTATATTGAAAAAATTTCTACAGAGAACAAACTGGCTGCCAACGCGTGATTCAAACCTGATTCCAAACAGAAGAAATCATTTCTAATGCTTCAGAAAGCCGCTCTTTTTGGCTACCTGGAGCAAGCCAGTGAATTTTTATTCCCTTTCGCTCCATTCCACGGAACCAAGTTTCCTGTCGCTTTGCAAACTGGCCAATGGCAATGTTCAGCTGGGAAAAGAGCTCACCCTCAGAGGGAATTATCCCCTGTAAAAACTGGGACACAAACTTGTATTCCAAACCCAATCGTTCCAGTCGTCGCCATTCAATACCTGAGTCGTGAATAGACTGCACCTCTTGAATCATCCCCTCTTTCAGCCGTTGTCGAAGCCGCTCCTTGATGTTTCGTCGTAGCTGATCCCGAGGAAAGGTGGTGCCAAAAATTATGGGATTAAAGGGTGGGCGCTGTGGCATGGCGGCACTAGCTGATTCACCACCATTTTTCTGAAACTCGGCAATTTCAATGGCTCGAAGTAAACGATGGCGTTCATCTAAATCAGTGTGATTGTGCAATGCTCCCCGAATCTCCAGCAAGCGTTGGGTTAATTCCTCCATGGATTTTCCCGCCAGCTCTTCCCGAAGCTTTTCGTTGGTAGGCACCGGAAGTAAATCATAGCCACGCACTAGAGCGTCAAGATACATGCCTGTTCCTCCCACCACCACAGGAAGCTTTTCTCGCCGCCTAATATCAGCAATGGCATTGTACGCATCCTTCTGATAGTCATAGACGCTGTATTCGTAGGGAAGCTCCGTTACATCAATGAGGTGGTAGGGCATCTGAAGCTGTGTTCCATCTTCCTGTACCAAGGTATAATCTGCCAAATCCTTTCCGCTTCCAATATCAAGATAGCGATACACCTGGCGAGAATCTGCTGAAACAATTTCCCCCTTGAGGGCAGCTGCAATTCCCACACCCAAGGAGGTCTTTCCACAGGCCGTGGGGCCCAAAACTACAATGGCATCATACATTACAGCACCCGCAGCACAGCACATTTGAGATATTCCCCCTTGTCATAGCCCATAAGCTGAGGATGATCTGGGGCAGCTCCCCGCCGTTCCACAATTTGCACCCTTCTGTGGGCATCCTTGGCGGCATGGGCCAGCATATCGTAGAATGTAGCAGAATCAAAAAAGTGGGAACAGGAGCAGGTAACAAGGATTCCACCCTTCACCAGCAAGCCCATAGCCCGCAAATTGATTTCCTTATAGCCACCGTAGGCCTTCTCCACCTTGCCAGCACTTTTTGCAAAGGCTGGTGGATCAAGAATAATCATATCAAACTGACGTTTTTCTTCCTCATAGCTTCGCAAAAGATCGAATACATCGCTACAAACAGCAGTAATTCTGCTGCCCTCCTTACAAAGCTGCTTGTTTTGCTGGATATTTTCTTCCACCGTAGCAACAGCCTCAGGAGAAATATCTACAGAAATCACCGACTTTGCCCCACCAGCCAGAGCATTCAATCCAAAGGCTCCCGTGTGGGTAAAGGTGTCCAGCACCCGCCGTCCCTTGGCAAGGCTTGCCACCAGACGTCGATTTTCCTTTTGGTCCAAGAAGTAGCCAGTCTTTTGTCCTAGCTCCAAATCCACCGTCAAAAGCACTCCATTTTCCTTGATGGTAATGCGAGGATTTCGCTCTGCACCAATCCAGCCCTTTTTCTGCTGCAAGCCTTCAAGCTCACGAACATGTACATCGCTGCGCTCATAGATTCCAAAGGGATGACACAGAGATTCTAGTGCCAGCAGAATCTCTTCTCGGAAAATTTCTGTGGCCAGACTCAAAAACTGAATTGAAAGAAAGACACGACCTTCCACGTCGTAGTAGCGGTCCACCACCAAACCGGGGATTCCATCAGACTCACCAAAAATCAAGCGATAAGAATCAGCCTTGTTAAAGAACAGGTACCGCAGCTCCAGAGCCTGCTTTACTTTTTGCAAGAAAAATTCCTTGGTATAGTGATTGTGGATAGCAGCAAGGGAAAAGCTCTCCTTGGAGTTTTCTTCCACTGGCCCAAAAACTGATTCAGGCTTTTCTTGGGTTAAAAAACGGATAGCAATCTTGGAGTTGGGATTAAAGATTCCCGTTCCCAAAAAGAGGCCAGATTTAGAATACACCTCAACGGCACTGCCCGCTTCTACTGCCTTTAACTTCTTGCAGCTCCCAGCAGCCTCCAAGGACATCTGCTGAACAGCACCAGCTTTCATATACTTTACAAAAAGAAGCTCATTGTCATACACCCATGGAGAACCAAGAAGAATATCGGCTTCTTCCTTGGCCTTCAGAAAAAAACGTGGAAAAATCATGGCATCATAGTACCGCAAAATTGATGAAAGCTCAACAGAAGGGAAACTGACAGACGTAAGGAGACCTCAAGACAGGAAAACACAACTTTTTACTAAAAACCTCTTGTAAATAACCTTTTCCACATAAAAAAAAATAGCCTTGGAACTCCGTCAAAAGGCGAAATCCCAAGGCTCATTGTCACAAAATCACACTAGCAGCGTTCCAGCCGAATAGTCTTTGTGGTCAAGTCGCATACCTCGGTGGGTCCATAGTACTGGATGGCTCCAGGGAAGAGGTAGCTGGTGTTTACTGCCCAGTCGTCACGATGAGCGGCAAACTCCTTGAAGGGCTTTCCATCCAGCTCCACCAAAGCCTTGCGGATAACAGGCTTCTTGGAACCATGGCGCTGCTCCATGTTCATCATCATGGTCAAGGGAATACCACCTGCAGTCCACTGAGCAGCAGGAGCGGTCAAGTTGCGAACGGAAGAAAGATATCCTGTTACACCGCTGGCAATCAACATAAAGGCTGTGTAACCAAGGGCATAGCAATAGTCAGCATCAAAGTTGGAGGGGAATGCACAGCGTCCCTCATAGCCAAAGAAGTGGGTGTAGGAGCTGAACTTACCGGTATAGGTTCCTTCCTTCTTCATGGCAGCCAAACGCTCTTCTACCATGGAAGCCAGCAGCTTTTCTGTTTCGATGCGGGAAACCTGTACGTTTCCGTGGGGGTCACGGTCTGCCAAGAACTGAGCAGCAATGGCTTCAGGCAAGGAAGCAAAGGTTTCGTAGGAAGCTGCAGTCAGGTGAGACTTGAGCCAATCCTTGCGGGCAGCAAAATTAGCCAATCCGTTGAACTCGTCCTGATGTCCAGCCATGGTGTCGTTCAATTCGGCAATCAAGCTCTTCATTTCAGGAATGAATTCCACCAAGCCTTCGGGAATCAAAACGATTCCAAAGTTTTCCTTGTTCTCTGCACGCTTGGCGATTACCTTACAAATGTCATCGGTAATGGCACGCAAGGTCATCTTCTTTGCTTCAACTTCCTCAGAAATCAAGCATACGTTGGGCTGTGTCTGCAGGGCGCATTCCAAAGCAATGTGGCTGGCAGAGCGTCCCATCAGCTTGATAAAGTGCCAGTACTTCTTGGCACTGTTAGCATCACGGCCAATATTTCCAATCAGCTCGGAATAAGTCTTACAAGCAGTGTCGAATCCAAAGCTTGTTTCAATCTGCTCATTCTTCAAGTCACCGTCGATAGTCTTGGGAACACCGATAACACGGGTCTTCTTTCCCAGCTCCAAGAAACGCTCTGCCAACAAGGCTGCATTTGTGTTGGAGTCATCACCACCGATGATTACGATGGCATCCAGGTCAAGCTTTTCTGCAGTGGCAACGCTAGCTGCATACTGCTCAGGAGTCTCAATCTTGGTGCGTCCAGAACCAATCATGTCGAATCCACCAGTGTTGCGGTATTCATCCATGAAGGCATCAGTAATTTCTACATATTCACCATCAATAAGACCAGAGGGACCACCTGTAAAACCGATAACTACAGAATCCTTATTTCCCTTCTTGATTCCGTCATAGAGACCGGCAATAACATTGTGTCCACCGGGAGCCTGTCCACCAGAAAGAATGATTCCAACACGGATTTTCTTCAGGGCATCGGGATTGTTACCCTGCTTGAACAAAGCCTCTGGCTTTCCGTAGGTATTCTTGAACAGGTTCTCCAGCTCAGCCTGATCAGCAATGGCGCTGGTGGGCTTTCCAAAATCGATTACAATGTTCTCAGGCTTGTTGTCTGCCAGAACAGCAGGCAGCTTTGGCTGATACTCATAGCGGAACTTCTGCAATGCAGATACAGTTTTCATGGCTTCTCCTCGAATTTACGGCTACTGATAAGGACGTCACATTCCAGACGCCTCCCAAAGGGAAATCATCCTCACCGGATTAATTGGATATATTTTACACTATTTCTAGGGTATTATTCAAGGCAACAGAAAAAATAAAAAACTTTGAAAAATCTATTGACTAAATCAAGTTTGTCTGATATGTTGTTATTCGTTACGGCGACATAGCTCAGTAGGTAGAGCAAACGGCTCATATCCGTTCGGTCATAGGTTCGATCCCTATTGTCGCTAGATTTGGAAGGTAATTTGTGGTAAGCAAATTACCTTTTTTTATTTCTACCCATTCACAGCGGAGGAACCCATGTTACCAGAAATTTTCAAAGCTCCATTCAAAGGAAGGTCATTGCTGAACTGGATTGACTACACTCCCCAGGAAATCCTTCAGATTCTTGACCTAGCATCCCAGGTAAAGGCTGAGTCTCGTCGAGGCGAGATTCACCAGAGATTTAGAGGCAAGACCATTGCCCTTATTTTTGAAAAGCGTTCCACCAGAACCCGCTGTTCCTTTGAAACTGCCTTCGGAGAGGAGGGAGGCCATCCTGTGTTCCTTTCTTCCCAGGACATTCAGCTGGGAGCAAAGGAGTCCATCGAAGACACCGCCCGTGTTTTAGGCAGAATGTTCTCCGCCATTGAATTCCGCGGTTTTTCACAAAAACACGTAGAGCTTTTGGCTCAGCATTCTGGAGTGCCTGTTATCAATGGTCTTACCGATGACTTCCACCCCACCCAGGTTTTGGCAGACGTGCTTACCATGAAGGAGCATTTTGGTCGCATTGCAGGCTTGAATCTAGCCTTCTGCGGAGACGGAAGAAACAACGTCGCTCGCTCCCTGATGTTGATTTGTGCTAAGCTGGGAATCAACTTCACCATCCTCAGTCCCGAAGAACTTTTCCCCGATGCAGCAATTCAAGAAATCTGCAAGCCTTTCGCCGAAAAATCAGGGGCTAAAATCACCATTTCCAAAGATATTTCCCTTGTAAAAGATGCTGATTGCGTTTATACTGATGTATGGACTTCTATGGGAGAGGAAGCTCTCAAAGAAAGCCGAACCGCTCTTTTAACACCTTACCAAGTTAATCAGGATTTGATGAAGGCAACAGAAAAAGAGGAAACCATCTTCCTTCACTGCTTGCCCGCTGTCAAAGGAGAAGAGGTTACTGAAGAGGTATTTGAAGGAGCAAATAGCTTGGTTTGGGAACAGGCAGAAAACAGAAAGCATACCATTAAGGCTATCATGCTGTCTTTGCTGTAGTTTTCAGGCTAAAAAAAAGTCTCCTATGTACATAGGAATAAAAGGAGTTGCAGAATGAAGAAAAGCTTGCTTGCACTGTTGCTGGTGTTTGGTCTGACTGTAGCTGGAGTTTTTGCTCAGGAACAGGATGCCCAGACAAACAAGTACGATGGAAACTTGACCTACCGCAACGTTGTTGTTTACAAGGTTTTTGATCACAAGGATGTGGTTATCGTTATGTACGCCAAACATGATAAGAGCATGGGACAGGTAATGGTTCCCAAGTCTTGGCTTCACGAAAATCCACGAAAATTGACATATAGGGAATTGCCCGTTGGACTGAACCCCTATATGACTGTTCTTGAGAAGGATGGGGAATTCTACAAGGTAATCCTCAATCTTCCTCCAGTAAGAAGTCCAGACCACGTTTGGACCGTAGCAAAGCCCTATACCGATATCGGTGATGCTGCCAGTGCAGAAACCTTGGAGTTAGATTTCTAAACACATGACTTGTCTTGAAAAGATACAAGTTGTCTCACAACAAGAGTCAGCCGTTTCAGCTTTGGACGGCTGGCTTTTTACTGATTTTGCAGGCAGAGACAATCTTACAAAAGACCTGCTTCAATTACCCTTAGATGGAATGACCACCCGACGGTGGATTTACATTGTACCTCCCATGGGAGAACCAGTAAAGATTCTTCATAAAATTGAACCTCACGCTCTAGACTCCCTTCCCGGTGAGCATAAGATTTTTTATTCCTCCCAGCAGGAATTAAAGGCTGCCTTGTCCCAGTACAAGGAGAAGACCTTGGCTCTCCTGTGGGATCCAAATTTGCCAGTTATCTCCACTGTTGATGGTGGATTTATCACCCTTCTCCAAGGAGAAGGAATTACAATTACCAGTGCCGCAAAGCTTTTGCAGCGTTACAAGGGAATTCTTTCTGCAGCAAGCATTCAAAGTCAGGAACGAGCAGCTGCATTGCTCTATAAAATCATTTATGACACCTGGGATTTTATCTGCCAGCATTATCGTTCCAAGGAGCCCTTGAACGAGCGGGCAGTACAAATCTTTATCTTGGAACAATTCTATAAGTATAAGCTCACTACAAACCATAGTCCCGTTGTTGCCTTTGGAGCCCATACTGGAGACCCCCACTACGAGGTTCCAGAAGATGGTGGCAAGGTAGCCGAAGAGGGCGATATTATCCAGTTGGATATTTGGGCCAAGGAGCGACTGGCAGATGACGGCCAAGGTGGTGTTTCTGCCACAGTACCTGCTTATGCAGACATTTCGTGGGTGGGTGTTTTTGGTGATGTAGTGCCACAGGAAGCTGAAAAAAGATTTTCCGTCCTGTGTCAGGCACGAGATTCTGTTGCCACGGCCATTACAGAGGCTGCAACAAAAGGAATCCGCCTCACTGGTGCAGAGCTAGATCTTCAGGTTCGTTCCATTATCGAAAAGGCTGGATACGGCAGCTACATCAAGCACCGAACTGGTCATGGCATTGACTCTGAAGTCCACGGAAGTGGCACCAATCTTGACGGAAGCGAGTTCCCCGATTACAGACAGCTATTGCCTGGTAGTAGTTTTTCTGTGGAACCAGGAATTTACGGACAGGATTTTGGTATGAGAACTGAAATCGACATTTATATCGATGAAGCTGGCATGCCCATTGTGTCTGGGAAGAAATTCAACCAAGGAAAGCTCGGTCAGCACTCCATTCCCCAGCAGAGACTTCTTACAACCAAGGATATATTATGAAGATTATAACTGATGAGCAGGCACAGCAATTCAAGGACTTTGTGCAGGCATACGACAGCTTCATTATTGTGGGACACAAGGAACCAGATGGAGACTGCATTGCCTCTTCCTTGGGGGTTGCAGCAATTCTGAAAAAGATGGGCAAGCCCTACCAGCTGATTTCAGCAGGCCCCTTCAAGCGCACCGAAATCAAGGACTACGAAAAGCTTTTTGGACGGCAGGCTACAGTTCTGCAAACTGGAAAGAAAACTGCAATGATTATTGTAGATTGTGGAGAGTTCAAGCGTATCGGAGAAATTTTTTCTCAGGATACCCTTGTTATGGACTTGTCCACCCGTCCCACCTTTTTCATAGACAATCACAAAACCTCATCTCCAGAATCTCTAACCTATATCATTGAGCCTACCTCACCTGCTACCTCCTATTTGGTTCAGCAGCTCTACGAAAAATTGGTTGGTCCCTTGGACAAGGATACCGCTCAGATTCTTTTCTTTGGTTTGTGTACCGATACAGGATATTTCCGTTTTCTGGAAGAAAATTCCAGCGATATCTTTATGGCAGCAGCCCGCATGGTTGAAGCTGGGGTAAGCCCTCGAACCACCTATGACACCATGACAAGCGGTAAGCCCTTTTCCACCAGAAAGCTGTTAGGAGTACTGTTGGAGCGGTCTACCCAATATTACGATGGAAAACTCATTATCACCTACGAAACCCAGGATGATACCCGACGATATGGCGGCGAAGGGCGGGATTCTGATAGCCTCTACCAACTGCTTTTGTCCTGTGTGGGAGTAGAAGTAGTAGTATTCATTCGTCAGGAAACGGAGCAGTCCTGCACCATGGGACTTCGTTCTAAGGACCAGGTGGATGTAAGCACCGTGGCAGCAAGCTTTGGTGGCGGTGGACATAAAAATGCCTCTGGCTGCAGTACCCCTGGTACCATCGACGAATTGATTCCCAAGCTCCTTGCAGAGTTTGAACCAGCCTTAAAATAAGCACTGAAAAAAAAGATTCAAAGGTTTTCCTTTGAATCTTTTTTTTTATTACGGTTCTACAATTTTTGGAGAACCGTAACAAAGGCGAGTCAAGGGTTTAAGCAAAGCGTCCCTTGACCGACTGTCTTCAAAAAGTTCTCAAAATCTCCTAAAAAATTTATTTTTTCTCTTTTTATAAATTTTTTAGATTTTTTTATAATAAAAATAAAGAAAAATAAATTTTTTAAAATAAAAAATCTCGGAAATTCCCTACAAATATATCAAAAAAATCTAGTTTTCCACACAATTTTAAGTTGGCACGATTCTTGCAATATATTCAGTATCATTAAGGAGGCATAAAATGCTAGCAGTCAACAAAATTTATGTGTGTTACAAAAATCAGGAAATTTCAAAGGAAAAGGCAGTATCCTGTCTTTTAGCTGAAATTTTCAAGTCGCCCTTGTACTATTGTACGGAGCGTTTACCAGAAGATGAAATCAGTAGCTTTCTCATCTGGATTCATCACCACATTCCCAAGATACTGGAAAACTATGATGATTCCAGTACCACCTTTCTCACCTACTTCACCTCCAGCGTACGCCTTAGGTACAAAAGCTGGAAGAGGTCAACGGTAAAGCAACGGTGCTTTCAAGAGGTACTGGATAACCAACAGTATCTAGATTATACGGAATCAAACGAAAATGAATCCCAAGTAAGCGAAACGCCACCAGAGTATGAAATAGAATCTGAAAATAACATCAGCTTGAAGGAGCCATTGACAAAAAAACAGGCAACTACCCTTCTGGTTTTGTCATTGAAGTCCTATTACCTGCTTTCAGATAGAGTCGTCGCAACGATTCCTGCCCTCACAGGGATTAGTCCCCAGGAATTCAGCCAATACTTAAGGTCCATTGAAGATAAGATGCAGGACAAGCTAGAAATCCGCAAACACTTGGAAAATCGGGTAAACATGTCCTATATCATGTGCCAGCAATATGCCATTGAGCTGTCAAACATGACCGCAGATAGCTGCCAGTATCAGATTGTTTTCCAAAAATATGAAAACCAGAAGAAAAAGCTGGATTACTTGAGATACCGGCACAAGACCTTCAATTTGAAGCCATCAAACAGAATGGTGGAGGATGTTTTGAATTTGCCAGAAGGAAGCGTACGTAGGATTCTAGCTACTGCAGGTAAATCAATCGATCAAATTCTCTCGCTTCTTGACCTTAAAAAGGAGTAAATGATAGGATAAACTATGAAAATTTACTTTGCATCAGGAAATTTACACAAGAAACAGGAAATGCAAGCATTATTCCCGGAATTTGACCTTGTAATTCCATCGGAAGAAGGTATTCACTTTGATCCAGAAGAAAATGGCTCCAGCTTTTTGGAGAACAGTCTCATAAAAGCTCAAGCCCTGTGGAATATCGTCCGCCAGCCAGTATTAGCCGACGATTCTGGTATCTGCGTAGATATCCTCAAGGGAATTCCTGGAATTTATTCTGCTCGCTACGGAGGCCCGGATTTTCCCAAGGGAAAACCTGACGGAACAAAGCCAAGCCAGGGGGAACAAAATCAATTCCTTATCCAACAAACAGATTCTGCCCTCCAGGAGCTTGCTTCCCAGGGTATAACATTACCTGAAAATCCACGGAGTTGCCGATACGTTTGTGCCATGGTCTTGTATCTTGGACCAGATAGATTTTATTCTGCCCAAGAAACCATGGAGGGCAGCCTCATCCAGAGCTTGGAGCTTTCCCGAGGCTCTGGTGGCTTTGGCTATGATCCCATAGTTATTCTTGCAGGAACGGATAAAACCATTGCCCAGCTTTCTGCACAGGAAAAAAATGCCCTTTCCCACCGTGGAAAGGCTGCCCGAGGTCTACACCAAATTCTTTTGTCTCTGGCGCCAGATGCTTTTGTCTCTGGTGGCATCCACTGACAATTACACCTTGAATGAGGCATCTTCTTGTTTCTTGAACAAAAAGATTCGAGGAGATGCCTTTCCAAGGTATTCCAACCCACAGGTTCTTCCACAGGCTTCCATGGCTTTTTCCGTATAAAAGGACACATGAGTTCTGTCGTCCTTGTACCACCACTTTTTAAAATCCTCTGGAATCACCATTTCATCAGGGATTGGCAAAGTTCCCACTGCAACAAAACCGCCAGCACAACAGCAATCCGCCAAACCAGCAAAGCCATCCCAAGGCTGCTCAAAATGCTCTGCCACCTCAAGGCACAAAACCAAGGGTACCTTCCCCCTCTTTCCCTCTGGAGCAAAAAAAGGGTCCCATCCTCCAATGGCATCCTTGTCTGGCAAGGCAGGAAGAACTTGAGCCAGTTGTTCCACACAAGAGTCTAAGCTTTGAATTTCCTGCCACACCAGTTTTTTTTCAAAAGATTTTTCCTGACGTTGCCTTTCAGAAATTAATTTCAATAGCTGCACCATAGCTGGATTTGGTCCGCTTCCATAATCTAAAATTCCAGAAAGCTGAAAGGACGGAAGAGATCCAAAAGTATTGAGCAAAAAGGCTCCAAGAAATTGTGCGTAGCCTAAATCCTCCAAGGTATTATGATGGTAATTGTAGCGCTGTAGCTGCTGTGAGCTAGATAAAAAATCCTTTTCCGACAAAGAAATAGCCTTGCAACAGCCACAACGAAAATATTCACTACTGCGTTTTTTCGTGACAATCAAAAACGAGGAAACATCTTTATAACCACAAAATTTACATCGGGAAAAAAGCATACAAAACTATAATTTATCCTCAAGAAAAAAGCAATTCAACCGATATTCATTATGAAGAGTTGTATGGAAGGACAGCTTCGTTGAAGGATCCGACCATACATTTTCACCGTAAGTTATCACTAATGTAGCCTTGTAGTGTAAACTTGCAACGGACAGCAGGGAAGTTGTCCGAAAACAATTCCATGGAGGAAAAATATGGTTATCAACCACAACATGTCAGCTATGTATTCCAACCGCCAGCTTGGTGTAACAAACGTAAGCTTGCAGAAGGACATGGAAAAGCTCTCATCCGGAATGAAGATCAACCGGGCCGGCGACGACGCTTCAGGACTTGCAGTATCTGAGAAGATGCGTGCACAGATTCGTGGCTTGAACCAGGCTTCTCGGAACGCATCTAATGGTATCAGCTTCATCCAGGCAACCGAAGGTTACCTGCAGGAAACAACTGATATCATGCAGCGCATCCGCGAGCTTGCTGTTCAGTCAGCCAACGGAATCTACACCGACGAAGATCGTATGCAGATTCAGGTTGAAATCTCTCAGCTGGTTGCAGAAGTAGACCGCATTGCTAGTTCAGCACAGTTCAACGGATTGAACATGCTTACTGGACGCTATGCAAAGCAAACAGGTGAAAACTCTGTAACAGGTTCTATGTGGTTCCATATCGGCGCCAACATGGACCAGCGCATGGAAGTTTACATCGGTACAATGACCGCTGTAGCTCTGGGCGTTCGCGAACTGGGCGACGAGACAATCATTAGCTTGGCATCACCGGCTGAAGCCAACCGCGCAATCGGTACTATCGACGAAGCATTGAAGAAGATCAACAAGCAGCGTGCTGACTTGGGTGGATACCAGAATCGTCTTGAGCATGCAGTTAAGGGCATCGACATTGCCGCTGAAAACCTGCAGGCTGCTGAGTCACGCATCCGTGACACAGACATGGCAGCTCAGATGGTTGAGTTCACCAAGAACCAGGTACTGGCACAGGCTGGAACTGCAATGCTGGCTCAGGCCAACACTCAGTCTCAGAATGTAATGACTCTCCTGAGATAGTAGTCATAGTATTAACCGGAGGTGGTGTGGTTCACACTACACTACCTCCGGATTTGCGTTATTTTAAAAAAGTTTCTCTTTTTCTCTTTACAACTCTTTCAATAATCGATATACTAATAATGATTTTGGTATGATTTTAGACATACTACGTGATCTTTGAAATCTACCTTCCATTTTGTCTGTGACAGCATGAATGGACATTGACCATAACAGTGTCTTTTTATGCTGAAGGCTCTAAAACCATACAGGATGGCGCAACTCCGTATCGGGCCCCATAGGCATAAGGCTAGGACAGGGACTGTCTTGGAAAACAACATGGAGGGTAACTATGATTATTAATCACAACATGAGTTCTATGTATGCTAATCGTACATTGGGAGTATCAAATGCACAGATTCAGGGCAACATAGAGAAACTCAGTTCTGGTCAGCGCATAAATAGAGCTGGCGACGATGCATCCGGATTGGCCGTATCTGAGAAGATGCGATCACAGATTCGTGGTCTGAATCAGGCTAACAGAAACATTCAGAATGGTGTTTCTTTTATTCAGACAACTGAAGGATATCTTCAGGAGACCACCGATATTCTGCAGCGTATCCGTGAGCTTGCCGTTCAGTCAGCTAACGGAATCTACACCGACGAAGATCGTATGCAGATTCAGGTAGAAGTATCCCAGTTGGTAGCTGAGGTAGACCGCATTGCAAGTCAGGCTCAGTTCAACGGAATGAATATGCTTACTGGTGCTTTCGCCACCGATTCCGTAGTTGGTCGTGTAATGCAGCTTCAGGTTGGAGCAAACATGGACCAGAACGCCCGTGTGTACATTGGTACCATGACAGCTCAGGCTCTTGGTCTGGTTGGTACAGCAGGATCTGATCAAAAGATTTCCATCAGTACTCCTGAAGAAGCCAACGTAGCCATTGGTTCTGTAGATGCCGCTCTTAAGGCCGTTTCAAGACAGCGTGCCGACTTGGGTGCATATCAGAATCGCTTTGAGATGGCCTCAAACGGAGTTGCTATTGCAGCAGAAAACTTGCAGGCTGCTGAGTCACGTATCCGCGATACAGACATGGCATCTGAAATGGTAGAGTACACAAGAAACCAGATCCTGACACAGGCAGGAACTGCAATGTTGGCTCAGGCTAACGTTCAGTCACAGAACGTATTGGCATTGTTGAGCTAATTTAACCTTTCATCAAAGAGATATCTGGATGTCATCTTTTTGATGAGTGTAAACCAAGAGAGGTGCGCCCCTCTCTTGGTTTTATTTTAGGAGGAGCCCATGAGTGCAATTCAATCACTTGGGCGGAATTGGGCAATAGATAGCCGCC
Organism: Treponema sp.; assembly: GCA_017549025.1. GTDB lineage: Bacteria > Spirochaetota > Spirochaetia > Treponematales > Treponemataceae > Treponema_F. The sequence continues at coordinate 65,511 of JAFYWB010000029.1, forward strand.
TTTACAAAACCTCATCAGCTACCCCATCGGTAGCATCAAAACAGCTTACTATATCTGTACCTGATGCAGCTGAAGTAGCTCAAACCCTTGCTGATAATCTTTCTAAAGACAAAACCTATATTCAGAAATTGCAACAAGTTGCAGATTCCCTAGACAGAAAAGTTACATTCAACGTAAATCAGGAATTAGGCCAAGTTGTCGTCAAGATTGTGGACCCATCTACCGATAAGATAATAAGGGAAATCCCCTCTGTAGATATGCAAGAGCTAAAAGTCACAATGCGACAAACTATTGGCATGATTATTGACGAAAGCGTATAGGATTTATATCTACAGACATAGGTGAAGGATGTCTGGAATCAGTATACCCGGTGTGGGAGATAAGTACAAAACAAACGAACTCGTAGAAGCACTTATCAATCAGGAGAAAATTCCGTTAGAACGGGAACAAAAAACTCTTGATGGATACAAGGTACAGAAGGATGCCTTGAGAAGTGTTAATCAAAACATGTCTTCATTACGAGAGAGTGCAAGAAATCTCTATTCTTTTGACAATCCTTTTAGCAATAAAATGGGAATTTCTTCCGATGAGGATGCAATTTCAGTAGATCCAGGAAGAAACGCCTCCTTTGAATCATTCAAAATTGATGTTCTCCAACCAGCTACAACCGATAGATTTCTTTCAAAGGAGATTGAAATAAGCTATCGTGTTGATGCAGGAAAATATATCTTTAAGTCTGGAGAAAAAGACGTAACCGTTAATTGGAAGGGCGGCACCTTAAAGGATTTTGTTACCGCTGTAAACAAGCGGAGTAAAGACATTGTAAAGGCAACCTTGGTAGGTGTGTCTCCTGGAAAGCAGGCCCTTTTATTGGAGTCCTTGCAAACAGGAGAGGCAAATCGGCTTATTTTTGAAGAGGATGCCTTGGAATTTGCCAAGTCCATTGGAATGATTCAAAAGGTACAGAGTAAGGGTACTCCCCTCTCTTCCTCCAGCGCTATTAAAGAAGTACCAGTCAACACTCGTTCTATTTCCACCAGTCAGGAGCAGGTAGGCATGCCAAGCCTGTCTTCCAAGGAAGTTACCGTTAAGGATGGAATCATTACAGTACCACCGAGAGGAAGTTTTTCCATCGATGTGCCTTCAAATATTGCCAGTGATCCAAACCAGCGGATCGAATTTTCCATTGGACAGGCAGATGTAGCAGATATTACCACAGCCTTGAATGAAGCGGCCCAAGAACCTGTTTTACCAGGTCCAGGTGGTATCAATTTTAAGGGAATCCGAATCGATAACTTTCAGTCTGATACTACCTTGCCCAAAAACACTACCAATATTCCAAAGACACCTCTGAGCCCCATCAATGATGAGCAGATTGTTTCAATACGGCTACAAAATGGCTCTGAAATCCCCATTGACCATCAGGCAGGAGCCACCAATGAAGACGGAAGTAAGCAGGTTTCTATCGAAGTAGCTGATTATCCTGACATTGACTCCATTGTGGTACGCAATAGAAATACTGGTAAGGAGCTAACCCTCAGTACCATTGAAACCTTCAACAAGAATGCAGACTTGGGCTTTGAGCCTACGAATCCTGCCAGTGTTGCTCAGGATGCAAAAATCAAATACGAAGGAATCACCATTACCCGACCTACTAACGATATAGACGATGTGGTTCCCGACGTTACGCTCCATGTTAAGCAAAAGACCGATAGAACAGCTACCATCGACATAAAGCCTGACACAGAATCAGCAAAGGAAGCCTTGATTACCTTTGTGGGAACATATAATCAGCTGATTGCGGAAATCAATGTGTTGACCCAAGCCAACGAGGAAATTATTTCTGAGCTGCAATATCTTTCTGATGAGGAATCTGAGCAATATAAGGAATGGCTGGGACTGTTTCAAAGTGATTTTTCACTTAAAAATGGAAAGAGCACCATGCAAACAATCATGTCTGCTCCCTATGTTGTGGAAGAAAACTCAGATATCTCCATGCTTTCTCACTTAGGAATTTCCACCAGCGCCGACAGCTTTTCAAGCTTTTCTGCCAGTCGCTTGCGTGGGTATCTTGAAATAAATGAAAAGGAGCTGGATAAGGCTCTAGAAAATAATCTTTTGGAAATTAAGAATATTTTCGGCTATGATACCGATGGAGATATGGTAATTGACAGTGGAATCGCCTATCTTTTGGATACTCGATTGCAAAGCTACGTGCAGTCTGGAGGAATCATTCCCACAAAAATATCTGGAATTGATACACGAATCGCTAGTTCAGAGACACGGATTCAAAAACTAGAGACCCAGATTGAGGCTAAGGAGCAGGAGCTGAAGCAGAAATACAGCCAGATGGAATCTACCTTAAATAGCCTTGATTCACAGTCCCAGTCTATAAACAATACTTTTAATAAATCTAGTGGAAACAACTAGAAGAAGCGGGGGTAAGAAATGAAAATATATATCAATGGGCAAGAAGCAGATATTACCCTTGATTCAGAAAAGAACTTGGGTGACGTTCTCACTTCCTTTGAGGCTGAATGTGCAAAAAACAAGGCCACCACAGTGAATATTGTGGTTGACGGAGAGGAAGTCAGTGTAGATGTATTCGATGTATTTACTCAAAAGCCTGTGGAAGCTATCAATACTTTGGAATTAACCACCATCACTGAAGATGACGTGTTGCTTTCATTCAAGGATATTGCCACTCGTTTTGGGGAAATTATTGAGGACATGAAGTTGATTTCTCTTCAGTTTCAGAATGGGCAGGATAAAAAGGCTCTGGTAACAGTAACCCAGCTGGCAGACACTGTGGATTATTTTTGTAAGGCAACTGCCCTGTCTACCCTTTTTCCTGAAAAATTTGCTGACATGAATATTGATGGCGTTGCAATTCAGGATTTCTTTGGTGACTTTATGACAATTCTCACAGATTTTGAGGAAGCCTTTAAGAATTCTGATTCTGTAATGCTAGGAGATCTTGCTGAATACGAGATTACTCCACGGATTGAGTCCATTATTTCCATGATTGATTCAATTTAATTCGTAGTATAACCCGATTTTGGAGATGTAGAAATGCAGATACTGAAGTTGAACAATGTGAATAAGAATGAGGGTGTAATATACTATCGCAGACACTATACTGCCGAGGCAGAGATTGAGCTGCCAAACTGCGTGGAAAAGGTTCCCATCTCATTCACCATAGAGACAGGTCCCCTTGGAGACAAGCAATTTGACATTGAATTTGATCTACAAAGAATCAATTATCCCATTGTACCCATAAAACGGGCATTGAAAGAGTATATCTTGAATATTGATCAGTTGGGAGCGTTGCCCCTATGACATTTGTTACTCATTCAGCAGAGGAAACAATCCTTTTAGGAAAAAAGATTGGTTCAAAGCTGCAACCTGGAGCAATTATCGCCATGGAAGGAACCTTGGCTGCAGGCAAAACCACCATTACCAAGGGTATTGCAGAGGCTTTAGGGGTAGATGAAACCATTACAAGCCCCACCTTTACCCTGATTTCCGAGTACGAGGGTACCTATCCCCTTTACCACATGGATATGTATCGCCTTGATTCTGGTGAGGATTTTATTAATCTGGGTGTAGAAGACCTTATGTATGGTGATGGAATCAGTATAATCGAATGGAGCGAGCGAGTGAGAGAGGAATTACCCGCTTCTACCATTACCCTGCGTCTGGAAATACGTCAGGATGGAGGGCGAAACATCTACCTTGAAAACTGGCCCTACGGAGAAATTGAGTCATGAAAGCACTGGCAATAGATAGTGCAGTAACCTGCATTAGTTTGGCGGCTTGTAACCAGCAAAAGAAGGCTTCTGTAACCTTGGACATTGGAATGCGGCAATCAGAAAAGCTCATTCCCGCTATTGAGTATGTGCTGCAGCAAGTGGAATTGGAGGCTTCTCAGCTTAATTTTGTGGCTTTAAGTGGAGGGCCTGGTTCTTTTACTGGACTGAGACTGGGATTTGCCGCCGCCAAGGGATTGCAGCTTTCCACAGGCTGCCCAGTGTATTCCATTCCAACACTGCAAGCTCAGGCTGAACCCTATAGCTCTTGGCCTGGGAAGGTAATTTCTGCAATAGATGCTAAAAAGGACCGGTTTTACGTGCAGTTTTTCTTTCAGGGAAAGGAAATAAGTCAAAGCCAGGATATTGGTATAGAAGAAATTGCCCAGCAGATAAGAGCGGAGGATCAGGTTCTTATTGTGGGGCCTGACAGTGAGGCCCTGCTTGAAAGACTGAAAAGCTTTAATCCTGATCTAAAACTCTGTCGTTTTCCGAGCCTTTCAAGCTCCATTACCGATGCTTTGTTTACTCTCGGAAGCAAGGCCACGAAAAGCCTTGAGCCCTACGAAGGCCCTATTTACTTGCGGAAAAGTGAAGCTGAAGAAAACCAGCAGTAAAAGAGTTGGTTCAAAAATTGTAAATCAATAGGAACAAGGGGCTGTCTATTTCTAAGACAGCCCCATTTTTTTGAGAAGGCCCTCAGCGTGTTTTAACGAATGTCAAAGTAGAATCTGCTCAAATAGGTGTATCTATTTTTAGCCCGTTCCCAGAAGGGACTTTGTGGATAAGAATCCATAACGTGCTTGTAGGCCTTTTGTGCTTCCTTAATGTTTTTGATGGCAGATTTTGACTCCAGAACCTGGCCCTTGAGATAATACCCAGCGTCAAAATCGCTGACAGCAATTTCAAAGAACTTGTTCAAGGTATCCAAGGCAGCAGGAAAATCCTCTGCGTAAAAATAATCTTGAGCTTGATCCAAAAGCATTTCTTGAGCCTGCGGCTGACTAGAATCAGCCGCACTGGTACTCATGTCAGCGGTACGTTGGCGCTCCAATTCTTGGCTTACCCACGGTAAATCCATGTTTTCCATGGACATACCTGTTTCTGGATTGAAGTTATCCTGAGGAGGGGTATTGGTAGCCAATTCTGGCTGATAGGTTTCCTGCTGCAGGGTAGAAACCTGGGCAGAGGAATTTCGTGCTACAGAGTCTTGAGATGTGGTTTGAGGAGGAACAATTACTGTGGCTGCAGGACTTGCTTCACGAGGGACAGCAGGTGTGGTTGTAGCTGTAGTTGCTGCCTGCGCAGGTGCTACTTGCGTAGCGGCTACTTGCGTAGTGGCTACTTGCGCAGGGACTACTTGCGTAGCGGCTACTTGCGTAGTGGCTACTTGAGGAGCACTGGCTGTTACGCTTTCACTTGGCATAGGTGCAGTAGTTGTGGTAGTAGTTTCCCGAACTGCTGGTGCTGTGGTTGTAGCTACAGTATTGGTAGTAGCTATTGTACTTTGAGCTACAGGCTTATTTTGTGAAGCTACGGCTTGCTGCTGTGAAGAAGCTACTGATGATGAAGCTCCAGCAGAAGTGGCCTTTGGGGTAGTATCCTGAGATACTTCCTGAGGAAATTCCTCAAGAACTTTCTGAGGAAGTTCCTGTGCAATTTCCGTAACAAAATCCTGAGGCTGGGGAATAACCTCCTGATAGCCGGGAACAATGGTTTCATAGTTGGGAGCAATTACCCGAAAGCCGTTTTGTGCAATCTTGTCAGTAATAGTAACTTCAAGGAAATCATCAATGAAGGTGGCAGAAAGCACATCCTGCTTGTAAAAATGTAGGATGGTGGTACCTGGTTTGGTGGACTTCATGGTAAAAGAGGTATCCTCACTGGTACGACGACGACCAAAATAAGTGAGACTGGGTGTTCCAATGGAGGTTCCATCCTTTGTCACCTCACCAAGATAGACCCAACCTGTTCCTGGATACCGTATATCAAGATACTGCTCCTTATCCATAATCACTGAGCGGGAAGGAACTACAAAATCCTCCAGCACACCTTGGGTTGCGTTGATGTCCACTGGTTCACTGGGTGTAAGCTCACTGTCCATGGCTAGTGACTCGAGAGTCTCCGACTCTGGAGTCTCTGGTTCTGGGGCAGCTGATTCAGCAAGTTCAGTCTCTGCTAAAACTGGCTCTACAGATTCATCTGTCATTGTCACTGAGGACTCGGCTTCTTCACCTTCTTCTTGTACTAGCTCCACGATTACCGCTTCTTCAGCTGACTCCGCCTCGAGAACAGCAGCTGCAGGTACAGGAATCTCTTCATTGACCTCAGAAGGGGTTTCCACCACCAGAGCCAAGTCATCTTCCACTACCACAGCCATGTTTTCTTGGTTGTAGGCGGACGGCTCCTGTTGATCTTGGATCAAATCAATGATTTCAATTTCTTGGAGATAATCCTGAGAATCATCCTGTGGTGCAATCTCTAAATCAGCCTCAAGAGGAAGGATTTCGTCAGTAACAGGGGAAAAATCATCTAAAGAAGCAGTCTCTTGTACAGGATCAGAATCAGCAGGAGCTACCGCTTCGTCATCAGACTGCACCAATTCAGCTTCTTGATTGAGCTGTGAAGAGCTTTGTTCAAGAGCCTGCGGTGAAAGCACATCTTCTGGAAGACTTTCTTCTGCAGGGGGCGTTGAGGAACAAGAAATCATGAGCCAGCAAAGGCAGAGAATACAAGGAACTATAAAACGCTTCAAGGAGCGGCCTCCAACAAATCGGATATAAGCTCATCGTTGGCAGCTCTCAGAGCGTCCAACAACTGCTCATCTGGAGGTGAAAACCATCTATCAATATCCTGTTCAGTCCACGTGTAGTCCTTGGGGCGCACAAGGTAATATTCGTCTGGTGTAGACGGAGGCTCCGGTGCCACAAGGGGCTGATGAAGGGTAAAATTTTCATCAAAGCTTAGCTTCTTCTTCTTGAACAGATTGCTTTCTCCCACCGTGATAATTATAACAGCAATAAGGAAAAAAACTAGTAGAAGAAGTATACTAATCTTTGCAAATTTTGGTATATCAATTCGATTCATCTTGATTATCTCCAGAAACTACAGGTTTTGTACGCTTTGGTGGATGAGGTGGAATGTACACATCTTCCTCCAGCTCCACATCCTCTTCTTCAAAGGGCTCCACGTCAGGCAGAGTTGCTCCACCACCAGCTCCCTCGTTTTCCAACCTAATGGTAATGACCTTACTAACACCAGATTCCTCCATGGTAACACCGAGCATGGTTCCAGCACCGGAAACTGTTTTCTTGTTATGGGTAATAACAATGTATTGGCTTACATTAGCAAAATCTCGCAGGGTATGGATAAATCGCAATACATTCTGCTCGTCCAAGGCAGCGTCAATCTCGTCCAAAAGACAGAAGGGAGAGGGGCGAACCATATAGGTGGCAAACAACAGGGCCACCGCTGTCATGGTTTTTTCTCCACCAGACAAGAGGGCAATGTTTTCTAGCTTCTTTCCAGGAGGCTGGGCAAAGATGTCGATACCGGATTCAAGCACATTCTGGGGATTTACTAGCCGAAGCTCTGCCCTACCACCACCAAAAAGACGGCGGAACATGTTGTGGAAATTCTTCTTGATTTTATTGTAGGTAGCCAAGAAAAGCTCTGTGGATTCAGCCCGAATTTCCTCGGTAATACGCTGCAGGTCATCCTTGGCCTTTTGCAGGTCTGCAATTTGACCAGCAAGGAATTCGTAGCGCTCCTTTGTCTCTGCAAATTCCTCTGGAGCAGAAAGGTTTACGTTGCCCAATTCCTTCATAGACTGGCGAGCCTTTGCCAGCTTTTCTCGCAATTCGGCAGTGGGAACGGTAATGGTATACATCCGCTCCTCGAATTCCATTAAGTCACGGGAATGATTTTCCCGGAAATTTTCCTTTACGTTGCGTATATCTGTTTCAATGGTGGCCAAGTCCAGACTGTATTTTTCCACTAAGGCCTGACTTTTTGACAATTCAGCAGATTTTTTTTGTACCGCTTCCTTTTTGCCAGAAACATCGCTGTTGCGAGAAGAAATTTCCTTTTCCAAGGACTGCAACTCGGAAGTCATGGCAATTCCCTTTCGCTCGATGGAGGCAATCTCCCCTTCCAGCTCCAAAAGCTGCTGATGAATATCCTCGAACCGGTCCTTTTCTGCAAACAACTCGTTGTTCACTTCACGGAGGGCAGCTTCCTCTGAGGCAAGATTGCGTCGTAACAGCCTAATTTTATCCTCTGCAGATTGAATGTGAGTTTGCATCTGGGCTTTTTGAATACGAAGCTCCTCCAAGGTGGCTCGGTACTCATCGATTTTTCCCACCAGGCTGGCGTTCTCGCTTTTAAGCTCTGCAATTCTTTCCCGCAATCCATCCTGACGCTCTTGAATCTGTATAATTTCTCTGTCGATGGAGCGCTTCTTTGTAATAATTCCTTCTGGAGCAAGAAAATCGTCGATAAACTGAGGCGTAGAATCAATATATTTGGTGAGGGCCTCCTTCAGCTGCTGTAGCAAAGATTCAATTTCTGTGAAGGAATCAAATCCTGTCTTGCTGAATTTTCCTGCGTCGGAGGAGGAAGGATTGGAAATGGCGGCAAAGTCGCTGAAAATATTTTTACGACCAGTAGCCAAGGCTAACAGCTTACCTAAAAGGCTATCCACCTGCTCCCGTGCACTGGCACAGGCTGCTGCAGAATAACCTGCATCCTTGAGGCGAGAATCCAATTCTGTAACGATGTCTTCTGTTATAGACTCCAAATCCTTTCGGAAATCCACAGCCTGCAGGGTCAGCTCCTGAATGGTCTTTTCGTGCTGGGCCGCCTGACGATCGTTTTCTGTAATGCGGCTGCTGGCAAGGTTGATATTCTCCTCAAAGGAGGAAATGTTCTTACCAACCTCTTCGATACGACGACGCTGCTGATGAAGTCCAGCCTCTTGCTCGTCAATATCCTCCTGAAGAGTTTCAATTTGTTCTGTTAAAAAGGATTGGCGGCCCTCCAGCTGGGTCAATTTTTGCTTGATTTCACCCTGTCGCTGGCCCAATTGCTTGGCTTGCTGATCCTTGCCGTTTTTTTCGATGGCAAGACCGTGGATTTGTTTTTCCAGCTCCACCAAGCGACCTTCCATGGCATTTACTTCTTCCATGTTTTCCGACAAGGAAGCGTTGATGGCATCAATTTCCTGACTTACCGTCTCTCGTAGCTGGGAAGCCTTTTCTAGCTCCTTAGTTTTGTGCTCCTGGTCCACCAAAAAGCCTTTGAGACGCAACAGCTGAATGTCCAGCTCAAAGTTAAAAATATCGTCACGGAGGCTACGGCAGGCAATAGCCTTGTCTGACTGCACCTTTAGCACATCATAGGAACGTTTTACCTCTCCCATAATGCCTTCGATTTGGCGCATATTTTCTTCTGTTCGCTCTAGCTTTCGCTCTGCCTCCGCCCGCTTTACCTTGAAGCGAGTGATACCAGCTGCTTCTTCAAAAAGATAGCGACGGTCCTCTGGCTTGCTGGAAAGGATTTGGTCAATCTTACCCTGCTCCATTACAGAATAGGCTGCTTTTCCAACACCAGTATCCCAGAAAAGCTCTCGAATATCCTTAAGCTTTACCTGAGCATTGTTGATGTAGTATTCACTTTCACCTGAACGATAGAGACGGCGCTTAATGGTAATTTCGCTAATGTCCAAGGGCAACAGCATCTTTTCGTTGGCAATGGTAAGGGTAACCTCTGCCACGTTTAAGGCCTTGCGAGTTTCCGTACCGTTGAAGATAATGTCTTCCATTTTTTCGGCACGCATATTCTTTGAGCTCTGCTCACCTAAAACCCATTTTACAGCGTCCACCACGTTGCTTTTTCCACAACCATTGGGGCCTACTAAGGCAGTAATTCCATCGGAAAATTCTATTCTTGTACGATCAACAAATGATTTAAAGCCAAAAATCTCGAGACTTTTTAGAAACACATGAACCTCTAAGAAAAAAATCGGGCCAAAAAAATTGGCCAAAACCAGTCTATCTATTTTCGTATGAACTAATTACACAGAGGCAATTTTCACACATAAAGTAGATTGTACCAGTTTTGGCCAATGCTTTCAATATCAATAATTAATAATAGAAGGCCAAGGAGAAGGCTCCGTGTACCTGGGGAGAGGCTCCAGGATCCAAGCCCTTTTCCTTACCATATAAAGCCATGGACATGTGGAAGGGACCAAGGTCAACACCAAGTCCTCCAGACAGGTAGGGACCAGTCATACCAAAGCGCAATGCAATGGTCTTGAACAGAACAGCTTCCATTCCGATAGAAAGATCCAGCAAGGGATGGGGCAAGAAAACAGCACCCTTCCGATTAAACAGCTTGGTAACATTGGCATAATCCACATAGACGGCAAAGGAAGAAAGCACCTTCTTCAGCACACCAGTGGGAACCTGTACACCAACTCCAAGAGTTAAATCTCCAGCTTGGATAAATTTATTCCATTTATTCTTATCAGAGAAAGCCATGGCAGTAATTGGACCTAATTCTCTATCCATTCCAAGATAGAGATCCTTCCAAACAGCTGATACAGATAGTATCTCCCACACATTGTAGGTTGCACCAATATCAAAGCCCATACCTAAGGTCATGAAGGCAGGCAAGGTAGCAAAATCTATGGAGGTGAGTCCTGTTACAGAGCCCTGATGATAAATACCAAATCTCCCTAAAAGCTCTGTGGTCATTCCCAAGGATACCTTGTGGATTCCCTGATCGACGATGGGACAGGAAAAACCACCCACAAGGAACAAGTCTGTACCAGCCATGGCCGTCATTGAAGATATAGAGGGAAGGGCTGTACGAACAAATACGTTATTGTACACCCCAATTCCCCAGTTGTTTGCTACCCGAGAAAAAGTTAATGGCAGCATAATATCGCTATCAATGTAAAATCCATTGCTATCTTTCAAAAGATCCATCAAGGTATTCATAATATCTGTATCGCCACCACCTTTCGCCATGGCAAAGACAATACCAGGAGCCTTAGGTGGCAGGCCAAAATCAAAGGCCAATGTGGGTAAAAATACCTGCTTTCCACTGAACATCATACCACTGGGATTATTCAGCATTACAAAGGGTTGGTCAAAATCACAGAGATAGCTTTTACCCATTCCAGAGGAACGAACATCCACCACTGAAGGAACAAAGAAATCCACAGCAGCCAGAGAATAGCTCAGTACAGCTGAAAAAAAAATCAGACAAACAAAACGCTTCATTTTCATTCACTGCCCCCTGGCATTTGACCAAGAAGGTCTGAAATATCTAAACCAGCAAATCCAATATCTGTAGCCTCATCCTTTCGCTCTCCACTCAAGACATTTGTTACACCCATGGCAGCAGACAGAGCAGATGCAGATTCTGCACTGAATCCACTATCCCTCAATTTACTTTCAAAATTCGCTTTATCAAATGCATCACCATTGGTATTTTCTACAACCTCTTGAAAGGCAGTCATCTTTTCTTCAAAGGAAGCATCATCTTTAGCCTCTGTTTTCATGGTATTTACGATAAGACTGGCAGCACTGAGGGCCAAAGTTGAGGCATCAGCTGTCTTAAGGATTTCTTCATCCTCCAGAATGGTTTCTAATGCCTTTGTATTTACATCAGGGGTACCTTGAGTGAGTGCATCCATAATGGCGATAATATCAACTTCTTCACCTTCCTCGGTAAGTTGCTCTACCATATCTCCCAGCTGAGAAACAGGAAGAATAGCATCAACCCCTGCTTTCAAAAGCTTTTCCTTGTCATCTTTTGACAAATTGCTGATTTCCTCTTGGTCACGACTAGCCAACTCATTCAATACATCCGCAGTCTTTTGAGGATCTGAGGACATCTTATCTACATTTCCTGCCAAATCAGCAGTGGACATAGAACCGATGACACCAGAAATGTCTCTGGAAAAACGGTACAAGGGCTTGGAAAAAAATTCACAAGACATGGTAAGACAAATAAGCACTAAAGAAGTAAAGATAAATAGGCTCTTTTTCATTCTGTGCCTCCTTAATTATATAATTTTACCAAAAAAGAATTGAAACAACAACGAAAAATGGAGAAAAAAGGTAAAAAAAATGGCACTAGGAGATGAATCCCAGTGCCAATGTAAAAAAACTCAAATATGCTACAGTGTCAGGCTTGGAGCTGCATAGGTGCGGCTTCCCAGATCTGCATCCAGCAGGTAGAGGGAGCGAGCATCACCACCAAAAAGCTCCATCTTGGAAATCAATTCGTGGGTATTGGCTTCTTCTTCACCCTGCTCTTTTACGAACCAGTCCAAGAACTGCATGGTGCGATAATCCTTCAGCTGTTCTGCAGCGGCATAAATCTCGTTGATGGCGGCTGTTACACCACATTCGTGGGCCAATGCAAAGTGCAGGGGATCGTCCAGCTTTTCGTAGGTCTTGTTGGGGCGGGAAATGGCCTCCAGCTCCACAAGCTCGTTATTGTTGTGCAGGTACTGATACATCAGCATTCCGTGGTCACGTTCTTCCTGAGCCTGAATTTTGAACCAGTTGGCAAAGCCCTTCAAACCTTTGTGCTCGTAGTAGTTTGCAAAGTCAAGATACAGATAGGCAGAAAAAAATTCATTGTTTACCTGCTTGGTAATCAATGATACAATCTTTGGATCAAGCAATTTATACCTCCGATAAAATAGTAAAGGAATTATTTTGGTGTGCACCAAAACTATCCTGTAATTTCTTGGTTTAAATATATCCTTCTATAAGAATAAATGCAAGTTTAAAATAAACAATTCCTCCATTATCTAATGAAACATTCTATATCTATAAAAAAATATACTTCACAAACAACAGCTTTTGATATATAATTGAGATATGGCTAAACAAAAAATTCCTGCAACGCCTTCAATTCGGCGTTTACCCTCATACCTTCATCTCATTAAGCAAGTTCGCTCAGAAGGTGATGATTTTATTTCTGGTACTATAATCGCCCAAGAGCTTCATCTTGAGCCTATTCAGGTAAGAAAGGATTTGGCGATTACTGGCATTATTGGAAAGCCAAAGCGCGGGTATCCTGTAGCACCCCTCATTGCTGCCATTGAGCATTTCTTGAGCTGGGACAATTCAAAGAAAGCTATTATCGTTGGTGCTGGAAATTTAGCAACTGCCCTTACTGGTTATTCTGAATTCCAATACCACGGCTTGAATTTTATTGCTGCCTTTGACAAGGATGCCAGTAAGGTTGGTCAATCTATTCATGATGTGCCAGTTTATTCCATCGATGAAATGAAAGAGCGCATCAATGGGTGCAATGTTTCACTGGCAATCCTTACGGTGCCTTCAATCAACGCTCAAGAAACTGCGGATATTATCGTAAAGGCTGGAGTGAAGGCTATCTGGAACTTTACCAACGCCAAGCTGAAGCTACCAGAGGATGTGGTTTGCCAGCAGGAGGATTTAACTTCTGGCTATGCCATGCTCTGCGTCATGATGGATTCTCAGCGAGAAAAAGCCCTACAAGAATGAGTCAAGCTTCTCTTTCACCTACCTTCTCACCAGAAAAAACTGAGTACCAAGCTCAGCTGTTGCAGAATCGTTTGACAAAGCGTTTTCAGCATTTGAAAAAATGGGCACGGCGCAGTGACGTGGGGTGTTATCGCTTGTACGACAAGGACATTCCAGAAATTCCTCTTGCCATTGATATTTTCTTTATGCAGGAATCTCCTTCTGCCAGTGAGGCTGAAGCATACCTGCGTGTCTATCTGTATCAGCGGCCCTACGAAAAGGCTGAAGAAGAAGAAACTCAGTGGCTTGAGGCCATGATTCAAGCTGCAGCCCAGGTGGTGGGGGTTTCCCAAGACAAGGTGGTGGCAAAAACCAGAATGCGCCAGCGGGGAAGCGACCAGTACGAAAAGCAGGAAACCCAGGATTCCATTACGGGGATTGTGCAGGAGCAGGGACACAAGTTTTTTGTGAACCTAAGCAATTATCTTGACACAGGACTTTTTATGGATCACCGTCCTCTGCGAAAGCTTGTGGAGCAAGAGGCCCAAGGAAAAGCTGTGCTGAACCTTTTTTGCTACACCGCATCCTTTTCTGTTTACGCTGCAGCAGGGGGAGCCAGCCGAGTTGATTCTGTTGATCTTTCCAACACCTACCTTGCTTGGGGAGAAAAGAATTTTTCCTTGAATGGACTGACCGATGCAGAAAAATATCGCTTTACAAGAAGCGATGTGGCACAATTTTTGAAGGAAAGCCATGATAGCTGGGACATCATTGTGCTTGATCCCCCAACCTTTTCCAACTCAAAGAAAACAAAGGACACCTTGGATATAAACCGAGATTGGCCCAAGCTGGTGAACGCTGCCTTACAGCACTTGAATCCCGGTGGAACCTTGTATTTTTCTACCAATAGCCGTCAGCTTCACTTTGATGAAGCTTTGCTCCAGCCACCAACTAAGGCAAATGATGGAGCTGGGTTGAAGGTAAAGGATATTACCACCGCCACCATTCCAGAGGATTTTAGAAACCAAAAGATTCACCGTTGCTGGAAAATCAGCCTGCCAGAATAAGTGGACAATGACTTGGGCTGTTAGTTCAGCTGGGTCATGAGCTCCACCGTGCAGGCGGCGGTGGCAAGATTGATTTCTTCTTCCAAAAGTGTAACTTCTTCTGTAATCTTTTCGATTCGAGCTTGAAGCACCTCCCGCTGAGAGCCGTAGCCAGATTCCAGTAATTGGAGCTTTTGATCCAGCTGAGACTGAACCGTTTGGATTTTCAGCTTTTGATACTGGATTTTCAAGGTGGCCATGGTCATGGCGTTTATCTGGCGGGAAAGCTCCAGTTTAATGGCAGAACGAGCCTGTTCTAGGTCAAGTGCTGCATCTCTAAGCTGGGAGGTGCTGCGGTTTAGCTGGTTCAGTTTTTTGCCACCATCCCATACCGTTGTTTTTATGCCCAAGGTAAGGTTTGCCACTAAATCCTGCTTTAAATCGCTTTCTCCCTTGAATAATTTTTCCATGTTGCCATTGAGCCCAAAAGAAACCTGCAGTGCAATGTCAGGCTTGCCGTAGATGTTACCAGATGCCACCTTACGACCATATTCGGCGGCTTGGTGGAGCTTTTCTAAAATGGCCAAGGATTCTTGGGCGGGACTCAAGGCTGTTGCTTCCAAAAGGGCTGAATCTTTTTGAGCCAGCTCTTGAAAGTCCTGATAAAAGCCTTGTGCTTGGGGAATGTGGAGGATTTGAGAACTGTCCAGTTGTGGCAGGCCAGTTAATTCACGTAAGTCTTGGAGAATCACGGACTTATTGTGACGGATTTGCTGAAGGCTCAGGGGAATAAGGGCCTCTTGGGTCTTAGCTTCCAGTACCACTTGCTCCAGCACAACTCCTTGGTTTTGTGCCGCCTCAGTCAAGGTTACCAGCTCTTGAGCATATTCTTGCTGCTGAGTCAGCAAGCTCTCCATTTGGGACAGAAAGCTCAAAGCAGTAATTTGAGCCTTAAGGGAAGCAGTCTTTTGTTTTTTGAGTGAAGACAGCTGCAACTGGCGAACAGACTCCACTGCAGAAAAAATCTTTACGCTGTTGGAAATTTTTCCCCAGGTAAAAATGGGCTGCTGCAAGTCCAGCTGAAAGCTGTAGCCAAAGGTGGGCATACCGCCAAACACCTGTATGTCAGTGTTGGGAAGAGGCACTTGAACCATTTGTCCTGTGGCAGGATTAACAACGGGAATGGAGCCAAACTCCCCCTGAGCCAAAGAAATTTCCTTGATAAGGGGATTTGCCATGTAGCTTCCTGCCAAGGTCAAGTCCACTGTAGGCTGGTAGCCTGCCTTGGCGTCCTTGGTGTCCAGCTGGGCTTGAATTACTGCTTCACGGGCCTTGTTCAAATCCACATTGTTCAAGTCCATAGCTGCCACCAAGTCGGCAAAGGAATAAGGCGTAGCCACAGAAGGGAGCTGTTGGGTAAAGC
This sequence comes from Treponema sp., assembly GCA_017549025.1. Lineage (GTDB taxonomy): Bacteria > Spirochaetota > Spirochaetia > Treponematales > Treponemataceae > Treponema_F. The sequence continues at coordinate 81,319 of JAFYWB010000029.1, forward strand.
CTGAAGGAGCAGTATACAAAAAGAGTACAGGAATCAGCAGCAACAAAAGATTTTTTGTACCAGAAGCTTTTTTCTTTTTCAGGCTTCCCCGCTCTGTAATGTAGTACAGCACCGGAATGATAAAGAGGGTAATCAAGGTGGAGGTAAGCAAACCACCAGCAATGGCTTGGCCTAAGGGAGCGTAAATCTCGGAGCCCTCACCCGTAGCAAGAGCCATGGGAACAACGCCCAGCATGGTGGTGAGGGTGGTCATGAAAATAGGACGAAGACGACTGGCAGAACCAGATATCACGCAGTCACGGAGCTCCCCTTCACTTTCAGCCTGATTGTCACCTTCATTTTCAGCAGCCTCCTGCTTTTGCAAGGACAGCCGTTGCCGCAGTAGGTTGATATAATCCACCAAAATAATTCCATTGTTCACTACCACACCTCCCAGAGAAATCACTCCCAGCAAGGCCACCAAGCTCATGCTAGAGCGGAACAGCAACAGGCCCAGCACCACCCCAATGAGACAGAAGGGAATGGTGGCCATAACAATCAAAGGCTGACGGAACCGCTGGAACTGCAAAACCATAACGGTGTATACCAAGAACCAGGCAATGGCCAAGGCAGTTATGACAGAAGGCAGGGAGTCACCAATAAGCTCTGTAATTCCTCCCGCCTGGGTGGAAATTCCTTGGGGCAAGGGATTGTTTGCAAGCCACTGATTTGCTCGGCTATCCACCCCCGCTGTGTTTTCAGACACCAAGGTAGCAGACACGGTAATGGTTTTGGAGCGGTTTTTGTGGTTGATTTGGGAAATACTTTGCTCCTGACGAAGCTGGCTAATGTTGGACAGGGACACGGGGATTCCCACAGAAGAAATAATCTTCACGGAATTGAAATCCTCCAAGGTAATGGCATCATTAGTTTTGTTGGAGTACAGGTGAATGGTATATCGCTTGTCACCACTTTTGAATCGGCCTACATCCATACCCTGAAACAAAATAGCGCTGGTAATTCCCGCCTCGTAGCTGGTGATTCCCAAGGAACTCATATACTCATGAACCATGTCGATAGTCAGGGCTTGGGTGTCAAAGTTAGTATCCATTTCCACAGACACCACATCCTTATCCTGCTGAAGATAATCTGCAAAGGAAGCGGCGGCATCATATAATTTTTCCATATCCTCACCTACAAAGGTAAGGCCATAGCCACCACCACCTGAAACATAGCCCAAAAGCTTGTCAAAGCCACCGTTGGACACCTTGGCTTGCACCCCAGGAATGGAGCTTGAAATCAGCTGCTGCATCTGAAGGATAATTTCGTGGATGGAGCGATTTCGTTCAGCCACGGGAACCAGTACCACGTGGATATAGCCCTCATTGCTGGCAGCCTGACTGCTTCCTATAGATTCCTTCATGCCCACAAAAAACACTGCATCCTGCACCTCTGGCACCTGCTGATACAATAAATCTGCCACCTTTTCCATTTGGGTATTGGTGCTTGCCAAAGGATATCCACCGGGAAACTTCACGTTAATGTAAAAATCGCTATTGTCGGTGGAAGGAATAAAGGCTATGCTCAAGGAGTTCAGCACAAAAACTGTGGCCACTAGCACCACTAGAGCAAGAAAAATGACGAATTTCCAAGAGGTAAGGCTCCAATCCAGGGCTTTTCGATAGTTTTTTTCAATGGTGGCCATAATTTTATCCACCCTGCCCTTCATGATCTTGAGCCAAGAATTTTTTTCACCAGAATCAAGTTCCATCACTGCACCATCTTGATTTTTGAGTAAGAGCTTCATCAAAAAAGGCACAATCACCACCGCAGACAGAAAGGAAGCCGTCAAAGCCATAATCAAGGTAAGGGAAACATCTTTAAGAATCATTCCCACTACGCCAGATAGGGCTGCAATGGGCACAAACACCACCACCGTGGTGGCTGTACTGGCAAAAATGGAAAGACCCACCTCGTCAGCCCCAAGAAAAATTGCTCCTTCAGGATTGTTCTTAAACTGAGGACTGCCGTAATGGCGGAACACCTGCTCAATCATAACGATGGAGCCGTCCACCACCATCCCCAAGGCCACTACCATGCCAGAAAGACTCATAAGGTTTACGGTAATGCCAGTGAGCTTCATGGCAATAAAGGTAAAAAGCAAGGACAGGGGAATAGACAGGGCGATAATCAAGGTGGCACGGAAATTGCCTAAAAACAGGAAAATCACCAGCACCGCCATGAGGATTCCCCCAATTCCCGACATGATAACGGTTTTCATGGAGGCGGTGACGATACGGCTATCATCGCTAATAACATTGAATTGAAGGCCAGCCTCCTTTTCCGCTTCCGCCAGCACCTCCTTGATTTGTGACACGATAGCCAGGGTGTTTCCGTCACTACGCTTCATGACTTCCACCAGCATCAAAGGAGCAAAACCGTCGGTAACGTAGCTTTCCTCCTCTGGATAGGCCAAGGTGACGGTAGCCACATCCTCCAGACGAATCACCACATTGTCACTGGTGCTGCCTACTGGAAGCTGACGAATATCCTCAAGGCTTGCAAGCTCTCCTCTATACCGAATGGCCACCTCTCGTCCCTGAAAGATTGCCTTTCCCGCAGGCAAAAACTGGTTGCTATAGCCTAAAATCTGGTACACCGTCAAGGCAGAAATAGAGCGAGCTTCCAGTTGCTCTAGCTGAAGCTCCACGTTTACCTGTAGCTCCCTGCCACCAGAAAGCTCCACATCGGAAACACCACTAATGGCCGTCAGTCGTGGCCGAAGCGTTTCCGTGATAAAATCTGTAACGGAGAGCATATCTTGGGTGGAATTTACCGACACCGAAAAGGAAAAAATCGGAAGCATTTCTGCTCCACCTACCAAGGCTTCGGGGGTTCCCTGTAAGCCAGAAGGCAGGTCCGCCATCAACTTGTTGATTCTGTCTCGCACCTCGGTGATTCTGTCGTAGGGATCAATGCCGTCCCGAAAGGTTATTTCCACTGTGGCAAAGGAGTTTGATGAGGAGCTGGACACTGACTTAAAATCTGGCAGAGTGACAAAATTATCCTCAAGAATGCGAGTAACATCCTCCTCCACATCCTCCGCATCAGCGCCAGGATAGATTGCCACCACAATAATGGAAGGAGCAGACACATCTCCCATAAACTCCACGTTGATTGACGAAAGAGCAAAGATGCCAAAAACACCCAGCACAATCAAAAGCATTCCAATGACAACTGGATGGCGGACTGCAAAGTGAGATAGCTTCATTGTGATTTCTCCCAGCTCAATTCCACCACAGTGGCTTGAACCTGCTGACCTGCAAGCACCCGTTCCTGGCCTTCCACCACAAACAGTGTATTTTTGTATGCATCTGGCACTACAAGCCACTGGTTGTCGCTCACTGAATCACGGTGATTCAAAGCACCAAGCCGTCCCCCAATAGCAGCTCCGAGGTCAGCAGCTGACTCAGCTGCTGAATCAGCTGCTGAGTCAGCTTCTGACGTAAGATTTTCCTCTCCAGCTGCTTCTAGGAAATAGAGAGTACCATCCATCTTTCGGGCAGTAATAGGCAGCAAAAGCACATTTTCCAAGGAATTGAACACAATCCTCACCTGCACAAACATTCCAGGAGTAAACCATTCCCGCCCTGCTTCCAGCTGAAATACTGTTTCAAAGGTTTTAGAAGAGCCATCAATGTAGGGTGCCATGGTATCAAATCGCCCTTGAGCCAGCTTTACCCCTCCAGCTTCTGTCCCAGCCACAGCTCCAGCCACGGACAGCCCCACTTCATCTTGAGGCAGGATAATTTGTGCCTTCAGCTGGTGGCGGTACTGGGAAAACAAAGTAAAATATTTTTCTGGCACCTGCAATCGTACCACCAAGTCAGACAAGTCTGCCACCACCGCCACTGGCTGGGGAGCTGCCGCCACACTTCCAGCAGAAAGGGGGGCTGCCAGCACTGTTCCAGCCACAGGGGAGTTTACACTGGCATAGCCCAGCTGCAACACCGCCAAATCATACTGGGCACGAGCCGCATCCCGCTGCGCCTTTACCGTATCATATTCCTGCTGGGTAGCAGCCCCAGCCTTGTACAAGCCTTCCACCCGCTTAAAGCTGCTTTCAAAGCCTGTATACGCAGCCTGTGCTTGGAGCATCTGCTGACGAAAGGCTTCTGGATCAATTTGAGCTAAAAGCTGCCCTGCCTCCACCTGCTCACCGGCCTTAGCAGGATAGTCCACAATAGTACCACTTACCAAAGGAATCACAGGAATCATGGAGCGAGCTTCCACGTGGCCATTTATGGTTAGGCTTTCTTCCATGGTGCCCACCACAGGCAGGGCCACCGTCACCGCTGGAATTGGCACCTCATAAGAGAACGCTTCCCTGCCTGCAAACAATTTCACCATCAGCACAATTGCTAGGGCAATCACCACAACAATGATATATTTCATCAAACCTTGTATTTTTTTCACCATCATTCCCTCATGGTTAAATATAGTTTTGAAAAGGATGTACTGTCAAACTTGACCAACACCTCAAGCATAGTGTGACCACCAAGCATCACGGTGCTCGCCAGATTGATGGAAGCACGTGTATTTAAAAACAAAAAAGGCAACCCATCACTGAGTTGCCTTTGCCCGGAACAAGACTTGAACTTGCACGCCCTTGCGAGCTCTAGTACCTGAAACTAGCGTGTCTACCAATTCCACCATCCGGGCTAATCTTTATGAACAAAACTATATCATAAGATTAAAATAATGTCAATAATTATTCACCACTATTTAATGAAATCCTTATTCAAAGGAAAGTCCAGCCCGAACCAACTCCACAGTCTTTCCAGTAGCACGGTTCACTTCTTCCTGAGCCTTTGAATACTCATCATAATGATTAAACCCCACCACCCGCAGGGCATGATCTAGCTCATATTCAAAGTTACCAATGTACACATATTTAGCATCTTCTGGTACATGTACTGTAACAGAAGCAGGAATAAGAAATTGAAAGTAACCATTTGTTCGAGCAAAAATTGCTCCAGTAAAATACTCTAAATTAAAGGTATTGTCCTTTTCCAATTTTGTCTCAAAAAAGAAGGTTTCCCCATAATCTGCCCAATTTTCCATGGAAAGAAATTTATCATTTACTACATAGAAATTATCAGGAGTAGACATAATCTGTAGAATTGACTGTGTTTTAAAGGCTTCTCGTCGGGCTTCCAAATCTATAGGATTTTTAAGTGAAACCTTACCTACAAGAATAACTTTCTTTGATCCTGGAGCTTTAAGAGAACCATCTTTAATAGTCTCACCATTCAAAAAAGAAAATAAACAAACAAACATCAACGAACAAATAATAAACTTCTTACTGACCATTTGAAATTTCCTCCATTCTCTTGAGAATTGCAAGCTCCCAACTGGAACCTGTAAAATATTTTCCCATTTTCTCTAGCGTCTTCAATTCTTCAGTGTGGTTTTCGTCATCTTCACCATAGAATTGCAAGCCTGGCTTAGAAAGCTCTATGTCTACCCCACCAATTCCCTCGTAATAAGTTGTTGTCGTAGAACCAATTGTACTTTCCCAAGAAAATTCCTTGAATTGGGAGCCAACTGGTTGAGGTGGAAGAAAGAAGCGATCTGTTCCCACAGGAACTATTAGAATTACAGTTGAAACCTGAACTGCAACAGGACTGATAAATTTGTAACCGAACTCAGGATTTTGCTGCAAGAGCTCACTAGACAGATGCACATCCTCCCCAGCCACACCAAATAACAATGTGTGAGTTTCTGGTGTTCCCCATTTACCATCTTCAATGGCCTGCTGGGCTGATCGAACAGTCATTCCACCAGTTGCACAACCGGTAATTCCCAAAATAATTGCAGTTAATAAAACTACAAAACTAATTTTTTTCACAAAAGTCTCCTTTCTTTTGGTTAATTGTATTTAAAGGAACTTGAATCCAAGTCCAATTCCAATTTCATGATTTGATATCTTTGTTTTATCAAAATCTTTTAGGGCAAAGGGCATAAAGCTATACTTTACTGTTAGATACGGAGAGAAACCTAATGATGTTTCATATCCCACATTCACTCCTCCACCAAAGCCAAAGGTAATCATATTAAAGTTTGTCTCAAAAGTATTCAGAAAGTTTACCAGTCCCACTCTTCCATAGACAAAAGGTTCTACAATAAAAGAATCTATCAGCATGGGAATTTTTAGTCCTAAAAAGGGTCCCATAGTTGTAACTGATTCCTCAAAAGTCCATCCATCTAGTTCATAGGGTACCTTTTGATTTTGGATGAAAAGACCAAAATTCAAATAATCTAAATTGAGAGCACCTTGAATATTGAATCCAGGCCTTTCCAAAGATAGAGAATGAATATAATTGGCAGAAATTTCCATTAAGCCAATATTTTCTATGTAGAATGAAGTTTTTTTCTTAGATTTCTTTTCCTTTTCAGCTTCCGTCTTTTTTGCTAATTTCAATCCTCCAAAATCATTCATCTTCCATTGACCATCTTCTTGAATCCACAAGCTGGTTATAGAATTTTCTGTCCCAGGATTAAATTCTACAGAATAAGTATTTCCATTTGCTAAAGGTGTTCCAATAATAGGCATTTTGTATTCACCCTCAGCGGAACGGAAGGAATTCCACACACAATAAGCCAAGCTACAACGGATTCCATCTAAAGGATTATAGGCAAAAGAATCCACCACATAAGAACGCACCTCGTTGGGAGCTCGTTCCAATACTGACTTTAAGGCTTCATACCCAAAATCTGCAATCATTTTCTTAGAAATGAAGCGTGTTACTTCATGGAAAGAATCTACGTCTTTCATAACAGTATCCACTAGAGCATTAACCCGTGAATCCATATTTATTACAGCACTTCCAGACGCATTTTTTTCCACAAAGTCTGCAACTACCTTTGCAGGAATTGCATAATTGGTATTTTGTCTAAAAACTGCTTTCCATGTGTTGATACCAACAACCGTATAGCCAGATGCAGATTTTTCATTTCGGATCAGCAAAGGACCACCACTATTTCCCCCGTCGATTTCTGCAGTATGTTGAATCAATGTAGAAATTGCTGGGTCAAGCAGCTCTTTTATCCGAGCCTTGGAGTTAGAAACAATACCCTTTCCTAATTGCCACAATGGATCGTCTCCTAAGCCAGGGAATCCAGCTGAATACACCTCATCTCCATCATGAAGACCACTAGTATCAAGTTCCAAACCTAGCCGAGTGAAATTTTCTGGAAGGGAAATAATTGCAACATCAACATTTTCATCCATAGCAAAAATATTCAGGTTTTTGAATTCAGAAACTGAACCATCTTCATTCTCGAAAGAAACCGTTACAGTATCATATTCTGAAACCACATGCCTATTGGTAACAATAAAAGGTTTTCCCTCTACTGAATAATAAACAAATCCCGAGCCAAATGAATCCTCCAAAAAATGACCAATATACTCAGCCAGCTCCTTATATCCAGATGATGACATCTTTTCCTGATACTGTTGCAAAAGCTGCCTATTTCCTTCCGAAAGTTTTCCAGTAACTAAACAGACAAAATCCTTGGGGGAATTACAAAAAACTCCTAGAGTAAAAGAGAGTGCAACAACAAAGCTAAAAATCTTTTTCAAAGGTAAACTCCTTTTTTATAAGATAAAATTATTCGGCA
>JAFYWB010000030.1 GCA_017549025.1 Treponema sp.
CCCGCCCCTAAGAACCCTGGAGAAAATTTTTCTCCAATCCGTACTTCAAGAATCAGTTCCACCACTTGACGACAAATATGCTCGTCGTGCATAACTCTAGAAAAGATAAAATCGTCAGTAAAGGTGAGGCTTTCCCACTTTTTCTGCAGTTCTGCTTCTGTTAACATTATTCCTCCAAATTTTTTCTTTACATATAGATTATAGGGTTGAACGTGCAAAAAAATGCGTTTTTGCCAGAAAAAACTAGATTTTTTTAATAATTTTGTATCCAGCCTTTAGAATCAGCCCCCCCAAAAAAAAACGAAAGTTGCCATCGCTTCGCAGGCGGTTTCGCAGGGGCTCAACCGAAACTCGCTAAAATCGCTCAATATATCGCGATTTTCCGGCTAGCCGTCGCTCCCTATCTACCAGCTATCGAGCAGTAGCCCGCAAGCTTGAAGCCCCACCCAGCAGCCATCAGCTAAAGTGGAGGGGCTGCCAATGGGTGCCTGCCATCGCCGCCCTCTGAGCTTGCTCAGCGTAAGGCGAGGGTGGGCTATTGGCAGCCCCGTCATTGTAGATGAGACTATTGGAATGTGGCTGGGATTCAGCCTCCCGGGATGATGTTCGAGAACCTTCTTGTTGAATTTTTTCCCCATTACCCGTACAATAGTAAAATGTTCCGTATTTATGTAGAGCGAAAGCCAGGCTTTCAGAATGAGGCGGAGAGAATCCGCAGTGAGTTGACTGGGTTCTTGGGGATTTCTGGTGTTGCCAGCGTCCGCTATTTGAACAGATACGATATTGACCATCTGGATCCTGATGTGGCCCAGCTGGCAGCTACTCGTATTTTTAGCGAGCCTCAAAGTGATTTCTTTAGCTTTAGACATTTGGACTTGGAGGAAGGGGATCAGGTTATTGTTTGGGAATATCTTCCTGGCCAGTACGATCAGCGTTCTGACTCTGCCCAGCAGTGTCTTTCTTTGTTGCAGGCAGGCTTGGAAAACGCTTCTACAGAAAGTGCTCAAGTACGTTGTGCAAAGCTGGTAATTCTTCGTGGAGAAATCAGCCTTGCTGATATAGAAAAAATCAAGAATTATCTTATTAATCCCGTAGATTCTCGTCTTGCTTCTGAGGATGTACCAGAAACTCTGGCTATGAGTATTTCCGAGCCTGCAGCTATTCCTGAAGTACAGGATTTTATCACTATGGATGAGGCTGCGTTGGAAGGCTTCCACAAATCAGTGGGACTGGCTATGGATATGGCCGACTTGGCCTTCCTTCAGTCATATTTCCGCAAGGAAGGACGCAATCCCACAGAAACAGAAATCCGAGTGCTGGATACCTATTGGTCAGACCATTGTCGTCACACCACCTTCAACACGGTGCTTGAATCTGTTTCCATCGAAGAAGGCCCCTTCGCCCAGCGGTTCCAAAAGTCCTGGGAAAATTACAAGGATATGCGGCTGGAAATGTACAGCGACGCCACTAATTGCGGTGTAATTCGCAGTGATAAGCCAGTGACCCTCATGGACATGGCAGTTATCGGAGCAAAATATCTGAAAAAACACGGCAAGCTTGATGACATTGAGCTTTCTGCCGAAATCAACGCCTGTTCTATTTATATCGATGTGGAATATACCCATCCAGAGCCACGTACTGAACGCTGGCTTTTGATGTTCAAGAATGAAACCCACAATCATCCTACAGAAATCGAGCCCTTTGGTGGTGCTGCTACCTGTATTGGTGGTGCCATCCGAGATCCCCTTTCTGGCCGCTCTTGGGTGTACCAGTCTCTCCGTGTAACTGGTGCTGCAGATCCCACGGTGCCTGTGGAACGAACTCGTGCAGGAAAGCTGCCCCAGATGAAGCTTACTCGTGAGGCTGCTGCTGGATTTAGCTCCTACGGAAACCAAATCGGTCTTGCTACTGGTCAGGTGGCAGAAATCTATCACCCTGGCTTCGAGGCCAAGCGCATGGAGCTGGGGGCCGTTATTGCGGCTGCTCCTGCCGACATGGTTATGCGTGAGGAGCCTGAATGTGGCGATGTGGTGGTGCTTGTTGGTGGTGGAACTGGTCGTGACGGTATTGGTGGAGCAACAGGTTCTTCCAAGGTGCATACTGTGGAATCCGTAGTGGAGGCCGCAGCTGAGGTACAGAAGGGTAACGCTGTGGAGGAACGCAAAATTCAGCGTTTGTTCCGCAATCCTCAGGTAAGTCGTATGATTCGCCGCTGTAACGACTTTGGTGCTGGTGGTGTAGCTGTAGCCGTTGGTGAATTGGCTCCTGGCTTGGACATTAATCTGGACGCTGTACCTAAAAAATACGAAGGCTTGAACGGAACTGAGCTGGCAATCTCCGAATCCCAGGAGCGAATGGCCTTGGTGGTACGAGAAAGTGATGTGGAGGCTTTGATGGCCGCCGCTGCCGCAGAAAATTTGAATGCCGCAGTTATTGCTCGTGTTACTGATACCAATCGCTTGGTCATGAAGTGGCGTGGCCAAACTATCGTTGATATTGATAGAAACTTCCTTGATACAGCAGGTGCTACTCGTACTGCAGCTGCTCGCATTCAGTCTCCCTGTGCAGAAGAGTCTCCTTTGACTCGGCCCTTGGCTGTGGTAGCTGATTCCTTTACTCATGCTACAGATACTGAGTCAGACTCCAAGAAGGAGCTGGAGCATACTGGTTCCTTTGTAAAAACTGCTCGTAGCTGGCTGGTTCATGCAGTGGAGCGATCTTGGAAAAATCTTATGGCAGATTTGGCCTGTTGTAGCCAGCGGGGACTTTCCGAGCGGTTCGACGGCTCCATTGGTGCTGGTACTGTGCTGTTCCCCTTGGGTGGACAATTCCAGTCCACTCCAGAAGCTGGAATGGCAGCCCGAATTCCTGTGTTGAATGGTGAAACAAGTACCGTAAGCCTCATGTCCTATGGCTATGATCCACGGGTTGCCCAGTGGAGTCCTTGGCACGGAGGCCAGGTGGCAGTGCTTTCATCCTTGGCAAAGATTGCAGCGTTAGGTGGAAATCCCGCTACCTGTCGTTTAAGCTTCCAGGAATATTTTGAGCGAACCATCGATGAGGTTTCTTGGGGAAAGCCAGCTGCTGCCCTGTTGGGAGCCTTGGAAGCACAAAAGGTTTGTGGTACTGCTGCCATTGGTGGAAAGGATAGTATGTCTGGCTCCTTCCAAGAGCTCAAGGTTCCACCTACATTGGTGTCCTTTGCTGTGGCAACAGAAAATCAGCAGCGAGTGCGGAGCGGAAGCTTTGCGGCAGCAGGTCACAAGGTATACGTTATTTCCGTACCTTACGGTGAAAGTCTTGACCCCAACTTTGAAATCTTCAATAAAAATGCTCAGGCTCTGTATCAGCTGTCAGACAAGGTAGCTGCCGCCTATCCTGTTGGTGCTGGTGGTATTGCAGAGGCTGTAACAAAAATGGCCTTTGGTAATAAAATCGGTTTGTCCATGAAGGGCTCTATTCCTCTTGTAGCTGGTGTAACAGAAAAGGCGCTTCCTGCCGAGGCTGCAGCCCTCTTTGTGCCAGCCTATGGTTCCATCATTGTGGAATTGAAGGAAGAGTTAAGTGCAGCTGATTTTGTGGCAGCAGGCTTTGTAGAAAATACTGTGCACGAATTAGGTAAGACTGTGGACGAGCCAGTGCTTTCTGCAGATTTGCCTGGCATCGGCCTTGTAGCCGTAAAGCTTGAGGAATTGGAGGCTGCTTGGGAAGGCACCTTGGCAAAGGTATTCCCCCCTGTTTCTGGTGTTCAGCAGCAGCCACTGCCTGGCTTTGCCACTGGTATCCACGAAAGTCTTCAGCAGGCTCGGGAAAAGGGCCTTGGAGCAGTGGTGGCAGAATCAGCAGATGCTATCACTATTCTCAAGGGAGCAAAGCCACGCATCCTGTTGCCTGTGTTCCCTGGAACAAACTGCGAGTTCGACATGAAGCGTGCCTTCCAGCTGGCTGGTGGTGAAGTTAAAATTCTTGTATTTAGAAACAATACTCCCGCTGCCTTGGCTGAATCCTTGAAGGAGCTGGCCAAAGAAATTGGTCTGGCTCAGATTCTTGCTTTCTCTGGTGGATTCTCCGCTGGTGATGAGCCAGATGGTTCTGGAAAGTTTATCGCCAACGTTATCCGTGAGCCTGGAATCAGCAACCAGGTGATGGAGCTGCTGAAAAACCGTGACGGACTTGTTCTTGGTATTTGTAATGGTTTCCAGGCCCTCATCAAAACAGGTTTGGTGCCCTACGGAGAGATTTTGGAGCCAGTACAGAGTATGCCTACCTTGACCTACAACACCATCGGTCGCCATATTTCTCGGTTTACCAGAACTCGTTTGGTATCAGCCCTGTCTCCTTGGGCTTCTCATCCTTCTGTTGTAGATGATGTTTTGCATTGGGTTCCTATTTCTCACGGAGAAGGTCGCATTATCATTAGCGAGGAGCTGGCTCGTGACTTGTTCCGCAAGGGACAGGTTTTCACCCAGTACGTGGACATGAACGGAGCTGTGGCTGCCAGCGAGCCTGACAACCCCAACGGTTCTGCCTACGCCATCGAAGGGTTGACCAGCCCCGACGGACGTGTTTTGGGTAAGATGGGACACAGCGAGCGAACTATGGGCCCCGACTTGCAGAAGGGAACTCCCTTCTTGATGGGCAATGTGACTGGCAACGGTGGCATTGGCAAGAAGCAAAGCTCTTGTCAAAATATTTTTGCCGCAGGTGTGTCATATTTCCTGTAAAAACTATATATTTAATTATGAGGCCCCATGTTCGGGGCTTCCTAGGAGTTTGAAATGAAAAGATTTTTGTCTGGAGTTGCTGCCTGTTTGGCCGTGCTTCTTGTTTTGGCTGGTTGTTCCAGCGCTCCCACCGGTTGGGTTTCTGATTATGAGGAAGGTCAGCAGCTAGCCTCCAAGGAAGGAAAGGATTTGTTCCTGTTCTTCAGTAGTGAGGATACCGATGGGGTAAGCACCCAGCTTCGCAGTTCAATCTTTGATACCGAGTCTTTTATCAAGACTGCTGGCAAGGATTACGTGCTTGTTCACTTGGATTTTTCTGAGTCTCGGTTGATGTCTGTACAGGTTCCAGAAGATGCCACTGATGAGCAGAAGCAGGCTGCAGAAGCTGCTATGCCTCAGCTGGAACGGGATATTGGAACAGCCATGAACTTTTCCGTTACTGAAGGTGGAATGCCAGCAATGATTTTGGCCACCGCTCAAGGCTATGTATATGGTGTTGTTGCCTATGACGCCACCGTTACCACACCTGAGCAGTTTATGGCTGTAATCAATGAAAACAACGAGAATCGTGACAAGATTAAGGCTTTGGTAAAGGCCATTGATTCCAGTAGCGGTGTAAAGAAGCTGAATGCCATCGATGAGCTGTATGAGGCAACAGAACCTACCTACAGCTACCTGCTGGCTGACTACTATGCCATGGCTCCAGAGCTTGATCCCAACAACGAAAGTGGCAAGCGGGGAAAATATTCCATTCTGAATGCTTATGCCGCAGCAACAGAGGCCCTGTATGTTGGTGATGCCTATGGTGCTATTTCTGCCATGTTGGCTCCCATTGACGAAGGCTTCTGTAGCCCTGAGGAGCAGCAGGAATTGTACTATCAGTCTGCATATTTTGCCTCACTTATTGGTGATGCTGAAAACATGATGAATTTCTTGGCTGCAGCATTGGCCTGTGCCCCAGACAGTGAGATGGCTGCTTCTATCCAGATGACCATCGACGCGTATGCCATGGTAAATGAAAGTGCTGGTTTGTCCGCAGAGGGTATGGAATAGTGGATTCTGATTCCATTCCGTCGGAACCTCCTTCGGTTCTTGTTCAACAGGGACTTGTAGCCGAAGGTCTTGTGGGGCTACTGCTGTTAGTGGTGGCCCTTATTGTTCTTTCCATGATTTTTTCTTCATCGGAAAGTGCATTTCTTTCAATCAATAAATTACGTATTCGTTTTCTCCGTTCAAAGAAGAACAAGGGCGCCATTCGTGTAGGCAAGCTGCTGGATCAAAGGGAAGGTCTTTTGAACACGATTTTGGTGGGCAATAATATTGTGAACATTGCCATTACCGCCTTACTTACCTCTCTGGCACTGAAGCTTTTTGGTTCCTCTGGTGTTGGTATTGCTACGGTGGTATCTACCGTGGTGCTGCTGATTTTTGGTGAGATTACCCCAAAAACTATCGGAAGTCGTCACCCAGAGCCAGTTGCCTTTTTATTTTCTGGTCTCATCTCCTTTTGCATGAAGCTTTTTTCTCCACTGGTGTTCATCTTTTCTGGAATTTCTCGTGGAGTGGCTCGGCTTTTGGGAATAAAGACGGCTCAAAAATCTGTTTCCTTTACGGAGGATGAAATCAAAAACTTCATCGATGTAGGGGAGGAAGAAGGGGTGCTGGAGCAAAGCGAAAAGAAGATGATGCATCGTGTTTTTCGCTTTACCGACTTGGCTGCCAAGGACATTATGGTGCCCAGAACCCGCATTGTGGCTATTGATCTTACTGCCAGCTATCAATCCATCATCGAGCTGGCTCAGCGTTCACGACTTTCTCGTTTTCCTGTGTATCGTCAAAACCTTGATGACATTGTGGGAATTTTATATGTAAAGGACATGATGTTTCATCAAGGCCAGGGAGAGATTTTCTTTGTACAGGACATTATGCGTCCACCCTTGTACATTGTGGGTTCTAAAAAAATGTCCTCCGTTCAGCAAATGCTACGGGAAAATCACCAGAGCTTGGCAGTGGTTATTGATGAATATTCTGGAACAGATGGAATCCTGACCACGGAGGATATTTCTCGTGAGATTTTCGGTACCGTGGGCGATGAATTCTACAAGGCTCGGTTGCCCCAAACCGTGGAGCTTGCTCAAGGGGAAGCTTTGGTGGATGGTGCCATCCGCTTATCTGAGGTATCTGAAAAATACGGCTGCTCCTTTCACTCGGAATTCTACGAAACTCTGGCAGGCTATCTCAGTGAAAAGCTTGATAAGGTACCAGAAAGTGGTGATGTGTATCAGGAGCAGGGCTTGATTTTTACCGTAAAGGAAGCTTCCGCCACTCGAATTAGAACCATCCACATAAAAAGAGAGGCCCCATGACCATTATTCTGACTGCAATTCTTTTGGTGGCCTTGGTGGCAGCCTCTGCCTTTTTTTCTTCCTCGGAAACAGCTCTCCTGTCTATTTCCAAGGTACAGCTACGACAAATGATAAAGGATAAGATGGCGGGAGCTCGGCGAGTGGCTACTTTAAAGTCTGATATTGATGGACTTTTAACCACTATCTTGATTGGAAACAATTTTGTAAACAATTTGGCTTCTTCTGCTGCCACTGCTTTGGCGGTATCTCTTTTTGGACAAGGGGGCGTGGGAGCTGCCACTGTGGTCATGACCATCATCATCATTTTGTTTGGTGAGGTGCTGCCAAAAACCATGGCAACCGTGCATCCCCAGTCCATGGCGTGTAGAGCATCCTTACCTTTGCTGGTGCTCCAAAAAATTATGTTTCCCTTGGTGTGGCTTTTTTCCTGCCTGACTCGTGGGGTTGGGGCCTTGGTGGACAAAATCTGGAAATCGGATACCCCCTTGGTAACGGAGGAGGAGCTGAAAACTCTCATCGCCTTGGGAAATGCAGAAGGAACCTTGGAAAAAGATGAAAAGGATATGCTGTACAAAATCTTTGAGTTTACTGACTTAAAGGTACGAGACATAACTCGCCATCGTTCCTTTGTACAGGGAATTCCCAGTGATGCCAGCTATAAAGAAGCGGCGGCAATCTTCAACAGGTGCGGCTATTCTCGCATTCCCGTGTACGATGCGGTGCAGGGACAGGAGGGAAACAAGGATGAGTACGTGGGCTTGCTCCACTACAAGACACTGTTGTTTTATCAAGGGAATCGGGAGGAAAAGGACTTTGCCCGCCGCTTTATGACAAAGCTTTTGTTTGTGCCTGAAACAAAGTCCGCCGTTTCTCTCTTGCACACCTTCAAAGTGGACAGAGCTAGCTTTGCGGCGGTAGTGGACGAGCATGGAACCATCAGCGGCGTTGTTTCCCTTGATGATATCCTGAATGCGGTAATGGGCCGCATGACCGATGAGTATAGCCGTGAGGTGGCTCCGGAAAAAAGAATCCGTATTCTGTCCGCTACAGATTTTCTGTTGCCAGGAGATTTGAAGCTGGCGGACGTAAATGAGATTTTTAGTCTCCATTGTGAATCAGAGGAATTCGACACACTGGGAGGCTGGCTTTTGGAGCAGTTTGGGTATCTACCTTCCACGGGGGAAGTTTTTCGGGATGGGGCTCGAATATTTGTGGTGGAAGATCAGGCCCAACGACGAATTAAGACGGTGCGGCTGAAAATCACCGCTTAATCGGCTTAATCCGCTTAATTTTGGGCTGCAAGTTGAGCCAGCACCTGAGGTACCTGATACACCGATGGAATTACCAGCTGGGGCAAGCGTTCTGGTGAAGAAAGGCTATCTAAAGGATGCTTGTGACCAGCCTGTTCTGGGTGCTGTATCAACACAGCCTGTCCGCCTAGGGCTTGGTAGCCGTCGGTGTATTTTTTGTGGTCGTCAAAAAAGATTGTTTCTGCAATGTCAAAGCCTGATGTGGTAAGGGCTTTGTGATAGGCTTCTGGATAGGGCTTTCCTTTAAATCCGTTGCTTTGAATATCGTGAATGCTAGTGAATAAGTCTACAACATTGAGGAATTCCAGAACCCGCTGGGCATGGCACAGGGGTGCATTGGTTAAAATAGTCATGGGAAGCTCCAATGACTGAAGCAAGGGGCGCAGGTTTGGGTCGGGATTCAGCTCGTCTATTTCCTCTGGCGGATGAACTGCGTTAAAATATGCTTCAATGTCTGTAAGGCCATGCTCAGTTTTAAGCCATTCCAAGGTGGTGCCGTAAAAGGGAAGCCGCTGAATCCGCCGTTCTGTAGCCTGTTGAAAGTCCAGTCCCAAAAAATCAGCCACAAAACCGATCATTCTGCGGGTAATACCTTGGTCCATGGCGGCAGTGGAAGGATAGAGAGTATTGTCGAGGTCAAAAAGCAAGTGCTTGATATTCATGGGCTTCCTTTTCCTTACTAAAATCTATTGCAAGTATATGTTATTTTCGGTCAAAAGAGGAGTCTATGTTGAGCTCCTGTCGATATTTTGCCACAGTTCTGCGGGCGATTTTCACTCCCCGCTGGGTCAAAAGGTCTGCTAGCTTTTGGTCCGATAAAGATTTTTCGCTACCAGCATGTTCTTCCAGTATTTCCTTCAGCATAGCCTTAATGCCTTCCTTGGAAAGCTCCCTTTGGTTTGCATCCACTTGATTTGAGAAAAAGTACTTGATTTCAAAGATTCCCCACTGGCAGCGTAGGTATTTTCCGTTGGCTAGTCGAGAAATGGTGGTTTCGTGAACCTTGATTTTTTCTGCCATGTCCTTCATCTTCAAGGGACGAAGGGCTCGTGGACCAAACAGAAAAAAATCACGCTGCAATTCCACCAGGGCTGAAGCTGCTTTTTTCAGGGTGTCTTCACGAAAATCCAGTGACTGCAGCACCTCCTGGGCTGATTTCAGTGAGGTTTTTACAAAACGCTGGGTTTCCTTGGAAAGCTTGTCTCCCTGTTCCTTCAGCTGGGTAAAGGTGGGAGAAAGAATGACTTCTGGAAGCAGTCGGTGGTTCAGCTGAACCTTCAAGCCTAGTTCATCTCCATCTTGGTAGCGTTCCACCGTGATTTCTGGGTAAATAAAGCTGCCCTGTACTGGAGAAAATTGGCGGGCTGGCAGGGGATCAAGGCTTTTGATAAAGCTGATAGCTGCTTCCACTGTGGCTTCGGTGATTTTTGATGGAAGCTGATGGAGCTGGGGCTGAATGGTCCAGCTCCATGTGGATTCTGGAGGCTCCAAAGGTGCTGAGTCAGCTTCCTGAAGCTCCTTTAATTTTTTGACAATTACTGGAATCCGTAGCCGCTCCAGCAAAGAAAGATTTCCTGCTAAAAGAAAGAGGGCTAGTGCCGTGGCTGCTTTTCCTCGTTTGTTTTCGCTTTCCGTTGCTTCAGCTTCACAGCGAGACAGAGCCTGCACGTACAAGGCTTCTTCTGAGCAGCTGGTGCCACAGCCCACTGGTTCTAGATTGTGGATTTCTGCAAGAACCTGTTTTAGTAGGGCAGGAGTTTCCTTCGGATTGTTTTCATCAAGCAGGGAAATGGGAGCTATTTGGGTAAAGCCTTGGAAATTCAAGGTAGAAATAATTCGTTCTGCCAGCACAAGCTTGGAATTATGGCTGGTACAAAGCTGGTACTGCTGCCACAGTTGGTGCTGAATGCCCATCGTGGTATCGGGCTGGCTTTCTAAAAACTGCTGGAAATTAGTGGCAGCATCTGGGGGATTTTTTGAAAAGGAAAACTCCTCCCGATTGCGAGTTTTTTCCCGCTGACGAACCTTCTCAATGTCCAGCTGGGCATCACGGACAATTTCCAATGCAGGATTTTTCTGAACCTCTTCGTAGAGGCTGGCGGCAAGCTCTAGGTGATTCATCATGAGAAAATTCACTGACTGAAGCATCTGGGGGGAAAGATGCATTTGCTGAGTCAACTGCTGATTTTGTGAAAAATCCATGGCAAATCCGCCCATACAACCTCCGTAAGGGTTATAGTAGCACAAAAAATCCCTTTTCGGTATACTCGATTTATGAAAAACTTTTCCCCATTCGGTCTTATTGTTCCAGAAATTTTGTTGCCAAAGAAAGAAATTCCCCTAAAGCAGTGGGCGGTAGTAGCCTGTGACCAGTACACCCAAGACAGGGATTACTGGAAGCGCTCAGAGGCGGAGGCAGCTGGTGCGTCTACTCTGCATTTGATTTTACCAGAGGTTTATTTGAATGACCAAGACAAACCTCAGCGAATTCAGCAGATTCGCAGTGCCATGAAAAGCTACCTTGCAGAAGGGATTTTTCGTGAGCCCTATGAAGGCTTTATCTATCTGGAGCGAACCACCCAGTATGGTCGAGTACGAAAGGGCCTGATGGTGGCAGTTGATTTGGAAAGCTATGAGTGGAAGCCTTTTTCTAAGGCATTGATTCGTGCCACAGAAGCCACCATTCCAGATCGTATTCCTCCCCGCATGGAAATTCGCCGTGGAGCTACCTTGGAGCTGCCCCACATTATGCTGCTGGTAAACGATAAGGCCGGTGTGCTGGTGGAAGCCTGTGGTAAGGCGGTAAAGTCTCAGTCAGTTGCGCCCCTGTATCAGGGAGATTTGATGATGAATGCTGGCTCCATTGTGGGCTATTCTGTGGATGGTTCCCTTTTGGATAGCTGCTACACTGCACTGGAACAGCTGGCACAGGAAAATACCAGTGCTCTGGGAGATACCTTCCTTTTTGCAGTGGGGGATGGAAACCACAGTCTTGCCACAGCAAAAGCCGTGTGGGATGAGTTTAAAGAAAAGGAGCTAGCTACAGGAAAAAGTCTTGCTGATTTGGAAGCCTGTGCCTTGCGATATGCCTTGGTAGAAATTGTAAATATTTACGATGAGGGCCTTACCTTTGAGCCCATCCATCGAGTACTGTTCGGTGTAGAGGCAGCTTCTGTTATGGATTTTTGCCAAAGCAAGCTGGGGGGAGCTGTTGAAGCTGTTGCTTCTGCAGAAGAATTGGCTAGTTTGGTGGAACACTCCACCAACAATTTTGGCTTTGTCTTTGTGGATAAATCTGGAACGCAGCACTTCTATTGTCTTAAAACTGAAATCAAGGAATTGGCTGTCAGTCGCTTGCAGCCGGTGCTGGATGAATTCCTTACAGGAAAGGCTGACTCAGAAATTGACTACATCCACGGCAGTGATGAGGTGTTCCGTTTGGGAGCCCAAGATGGTGCCTTGTCCATTCTGCTGCCTCCCGTAGCCAAGGACAGTTTTTTTGGTACCATCGGTGGAGGCGGACCTTTGCCACGGAAAAGCTTTTCCATGGGTGAAGCCAGCGAAAAACGGTTTTATCTAGAAGCGAGAAAAATTTAAGGTTTCTCAACCTGAACGACTTCAGCTTCCTCATCCATGGGAAGTTGAAGTCTTTTTTTTAGACAGATAAAGGCTTATTGAAAGAGATTGAATTTCCAGCCTAAAGTCACTCCCACAAACCAGTGGGAGGCTCCACCTCTGGTTTGTGGGTCTGGGTAGTAGAATTTCTGATCTGAACTTTTCTGATAGTTCAGTCCTGTCACCACTGGAAGGTAATCGTAGTGGAGCTTGAGGGTAAACCATTGCTTGGGCACCACTTGATAGCCCATCCCCAATGCTGCTCCAAAGTCCACAGTGCCCTTCATATCATAATCTAAAAATTGTGTATTCCTGAGAATGTGGTCGTCATATCCAAAGACAGCAATAATGGGATGAAGAGCAGCTTCCAGATTGAAGTAAAGTCGTGGACTGTGGTTGTAGGTAACTCTAACACCACAATCCATTTGGAACACTTCATGCTCATAGGTGATAACCCTTCCCGTAAAATATTTTTTTTCTATATCCTCTGTCCAAGGAATTGTATTGTTTTCTACGTATTGATAGTAACCGTCGTAGGCTTCCAGTGCAGTTCTCTGCCAGCTAAAGCCCAACACAGGAGTAAGCTGAAGTCGCTTTTTCAAAA
Source organism: Treponema sp. (assembly GCA_017549025.1). Classification (GTDB taxonomy): domain Bacteria; phylum Spirochaetota; class Spirochaetia; order Treponematales; family Treponemataceae; genus Treponema_F. The sequence continues at coordinate 12,620 of JAFYWB010000030.1, forward strand.
GGGAAAAATCCCAGCCCACAAGTCCACCTACGGTAAAATGGCTGGTAAGGTCACTGGGATGAGTGGAAAAATTCGTTAGGTGGCCCGTGGTGCTGTTCCAGTCATAATCATCCATTTTGCCCGTTGTCATGGGAATGCCCAGTTCCCCATGGATTTGTGCTTGAAAGGCCTTGTAGCGAAACCCGAAATCTAGTCCAGCAAAAAGCAAAGACTGGATATCCCACTGCAAATAGCTGAGCTGCTTTGTTCCATCTGGAGCGTCGTCTGTAGGCTTTCCGTAGTCAGTTAGAGTAAAAACGTATTCACCAATACGTCCTGCCTTGTAGTTTAGGCTTGGTTCAATGGAAACCTGAAGCTTAGGCGGCGTGGTAAAATCTTGGGCTACTGCTGTGGCTCCAATAAAAAATGCCAACAACAGGCACACAAATCTTGGAATTGTAGGTAGGTCTGCTGTTGGCTTATAGTGCATCTTTGAACGCTTTTTTTGTGGTAGCTACAGTGCTTGGGGAGCCAAGGGATCTTGGCCGTGAATTTTAGCCAGCTGCTTGCGGACTGCATCCATATCCCGTGGATAAGGTGCGGTAAAGGTGATGTTTTCCTGGGTTTCTGGGTGGCACAGGGTCAGCTGGTAGGCATGGAGTCCCAATCGATCCAGCAAGGGCCGCTCCTCAAAGGGGTCTCCCCGCCAGGAACGCTTGATTTCAGAGAGTCTCACTGGTTTTTGATTGCCGCCGTAAAGGGGATCACACACAATGCTCAAGCCATTTTCCCACAAATGGGCACGAATCTGGTGGGTACGGCCTGTGATGGGGCGGGCTTCAATCCAGGTGTAGGGAGGACAAATCGCAAGAACGGTAAAATCCGTAACAGAAGGCTTGCCTTGCCGCTTGTGTACCACCGTGCGATGGAAGGCATCTCCGTCGGGTAAAAGTCGGGCTTCTTCGTGGTGGTTTTTCCATGCAGGCCGTCCGTTGATAAGGGCATGGTAAATCTTTTCCACCTGCCGATTTTGAAACTGAAGGGAAACGGCACGATGGGCTTCTTGGGTACGGGCATATACCACCACACCAGAGGTGTCTTTATCAATGCGGTGGAGGGCGAAAAGTCGGCCAAATTCATTTTCTAGCTCCAAGTCCAGTCGGGGAGCTGTGGCATCGTAGCGATCTTGAGCCACCAAAAGGCCAGAACGCTTGCTTACTGCCACCAAGGAATCGTCGCTGTACAGTATGTCATAGGGAGTATTTTTCTTCACGGATTCAGTATAGCTGAATGAAAGGGAATTGGGAAGGGCTTGAAGTCTTCTCCTCTGGTGAAGCTGTTTGTTAAATGAGAGCAAGCTGTTAAAAAAAAAGTTTATGTTTGTAAATCTTTTTAAGAAAAAGTTTATGTTTTTAAACTTACTTGCAAGTCCTAAGTGAAAATGACATAATACAATGATGGTTATCCCTGTGATGCCATGGGAGGAATAATGATTGCCCAACGTGTGCAAAATCTCAAGCCCTATCAACCGGGTGAACAGCCCAAGGACAGAGAATATATCAAGCTGAATGCCAACGAAAATCCCTATCCACCAGCTCCCGCCGTGGTGGAGGCAGTTTGTCGTCATGCTCAGGAGGCTTCTCAAACTCTAGCTCTGTACGCAGACCCCGATTCCAACCAGCTTCGTGCCGCTATTGCCGCCCACTTGAACCAAACTGGCGGTGTTTTGGCTAACTGTCACCCCTTGAGCCAGAGCATTTCCGCTGACATGGTGTTTTGCGGCAACGGCTCAGACGAGGTGCTGTCCTTTGTGTTCTACGCCTTTTTTGACAGCAGCAGCCCCTTGATTCAGCCAGAGCATACCTACAGCTTTTATCCTGTGTATGCTGGCTACTACGATATTCCCCTAAAAAAAATTCCCCTGAATCAGGATTTTTCTCTCGATGTGGAAGCCATGATTCACGCTGCTGTGGAAAATGATTCCAGCCTCATTCTGGCCAATCCCAACGCCCCTTCGAGTCTTGCCTTGAGTCTGCAGCAGCTACGTGATTTGCTGTCACGGCTTCCAAAAAATCGTGTTCACGTGGTGGATGAAGCCTACGCTGATTTTGGTTCAGAAAGTGCCCTCAGCTTGCTTGCTGAATTCCCCAACTTGGTGGTGGTACGAACCTTTTCCAAAAGCCTCTCCTTGGCGGGAATGCGTCTCGGCTATGCCATTGCCAGCCCAGAACTGATTCAAGTGCTTCATCGAGTAAAGGATTCCTTCAATCACTTTCCCGTGGATGTGCTTGCCCAAAAGGCTGGAGTGGCTGCCTGCCAAAGCATCCGCTATTACGAGGATTGTACCAAAAAGATTGTGGAGCAGCGTGATGATTTTATTGCCTTTTTGCGGAATCTCGGCTGGCAGGTGCTGGATTCTTCCACCAACTTTATCTTTACAACAAAGCCTGGAGTCAGTGGTCGTCAGGTGTACCAAACCCTGAAAGAAGCTGGTATTTTGGTTCGTCGCTTTGACACTCCCGGAATAGAAGAATATCTCCGAATTACGGTAGGTACCGCCCAACAAATGGCCCAGCTTAAGGCCGCTTTCCCAAAGGAATAGGAGGAAAAAATGAGATTTTTAGTGCTTTCTGATATGCACGATGATGACGTGTTCATTCACCAGCTGAAGGATGAATTCCAAAAAGCCGATGGAGTGCTTTTTGGTGGGGATTTTGCTAAGTTTAATTTTCCAGAAACAGCAGAGCCTGCCATGAAACGCTTGATTGATTGCCACGAAGCAGTCTATGCCGTGCTGGGGAACTGCGACGAACCAGCTTTTTTACAGCGGCTGGAAGAAGAAGATATTTCTGTTCAGGGAAGCATGGTGTTCCGAGAGGGCTTAGTGTTTGCTGGTAGTGGCGGTGGCTCCAAGTTCACTGGCACCACACCCAACGAACGCAGCGATGAGGAATTAGTTTCAGACTTTCAGATTATCCGTGACCAGCCAGCTTCTGACAATGGCGCTGCTTCCTGGGACAACATGATTATGCTCATGCACAATCCCCCAAAAGACACTGCATGTGACAAAATCACCTCTGGCATTCACGTTGGCTCTGCTGCTCTCCGTCAAATTATCGAAGAAACAAAGCCTCTGGCGGTAATCACTGGCCACATCCATGAATCTGCTGGAACCGATAAAATCGGCGACACCGTAATTATGAATCCCGGCTCTTTGGCAGAAGGCTGCTACGGTATTCTTGAGGTGGAGAAAACTGGCGGCCAGTGGCAGGTAACAAAGGCTCAGCTGGAAAAGCTGGAAGCCTAAGTTTACCGTGAGCTTACAAATCTAAAGCCCATGTAGTTGTAAGCTTCGTTAGGGTCGTAGGCGTAGCGGTCTCCGCAATACAGGAAGCCTGTGTAGGGACTCCAGCTACCGCCTCGGCTCACTCGTTGGGCTCCGAGCTCTGGCCCAGTGCTAAAAGTTCCTGGGCTTTGCTCCTGATAGCTTGCATACCAGTCCCAGCAATATTCCAGCACGTTACCACTCATATCAAAAATACCAAGGGCATTGCCATTCCCGGAGCCAGGAAGGGGATTTGAGCTAAAGGCTGTAGAAAAGGCTCCTGCCTTGCTTGCAGTGGCACTGGCTCCCGCTGTACCTACTGCCTTAGTACCGTTAGTGTTACCGTCAAACCAAGCAATCTGTGTGTCAGCTACCTGTGGGTCACTTTCACCCTTTCCATTCACCGCACCGCTGGCCAAGTCTCCCCGCTGGTAGCCGCTGGAGGTTCTGCGGGCTGCATATTCCCATTCAGCCTCCGTAGGCAAACGGTAGCCGTTGGCATACCAGTTGCATTGAGCCAAGTCGCAGAGGGCGGTGTTGCTGGAATCTCGCAGCACCTGTCTGTTGTAAGTGTAGCATGGCTCCCGACCATTTTTTTCGCTGTAGGCATTGCACCACACAATGGCATCGTACCAGCTGATGTTTGTTACTGGCTGATATTTTCCTGCTTCCGTGGGTTCCTTTCCCCGTCGTCCGCTGGAGCCTTGCTGTCCTGGGTTGTTAAAGACATAGCCGTTGGCTTCGGCCCACAGTCGCACCTCGTACCATAGACGGTAGGAGGTTTCGTAGCGGTTTATTTCAAAGGGAGTAATCCAACGGCGGGCAGTGTAGGATTGTGTATCTTCTCCAATTAAATAAACGTCGTACACAATGCCCTTAGATGTGTCTGGACCCACCAATACCATGGAAATGTCTTCTGGGGATTGTGGCTTAGTAGGTTGTAAATTGGAGGACTCCCAAATTGGTGGTAGTCCAGTTTGATTTTGGGCTGCTGCTGAAAAAAAGATTATGGAAAACAGTACAAATGTAGAAAAAGTGCGTTTCATAACGGATACCTCAAGTATAAAATCCCTCGTACAGGATAATGTTACAGTTCATCATCGGCAAAATCGAAACGCCACTCAAGGCTCGTAAAGCTGGTGCAGCCTAAGGTCTATCCCTTGGAGAAATTCTCCGTTTAGCAGGATTTACTGCATTTTATCCAGCTTTTTCTCCTGAATCTTCATCATGCGAATCATGTGGCGTTCCTTGCGGCGCTGGGCAAAGGTCTTTCTATTTTTCTTCTGTACCCGACTGGGCTTGTCCTTCAGCAGCACCTGTCCCGCTATCACTGCAGTTGCAAGACAGATGAGGGAGATGCAGATAATGCCTAGCCACCCAGACCGAGCAAAGGGCAGCGGTACGTTCATGCCGAAAAAGCTGGTGATAAAGGTGGGCACCATCAAAATCAAGGAGATGGTGGTAAGCTTTTTCATAACGATATTCAAGTTGTTGGAAATAACGGAGGCAAAGGCATCCACCATGTTGGCAAGAATGTTGCTGTAGGTGTCGGTCATTTCGATGGCCTGTCGGTTGTCAATTTCCACGTCCTCCAACCAGTCTCGGTCGTCGGAGTCAAAGGTAAGAATGCGGGTTTTTCTCAGCTTTTCCAGCAGTAGCTGGTTGCTTTTCAGTGATGTGGTAAAAAATTCCAGTGATTTTTCCAGGTTCAAAAGCTGAATCAGCTCGTTGTTTTTAACAGATTGCTGCAGCTCGTTCTGAATGCTGGTGGATCGTCGGTTTATTTCCTTCAGGTATCGCAGGAACATGGTGTCTGCTCGACTCAAGATTTTTACGATAAAGGCGGGAAAGTCCGCTAGATTCAGCCCCTTCATTCTGTTGGTGGCAATATCCTTTAGCATTTCGCAGTCAGTCCAGCAAATGGTGATAATAACCCGATTGTACACCACAATTCCCAGTGGAGCGGTAAAATAGCTAATGTCTCCAGAGGGAACAAAAACGGGAATTCTTGCAATGGTTAGAATGTAGTCGTCCTCCCGCTCGATTCGAGAAAGCTCGTCGGGGTCAAGGATGTCCAGAATATGCTCTTGTTCAATGTGGTATTCTTCTTCCAGAGTGCGGATATCTTCTCTGGTGACGGAACGAGCGTCTACCCAGGTGTTCAGCTGTGGGTCAAGCTCTTCTTGCTCCCGCTTCAGGAGCCGTCCATTTTCCTGTTGCCAATAGGTAATCATAATCAAGTCCTTCTAAAGATGGGGTAGGGTGGCTGAAGCGTGTCCAGCAACATAAGTGATAGTCACAGCTGATACTTCCAGGGTCGCTATCCATGTTTTGCCTCCTTCCATTAGAATTACTTGTACCGTAACTATACTGAAAAAAAGATTGAAAGACAAGACAGGGTGGTGTACCCTTGCGAATTGCCGATGATTAGGGTATAGTGAGTGATATGAAGAAAAAATTTTATCCAGTTCTTCTTGTATTGATTTTATTTACCCTAACTGGATGCGAAAAGCAAAAGTCCTTTTCAATGAATTTTGAAGGGGCACGATTGATTACCCCAGTACCAGTTACTGACCAAGATATGATTGCCCTGCAGCAGATTGGAAGCTACGTGGAAAGTTCACGAAAGATTGCTGTTTTGTTGGGCTATGGCTACAATGATGAAGCCTTTGTAAAAGCCACCTTGGAGGAGCTCCAAAGAACCTTGGGCTTGGCAGAACAGGGGGGCGCCGTTATTCCGTATATCTATCCTCAAGACTTTATGCGTGGCGGAACTGCTCGAATCAGTGCGCTTTCTGAAATGCTGAAGGAAGCTGATGCCATGGGCTTGGTGGTGGTGGGTGCTCCAGAAGGAACTCATCGGGCACTGGCTGCCTTGCAGGAAACCGAGCTGGAAAGAGCTTTGTATCCTGTTATTTCCCTTATGCCCCAAGATGATATCCTTGGCATTGAGGCTGGTAGCGACATTGTCATTGAATATGTACCAAGCAGTGCCACTGCTGAAGGTGAGCTTCTGGGAGAAAGTGGCACCTATCAAGAAAATGTTCCCCAGCTCATTGCCCGTTCAGCCTATTATCTCACCTTGTTACCTCCTGCGTATGTAGGTGGCTTTCCCCAGGACTTGGAGTTGTTGACCCATGCTCGTCAGCTGGCTGGTTCAAGCTGGATTGTTTCTCGCTACATTGACCCTGAAACAGGTTTGTGTCCCATGAATCACTTTGTCATAGACCGTCGGCAAGGGTAGGAGCAGCATGAATAGCTTGTGTATAGAATCTCCTTCCATCATCGGTTCTCTCGCTGATATGGAGGCACTGGAACATAAAAGCAGCGGAAAAATCCTGGTTGTTTCCGATTCCCATGGCGACTGCGAGCTGGTGGAAAAAATCATTACTGATTTTGGTGTGGACTGTGATGCGCTGGTTTTTTGTGGCGATGGCATGGCCGACATTGTAGCCTGCTTGGAAGAAGCCTCTCGTAACGATTCCCTGCGAGAAGCGCTGCCACCGGTGGTGGTGTGTGCCAGAGGAAATGGTGACCCAGAAAGCTTTTCCCTAGACTTAGAGCCAGTGGAGGATGAGGATGGAAATCCCCTTCCGCTCGCAAAAACACTGACAGCCTCTCCCTTGGTAAGCTTTCGTTTGGCTGGAAGAACAATCATGGTGGCTCACGGTCATCGTTACATGGTGGATTTAGGCACCGACGTGCTTCATTCCGTGGCAGAAAACTTGAATGCTGACTTAGCTTTCTTTGGTCACACTCATCGTCCTCATCGGGAGGAAATCGGTGCCACTCTCATCTTGAATCCTGGAAGCTGTTCTCGGCCACGGGGTGGAAATCCCCCAACTATTGCGGTGGTGAGCTTTCCTGGTGGAACAGAACGATATAACACTGAATTTTTTGAGATAAAAAAGACTCTTTTTGGCGGCTGGGATTTCAGCATTTTCCACTAATTTTTATTTTGAAAAAAATCTTGTGTATAAAAAAGGCTTTCAGAAGGAGAACCCGTTCTGAAAGCCTTTCTCTTTAGTCGTTTAGAACCTTTCCTAAAAAGTCCTTTAGGCGAGGATTCTGGGGATTAGTAAAGATGGCGTCGGGGCTTCCCTGCTCCAGAATTACGCCATTGTCCATGAAGAAGATTCTTGTACCAGCTTCTTGAGCAAAACGCATTTCGTGGGTTACAACAGCCATGGTCATGCCTTCTTTAGCCAAATCCTTAATAACAGACAAAACCTCTCCAACCATTTCTGGGTCAAGAGCTGAAGTAGGCTCGTCAAAGAGCATTACCTTGGGCTCCATTGCCAAGGATCTGACAATGGCGATTCGCTGCTTTTGTCCACCAGAAAGCTGGGGAGGATAGCTGTAGGCCTTGTCTGCCAGTCCTACTCGCTCCAGCAGGGCAAGGGCCTTTTGTGTGGCAGCTTCCTTTGTCTGCTTTTTTACCAGCATTGGAGCCATGATAATGTTGTCCAATACGGTTTTGTGGGGAAAAAGATTAAAATGCTGGAACACCATGCCCATTTCGCTGCGGTAAAAGTCAATGTTCTTTTCTCTCTGGCGGCGGGGAATGGACTTATCCGTAAGGTCGTAGCCGTCAAAGACGATGGTGCCGGAATCTGGTTCTTCCAAAAGGTTGAGACATCGCAGGAAGGTGGATTTTCCAGAACCAGAGGGCCCAATGATAACCACTACCTCTCCACTGTGAATCTCTTCTGTAATTCCTTTTAATACATGAAGTTGACCAAAGCTCTTGTCCAGATTTTCCACCCGAATGATGGGTTCCTTCTTGTTTTCTGCTGTATTAGTCATGTTTTCTCATTCTCCGTTCAATGTGGGCCAAAAGCTTGGACAGGGGGAAGGTCAGCAGGAAGTAAACTACTGCTGCCACCAGCAAGGGCTCAAAGGGCTGGAAGGTGTTTCCTCGTACGGTGTTTGCCTTGTACATCAGGTCTGCAATTCCAATGATGGACACAATGGAGGATTCCTTGATGACAACAACGAATTCATTTCCCAAAGCGGGCAGGACATTGCGCACTGCCTGAGGAATAATGATGTGGAACAGGGTTCGATTGTAGGAAAGACCCAAGCTCCGTCCCGCTTCCATCTGTCCTTTGTCTATGGATTGGATTCCACCACGGAAAATCTCACAGACGTAGGCTGCAGAGTTTAGTCCCATGGTGATAACACCAGACATAAAATCAGAAAAATTGATGCCCAGTATCTTTGACATAATGGGAATGTCTGGGAAACGGATTCCAATGGCCTGCAGTCCGTAGTAAATGATGAACAGCTGTACCAAAAGAGGCGTACCACGGATAAATTCCACGTAGGCTGTACCAGCAAAACGCACCAGCTTGTTCTTGCTGATTCGGCACATGGCAATTCCCAGTCCAATGGCAGTTCCCAGCAACACGGCAATAAGGGCCAACAAAATGGTGTTTTTGGCACCAATGAGATAAAAACTCCAGTAACGGCTTAAAAAGGAAAAATTCAACCTTGTCTCCAGTAGGAAGATAGATAGTTCAGTATAGCTTAATTTTTGATTTGTTACAATGAGCCGAAGCAAGGAGAGGAAGGCATTCCTGAGAATGTATCCGTGGCTGTAACTAAAAGCCTCACAGGATTTTTCCCTTTTATCAGAGAGATTTTTCGTGTATACTTGTTGGTGCTGTTTCTGGGAACTGCTACTGACAGAAAAGCAGAGAAAGGGGAAGATTATGGAACGAAAAGACTTTACGATAGAATCTCAGTTTGATGGCTTGGAGCTAAAGGTTGTAGTGATGGTGCCAGATACCCTCATTCGTGGTGTGGTACAATTTGTTCACGGAATGGCAGAACACAAGGAGCGGTACTTTGATTTTATGAAGTATCTTGCTGCTGCAGGTTTTGTTACTGTTATCCACGACCACCGAGGTCACGGCGAAAGTCTTCGTTCCCAGGAGGATTTGGGCTTTTCCTACGATGCTACTGGTGGAGCTCTTGTGGAGGATTTGCATCAGATAGTGTTGGCAGTTCAAGAGCAGTTTCCCCAAAAGCCCTACATTCTCTTTGGCCATAGCATGGGTTCCTTGGTAGCTCGCTGTTATGCAAAGAAATACGATAGCTTTTTAGACAAGCTACTGCTTTGTGGCTCTCCTTCAAAAAATCCTTTTATCGAAATTGCTCTGTGGCTCACTCGTCAAATAGAAAAAAAGAAGGGAGAGCGGCATCGTAGCAAATTGCTGCAAAAGCTGGCGCTCGGCTCCTTTGAACGAGTAGGGGAACGGGGACTTTCAAACAGCTGGTTGTGCTGCAATCAGGAGGTGGTGGAGGAATACAATCAAAATCCTCTCTGTGGCTTTAATTTTACAGTTAATGGCTACCAAAGCCTGTTTAATCTATTGAAGGAAACCTATTCTTCCAAGGGCTGGAGCTGTGAAAAGCTAGATTTACCCATCTATTTTGTGGCAGGAGCAGCAGACCCTGTGATTAGAAGTCCCAAAGCCTGGCAGGAGGCCCAAAGCTTTATGAGAAAATTGGGCTACACCCAGGTGGAAGGCAAGCTCTTTGATGGCCTCCGGCATGAAATCTTAAACGAGTTAGACCGAAGTCCCATCTTCTCTGACCTCTTGAAGTGGATGATGAGCTAACTCCAGCACTACATCCAGCGGGAGGTTTGTGCAAATGGCGACTTTTTCTGGAGAGTCACCGTAGGAAAGTAACATTTTCGCTGTTCCCAGCTTGTTTTCGTAGGCTCCACGTTCCAGCCCTTGTTCAAGGCCGATTTCATAGCCCTGTTCTTTTCCCTGACGGAACCAGTCAAACTCCTTCTGACGAGCGGCGATGTAGTCGGTAAATCCAACCTCAATAGTTTTCAGCTCTTCCACCATTTTGTCCAGCCTCCTCGTAAAGTCGTTTGTTGGGGTTTTGTTTTTCAGGTACTGTAAAAAATCCTTGATTCTAGGGTCATCTACATCTTGGTACCTACTTACATTGTAAAATATTTTCTTGGTCTTGTCATCGTAGGGGTGCTGGTTGTTGGGATCGATGTAACTATGCGGCTCATAAATGGGAAGATTGAATCCAAATGGGTCGTTCATGCATAAAAAGATGATGTAGGTTTGGGGCAGCTCAACATAATCGCTTCCTTTCAGAAGGTTGTCCAAATCAAGCATGCCTTGGTAGTAGCGGGCTCGTAGAGCTTCTTCCTTGGTGATAACCGATTGGATTTCGATATCGAATACCCGTTGGCCGTCAGCTTCTTGCACGTACACGTCCATCCGCACTCCCTTTGAAGCTTTCAGCGTCTGGATA
>JAFYWB010000031.1 GCA_017549025.1 Treponema sp.
AAGAGCTTTCAGGTTGGTTGAAGCTTATTACATTACCTTTCAGTTAGTAAAATAACTGAAAGGTTCTATGACTAAAAGTTATTCCATAACTGGAAGCTGGTAGCCGTCAAGGGCTGCCTGAATCCAGCGAGCAGTTAAATCTGGAAATCTGTCCTGTACCCGCAAGAAGCAGGACAGGGACTGCTGATATTTTCCCTGATACAACAAGGTTTCTCCCAAGTAAAAGGTTCCTCGGTCAGTGGCATCCTTGGAATGGTTAATGCTTAGAAAATCTCGCAATGCCTGCTCAGCCAGTTCATATTGTTCATTCTTAAACTGATTCTGAATAATCTCTTGAAGGATAAAATCCTCGCCCACATTTTCAGCCTCCTGTTCTTGGCGGAAAATATAGGGAGCAGGCAGATTTGGTGGCTTTACCGTTCCCTTGTCGGTGGCTCCATGGATGTACCCTGGATTTCGCTCTGGATTAATGGGAATATCCGTTGATTGCAGAGACATCTTTAAGTAGGGAAGGGGAGTATTTCTCATACCTGTGGCAGCATTGGGCTTTTCCTGAACTACCTCCTGAGCCAATTCCTGAGTAAGAAGGGGATGGGGAAGCAGCTGTACTCCAATAACCGTGGTGTTCTTGTCTGGAATGACTAGGTGCTGGGGAGCTTCCTCTGGAATATCTGCTTCTGCCAAGGGAGCAATAATTACGGTGTAGTAAAAAAGCTCCTCCGTACCGGGAGTATCGGTATAGGAGGTGGTGTTGAAGGGCAATATGGCCAAGGGCTCCATCCCTGCCAAAGAACTGCTCCCGGCTTTTTGCTGCTGGCTTCGATACAGGAACAGGGAAAGATGGGATACATCCAGCTCAGCAGATACTGCGGGAAGTTGCCAAGAAACCAGTATCTCTCGACTGCTGAGGGACTGGGCTTGGATATCGGAAACCATCAATCGCAGGTCCTGGGCAAAGCTAAAAGAAATAGTCAAACAAGAGATAATTACAAAAATTAGTTTCTTCATTATTATATATTGCGTCAAAATATATTTTTTTGCAAGGGTAGTATGGACAATTCTCCTTGTTTATTTTATTCTAGATGTATGTTCGTTTCTGTCATTTTAGATCCCAGTTCAATGGATTCTGCAAAGGCTCTGGCTTCAGTTCTTATTCATTTTAGATTTAAGAAGGTGCAACGTGCTTGTTGGGAGCATTCTTCAATCTCCAAGGAAATGCTGGTGCTTTTGAAAAAAGAAATTGATCGGGTAACTGATTATTATGATATTGTTAGGCTGTACCAATACCCTGTTCAAGAATGTCTGTGTCTCACTGAGCTTTCTAAAAAACGATGGAAACGATGTTTGCTGAAGGGTACTGCCCTACGGCCCACTGAAATGAGATAAAATTTTTTTTATAAAAGGAACTATACTTATGTTGGAAGATCTTAAAATTCCTATTACCTCTTTAAAAGAGGACATCCTCAACGTTTGGGGGCGTCTTTGACGTTCCTGCCATAGAAAAAGCTATAGCAGACAAAGAAAATCTGTCTGGTGAACCTGGCTTCTGGGACAATCCCTCCAAGGCTGAAAAGGTAATGACAGAAATCAAGCAGCTGAGAAACAGGATTGAACCCTGGAAGGAACTGATGGCTGCCGCTGATGATATGGAAGCCTTGTACGAGTTGGGGATTGAAACGGGAGATGATTCCGTTGAAGCTGAATTGCAGAGTCTCTATGACCAAAGCCTTGCTTCCTACGAAAAACTCAGTATCTTAAACCTCCTTTCCGATGAAGTTGACAGAAACGGTGCCTTCCTTACCATCCATGCAGGAGCTGGTGGAACAGAGGCCTGTGACTGGGCTTCTATGTTGACCCGCATGTATTCACGATGGGCCGAAAATCGTGGCTTTAAGATTGAGACTGTGGACATGCTGGAAGCCGAAGGCGGCATCAAGTCAGTAACCTTGCAGGTTTCTGGTGACTATGCCTACGGATACCTAAAGTGCGAGGCTGGAATCCACCGTCTGGTGCGTATCAGCCCCTTTGACTCCAATGCCCGCCGCCACACCTCCTTTACCTCTGTGTACGTGTTCCCCGTGCTTGATGACACCATTGAGGTGGAGATTCGCCCAGAGGATTTGCGGGTGGATACCTATCGTGCCGGCGGCGCTGGTGGACAGCACGTAAACAAGACTGACTCAGCCGTTCGTTTTACCCACATTCCCACAGGAATTGTGGTTGCTTGCCAGACGGAGCGAAGTCAGCTCATGAACCGAGCCACCGCCATGAGCATGTTGAAGGCCCGATTGTACGAGCATTATCGTCAGGAGCGGGAAAAGGAAAACGCCAAGTTTGCCGCCGAAAAAAAAGACATTTCTTGGGGTAACCAGATTCGATCCTACGTATTCCAGCCCTACACCATGGTAAAGGACCACCGCACCAAGCATGAGTCTGGAAACATTCAGGCTGTAATGGACGGCGCCTTGGATCCCTTTATCGAAGCTTATCTTACTGCTCGTTGGAAGGGGCAGCCCCTTTCCTCCGATGACCAGGACGATGTGTAATGTTCAAAAGGCTTGTTGTCTTTATTTTTCTTACAAGCCTTTTATCAAGTTCTCTGTGGTGTGAACAAGCTTCTTCCTCCCAATCTGCTTCTGCATCAGTGGCAGATTGGGTGCTAGCAGGAAGTGCTTTTACTTTAGAATCCCCTCTTTTTCAAAATACCTCATCCCTGGAACAGGTTGCTTCCACCTTGCCTTTGTTGATTTTGGAAAATCTTTCTGATACTGGTGTTCGTGTGCTTGCACCCCAGGAGATTGTGGAGCGAAAGTTGGTGCTGCTGCGAAAGGAGCGGACAAGTTTGGGAAACTCCTTGACGGCTGCCATACAGGAGCGGGATAAGCAGCTGTTTGTTTCCGACTCGGAAAAAAGCCTGAAGAAAAATCTCAAGGAAAAGGATGCTCAGATTCAGAAGCTACGGCAGCAGCTGGAGGAAAAAAATAACCAGATTAAAGAGCTGGAGCTACAGCTTACGCAGAAAGATTTTCAGGGAATACAAGAGGTGCAGGAAGCCATTGTTTTGTGGAGTTCAGAAACCTTGGTTTCTGGAACTACCGTAAAAGATGAAGCTATCAATGGACTTTTAACGGGAAGCATTACCGCTTCTGGAAATTATTTGGCGGTGACAGTACAGTTGACCCTGTATCCTGGGGCAATTCCTGTAATAGAGCTCCAAGGACTGGCTGCGGTGACAGATATTACGATGTTGGCTCAAGAGCTTGCTAGCCAATTAAAGCCAGTGCTACAGAACAGGCCCATGGTACGGGTGGCCTTTCAGATAGAGCCTCCAGAAGCAGTTGCAGCTGCAAAGATTTTTGTGGATGGAGCGGCTTTTTCTGCTCAGCGATTTGTGGACAAGGAGGTGCTGCTGCCTGCAGGCACTCATTTTATAGAGGTGGAGTCAGCGGGATTTCGTACCAGAACCTTTGAGGCAGATTTTTCCCAAAGCACAAGATTTTTGGCTACCGTAAACCTAGAAGCACAGGACAAAACTTTCGTGTCCTTTTCTTCCCACAATTTTCCTGATGCTCAGGTTTACATTGATGGAATTCCTGAAGGAACCATGGGAAGTGAACTGGAGCTAGAGACAGGCTTTGCCTTTGGTACAGTTCTGCCCACCCTAGAAACAGCGGAGCCTCATTATTTTGTGGCGGAAATCACTGCGGAATCAAGCCTTTCTCAGCTAAATCTTCAGTTGAAACGTGATACTCAGGAAATTTCTGCTCGGATTGAAAAAAGACGTCGTGCCATGTATAATTCGTATTGTGCCTTGTTAGTTTCCCTAATTCCAAGCTTTGTATCCTATGGTATGTACGTAAATATGGCAAACGGATGGGCTTTAGGGTATGAAAGCAAGGAAACCGTCAATCTTTGGAAGAATATTTCCACTGGCTCCATGATTCTTTCTGCAGGATTGGGAGTCAATTTGGCGGTGCAGCTGGGATTGTTTATTGGTGCAGCTGATTCGGTGTTGCCACAGCGAGCCAAGACAAAATAATGAATCAGAAATAATAGATTGTAACTTTTACAGGCGGGAGTAGATATGGCAAAAACTAAATTTGCAGAAAGATTGAAGAATTTCTTTGGAATCCACAAGAATCGAGATGAAGAGTTTTTTGAGGAGCTTTCCGACTTGCTGATTGAAGGTGATTTGGGGGCAAAAAATGTCTTTGAATTAGTGGATGAGCTGGAAAAAAACTGCCGTTCCCAGAAAATTGAAGATGAGCGGGGAATTTTGCTGCAACTGAAAAGCCGCCTTTTGGAATTTGTTCGTTCCGTAGAATTGGAGCCAGTGCCAGAAAAGGTAAACGTGTACATGGTTCTCGGAGTAAACGGTGTAGGAAAGACCACTTCTGTGGCAAAGCTGGCTGGCTTTTTTCAGGGAAGCGGCAAATACAATGTGGTGATGGCTGCCGCAGATACCTTCCGTGCTGCCGCCATTGAACAGCTACAGCTTCACGGTCAGCGGCTGGGAGTGCGAGTAGTGGCCCATCAGCATGGAGCTGATCCTTCTGCGGTGGTGTTTGACGGAGCAGAGGCAGTGGCAGCCCGTGGTGGCGGCATTGTTTTAGCAGATACTGCTGGCCGTCTCCATAACAAGGAAAACTTGGTGCGGGAGCTTCAGAAAATCGACCGAGTTGCTGCTTCCAAGGCCTCTGAGGGCTGCTACAAAAAAATTCTTGTTATCGATGCCACCACTGGTCAAAATGGCTTGCGGCAGGCAGAAGTTTTCCATCAGGCGGTGGGACTTGATGCAGTTATCCTGACAAAATATGACTCCACCGCAAAGGGTGGCATTGCCGCCGCCATTGGCAAGGAATTCGGTATTCCTGTGGCCTTTATTTGCTTTGGAGAAGGCTACTCAGATATTCGTCCCTTTGATCCCAATCAGTACGTGGACGAATTCTTGGGATTGGATTGATGCGATGTTCTCGTCTTTTCTGTCTGCTTTCTGTCCTGCTGTGTTCCGTTGGACAGGCCTTGGAGACAGAGCCGATGCTACAGCGAGAAACGCAGGAGCCTGTTGAGGAATTGCTGTACGACGGAAAGGGCTTGCCTCGACTCCATCGTTACGATGAGGAGGATACCGCTTTTTTGTCGGCACTTTCTAGTAGGACTGTGGTAACTCGTGCAGCAGGTACCTTTTCTCGTAATCTTTACGATGAGAATTATCGTCTGCAAAGTCGTCTTACCTGGCAGGAGTCGGGTTCTGAAGCTGTTTCTGAAGGGAGTGTTTTTCCTGCCCGACTCACGTTGCAAGAGGAGTATTTTTATTACGAAAATTCCCGAAGTCGCCAGAAGGTGGTGCTTACTGATTTTTCACAATCACGACGAACTGAACGCTTTTATTCCCAAGAGGGACTTTTAACACGGGAGGAAGTGTATGAGATTGATGAAAAAAAGACCTTAAATCACATTGTGGAATATTTTTATACTGCAGAAGGGGATTTGACAGAAAAACAAATTACCCACCAGGGAAGGGCCTTGGTGGAGAAAACTCAGTATCACAGACCGGGAAATGTTCACGGAGGCTACGATTATTTTGAAAATGGAGTGCTTTTGGTTTCTCGAAAATACCAGGATGAAAGTGTTTATACAGAAACCCGCTATTTTGACAATATGAAAATTGAGGCTAAATACAATGGAGCTCGGTTGCTTTCTGAAGTTGTGTATCTTGATGGCACGGAAATAAGGAGAACAGACTATTGAATTGGATTTTTTTCGTTTCTCGCCGTTTTGCCAAGGTTGACCGTTCTGGCCGCTCGGCAGTAACAGGCTTTCTTGCCTCCTTAAGCATTTGCTTTGGTGTTATGACCCTCATCGTTACGGTTTCCGTCATGAACGGCTTCCAGATGGGCTTTATCGATAGCATTATGGAAATCAGCTCCGCCCACATTCGAGTGACGGCACCACAGGATTTTGACCAACAAGCCTTTGAGCAGCAGTGCTTTCGCCCAGAATTAGGCGTGGTGGCGGTGGAGCCCATGTACGAGGCTCAAAGCTTGTTGGCAAGCTCCACTGGTCGTCAGGCTGCCTCTCTGATTCGAGCTGTTTCACCAGACATCATCTATACGGACGCTGGCTTTAATCGAGAAGTAAAAATGATTTCTGGGGAATTCGATTTGTCTCGCCCAGGCTACATTGTGTTGGGAAGCCAGCTTGCCCGTCAGCTGGGGCTGCGAGTGGGAAGCACCGTGAATATGTTGGCCCTTTCTGGAGGCAGCGACGTAGATTTGATTTCCGATAACCGTGTCTTTGTGGTGTCGGGAATTTTTTCCTGCGGATACGCTGAAATCAACAATAGCTATTCCTTCATTTCTCTAGATGCGGGCCAGCAGTTTTTTGGTAAGGATGCTACCAAGCTTTTTGCCCTAAAGCTTGCAGATTCAGAAAAGGATATGCAGGTTATTTATCAGCTGGAAAAGGCTCTGCCAGGTCTTCAAACAGAATCCTGGCGCAGCTACAATCGCTCCTTTTTTGGAGCACTGAAAGTGGAAAAAAATCTGCTGATGATGCTGGTGTTTATGATTTTTGTGGTGGTGGGTGTAAATATCTTTAACGGTATGCGCCGCATGGTTTTTGAGCGACGAGCTGAAATTGCAGTGCTTTCTGCCTTGGGTGGAAGAAAACGACAGGTGCAGCTTATCTTCATTCTTCGTGGACTTTTAACTGGCCTTGGGGGAGCCATCCCTGGCTTGCTTTTGGGAATGCTGCTGTGCGTGCAGATGGACGTGATTTTTGCCCTCATTGCAAAGCTGAGCTATTGGATTCAGTATCTTTTTACCATGGCTACAAATCCTGCCATGGCAATGTTTGTTCGGGAAAATACCATGTATCAGGTGTATGCCAGCATTCCTGCCAGAATGTTCCCAGCTGAAATCACCTTTATCACCATTTTCGGTGTTTTTTCTGCCCTAGCTGCTTCTTGGGTGGCTAGCAGAAAGGTATTGGCAATGACCCTTTCGGAGGTGCTCCACGATGAGTGACGTAATTATTAAGATTGAAGGTTTGGAAAAAACTTATATAACAGGCTTGGACAAGCTTACCATCATCAAGTCCTTGGATTTGGAGGTGGAGGCTGGCACCAAGGTGGTGGTGGTGGGAGAAAGCGGTAGTGGTAAAAGCACCCTGCTGAACATTATCGGTGGCTTGGACGCTCCCAGTGCTGGCTCCGTGGTGGTGGGGCCCTACAGTGTCCACAGTCTGCCAGAAAATCAGCTGGCAGCCTACCGCTCCCAGTTTTTAGGCTTGATTTTTCAGTTCCACTATCTTTTGAAGGATTTCACTGCCTTGGAAAATGTGTATCTGCCAGCCTACATGAGTGGTATGCCCAGAAAACAAGCGGCAGAAGCAGCTCAGGCCCTGCTTCATGAGGTGGGGCTGGACCATCGGCTCCATCATTTGCCCTCTCAGCTGTCTGGTGGTGAGCGGCAGCGAGTGGCTGTGGCTCGTTCCTTGATTCAAAATCCCCAGCTGGTGCTGGCAGACGAGCCCACAGGTAACCTTGACCCTGCCAATGCCCAGCTCATTGGAGATTTGCTGTTTTCCATGGTAGACAAGTATCACAAAACCCTCGTGCTGGTAACCCACGACAGGGAATTAGCCTCCAAAGGAGACCAGATTTATACTATAACCAAGGGCCATTTGGCTCGGGTGGATTCCCAATGAGGATACGAGCTTCTGTTCTCTACGCCACACGAATGCTCCTGTCTCCCTCCCAAAAGACCTTGTCTGGCCAAGGTTCCTCTGCTGGGAGAAGCTTAATAGGAGCCATTTTGTGCATTGCCCTGAGCTTGGTACCCCTAGTGGTGGTGCTTACTGTTTCTGATGGCATGATTGAAGGAATTACCTCCCGTATTGTGGAGCTTTCCAGCTATCACATGCAGGTAACGGTAACTGACTCAACCTTTTCCACCAATATGCAGGATGAAGATGATTCCCCTCAGCTTGATTTAGAAACTGCCCAGGGCATACAGGATTTAGCCCTGCAGCTACAGCAGGTGCCAGGAGTTACTGCAGCCTTTCCCGAACGACAGGGTATTGGCTTGGCAGCGGGAGTAAAAGGACGGACTGGAGCCACCATCCGCTCCGTTCCTCCAGAAATCTTTGCTCCAGAATCTACTTTTTCCCAGCTGTTCAGTGCAGAAGCTGGTTCAATCAGTCTTTCTTCCTCCCGCAGTGCCTTGATTGGAACAGGCATTGCTAAAAATCTTGGCTTAGCGCCTGGAGATACCATTCGACTGGTAACCATGAGAACAAGTCCCACGGGCAAGGTAATTCCAAAAATTACCCCTTTTACGGTGGAAGGAATTGTGTCCTGCGGTTATCAGGAGCTTGATTCTCTGTGGGTTTTTATTCCCTTTGACACAGGCTTTTCCCTGCTGGAAGATTCCCTTTCCACTATTTTGGTGGGACTTCAAACGCAGGATGCCTTTTCCGACGGCCTGCTAGAAACAGCTTGGCTAGTGGAAGAAGAGCTTCCTCCTGAGTGCCGCCTGAGACTGTGGAGCCAGCTGAATACCGCCCAGTACGAGAATTTTGCCTCCACTAGAATCATGCTGATTTTTGTCATGTTCTTGATTGTGCTGGTGGCTTCGGTAAACATTTCCTCCGCCTTGGTGATGCTGGCCATGGAGCGCCGTCGTGAAATCGCCATCTTAAAAAGCGTGGGAGCCACCTCTGAGGGCATTATCACCGCCTTTTTGCTGACAGGCTTTTGTGCCGGTGGGGCAGGGGTGGTGCTGGGTATTCCCTTGGGGATTCTTTGTGCCGTGAACGTAAACCAGATTCTTTCTGGCATTGAGGAACTTCTTAACATTTTTGTCCATTTTTGGTATAATCTGTCCAATATGTTCCTTGCCTTTTTGGAGAATTTCCTTTCCAAGGATTATGCAAGGAGTGAATTTGTGCCAGTGCAGCTGCTGGATCCTGCCTTTTATTTGGAAGAAATTCCTGTGGTTTTACCTTGGACTGGAATCTTTGCCATTGCCGCTGGAACATTAGTTTTGTCGGTGGTTGTTTCAGCTCTGCCCAGCATTAAGGCCGGAAAAGAAAAGCCCTTGGATACCTTGAGGAAATTTTAGCTATGATTTGTGATATATGCGGTGTTCGTGATGCCATGATGGTGGTGCAGCAGGTCAGTACCAGTGGACAGAAGGAAGTTCACCTGTGCCTGCAATGTGCCGCCCAGCGGGGGCTTTCCACTAGCAATGGCAAGATAGAAATGTCCTTGGCCGGTTTGTTCGACTCCATTGCCAAGCTCCGAAAAAATCAGCGTCAATGTCCTGTTTGCGGCACCAACGAAGGTGATGTTGAAAAAATCCAGCGGCTTGGTTGCCCAGAGTGCTACAATATCTTTGCTCCAAAGTTAAAATCCCTTCTGGAAAAGCGGGGAATAACAGGAAGCTACACAGGTTCCCTGCCAGAACGTCTTACAGGCTCCAATTCAGTGCTGGTGGACAGGATGCAGCTGAAAAAAAAGCTGGAGCAATCGGTAGCTCAGGAAGAATACGAAAAGGCAGCCTTGTACCGAGACCGATTAAAGGCGCTGGATAAATGTGCGGTTGGCACAGAAATCCCCGATACACGCTCTTCAGGAGAATGTAGTGTATGAGTAGCCACCCCGACACGCTGAATCCTGCAATGGTGTGGTATGCGGAGGATGGGGAAGATAATGATGTGGTGCTTTCAACACGTATCCGTCTTGCCCGCAACTTGGCAAACTTTGTCTTTCCCTGCCAGTGTAGTACCGATGATGCCCAGCGGATACAAACTGTTGTTTTTGAAGCCTTTAGACAGGTGCCCCATCCAGAGCATTTTCAGCAGGTAGGAACAGACCAGCTAGATTTCTTTGCTCGGCAGCTTTTGGTGGAACGAAGCATTCTTCCAGAACGCAGCTACACGGAGCGCAACATTAACAATCCCCAGACAGATATTTTCCGCAAGTTTGAATGTGTGCCAGCAGTGGTGGTGCGTACCGACGGAAGAGTTTCCTGCTTGATTAACGGCCGAGACCACATCAGTATTGCGTCCCTTACGGCAGGCTACAATACGGGCGCTCCTTGGCAGCTGTGTCGCCAGATTGATTCCACCCTCCAGCAAAGCCTACAGTTTGCCGCTTCCTATGATTTTGGTTTTCTCACCTCCGATTTGAAGGACGCTGGAAGCGGCATGAAGATTTCTTTGCGACTTTTTCTGCCAGGACTTTTGCAAACCCAGCAAATTCAGCAGGTTATGGAGGAGCTTTCCAAGAAAAATTGTCAGCTGGAGCCTGCTTTTGGTGGTACCTCCGTTCCTTCTGCTGCCTTGGGAGCCTGTTATCAGTTGAGCTCTCTGTATGCAGCCTATGGCAGTGAAGAGGAGCAGTTGGGAGAATTTGATATGGTGGTGACTGAGCTTTGTTCTCGGGAACGGAAGGCCCGGAGCAGCTATGCCGAAAGTCGTCCCACCATGCTTCGTCACATTATCAGCCGAATGTATGCCGTTATGCGCTATAGTCGCTTCATTGATTGTAGCGAGGCTATGGACATTATCAGCACCCTGCAGCTGGGAATTAGTACGGGTCTCATTATGGGAATCACCTATCGGGAGCTTCACGCCCTGATGTATCGTATACGCAACGCCCACTTGGATTATCTGTACAAGGACAAGGAGCTAAACTTTGCCTTTGAAGCCGATGTACAGGAGCATCCAGTCCTCATTATTTCCCGCTTAAGAGCCTTATTACTACAGGAAGCCTTGGAAAAGGTGCAAATTTGCTTTTAACGAGCTCATATACGAGACTTAATAGTGTAATACTCGGCTAAAGTACAAGCCCTGCCGAAAATATAAAGAAGTGTAAGGAATTACTATGGCAAAGAATTTATCACCTCGAGCCCACAAGCTGGTGTCAGTTTTGGCTCAGGAGGAAGGAAAAAAAAGTGGCAGCGACCAGTTGCAGCCTGAACATATTCTCATCGCCCTGCTGAAGCACGCCGACGGCTTGGGCTATATTTTATTGCAAAAGCTTCGGATAAACGTACTGTCCTTTCAGCTGGCTCTGGAACAAAACCTGTTTACCAGAAATAAGGTCGGCGGCATGAGGGATTTGCCTGCTTCTCGGAGGCTGAGAAGCCTCTTGGATGCAGCAGCCATTGAATCTCGTAGCCTTCGCCGTGATTATGTGGGAACAGAGCATCTGGTGATTGCCGCCGTACGTGAACAATACAGTCTCACCTCCCGCTTTTTTGACAAGGCTGGCTTACGGATTGAAGACGTGTATTCTGCCCTCAACGGCATTTACGAAAAATTCCAGTCCTCCTACGATAATCGCAGTCGGGAAATGGCAGTTCCGGTGTTTTCATCAGGAAGCCAAGGTGGAAGCCGCAGCGACAAGTCCAGAAACGGTCGTCCAAGCATTTTAGCTGAATTCAGTCGTGATCTTACAGAACTTGCTCGTAACCAGCAGCTTGACCCTGTGGTGGGCCGAGAAAAAGAGGTTCGCCGTGTTATCCAGCTCCTTTCCCGCCGCACAAAAAACAATCCTGTGCTGATTGGAGACCCTGGCGTTGGAAAAACAGCCATTGTGGAAGGTCTTGCCCACCACATTGTAAAGGGCACTGTTCCCCGCAACCTGCTGAAAAAACGAATTCTTTCACTGGATCTTGCATCGGTGGTGGCAGGAACAAAGTATCGTGGTGAATTTGAAGAGCGAATTAAGCTCATCTTAAAGGAAATTCTAGAGGATAAGGATATTATCCTGTTTATTGACGAGCTCCACACCCTCATTGGAGCTGGTGGCTCAGAAGGTGCCATGGATGCCTCCAACCTGCTAAAGCCCGCCTTAGCCCGTGGGGAGCTGCAATGTATCGGAGCCACTACCTTGGCTGAGTACCGCAAGTACTTTGAACGGGATGCAGCTTTGGAGCGCCGCTTTCAGTCTGTATTGGTAGAAGAGCCCTCAGACCAGGAATCCATCTTGATTCTGGAAGGAATCAGAAAGAAATACGAAAGCTTCCACGGAGTTCGCTACGAAGATGATGTAATTCCCGCCACCGTTCGTTTTGCACGGCGGTATCTGACAGATCGGTGCTTGCCAGACAAGGCCATTGACCTTCTGGATGAGGCTGGCGCCATGAAAAAGATTGACGAAGAGGAAAAGCCTCTGGAGCTGGAAGAACTGGAAGCAAGCATCAGTGAGCTTACGGAAGAAAAGCGACTTTTGGTACAGAATCAGGACTACGAGGCTGCCGCAGAAATCCGTGACCGAGTGCATTTGCTTCGTGGTCAGCTGGAAGCCATGCGGGAACGATGGGAAAAGGGCGGCGACGGCAAGTACAAGGTGGTTACCGTGGACGATGTGGCTTCTGTAGTGGCTTCCATTACGGGAATTCCCTTGGAGCAGCTAACAGGCTCAGAGCTTGCCCGCCTTTTAAACATGGAAGAAGAATTGCATCGCCAGGTTATTGGCCAGGAAGAAGCTGTTGCCTCCATCGTGTCTGCAGTTCGCCGCTCCCGCACAGGAGTTTCCTCTTCCCGCCGTCCTTCTGGCTCCTTCATCTTCTTGGGGCCCACAGGTGTGGGAAAAACCCTTCTGGCAAAAACCCTAGCCCAGTTCCTTTTTGGCAGTGAGGATGCCCTTATCCGTGTGGACATGAGCGACTACATGGAAAAGCATAATTCCAGTCGCTTGGTGGGAGCTCCCCCTGGCTACGTGGGATTTGAGGAAGGTGGCACCTTGACAGAACAGGTTCGCCATCACCCTTATTCCGTAGTGCTGCTGGATGAAATTGAAAAGGCTCATCCTGATGTCTTTAATCTCTTGTTGCAGGTGCTAGAAGAAGGGGAGCTTACAGATAATTTGGGCCACACCGTCAGCTTCCGTAACACGGTCATCATCATGACCAGCAATGCAGGAATCCGCCAGATTACCGAAGGTGCCACCATGGGATTTGCCCTGTCGGAAGACAGAACTCCCTCCTACGAAGCCATTAAAGAAGGTGCCCTGTCGGAGCTGAAAAAGATTCTCAGTCCAGAGCTTTTGAACCGCATTGACGACACCATCGTCTTTACTCCCTTGTCCAAGAAAGAGGTGGCTGGTATTCTTGAGCTTCAGCTTCAGGAATTGCAGGACAGGCTGGTAGAAAAGAACCTTACCATAACCGTAAAGCCTGCTGCCAAAGAATACCTGGTGGACCATGGCTACGATCCTTCCTTTGGTGCCCGCCCCATGAGACGGCTTATTCAGCGGGAAATCGAAGACCAGCTGGCATTGCGGCTTATTGAGGATGCAGCATCCAATAGCCAACAGACTTCAGGTAAAGTGGTGGTGGGCTTTTCTAAGGACAAGCTAAAGGTAACCTTAAAGCGAGAAAAGCCTCTGATTCCAGCGGAAGTAGAGCTACCACTAGGAATTGAGCAAATAAATTTGTAATCATTACAAATTTTACTTGCTTTTTTTTCATTAGTGTATTATATTATTACTAGTTACAAATTAGATTTTTTTATCTATTTGTAGATATTCCATAAGATGCGGAGGAAAACGATGAAAGATTTGAAGGGAACAAAGACCGAGAAGAACCTTCAGGAGGCATTTGCCGGTGAATCAATGGCACGGAACAAGTACACATACTTTGCTTCCAAGGCTCGCAAGGACGGATATGTTCAGATTGCAGACCTCTTTGAAGAGACTGCTGCTAACGAGAAAGAGCACGCTGAACTTTGGTTCAAGCTCCTGAATGGTGGAATTGGAACAACTGCTGAAAACCTGAAGGCAGCAGCTGCTGGTGAGAACTACGAGCACGAGAATATGTATCCCACCTTCGCAAAGGAAGCTCGTGAAGAAGGCTTTGACAGCATTGCTAAGCTTTTTGAAGGCGTTGCAGCTATCGAGAAGGCTCACGAGGAGCGCTACCTGAAGCTCTTGGCAAACGTAGAGAACGGCTTGGTATTCTCCAAGGACGGAGACGTAATGTGGCAGTGCAGCAACTGTGGTCACTTGGTATTCGGTAAGGAAGCTCCCAAGGCTTGCCCCGTTTGTGCCCATCCTCAGGCTTACTTCCAGATCAAGGCTGAAAACTATTAATCCTTTATAGATCTGAAAAAACCCTCGCTTGATTTCAGGCGAGGGTTTTTTATTTGTGTTTCAGTTATTGTAAAAAACTTTGTCTACGAAAAGCCGTTTTGAGCAAAAAAAAACACTCGGTAGAACCGAGTGTTTTATGGGCGCTGAGAGGATCGAACTCCCGACATTTTGGGTGTAAACCAAACGCTCTCCCAGCTGAGCTAAGCGCCCTTGATGTATAATACTATATCAGAGGCTGAAAAAAATGTCAAGCATGAAAATACTAAAAATTACAATTTTTTTGAATCTATTTTTTTCTAGAAGCTGCAAGTACAACTGTTACGAAAAGCTGTTTTGAGCAAAAAAAACACTCGGTAGAACCGAGTGTTTTATGGGCGCTGAGAGGATCGAACTCCCGACATTTTGGGTGTAAACCAAACGCTCTCCCAGCTGAGCTAAG
>JAFYWB010000032.1 GCA_017549025.1 Treponema sp.
GGGAGTGTTTCTCACCAGCCCCATGACCATGGACACCACTCCATCCATTATTGAAGCCCACAAAAACAAAAACATCATTGTGGTGGAAGCTGCAGTGGGATTAAATCTAGACAAGATTACCATGCTGAAATTCCATCTTGCCGACTTGATTGCAAACCATGGTATTTCCACACCAAAGATTCTGCTGATTATGTCTAATTTAAATTTGGGCTTTGTGGATGGACTCAATCTAGAAAAATTCTTTGATAGCATAGTCTACGCACCACGAGTGACAAAAAAAGAAGTGAAGGTGCTGACAGCAGATCCCTTTGTTAAGCAATTTATCGAAGGACACCCTGAATATTCAGGCATACAGGTAGAGGACAACCTTATCACCATGCTGAACTCCTTTATGGAAAGCACCGCTTCCTGTTCTTTAAGCGAATTGGTGGAAAATAAGCTGTTGAGCATAGACAAAAATACCATTCCCTGCTACACCGACATGATTTTCAATTTCGATGTGGAAGAGCGTAAACAGGAAATCAGCGAAGCATAAGTCCATGACACCGCCTAATATCGTTGCACTGGCTTCTACTCTCCACGAAATCAGAACTCCTATCCAGACTATTCTCGGGACGGCGGAGTTGCTAAAGTCCACAAACCTTGATCCAGAACAGCAGGAATACGTGCGTCAGATTGCCTTCAGTGCAGACGTTATTCATACCCTAGCCAACGACATCCTTGATTTTGAAAAGCTTCGAACAGGTAACCTAACCTTGGAGCATATTGCATTCAATCCCTCCGACATCATTGAGCAGGTGTTGAATCTGGTAAGTATAGAAGCTTATAACAAGGGCATTGAACTTTTATCCTTCGTTCACCCGCAGGTACCACAAAAGCTTATTGGGGATCCGTTGCGAATTCAGCAAATCCTCTTGAACATGGTAAAAAATGCGGTGAAGTTCACCCCAAAAGGCTATGTGCGGGTGGAGGTACAGCGGCATGGAGAGCAGACCTTTCTGTTCAAGATAATCGACTCAGGAGTTGGTGTCCCCGAAGAAAAAAAGCCCACGATTTTCCAGCCCTTTGTTCAAGCTTCTACCAGCACTACTCGTCAATACGGTGGCTCAGGACTGGGACTGAATATTTGCTCACAGCTAGTTTCCCTGATGAAGGGAAATTCTGGGGTAGAGGACAATCCTGAAGGTGGCTCCATCTTTTATTTTTCTATTCCCCTAGAGGAAGGTGCTTTGGAGGATGGCCAGGAACAGAAGATAGCTATTGCCGCTGGAGCCAAGGTTTTGGTGGTGGATGACAGTCCCCAGTATTTGGAAAATATTTCTCACACTATTTCTGCCATGACCAACCTAACGGTAGCCACCGCTTCCTCTGGTACCACGGCCCTCCAAATGCTACGGGAAGCAGCAAAACAACAGCAGGATTTTTCTCTGGTACTTATGGACATGGGAATGCCTTCCATGGACGGCTGGCGTTTGGCTGCGGAAATCAACAAGGATTCTGCCATTAACGGAGCAAAGCTCTACTTGATGATACCGGAAGGACAGCTGGGAGGTGAAGCCAAGATGAAGCTTTTGTCTTGGTTCAATGGCTATTTGTACAAGCCTGTGCAACGAAAGAAATTGCTAGACTTGCTGGTACATGCCTTTACCCAGCCTTTAGAACTACCCACAGTGGAAATGGCCGAGGCGGAGGAGCAGGCACAGATAACGGCTCAATCAAAAACGCCCTCCTTCCAAAAGCTGGTACGAGAAAAAATTACTCCTACAGCCCAAAAGCCACAGCAAAGCTCTCAAGTACAGGCAGCTCCTGTTCAAAATCTGCCAGAACAAGAGTTCCCCAGTCCCATTATTGCGGTAGACGACCATCCAGTAAACCTAAAGATTTTGACTACCTTCCTGTCATCCCTTGGGGCGGAAGCCTACGGAGCCACCAGCGGAGAAAAAGCTATTGCCCTGGCTCAGCAGTATCCAGACACAAAAATCATTTTTATGGATATTGAAATGCCCTTTATGAATGGTTTTGAAACAAGCTCCAAGCTTCGAGAAAATGGTTACCAAGGAATCATTGTGGCTTGTTCTGCCAACTCCACTCCAGACATTATTCAGGAATACATCAAGGCAGGAATTAACGATTATTTTGCCAAGCCCTTCAAAAAGCAGCAGCTGGCAGAGCTTTTGGCAAAATGGCAGAAACTCCCCCAAATCGGCACCAATGGTCTGTGGCAGGGCCAAAAATAATTTTCCAGACCACAAATTCATCTCCAAGGAGGCTCCATGATTCTCACCAATTATCATACCCACACTCATTTTTGTGACGGAACAGAAATGCCAGAAACACTGGTTCAAGAGGCTCTTTCCAAGGGCTTTTCGGTACTGGGCTTTTCTGGCCACAGCGTACACCCCTTTGCCTCCGATTGGCACATTCCCGTGGAACGACTGTCTGACTATGTGGCTGAAATCAACAGGCTTAAGGAAAAATATCAGGGACAGATTGAGATTTTATGTGGCTTTGAGGCTGACTATTTGCCTCCACTTTCTAGCCCACCACAGGGCCCCTACCGAGACCTGGGAGCAGACTATTTGATTGGCTCCACCCACTACCTGATTACCAGCACGGGCTGCTTTACGGTGGATGATTCAGCAAAAAACGTGGCAGCTGGTATTGAAAGCCATTTTAAAGGTGACGGAAAAAAGGCTGTGCAAGCCTATTTTGCAGCCCAGCGGGAAATGATTGCCCAAGGTGGTTTTGAGATTCTCGGTCATGCCGACGTTATCCGCCGACGAAACGCTGAGCTCAATTTCTTTGACGAGGAAGCCCAGTGGTACAAGGATGAGGTGCAGGAAACAGCACGGGTTATTGCGCAGTCAAATGTGATTGTGGAAATCAACACTGGTGGTATGGCACGCAAAAACACCACCACCCCCTACCCTTCACCCTATTTTTTGTCCTTGCTGGCAAAGGCTCACGTACCCATTACCATTAACTCCGATGTTCACAACGCAGGATTTTTGGATTACGCCTTTGCAGAAGCTCAAAAAGCAGCCTGGGATGCAGGCTATCGGGAAGTAACCTATTTAACAAAGGTGGACGGAAGGCTTACCAGAAAAACCACCACCTTGGAACTATAGCTAGAAGCTCTAATTGGGGCTCTAAAAAAATAAAAGGCTTCTGCAGTGAAAAATCACCACAGAAGCTTTTTTTCTACCAGCTACGAACCTTTTACTGGTTACGAGCCGTTTTGTACAAGTTTTATGGGGACCAGTTATCGGCCACGTCGCTCCAAGGCAGTTTTACAATCTACACAAAGAACAGCGGTAGGAATTGCTTCCAGTCGTCCTTCGGGAATTTCTGTACCGCACTTCATGCAATAGCCATACTTTCCGGTATCGATCCTCTTGATGGCTGCATCAATGAGCTCCAGCTGTTCCATTTCTTTCTTTTCCATGGATTCCAGCATTTTTAGGTCAATAACATCTGCAGCTTCGTCAACGCTGTCCTTTCCAGTGGTTTCTTCCAGAATCCGCTTGAAATCGGCATTATGCTCGGCAATGGA
Source organism: Treponema sp. (assembly GCA_017549025.1). Classification (GTDB taxonomy): domain Bacteria; phylum Spirochaetota; class Spirochaetia; order Treponematales; family Treponemataceae; genus Treponema_F. The sequence continues at coordinate 3,554 of JAFYWB010000032.1, forward strand.
GGCTAAAACCACATTTCGCTCTGCAATCAATTTTTCTTTCATTCCATCAATAAAATCCTGATTCATTATTACTCCTCTATGTTGACATGTCTATGAATTACTCATAAAATTATAAGTGTGAATTGCAAAAAAAACAACTTTTTTTTGCTTTTTTCTTTTCTTATCTGGAGGAACTGTGGCTAAAGAAGAAGCTATTGAAGTCGAAGGAATTGTTCGGGAAGCATTGCCAAATACAATGTTCAGGGTTGAATTGCAGAACAAGCACATCATTCTTGCCCACTTGTCAGGAAAGATGCGCAAGCACTACATCAGAATTGTACCTGGTGACAGTGTAAAGGTTGCCCTTTCTCCCTACGACTTGAACCGAGGCCGTATCATTTTCCGCGAACGGTAAAACGATAAAACATGGTGCGGCCCAGCCCTCCATGTTTTACTCCTTCCCACCTCCTGTTTTTGAGCCAGGCTTAAGAATATATTTGATTGAACCTAAGGCCTTTGAGGCTCCGCTGACGATTGCCCACAGGGACAGGATTGGCCCGATGGGGAAGAAAATCAGTGAGATTCTAAAGAAGGTTAAGCCCAAGAAACAGGTGACGGCACCTCCCAGCAGGGAAGAAAAAGCCTCTCCACGAGTTGGTTCTCGCTTCTGCTGGGTTGACCATGTATACGTATATTGTTTCTGATTAGACTGTTGATTATAGGCCCTTCCGTTACCAAACATTTCCCAGAAAGGATCATAGCCTGCTGTTCCTTGGTTCCATTGACCATACTGTTGGTTTGTTGAACGTGCCTGCTGACCAGTAGAGCCATAAAGATCGTAGTCCCTTCGTTTTGCGGCATCTCCCAAAACAGCATAGGCGGCATTTATCTGCTTGAATTTTTCTTCTGCAACTGCATCCCCACCGTTTCTGTCGGGGTGATAGCGAAAAGCCGCATCTCTGTAAGCCTTCTTTATTTCATCGGCAGTGGCTGTTTTGGAAACTCCCAGAACAGCGTACAAATCGTCCATTGCTCCAACCTCTCTGATATAAAATAATCAATTTTGTGCTGTGTTACAAGGTTTTACTTATTTTTTTTGATAATTACCCAGGTGGCGCCATTACCACCCAGCTTTTTATCAGGATGACCAGAGGCTCCCAGCCGACGATCCAGCTCCACAAAGGTGCGCACCATGGAGGACAGTATTGAAACATCGGCTTGCTCCTTGGAATGGTGGCCCTTACCATGAACAATCAGCACCTTTTGAATGCCACGGCGAGAACAATCTCCAATAAAGGTATCCAAGCGTTCCCAGGCTTCGTCTCGGGTAAGACCGTGCAGGTCAATCTTAGCACCAAAGGGAAGCTTTTTCAGATACTCCCTGTTCTGGCCACGCTCCCGCTCCGCCACCTCCTTGGCTAGGGAATCCTTATCCACCACGCCGTAGCGACGAAGCCACAAATCCATGGGATTTACCCGAGGTAGCTCTGGTTCCTCTTCTGGCTCTGAATCAGCCCACTGACTTTCGATGATTAGCGTCTTAGAAGTCTCAGTTTTTTCCAGCCGTGGGGCATTAGGCAGGCGGGGACGAGGCTTGTTTGTGCCACGAGCCTTTTCCTTTCGCTCTGCTTCTTCCTTGCTACACAGCTGTTCCCATTGATTCAGTATATCTCCAAAGTCCATGAAAAAATCCTTTCGTTTCAGTAAAATTGTACTAGCAGCCTCAATCCTTTTGAGCAGCTGAAGCCCCCTGCTTCTGAATGGGAATCACCAGTTCCCGAGGAATCCAGCCTTCAAGTCCTGCAGCCTCAACATAATACCAACCTAAAACCTCCTGCTGAATCTGTACCACAGAATAGGGGGTAACAGGGAAAAGGTGGGTGGCATCTGGCTCTGGAATCCTGCTGAGATTGTTAGCGGCAAGAATACCAGTTGACTGGAATGAAGGCTTAAGATACACCATGCTGGAAATAAAAACAAGGATACACAAGAAACCTAAAAGTACACTTAAAAATATCTTTTTTTTGAAGATAGCCACCATGGTCACAATAAAAGTCACAAGGGAAAGTCCCAAGCCAAGGTAGCCCAGGGGTAAGGATCGTTCCCCCGTACCTGAAGTAAGCGAGAGCTCCTGTTCAAACTGCTGACGTTGCTGGGTGGCAGAGCTCCATGGCAGGCTTACTCGTTCCTTCCAGCGAAGTAAGGCCAGCTGTTGAGCTAGCCGTTGATCCACTTCTGGTACAGGCTCCTCCTCCGTTATAGCTGGGGGAGTAAAGGCTGAAGCAAAGGCAGCTGCAGAAGCGGTATCGCTAGGAGAAGAAAAAGCTTCTGGAGCCTGCAGGGAAACCACAGAAATGGCTCCCGTAGACAAGGTGTGACGGTTTTCGTCGTAGCCCCGCACCTCAAGGGTAATGGTTGGAAGCTGCAAAACTCCCGTTTTAAGGGGAATAAAGCTAAACTGAGCCACAGGCTGAAGCTGATGGGAAAGCTCCTGAGCCCCCACATCAAAGCTTTCTTCATAGCTTTCCACCTGCTGGAACAGAGCTTGGGGCGTTAAATCCCAAGAAAAGCCTTCCAAGGCAGCAGCATAACGAAGCTGCACCGTTATAAAAACTGGGGTACCAGCCACCAGCTGCAGGGCCTTTTTTCCCGCCACTGCATCCTGTGCTTTCATAACCAGTTCATTTCCCAGCTGGTCGTGAAAGGAAAGCTCCAGCTGAGGCTTGAGGCTTTTGGGGTTTTGAAAGACATCCACTGGGGCGAAGGGAATGGCATAGAGCTGGCCTTCCACCAACACCTCTAGAGAAGGAAGCTGAATACTTCCACCTTGAGAAAAACTCAAAACAAGCTCTAGGATGGTGCCAGAAGCACGTCCTTCTATCCACAGATTTTTGGAGGCAGACACAAAGGACACTCCCGCAGGCAGCACGGGATTTCCGATTGCTACCTGAGAAGGCACAATTTCTGGCAGCACCACCGTAAAGCTACATTCCGTGTCGGTGAGACACCAAGAGCTAGTACTGACAAACTGCAACTCTTTTTCTGCAAGGGGAGCAGGAAGGCTTCCATCCCCCTCACCCTGAGCCAGTACTGGAGGCAGACAAAAAAGAGCCACAAGAAAAAAGATTCCTGCCTGCTTGATATTTCTACGAATAAGTTCCTTCATCAGTAATCGTCTCCAGAGGGAGTTTGTTCTTGATCCTGCTGGTTTTTCCAGCGATCCTGTTCCTGCTCCCGAATCAGTGAAAAGAGGGTAGACTCTGCAATGTCATCAGCAGATTTTTCCTGCACAGGAATCACCTCCTGAGAGGAAGCGGAACTTTGACGAGTATTTTGCCCAAGAGACAGCTCCAGATTTATCTTGGCATCCAGATTGGCTGAATCGATTTCCAAGGCCTTTCTGAACAAGGTTGCCGCCTCCTGATATTTTCCCTGGTTGTAGGAAATAACTCCGGTATTGTACAGGGCAGAAAAGGTCAGGCTACTGGGTGCGTCTGGTGCAAGCTCCTGTAGGCGGTTCAAGGCTGCTTCCGTCTCTCCCTGCATGATGTAGGTGGTGGCCAAGCCATAGGTGCTGTATTGCAGCAATTCCTCTTGGGATGAGGCTGAAGCAATATCCATGGCCTCCATAAAGCCAGAAATAGCTCTTTGGTACTTTCCCTGATGCCAGAAAAAAGCACCTTCCAGCACTCCAGCTGCACCCTTCCACTGAACACTACAGCCTTGGAGCAAAAGGCTTCCCACGGCTACCAGCACCACCACCAGATTCCGACCACCACCAAGGTGACGAAGAAGCTTTTTGAAGAAGGCTCCGTTCAATTCCCCCACCACAAAGCCAGCCAAAAGAAACACCATGGCTACATTGGCAAAAACCTGCCACCGAGGCTTTTGCTCTAGCTGGTAGGCAGTACCAGTCCACTGAGTTGCTTCCTCACCACCAGCAGCGTTCTTTTCTTTTGCCATCAGTCCACCACCAGTAACTGTTGCCAGCACCTTGTGAGCAGACCCCAGACTTTGAGCAGGAAGATACAGCACCTTTCCGCCACTTCTTCTGCCCTCTGCAGCCAGTGACTGCTCCACAGAATCCACCAAGGCCGCCAGTCGCTCCTCCTGCAATGAGGAATGTACCACCGTCCTACCGTCACCAGCCATAATATCGGTGCCTGCAACGGAACCAAAGCCAAGAAAGATAACATCAATTCCAGCGGCGGCCAAGCGTCGTGTTTCAGCTTCTAGCGTACCGTCAGTTTCTTCTCCGTCGGTAAGCACCACCACTGTCTTTTTTGCCACCGACAGCACGGGAAACGAAGAGGCAGCCTTTTGCAGGCCACTTCCCAAGCTAGAGCCAGTGGTGGTTATCAGTCGAGGAGAGAGGGCAGGAAGCAGAGCACGAACTGCATTAAAATCCCTAGTGAGGGGAATTGCCACCACTCCTTCACCCTTTGCAATCACCACGGAAACATCGGTGGAGTCAAGATGCTCCAGTAGCGCCTCACCGTAGCTGGCGGCAGCTTCCAATCGACTGAAAAAGCGATTCTTGTCGTAGCCCACATCCTGAGCCATCATGCTCCAAGAAATATCAAAAACTAAGGAAAGAGAGCTTCCCGTTTGAGGCACTGGCACTAGCTGGCTTCCCCAGGAAAGACCACTCAGAGCCGCCAGCAACAAAATCCAAGCACAAGCCCAGCAGCCGCACCGCAATGGCAAGGCAAGCTTCAGTCGGGACAGCAAGCCAGCAGCTCCAAGCTTAGCCTTCATAATCCTTCGATACCACACCACAAATAACAGGAGACTGGGAATGAGCAGGAGGATTCCCCAGAATACCCAAGGTCGTTCACAGGTCAAGATCATAGGAATACCCCCAAATACCAGCGGCGAATAAGCCAAGCCACAATAAAGCTTGCGGCACTGACCAGCAGAAAATAGTGGTACAGCGCATCCTCTTTTGTCTTGAGATAAAAGCTCATAACCGTTTGTTCCCGACTGGCAACGGTGGCCAGTGCCTCAGCTAAAGCACCACTGGATTCCACTCCGAAATATCGCCCGCCCCCAATGATTGCAATGTGCTCCAAAGACTGGGAATTAAACTGGGAGTCAATGTAGCCAGAATACACCTTGCCAGTAACTGGATCCACGTACTCCAAGGGCACAGTGCCCCTAGTTCCCAAGCCCAAAACATAGAGGGTGATATTGTTGTCTTTGGCCAGCTGAGCTGCAGTTTCTGGGTGAATGGCACCGCTATTGTTTTCTCCATCGGTAATGAGAACAATACATTTTTTGGGAGCAGCAGCCCCACTTAAGTGATATACCGCTGTACTCAAGCCAGCCCCCAAGGCCGTGCCGTCTCCCAAGCCCCCGCTTTCCAAGGTAGCAAGCCGAGCAAAGAATTCCTCCCGATCCATAGTCGGAGGCACCACTAAAGCCGCCTCAGAAGCCATGGCCACCAATCCGTAGCCCGTTCCTGCAGTTTGCGGCACCAAAGAAACGATAGCCTGACGAGCGGCATCAAGGCGGCTCATGCCTGCAATGTCTCGGGCCATCATGGAAGGACTGGTATCCAGCACAAACACAATGTCAGTACCACGAGAGGTATAGATTTTTTCCTGCTGAAGGCGAACGGGAGCTGCCAGCGCCACCACCAGGCACAAAAAGCCCACCGTAAAAATCACTGTGGAAAGCAGGCTAGCAAATTTCCGCACAGGAGATTTCCACTCAAAGCCATCTCCCTGCCAATCCTTAAGTATCAGCGGAAAGGAGGGGGCAGAAAAAATTCCCAGCTTTCTAAAAAGATAAAGTACAGGAATACAAAGTAAAAGCAAAAAGGCCCAGGGTTGCTGAAAAACAGGCATCACCATCTCCCCTGCCAGTGGATTTGACCGTATCTCATTGCTTTCCCTCCATAAAATCGATGTAGCTTCCCAGACGCTGAATCAAGGAAGCTTGTTCCCCAAACTCCAAGGTGGCAGCAGGAGCATATCGTAGGTAATCGCAACGACGAAGCAGGTTACACAGTCCTTCCACCACTTCCAGCTGTTCATCTGAAAGCATCCCCACAAAAATCTCATCCAGCAAAAACATAATCTCAGAGGTGGCGGCAGCTTGAAAGGAACGGCCGAATCGTCCCTCCAAATAGGTTCTGGTAATGAACTCTAGCTTTGCCGCTAGATCCTTTCCCTCCAGCTGCTGACTGGAAAGCTTCCGGAGCTGACGTTGCACCCACTTGTAGTTGCGAGAAAGACGGATTCCAGCCACCAAAGACTTGAAAAACATTCGCACCTGCTGAAAACGAGCCAGTACCACAATCAGAGCAATCAAAAGCAGCAGGGCACCAATGGCCAGCCCATACACCACGTAGATGGAGCCTGGCACCAGCACTGGAGGAGCAACAGGCCGAAGCTGCACTGCCCCAACCTTTTCTGCCAAGGAAGCGATTTCTATTTGTGGTAGCTGCACCAGCAAAAACCTAGAAGCTGAGCCTGCTACAAAGCTCTGCACCTCTGGCAGCGTAAGAAGATTAAAGTATCCCAGCTCAATTTTTTGTGGCATCCAGGGGGTGAGCACCAGACTCAAGGAATAACCGCCCTCCACCCGCTGCAGAGAAACACCATGAAGGCTCACGTCAGCTGATTCTTGTTGAGCAAAAAGCTTGTGGCGAAAGGCAAAATCGCTGCTTCCCCACACCTCATCAGCTTCAAATTCTTTGGAAACAAAGTCCACACTACTAGGCAACAGCTCAACACTGGGAGCAATGGTAAGTCGTAGCTCCACCTGATCTCCCACGTAGGCTTCCTTAGGCAGTAGCACCCATTCCTTGGGAGAAATGAACCCCAGAGTTTGGCCTGACCGAGCATTTTGAGCAACAAGAACAGAAAGAAAGCTGCTTCCTAAAAGAAAAATCAAAAGAAAACGGGAAACACCTTTTTTTACGCCACCAGCCATTAGCCTTCCCTCCCAGAAAAGAAGCGTTGCAATGCCACCGCCACATCCTCTTGGGTAGAAATTGTCAGTGGCCAAGCTCCACGGCGGTAGCAATCCGACTTCCACCGCTCCACCCGCTTTTTATCAGCCTCTTTCCAAGCCTGCTGAAAACTAGAGCTTGAGGTGGGCAAAATCCGACGATAGCCAGATTCAGGGTCCACAAAGGGCAGGCTTCCCATTCCCTCCAGCTGACTGTCCACAGGGTCAGCAATCCGCACCGCAATCACATCGTGACGAGAAGCCAGCACTGCCAAATCCTGCTGATAGCCGGCGGTACGAAAGTCAGACACCACCAACACCAGGGAACGCTTTTTAAGCAGGGAGGCGGCGCCCCGCAATGCCTTGTGGAGATTGGAGCCGGCAGTAGCTAAGGACAGCTGGCTCTGGCCCCTTTCAAACTCATCCTCAGAAGAAAAGCCTGTATCTCCCTGTGACTCCAGCACCGCCTCCAGCTGGTTCAAAAACATGAGCGCTTGATTGTTGCCAGATCTCGGCTTGTGAGAATAGCGAATATCACCGTCAAAGATAACCCCACCAACGGAGCCACCACCAAGACTTGCAGCCAAGGCCATCAATGCAGCCACCTCGCAGCCAGTGTGCAGCCTGTTTCTGTCTCGCTTTCCGCCACCAGTGGCCATGGACAAGGAAGCATCCACCACCAAAAACAGCACCAGCTCTCGATCTTCTTCAAACTGCTTTACAAAGGGACGCCCCATGCGGGCAGTTACGTTCCAGTCAATGGAACGCACGTCATCTCCCAGAAAATATTCTCGGACTCCACTGAATTCAATACCTCGTCCCTTGTATATTGACTTAAAGGAACCAGAGCGGAGACTTTCAAACAAGGTGCGAGAGGTTACCTGAAGGCTACTTGCCCGCTTTACCAGAGACTGGCTGTGCAATCCCCTGTCCTCAAGGGTATTTCTTTCCATAATAATTTAACTCACGGCAGTGGCAGCAATGACAAAATGCGGGCAATCAAATCGTCGGTGGTAACTCCTTCTGCAGCAGCCTCGTAGGACAGCACCAAACGATGGCGCAAAACAGGAATTGCCATGGCCTTTACATCCTCAGGCAGCACAAAATCACGGCCAGAAAGCAAAGCCTGAGCCTTGGCACAATGGAACAAAGCGATACCTGCTCTGGGAGAAGCACCAAAGGAAATGTACCGATGCAGGGCTTCTTCCTTGCCGCCCCTTGCCCCAGCTCGTCCTACACCACTCTTTCCTGAAACTGCCCCTGTAGCACTTCCTGCAAGATTTCCAGCATGAGTTCCTGCAGGACGGGTGGCAGCCACAATGGACACGATATATTCCACAATCTTTTCGTCACAGGCCACCTGCTCCAAAAGCTGGCGACAGTAGGTAAGCCGTTCTGCAGTCAAAAGCTCTGACACCGGCGTGTTAACCTGTTTTCCCCCGCCCTGAATAATTCGCACCTCTTCTTGCACAGAAGGATAGGACACTAAAAGCTTCATCAAAAAACGGTCAAGCTCTGCTTCGGGAAGATTATAGGTTCCTTCCTGCTCAATGGGGTTCTGGGTTGCCAGCACAAAGAAGGGGGCGGGCAGCTTGTAGGTTTCCTCGCCAATGGTCACCTGTCCTTCAGCCATGGCCTCCAGCAGGGCAGACTGAACCTTAGCAGGAGCACGGTTAATTTCATCTGCCAGCACCAGGTTAGCAAAAACAGGCCCCTTCCGCACGGAAAAGCTTCCTGTTCCCTGCTGATACACCAAGGTTCCCGTTACATCCGCAGGCAGAAGATCGGGCGTAAACTGAATCCGCTTGAAGCTCAAGCCAGAAATATCGGAAATGGTCTTTACCAAAAGGGTTTTTGCCAATCCTGGCACACCCTCCAGCAACACATGCCCCCCCACCAGCAGGGACACCAGAATGCCTTCTACCACATCCCCTTGTCCCACCACACGCTTTGACACCTCTTCCTTGCAAGCATTCAGCAAGCCCATCACCTTCTGAAACTCAGGGGACAGGGTATTTTCTTGAGCCATATACTGTTCCTTTATTTTTCTTCTAATAGAATTCCCAAAGCCGACGCAACAGCCAGTGCCAACCTCGGCATAACTTTTGAAAAGTGAGCATTGACACAAAAACCAGCTTTCAGGATAATACACTTTACCATGTTACACTGTTTAGCACAAGAATTGAACCAGGCCCTGGAGGGTACCACCCCAGGCCAGTTGATGTCAGATTTTGGTCGTAGAATGTATTTTCCCAAGGGAATCATTGCCCAGAGCAATGAGGCAAAGCAGTTGGGAAAGGTTGCAAATGCCACTATTGGCATGACAGTCCACGAGGGAAAGCCTGTGATGCTTCCCTGCATTCAAAAACAGACCCCAGACTTAACTCCCCAGGAGTTGGTAGCCTATGCACCCACCGCAGGAAATCCTGATTTGCGCAATCTGTGGAAGGAAAAGCTGATTCAAAAGAATCCCAGCCTCAAGGGAAAGAATTTCTCTTTGCCCGTAGTGGTGCCTGGACTTACTGCAGGCTTGTCCTACTTGTGCGATCTTTTCTTGGATACTGATCAGGTGCTTTTGGCAGGAGATCCTTCTTGGGACAACTATGTTCTCATGACCCAGCGTCGACAGGCCAGCTACCATCAGTTCAACCTGTTTACCGGAATGGGCCTTGACCATGGCTTTAGTGTAGCAAATTTACGTGCAGCATTGGATACCTATGCAGTAGACGGAAGAATCTGCCTGCTTTTGAATTTCCCTCAGAATCCATCTGGCTATTCTCCCACCAAGGAAGAGGCCGCAGGAATCTGCCAGACAATCAAAGAAGTGGCCGAAAAGGGCTGCAAGATTATGGTTTGGTGTGACGATGCCTACTTTGGCTTGGATTACGAGGAAAACATCGAGCAGGAATCCCTGTTCGCCTACCTTGCAGACATCCACGAAAATGTCTTTGTAGCAAAGATTGATGGTCCCACCAAGGAAGACTTTGTATGGGGCTTCCGCTGTGGCTTTATCACCTTTGCAGGAAAGGGTCTCACTAACCAGCACTACGATGCGTTGGTAACAAAGCTCATGGGAGATATTCGTTCTTCCGTGTCCTGTTGTTCCACACCACCCCAATCCATTCTGCTGAGAGCCTTCAAGGAGCCTACCTTAGAGGCAGAAAAAAAAGCCTATCGTGACATGCTGGAAGAGCGATACCACAAGGTTCGTGCCTTCTTGGAGACAAAGCGGGAGCATCCAGTGCTTCAGCCCATGCCCTTCAATTCAGGCTATTTCATGAGTCTGCACTGCAATGGTGTAAACGCAGAAGAATTGCGTCAGCACCTGCTGAACGAAAAAGGTATTGGAACTGTTTCCATTGACGAGAAGACCCTTCGTGTGGCCTTCTCCAGCATCGATGTTGAATTAATCCACCAGGTTTATGAAGCTATTTACACCACAGCTGATGAACTGGCAAAACGTTAAAAATATACTCAGGAGAGGAACCATTTTGGCACTTCTCCTGACCTCCCTTTTCTCCTGCACTAATAATTCAAATAATCCCGTTGTTATTTGGACAGATCGACAGGAATTTGCTTCCTATGCGGAATTGTTCAATGTGGTGCAGGAGGAAATAAAGGTAGTGGTGGTATACAAGGAAAATCCCGTTACCGCCCTACCACCAGCAAAGGACGAACTCGCCCCAGACTTGGTGGTTGGGTCTTGGCTTAAAAATGATACCACCATCAAGCAATTCCGTCCCTTGAACTATCTCTTTACCAATCATAGAATTGATCCATTTGTCTTTTATCCACAGCTTTTGGAATACGGCAAGGTTCAAAACAAGCAATATCTTCTGCCAGTAAGCTTTAACTTACCCGCCATGATTTTTGCTACAAAGAATAGTCCCTTGGTAACAGAAAGCCATCTTCTAACTCCCGACCAAATACGGGATATGGCAGCCCAATTCAACAAGAAGAATAAGTCAGATATTCATACCGCCATGGGTTTTGCTCCAAGCTGGAGCTCCGAGTTCCTGTATATTGTGTCCCAGTTGCGGGGCGTCAATTTTAGAGGAGCCAACGGTACCCTAGACTGGAATCAGGAGCAGCTGGAATCTACCATGGATTATTTCCACCATTGGACTCAGACTGTTAACACCTCCATTCAAGAGGAACAGGATTTTTCCTTCAAATATTTGTACACTCCAGAAGCACGCCACGTACTGTCTGACTCCTGTCTGTTTGCCTATCTACCTAGCGACCAGCTTTTTTCCACCCCCCAGAACCTGCTACAGGAAATCGGTTTTCGCTGGATTCATCAGGATAACAAGATTCCTGTCAATGAGGACATGGTTTTTATGGGCATCTACAAGAAGTCCAAAAATGAAGCTGGGGCAGAAGCCTTTATCTCTTGGTTTATGACAGAAACCACCCAGCACCAGCTTTTGGAGCGTTCCTCCATTATGGATTTGAACGTAAATCCCTTTGGTATTGCTGGCGGATTTTCTGCCATCCAAAGCGTCACAGAGCGAATCTTTCCTCTGTACTACAAAACCTTGCTGGACAATCTGCCTGCAGCCCAATATATCACTCCACCTACAGCCCTACTACCACGGTGGGAAAGCCTTAAATCCAGAGTGATTGTTCCCTGGCTTTCTCAGGCACTTGCTGTTGACGACATTAACTCCACCACAAGTCTCAGCCAGCTTTTGTCCACCTGGTCAAAGCAATACCATTAAATCAATAGATTTCGCCCCCTTTCCAATATTTTTCTAAACAGAATTTTTTCTTATCCGATAAGGAATTTAGGGGGCGATATGGTATCCAATATTAGCAACATCAATATTTTTTCATATTCTTCTGTCGCCGGAGCTCATGGCAAGGTAAAGGTTCCTGTTCAGCCAGGATTTGTGGTATATTCACAGCTAGAGCATATCTCCGGAGTAGCAGCAAAACCGAATCAGCGGGGAATCAACATCACCAAAGTTCAGATTCTCAATACCTTGATTGACCGCCTTACCTCGGCAAAGCAAAATCCCACACCATCATCGGTAGACCACATCACAGACCAGAACCAGTTAGACACACTCATCAAAAATTTTGTTGAACAGGTTCAAACTACCGTTTCTGCTGCCGAGGCAACAATCTTTGCAGTGCCCACAATACCAGCCCAAACAGGAGCTCTATTCAGCGTAGCCGTGTAGTTGGCACCAGAAAAATCAAAAAATACCTATTCCGATAATTTTTTCTTGTAATAGCCCATTCAAAACCCCTTTTCTGGTTGAATAAAAGACAGAAAAGGGGTATATTTTTTTTCAGACTAGTCATGGGCAGGCCTCACAGGTAAATAGAGACCTGCCCTAAATAAGGAGTTTTTATGACAATCAATGACATCAAACACCCCAAAATCAAAGCTTGGGTTGAAGAAGTCGCAAAGATGTGCCAGCCTGATGATGTATATGTTTGTGACGGTTCAAAAGAAGAATACGATCGCTTGATGCAGGACATGATCAAGTCAGGACTTGCAACTCCTCTGAAGAAGCGCCCTAACAGCGTTCTGTTCCGCTCACAGCCTTCAGATGTTGCTCGTGTAGAGGGACGCACCTACATCGCCAGCGTAAAAGAAGATGATGCTGGCCCCACAAACCACTGGATTGATCCCAAGGAATTGAAGGCTACCATGACTGGTCTTTACACCGGTTGTATGAAGGGACGCACTATGTATGTAATCCCCTTCTCCATGGGTCCCGTTGGTTCAAACATTGCCAAGAACGGTATCGAAATTACCGACTCCGCATACGTTGTATGTAACATGGATATCATGACCCGCGTTGGAACCAAGGTTCTTGACGTTCTGGGTACCGATGGTGAATTTGTTCCCTGTCTTCACTCTGTTGGAAAGCCCCTTGCTGCTGGCGAAAGTGACAACGGCGAATGGCCCTGTGCAGACATGGAGAACAAGTACATCTCCCACTTCCCCGAAGAGCGCACCATCTGGTCCTATGGTTCAGGTTACGGTGGAAACGCCCTGTTAGGAAAGAAGTGCTTTGCATTGCGCATCGCATCTGTATTGGCTCGTGACGAGGGATGGCTTGCTGAGCACATGCTCATTTTAAAGCTCACCAACCCCGAAGGAAAGGTAAAGTATGTAACTGGTGCCTTCCCCTCAGCTTGTGGAAAGACAAACCTGGCCATGCTTATCCCCACCATCCCCGGATGGAAGGTTGAGACCATTGGTGACGACATTGCTTGGATGAAGTTTGGTGAGGACGGACGTCTCTACGCCATCAACCCCGAAAACGGATTCTTTGGTGTTGCTCCTGGAACCAGCGACAGCTCCAACAAGAACGCAATGGAATCCATCAAGGAAAACACCATCTTCACAAACTGCGGTCTTACCGAAGACGGCGACATTTGGTGGGAAGGAATTGGTTATCCAGCTTCTGGAGAGCTGGTGGACTGGCACGGAAACAAGAAGCCTGCACCTGCAAAGGACAAGAGCCCCAAGGGAGAGGAAATCGCTCACCCCAACGCTCGCTTTACCGCTCCTGCCAACCAGTGCCCCTGTATTGCTCCTGAGTGGGAAGATCCCAAGGGTGTACCTATCAGTGCCTTCCTCTTTGGTGGACGCCGTGCAACAACTGTACCTCTGGTACACCAGAGCCGTGACTGGAACCACGGTGTATTCTTGGGCTCCATCGTTGGATCCGAGGTTACTGCAGCCGTTATTTCCGATCAGGTTGGACAGGTTCGCCGTGACCCCTTCGCTATGTTGCCCTTCTGTGGATACAACATGGGAGACTACTTCCAGCACTGGATCAACATCGGTAAGAAGTCCGATGCAGACAAGCTGCCTAAGATCTTCTACGTTAACTGGTTCCGCAAGGACGAGTCCAACGACAAGCTGCCTGGTGGATTTATGTGGCCTGGTTACGGCGAAAACAGCCGTGTATTGGCATGGATCTTTGACCGCTGCGACGGCAAGGACAACTGCGTAGATACAGCCATCGGTTACATGCCTAAGGAAGGTGCTTTGAACCTGGATGGTCTTGAGGATATTTACAAGGAGAACATTCCTGCCATTACTTCCGTAGACAAGGAAGGCTGGCTCAAGGAAATCGACGATATCCGCAACAACCACTATCCAAAGTTTGGTGCCCACCTGCCCAAGGAATTGGCCGCAGAATTGGACAAGCTTGAAGCTAACTTGAAGAAATAAGTTCTAGCTTTGTAGTAGAAACCTTCCGATGATTCTTTCGTCGGAAGGTTTTTCTTTTTTTACTGATTCACAAAAAGGTTCATCTAGGAGAAAATTATGGCAATAGAACGAGTACGTGCATTTTTTAAGGAACGGGGCATGGAGGAGAGAATTCAGGAGTTTGAGGTTTCCAGTGCCACCGTGCAGTTGGCAGCCCAAGCCCTCAACTGCGAGCCCTGCCGCATTGCAAAAACCTTATCTTTTATGGTACAGGATACGCCTATCTTGATTGTAGCTGCAGGAGACGCAAAGATTGATAATGCCAAGTACAAGGCTCAATTCAGCACAAAGGCAAAAATGCTTTCCCCAGAAGAAGTAGAAAATCTGGTGGGGCATGCTGTTGGTGGCGTTTGTCCCTTTGGCATAAACCAAGGAGTAACCGTATATCTTGATGAGTCGTTAAAACGGTTTGAAACAGTTTTTCCTGCTTGCGGCAGCAGTAACAGCGCCATTCAGCTTACTATTCCAGAGCTGGAAGCACATTCAGCCTTTATCCAGTGGATTGATGTTACGAAATTAAGCTGAGGATTGTACTTGTATTTACCACTATTTGTGATATAATCAAAGTCACAATGTATCAATAGGATTTGCCATGAAAAAAATTATCGCTATCACCACAAACAAAAAGGTAATTTCTACCATCCAAGAAACCTGCAACGAATATGCAACCCATTTCGATGCAGACTTCTATTCTGACACTCAGGAAGCCATCAGCTTTATTAGCTACGGCCTGCCAGAAATCAAGGTGTTGGATTTCACCAGCGAAGGGGTGGATTGCCATCAAATCTTGTCCACCATTTCAGCAGACCCCTGGCTCCATAACGGCGGTATCATTGCCATTGTAGGCCGCCAGTCTGAGGTTCAGGCCATCGAAAAGAAAAAAGATCCCAACATTTTGATTGTCCAAACCCTGACAGCCTTCTGCAACGATTTTAGCAGAATTCTCCAGCTTTTGTGGAATAACCAGCAATTTTTGTTTAATCGTGGTATGCAGGAACAGCTTCGGGGACGAGAATCTGGCTCCTTTATCTGTGAAAACGATCCACGAGACATTCGTGTGTACGCATCATTCTTGGTAAATTACCTCTATAGCACCAACCGAGTTACCTACGACGACCGCTTTGCACTACAAACTGCATTGATGGAGCTTTTAACCAATGCCCTAGAGCATGGTAACTGTAATATTTCCTTTACCGAAAAGACATCCTGGCTTTTTTCTGGCAAAGAAATGATTGATCTCATTATGGAAAAGAACAAGGATCCAGAAATTGCTGCAAAGCGAATTCACATTTCCTATCTTATCACCAACGAAAAATCATACTTTAAGATTAAGGATGAAGGCAAGGGCTTTGACTGGCATTACCAGATGTCTCGGGAGGAGGATGAAACACAACTCCATGGTCGGGGAATTATGCTGAGCCAGGGCTTGGTGTCAAACATCAAGTACAACGAAAAGGGAAATCAAGTCTCCTTTGAAATGAACAATATCCAGCTCCATTCCAATACCATTCCTGGCATCATGGAAACCTTTGAGATGGTTCACTTAACCGACAAGCAGGTTGTATGCCGCCAAAATGAACCTAGCACTGACTTGTACTTTATTGTATCTGGTCGTTATGCGGTATATGCAGAAAAAAAGCTAGTATCGGTGCTTACCCCCAACGATATGTTCATTGGAGAAATGGCCTTTTTGCTAAATGACCGACGAAGTGCCACCATTTTGGCTGTTGGAAACGGAAAGCTTTTACGGATTCCTAAAAGTGCCTTCTTGAATCTTATTAGAAAGAATCCCCACTACGGAATCTTCTTGTCAAAGCTTTTGGCTCAGCGTCTTTTGCGACAAACCCAAAAAACTATCAAATTGTCCTCAAAGCTGAACGAGCTAAAAAGTATTATTGAAATTCCAGATTATATTTCAGAAGTGTAAAAAAAAGGGCCAGACTTTTGTCTGGCCTCATACCAACTAGTTCTGGTTAATCTTGAAGCGCTTGTTGAAGCGTTCGATACGACCAGCTGTGTCAACCAACTTCTGCTTACCGGTGAAGAATGGGTGGCAAGCAGAGCAAATTTCAACGTTAATGTCCTTAACTGTTGAACGTGTCTCGATTACGTTACCGCAAACACAGGTAATCTTTGTCAACTGGTAGTTAGGGTGAATTCCCTCTTTCATTCTATCCTCCATAAATCATTATGATAATCACCTTGCCCTGATGCAGGGACATCTATCTTCTGCACCCACAAGATGACAAGTCTCAAAAATAAATTTATTACTCTCCACCCATGCTATTCATGGACTTCAAGAACGCTTCATTATTCTTTGTTTTCTTCATTTTGTCAAGCAGGAGCTCGATTATTTCTCCATCATCCATGGGATTTATCACCTTCCGTAATACCCAAACCTTCTGAAGCTCTTCTTCTGTTAGCAGCAATTCTTCCTTTCGGGTACCAGATTTCTTGATATTGATAGCAGGAAAGAGACGACGATCGGCCAATTTGCGATCCAGGTTGATTTCCATGTTACCGGTTCCCTTGAATTCCTCAAAGATAACCTCATCCATGCGGCTACCAGTTTCAATCAAGGCGGTGGAAATGATGGTGAGACTTCCACCCTCCTCCACGTTACGAGCGGCACCAAAGAACCGCTTGGGCTTGTGGAGGGCATTGGAGTCCACACCACCAGAAAGCACCTTTCCAGAGGTAGGCACCGTCTGGTTGTAAGCACGAGCCAAACGTGTGATGGAGTCCAAGAAGATAACTACATCCCGCTTATGCTCCACCAATCGCTTTGCCTTTTCCAAAACCATTTCTGCCACCTGCACGTGGCGAGTGGCCTGCTCGTCAAAGGTGGAAGAAATAACCTCAGCCTTAATGGAACGCTCCATTTCGGTAACTTCCTCAGGACGCTCATCAATCAGCAGCACGATGAGGTATACCTCTGGATGGTTTGCAGTGATGGCGTTAGCTATCTTTTGCATCAGGATGGTTTTACCAGCCTTTGGGGGAGCCACAATCAAGGAACGCTGTCCCTTACCAATGGGGCTGAACAAGTCCATAACTCGGGTAGAAATCTCGTCGGTAATGGTTTCTAGGTTCAGCTTTTCGTTGGGATACAAGGGGGTAAGATTTTCAAAGGGAATGCGAGTTTGGGCAACCCGTGTTTCATCAAAGTTTACGGTTTCAATACGAAGAAGGGCAAAGAACCGCTCCCCTTCCTTTGGTGAACGAATCTGGCCGTAAATGGTGTCTCCCGTCTTAAGGTTAAACAAGCGAATCTGACTGGGAGAAATGTAAATATCATCTGGACCAGGCAAATAGCTGTTTTGGGGAGAACGCAGAAAGCCGTAGCCATCAGGAAGGATTTCCAAGGCACCACTGGCAAAAATGATTCCTCCGTGCTCGGTATGGGCCTTTAGGATAACAAAAATCAACTCTTGCTTTTTCATGGGAGCAAGATCTTCGTTGGAAAATCCATACTGACTTGCCATATCACGCAAGCCCTGCATTCCCATGCAGGTTAAGTCGTTGATTAAAAGACGAGGCTTGGAATCGTTGCCAGAATCCTCTGCCATGGCAGAAGCACGAGCTTCTTCCATCTCTGCATTCAGCTGCATAGTCCTGTCGTAGCTATTGGTGGCAGCACTGCGATTGTAGGCGGGCCGAAATCCAGTATTACTGCGACCTCTGCCACGAGGTGTATATTCGGAGTCTCCGCCAAAGGAGCTGCGTCCCCGAGGATTGGGAGAAAACTCACCGTTACCACGGCTACGAGGCCCGTGATCACCTTCACCATAGCTTCTGGTAGCAGGCTTTCTCACTGCCCGCCGAACGACTACACGCTCTCTGGGACTTGTGGTTGCTTCTGTTGCTGATGAAGTGTCTGAATTATCTTCTGAAATTACTGATTCGCTGATAGGAGGGTTTTCCGATGGAATGGCAGTTGATGTGTTTTCTGCCTTACTTTCAATTGATTCTTGTTCTGGTGGTAGGGGGGAATCTGCTACAGATGACTCAAACTCTAACTCTGGCTGGTCATTCTGAGGCGGATTTTCTGACGTGTCTACAAAACGACGTCTTTGAATCGGTGCCATTAAAAACTCTCCATGTGAAAATGATTAGATTTATGCATCAGGAAATAATACAAAAAAATCGTGAATTAAACTAACTTATGTTTACAACATAACAAAACTAATATTTCATGTCAATAGGATTCAAATCTCCAGAATTGCCTTTACCTTGACTTTACCCAACAATCAATTTATAGTACGGTAACTTATGGCACATCGAAAAGACTTTCAATCCAGCAAAATCGCAAAGAAAAATCAGCTTCCTTCCAAGAGAACCGCAGAGGTTTCCCAAAGAAATTCCGTAGAAAAGTTTCAAGAACGAAGCTTCTCCATTCCAGATACCTTGCCTGCAGGCTCCATCGGCTATCTGGCCTTTCCCAATCAGGCGGATTTTTTACTTTCAGAGCTAGAAAATCGATTTCACCTGTCCAAAGCGCTGTTGGAAAAAGCCCACCGCTACGAGAATCTCTTTATTTTTGAAAGTCAGGATTTGCCAGAAGTCCTTCGTGGCCCTGAGCCCCAGGCCATACCCTATTGGTGCAGTACCGTTTTGTTGGAGCCACAAATCATCAGCTTCGCTTCCATTGGTGAGGCTGCCAATGCACTGAAAGCAATCCAACGGAACTGGGCACCTTATTTTATCACTGCATTTCGTCGTGGCCAGCTGATTCAAGAAAAGCTTCCCTACATGAACCTGAAGCCCCGACAATTTCCCTTTACGGTGCCTGCTTCCACAGCGGGAGTATACACCCTCCTAGACCAAAATACCTTGCTGGCCTCTGGAAAAACCACCAGTACCTTTCCAGCTGGCCTTATCCAGTTTGTGGAGGACCACGAAAATCCACCCAGCCGAGCATATCTCAAGCTGCAAGAAGCCTTAACCCACTGTAAAGCAACCTTTGGCACCATGCCCCAAGAAGGCCAGCGTTGCTTTGATGCAGGAGCTTGTCCTGGTGGCTGGACTTGGGTGCTGGTACAACAGGGCTGCCAAGTCTATGCGGTAGATAGAAGTCCCTTGGATCAGCGACTTATGGACAATCAGCTGGTAGAATTCCACAAGCATGATGCCTTTACCTTGGAGCCAGAGGAATTGGGTGCATTTGATTGGATTTGTTCTGATGTAATTTGCTATCCAGAGCGACTTTTAGAATGGATTCACCGCTGGCTAGATAGTGGCCTGTGTAAAAATATGGTTTGTACCATCAAGATGCAGGGAGAGATTGACTGGAACTTGATTCAAAAATTTGAAGCTATTCCCAATAGTCGAATCTTTCACCTGCATTATAACAAGCACGAGCTCACGTGGATTCATTGCCACTAAGAACAGCGCCTAGTGACACCAATCCTAGTGAATGTCGGTTAAGTTAAATGGAGTCTCTTGGTAGACGTAATAGTTCAGCCAGTTTGAATAGAACAGGTGAGCGGTACTTCTCCAAGTGGAAACAGGAGCATTCTTGCTGTCGTTGGCAGGGAAGTAGTTTGCAGGCAGCTGGATGGGCAAGCCCTTATCCAGATCCCGGAAATATTCCTGAGCCAGGGTTCCTGTGTCGTATTCCAAGTGACCAGTCATAAAGATTTCTCGGTTAGACTGGGATTTTACTAGCAGCACCCCAGCCTCATCAGATTCAGCCAAAATGCTCAGCTGAGGCTTTTGAATAATATCTTCCTTTCGCACGGTGGTATGGCGAGACTGAGGAACAGGGAAAACATCGTCAAATCCCCGCAACAAAGGCTCTGCAGGAGTGGTGCGACGATGGGGAAAAATACCAAAAAGCTTTTCGTCCAAGGGATACTTGTTCACTCCGTAATGGTGGTACAAACCAGCTTGGGCTCCCCAGCAAATGTAGAGGGTGCTGAACACATTTTCCTTGGCAAAATCCATAATGTCGCACAGCTCGCTCCAATAATCCACCTGCTCAAAGGGAATCTGCTCCACGGGAGCCCCAGTAATAATCATTCCGTCATAGCGGGATTTCAGCACTTCCTTTGAAGGGATATAGAATCGATCAAGATGGTCACTACCAACATGGCGGGCATGATGAGCCTCCATGTGTACCAAGGATATTTCCACCTGCAGGGGGGTATTGCCCAAAAGCCGCAACAACTGGGTTTCTGTGGCAATCTTAGTGGGCATGAGATTTACAATGGCAATCTTTAGGGGACGAATATCCTGCTGAGCAGCACGCTGCTCCGTCATTACAAATATGTTTTCTTGTTCCAGCACAGAACAGGCTGGTAAGTCAGACTGTATCTTAATAGGCATAGTTCGCTGAGTATAGCATAGAATCTGGAAATTTGCTATACTTCACCTATGAGATTCTCTACCTATAGTGCGGAAAGTGGTGGAGGAGCAGGTAAAGTCCACAAGCGCAAAGCAATAAAAAAATTGAAGTCCTTGGTTTTATCACCCAAGATGGAAGTAGAACCATTCAACGAGAAACTAGAACAATTGCTGACCTCCCCTCGAACTCCCGCCGGTGTTGATTGCCGGGAAAAAACCTTTGGAGGAGTTGTTTGTGATGTACTTTCTCCAGAAGTGATGGCTTCCAATAGACTTATCCTCTATATTCACGGCGGTGGATTTATTGCTGGTTCTCGTTCTTCTTGGAGAAGCTTTTGTTCATCCCTTGCAGCAGAAGCTTCTACCCAACTGATTCTTCCAGAATATCGGCTTGCACCCCAGCACCCCTACCCTGCCGCCTTGGACGATATCCAGCTTGTTTTCCGTGACATTCTTGAACGAAAGGTTCGGCCCCACAATAACGAAACCCAGATTATTCTGGCGGCAGACGGCTCTGGAGCCTCATTGGCCTTGGCCCTTGTTCAAACCCTGACAGAAGAATTACGACAGAGAATCTCCTCAATTATCCTCATATCTCCTTGGTTGGACATGAATCCTCAGTCGGAAAATCTTGCCCACAAAAAAAGCTTCGATGGAGTGCTTTCTGTAGAAACCCTACTTCGGTGCGCAAAGTATTACACTGAAGAAGAAAATCTTGCTAAGCCATTGATTTCTCCCTTGTATGTGGAGCAATTCAACCTAAAAAGCTTTCCACCAGTGTACATCCAGTGTGGTAATGAGGAGATCACCTTAGAAGGAAATCAGGCCTTTCAGCAAAAACTGGAAGCGCAGGGAATTCCTTGTACTCTAGACCTTTGGCCAGAAATGATGTTCATGTTCCAGATGGCTCATGAATATCTTCCTCAGGCTCATTTTGCCATTCACAGAATTGGCCAATATATTCAAAAACTAAACAAAACTTTTGATCAGGAAACAGAATAATGGAACTTGTGGCACCAGCCGGTAATTACGACAAACTGTACTACGCCTACACTTACGGAGCGGATGCAGCCTACATCGGATTGAAGAATTTTTCACTTCGGGTAAAGGCTGACAATTTTCATCAGCAGGAATACGAAAAGATTATCAAGCTCAAAGAGCAGTATCCCCAGAAAAAGCTCTTTTGTGCCTTGAACATCACCTTTCATAATCGTGACATAGACAAGTTTTTAAGTGAGCTTGACTATTTTAGAAGCTATCCCATTGACTCCTTTATCATCCAGGATATTGGAATGGTAAACCTTATCCAAAAGCATTTTCCCCAGGCAAATCTTCATCTGAGTACCCAGGCAAACTGTATCAATCGGGAGGCCGTAAAGCTTTATCGCCAGCTTGGATTCAAACGAGTTGTTCTGGGACGAGAAGCTTCCCT
Source organism: Treponema sp. (assembly GCA_017549025.1). GTDB lineage: Bacteria > Spirochaetota > Spirochaetia > Treponematales > Treponemataceae > Treponema_F. The sequence goes on from JAFYWB010000032.1 coordinate 25,507, forward strand.
TGCTGAAATCAAGGAAATAAAGGACGCTGTTCCAGACATGGAGCTGGAAGCCTTTGGTCACGGAGCTATGTGCATCGCCTATTCTGGCCGCTGTCTTTTAAGCTCCTACATGACAGGCCGCAGTGCCAATGGTGGAGCCTGTTCCCATTCCTGCCGCTGGGATTATAACCTGCTGACTTCAAAAAGCGACTTTATTCATGCCGCAGGAAAAAAACAGGAAACCGAACCAGAGCGAAACTTTCTCGGTGGCCCTGTGGTAGACAAGGAATTGGCACAGTCTGGCACCCTCGTTTTGGAAGAAAAAAAGCGGCCGGGAGAATTTTTCCCTGTGTTTGAAGGTGATGACTTTACCGCCATCCTTTCTTCCAAGGATCTGTGCATGATTGACCATTTGGAGGACATGAGAGCCGCTGGCGTTGATTCTCTCAAGGTAGAAGGCCGCATGAAAAGTGTCTATTACGTGGCGCTGGTAACCCGAGCCTATCGAAAGGCCATTGATGCTTTGGAAGGACGAATCAGCCAAGAAGAAGCTACACCCTTTGTACAGGAATTGTACAACACCAGCCACCGAGCCTTTGGTACCGGCTTTTACTACGGCCCTGACGATGCAAACCAAACTACCAGTGGCGCCACTACCAGCCCCTACGACCTTTGTGCCGCAGTGGGAGAACAGGTGGATTCAAGCCAGATACTACAGCAGGCAGCACAAACTCAGGCTACACGTGAACAAGAGCTGGAAGCCATGCACCCTGCTGCACGAGCTGCACGTGAAGCCGACTATGCCGCTCATCCAGAAAAATGCCCTCCAGTGGTTCAACCCAAGGACGGCTGGAGCTTCTTTGACTATGACTCCATGAACAAGATTTCCACGTCAAAGTCCAGCAATAACGCAGAAGAGGCAACAGATCTGCAATTTATTGCACCAGACACAGTCGCTCTCACCGCAACAGGTGCTGACTATCAGCTGGTAAATCCTGCCACAGGGGAGCTTATGGAATGGGTTTGCCATGGTCATCCCTGCCTCATCTACACCCACTTGCCACTGGCAAAGGGCATGCTGGTACGAAACCGAGTATAAAAAATGAGCTGAGGTCAACAGGCCTCAGCTTTTTTTTTCAGCAAAATTATTCAAATAAAAAAATTGTCTACTGACACTCCTTGCTTCTATCCCACTCCACCTCCAAGGTTCGTTCTTGTCGATTAGGAGTTAAGTTAAAAACATGACAGTCCATACGATGAATAATGATTCCCCGACCTCTAGACACATAGCCTACAATCTCATCCCCGTACTGAGGATTACAACAGTGGGCTCGTGAAACAAGGAAGTTGGTGGTGTCTCCAATCCTGATTTTGCCACTTCCAGAAGCAATTTCCATTGCTCCAGTATGGGGATTTCCCTGGCCTTTTTTATGACCACGAGGAGCACCACCAACACTACAAGCATTTGCTTCCCCATTTGATTTTCCACTCTGAAGAGCCTCACCTGTAGTCTTGGCAAAGGGATTATCAAAGGTGGGATCATGCTGAGTCAACCAGTTACGAATCTTGCTACGAGCCTTGGCGGTACGAACAAACTGGAGCTGGTTCTGGGTAGGATGGGCCTGCTGGGAAGTGAGAATATCCACAATCTGAGTATTTTTCAAAGGCTTGGAAAGAGGAATAATATGCCCGTCAGCCTTTGCCCCAATAATCTTTTCTCCCACCGCTGAGTGAATGTGATAGGCAAAGTCCACCGCCGTGGCTCCTGCAGGAAGCTCAATTACATCACCCTTTGGAGTAAACACAAAGATGGAATCCCCCAAAAGCTCCTCTTTAAGCTCATTAAACAGGTTTTCATCTGCCAGCTGCTGGCCCTTCAGCTTTTTCAGCTGATTAATGATGGATAGATTTTCAATTCCAACCTTGTCTGGACCGCCCAACTGCTGCTTGTACAAAAGATGGCTTGCCACACCGTATTCTGCCACTGAATGCATTTCCTTGGTTCGAATCTGAATCTCCAGTGGCCGCCCCTCGCACATTACCGTTGTGTGAAGACTCTGATAACCGTTTGCCTTTGGCATGGCGATATAATCCTTGAATCGCCCTTCCAGTGGCTTCCATAAACCGTGAACAAGCCCCACCAAAACATAGCAATCACCACTTGTTTCACAAAGAATTCGCAAGGCCAGCAAGTCAAAAAGCTCATCAACAGCCTTATTCCGTTTCCGCATTTTCTGATAAATCGAATAAAAATGCTTTGCCCGACTAGAAATCGTTACCTCAAGTCCAGCTCTATTAGCAGCCTTATAAATTTCTTGCTGAGCCTTGCTTAAATAATCAGCACGCTCCTGTTTTTTTGCTGCCACCACCTTTTTAATTTGTCCGTAGGCATCGGGATTTGAATACTTCAAGCTCAAATCCTCTAGCTCTGACTTTACTGAAGACATACCCAACCGGTTTGCCAAAGGAGCCCAAATATCAATTGCCTCCTGAGCAACCTGCTTTTGCACCAGCTTTGTCTCATGGGAAAGATTTCTGATTCTGTCCAGTCGATCCGCCAGCATCACCAAAATCACCCGAATATCTTCCACCATGGCAAAAAGCATCTTCCGAACTGAATCTGCCTCCTGCTGGGTTTTATTCTTAATCTTTAAATTGGTAATACGCTTAGTTCCACCAATGAGCTTCAAAATAGCAGGCCCGAATTTTTCACGAATCTCATCCTCATTAACCTTTTCAAAGGAAAGGACATTATGCAAAAAACCTGCAACAATACACTGGCAATCCAAATCCCGCTCTGCAAGAATACAGGCTACCCGCAAAGCATGAATATGATAGGGAAGATTTTGAGAATCAAATTTATCTTTAGACACCTGACACAAATACAGCCAAGCCGAACGAATTGCCTCCACCTCTTCATCAGTAAAGTGATTAAAATGAGCCAAAAAGGAATCTAGCAGTTCGTTGCAATTTTTATTTCCAGCATCCTTAATTATACTGTCATAGTTCATGAGGCTTCCATCCCTCCACTACTCGAAGCATTCCGCTTAAATCAGCATGAATTCGTATATCCACAAAACCATTTTCTTCCATTAATTGAGCCGTTGTCTCTGCATTGTACTCCCCAGTTTCCAACAAAATAAAACCACCTAGCTTTAGTGCAGCAAATCCTTGAGGCAATAGTCGTGCAATAAGACCTGTTCCGTCCACAGTGCCATTGCAATCGCCGTTTAAAGCCAGAAAAGGCTCCGAACGGCCGTCTTCCAACAGCTCAGTGGCAATTTTTTCTGGCACATAAGGTGGATTAGAAATGATTCCATCCAAATCTACCAATTCCTCTGACTGAAGCAAATCACACAATAAAAATTGTATATCACACTGATGAAAAGAGCAATTTTTTTTTGCCACAGCCAAGGCATCATCAGAAATATCTGTCGAAAAAAACTGTAACCTTCGTGGGTTAAAAGCAGCTTCCAATTCTTTCCACACAGAAATACCTACACAGCCACTTCCGGTACAAAGATCCACCAGCTTAACATTTTCCTTCGTCTGTAATTTTTTTGAAATAATCTCGATTCCACGCTGAACAAGAATCTCCGTATCAGGCTTGGGAATCAGTACCGCAGGATTGACGAAAAAATCTCTCCCGTAAAACTCTTTCGTTTCAGTAATGTACGCTACAGGAAAGCCCGTACACCGCAAATCAATTTTCTTAAAGAATACCTCTGCTTCCTGCTCGGTAAGAAGCCGCTCTGGATGAGAGAAAATTATACTACGGGAAATTCCCAAGACTTTAGAAAGAATGCAATCGCAATCTAGACTTGGAGTTGAGATGAGTTTTGTAGAAAAATCATCTTCAATCCAAGCCTTTTTTTGATTTGCCTTGTTGAATTGTTCTATAGCTAACTTACGAACTTCGGCTACAGTGATGTAGCACCTCCAAATTATTCAGCAGAAACAGCAGCCCCCTTCAAAGCCGCTTCCTTTGCAGAAATATTCAGTGCTTCCACCATTTCTTCGATAGTTCCCTGCATAAACTGATCCAGCTTGTACAAGGTCAAGTTAATTCTGTGATCAGTTACACGGTTCTGAGGAAAATTATAGGTACGAATACGTTCAGAACGATCACCAGAACCGACCATGCTCTTTCGTGCAGCAGAACGCTCTGCATGCTTCTTGGATTCCTCCAAATCGAACAAGCGAGCTCGCAAAACACGTAAAGCCTTTTCCTTGTTTCGCAACTGGCTCTTTTCATCCTGCTGAATTACAACTAAACCTGTAGGAATATGAGTCAAACGCACAGCAGAGTCTGTAGTATTAACACACTGACCACCACAACCACCAGCACGCATTACGTCGATACGCAAATCTTCCTGTCGAATCTCGATTTCAGTTTCCTCAGCCTCTGGCAATACCGCCACAGTTACTGCACTGGTATGAATTCGTCCCTGAGCTTCTGTTTCTGGTACACGCTGAACTCGGTGAACACCAGCTTCCCATCGCAGGCTTCCATACACAAACTTACCGCTGATTGAAAGTGAAATTTCCTTATATCCGCCAACTTCAGTTTCACTGGCATCCATAATTTCATATTTCCAGCCCTTTGATTCAGCATATCGTGTATACATTCTGAACAAGTCTGCAGCAAATAAAGAAGCTTCGTCACCACCTGTACCACCACGGATTTCCATAATAATATTCTTTTCTTCTAGTGGATCAGGTGGAATCAGCATCATCTTCAATTTTGATTCCATCTCTGGCTGCTTTGCTTCAAGCTCTTTCAATTCTTCCCGAGCCATTTCCTTCATATCAGGATCGTCTTCCTCAGCAATAATTTCTTGATTGCCTTTGATATCCTGCAATAATTTTTTGTATTCCTGGTAGGCAGCCATCAATTCACTCAAATAAGAGTGCTCCCGCATAACCTCTTTGTATTTTTTAGGATCCTTTACAAGATCTGGTTCTTGAACCATTTCTTCCACAACAACATATCGCTGTGATAATTCTTCTAATCGCTTTAACATGCTTCTAGCATATCAGAATAAGAAAGAAAGTACAACAGAGTATTGCATCTGGTATATATGAATCAAATAGAAGCTATAATTATTTAAAAAGATAAAGGCCAGACACCATTAAGCGTCTAGCCTTAAATCCATAGAATATCCAGGAAACTATTCAAAAGTCAGCGTAATGGAAACGATAATATGGTCAAGCCTCACGACCTATTAGTACCGCTCGGCTGAAC
>JAFYWB010000033.1 GCA_017549025.1 Treponema sp.
AAGTCTAGTAAGGATGTGGTTTGTCCAGCGAATCTTTTCCTGTTTACAAAGGTGTTGTATATATTCAAGGTCTATCACCTTTAAACTATACACCGATTTTACTTTAAGTACAACTAATTAAAAAACGCCACTAGTAGACGCGAAAAAATTAACATTTTAAAAATATTTTAAAAACTCTTTGGAAACATCTGCCGTCTATAGTGAGCTCAGCAAGACGGGAAATACCATTCAGAGAAATGAATCCCAAAGGAGTTAGAAAATGAAAAGAACAATTGGAACAGCAGCATCAGCAATGTTAGTGGCAAGCTCCCTCATTGCCTTAGAACCAAACACCGTACCTAATCAGGAACCAGTTCCTGTTGTTGTACAGGAGGAAGTTGGAATTCTTGGAGGGATAAAGCTGTTTTTTGTGAATGCTTTTACAGACATGAAGGAAAGTGCTATTGAACAGCATCAGGTGGATAAGGCGAACTTTTTAGCCACAAAGCTAGAGGCAAAGGCTCAGTGGGAAGAAGCAAAGTCTGGAACCTTGAGCTCACGGGAGACAGGTCACAGAAAACACGCTACTGTTGAACTTCATGAAAAACGTTCTCAGCAGCTTGATGATGCTAACCAGAGAATTCTTGCTGCACAGTCTCGGATTGATGCAGCTCAGAAGTAAAATTTTTCAACGCCAGCTCAGGTGAATTCTCAGTGGTAGGTTTACAAATTCCTGCTACTGGGATTTTTTCACTTTCGTCAGGTATGTTTTATTAACAAATTCTTAACACTCAAAAATTATAATATAATAAATCTATCCAGAAAATGGAGGTGGTTATGGTTCGAATTCTTGTGGTAGAAGATGATGAAATGCTCAACAAGTCTATTGCAATGTTTTTGGAGCAAAAAGGCTTTCAGGTAGATTCTAGCTTTGATGGAAATGAAGCCTTTGATATGCTGTATAAAAATCATTATGACCTTGTTATTTCGGATATTATGATGCCTGTGGTGGATGGCTATAAGCTTGTGGAAAGGATTCGGCAACAGGACAAGAATATTCCCATTATTTTAATGACGGCCAAGGAGGATTTTGGTTCAAAACAGCGGGGTTTTAACTGCGGAGTGGATGATTATTTGGTAAAACCTGTGGATTTACAGGAACTGCATCTGCGGATAAATGCCATTCTGCGAAGAGCCAATATCAACACCAGCAAGAGATTGGAGGTGGGCTCCTTTGTCATGGATGTGGAAGAGCACATGGCTTATATTAATGGGGAGGCAGTGAAATTTACCAGTCGGGAATTTGATATTGTGTTTAAATTTCTTTCGTATCCAAAAAAAATATTTTCCCGCTCCCAGCTTATGAATGAATTTTGGAATCCAGATAGGTATTCCAGCTCCAGAACGGTGGATGTGTATATTACAAAAATCCGAGAAAAGCTCCAAGGCTGTAAGGATTTTGAAATTGTTACAGTTCACGGGCTAGGCTATAAGGTTGTTATCAATGAATAAGGGCTCAAAAAATTATTTTCACTATCGGCTAGTTTTCTCATTAATGAGCTATGTTTTTATCTTTGTGATGATTTCCTTTATTCTTACCTGTAGTCTTATTCTGTTTTTACAAGGTTCTCCGTTACCAGAGGAATTTATTCGACAGCGAGCTCCTAGAACCTTTGCAAATATCTTTATTCTCAGCTTTATTTTTACCATATTGAGCCTCACCTTTAAATATGTGGTGTTTGACCGTCCCTTAAATGCCCTTTGCCACACCGCCAGTGAGCTTGCCCAAGGGGATTTTTCTGCTGTTTTGTATTCAAATAAGAGAAATCTTTTGGTAAGGCAGCTAGAAGATTTACATGATAGTCTAAAATCCATTAGCACTCAGATTCAGTCTATGGAGGAGTTACAGGGAGAATTCCTTTCTAATGTTTCCCACGAAATGAAAACTCCCCTAGCAGTTATAAAAAATTATACCGCCCTTCTTGAAAATCCCCATATTTCTCAAGCTGAAAAGGAAGTCTTCTGCGGAATTATAGAAAATCAGGTACAAGGTCTGAGCTCCCTTGTGACGAATGTGTTGAAGTTAAATAAATTGGAAAATCAGAGTGTGTATCCAGACTATGAAATTTTTGATTTAGGGGAGTTGGTATGTGAGGTGCTCCTTACTTTTGAGTCTGTGTGGACAGAAAAAAATATTGAACTTCAGGTTGATATTCAGCCAGATTTTTTTGTCAACACAGATAGAAGCTTTTTGTCTGTAGTTTGTAGTAATCTTGTTTCTAACGCCCTGAAATTTACCCCATCGGGAGGTAGTGTGTGGATTTCTTGTCAGCAAAAGGGCAATTCCATGGAGTTACGGGTGCGAGATACTGGTTGTGGAATGGGTGAGGTTACAGGCTGCCACATTTTTGAAAAATTTTATCAGGGAGATACCTCTCACAAAGCCCAGGGAAATGGCTTGGGATTGGCCTTGGTAAAACGGATTATCGATATTTTGGGAGGAGAAATTGCTGTAAGCAGTACTCTTGGACAGGGCTCTACCTTTTGTGTGGGCCTTCCATGCCTTCCAGAAACTCATCAAGAAGATAGGAATTAGGAGAGATTATATATGAAAGAAAAACAAGATTCATTTAGCTTGAATTATTCGGCTGCCCACAGAACTGAGGTGGAACAAATTAGAGAAAAATATGTAGAAACTCAAAAAACTGATCTTGGTGAGCTACGACGGTTGGATGCTTGGGTTACCAGTGCAGCTACCTTTGCAGCCATTGGGGTGGGAATTGGTGGACTCCTCTTTTTGGGTAGCGGCTTGAGTCTGAGCTTGGGCTTTGGACGCTATGTGCTGGGAATGGTTCTTTGTGGCGTGGGCTTGGTGATTATGGGTGGGGGACTGTTGGTGCATAAGCTTGTGCTAAATCGAATGAAAAAAAAATATGCTCCTCGCATCCTTGAGCTGTCTGACAAGCTTTTGAAAATTAACAAAACAGAAATATTTTAAAAACACTTTTGAAATATCTCCCTTGTAGGCTGTAGATACCGAAAGGCTACAAAGTCTTTCAGTCTATTTATAGGGAGATTTTTTATGGGAAATACAATGTATCTGGTAACTGGGGCTGCAGGATTTTTAGGTGGAACTATTTGTCGGCAGCTAGTGGAGCGAGGGGATCGGGTGCGAGCTTTTGTGTTGCCAGGAGATAAGGCCATACAGTACCTTCCTTCCGGTGTTGAGGTGGTGGAAGGCGATTTGTGTGATATAAAATCTCTGGAAGCCTTGTTCACCGTACCAGAGGGAACGGAAACTATCCTGTTTCATATTGCCAGCATTGTAACGGTAAATCCTGATTATAATCAAAAGGTAATAGACGTAAATGTTGGGGGAACTCAGAACATTATTTCTTTGTGCTTGGCTCATAAGGAATGTCGTAAGCTGGTGTATTGTTCCAGTACTGGTGCTATTCCAGAAAAACCCAAGGGAAGAGCCATTTCAGAGGTAAGCCATTTTGACCCAAACAAGGTTGTGGGCTGCTATAGTCAATCTAAGGCCCTTGCTACTCAGGCAGTGCTGGATGCAGTAAAAAATGATAATCTTAATGCCTGTGTTGTGCATCCCAGTGGAATTCTTGGACCCGAGGATTTTGCGGTGGGAGAAACTACTGGTACCATGATTCAAATTATCAATGGTGAGATGCCAGCGGGAATTGATGGGAGTTTTAATCTTTGTGATGTGCGAGATTTAGCTCGGGGAACCATTCTTGCAGCAGACAAGGGTAAGCAGGGACAGTGCTACATTTTAGGAAATGCTGAAGTAAGTTTTAAGGATTTTTCCCGCATGGTGTCTCAGGAAGCAGGCTGCAAGAAAATAAGGCTTTTCCTTCCTTTGAAAGTTGCATATTTTATTGGAAGGATTTTAGAAAATCAAGCTCGTAAAACAGGAAAACGCCCCTTAATGACCACCTTTTCTGTGTATAACCTAGCACGAAACAATAATTTTGATTCAACTAAGGCTCACCAAGAGCTGGGCTACACCACTAGAAGCTACCAAGAAACCATCCGTGATGAAATTGCCTGGCTGAAAGAAACTGGAAAGATTAAATAAAACCTCAAAAAGGGCCTCACTTCGGTAAAATCGTAGGTGAGGCTCTTTTTTGTTCAATTGGCTTGTATCAACTTCACAAATTTCGAATTTTATTTTAACTGTCATCATTTATAAGTCGGAAAAATGGATGTATTGTAAATTTCAACGATGGATTTTATCTATAATTTTTCTAATTCTCTCTTTAATGCTATTTTCTTGTACAACAGTTCGAGAATTCCCTGCTGATCCACCAGAATATAGAACTGTTACTTACAATGAAGAGAAAAATATTGTCATAAACGGAGAAACGTACCTTTTTTTTAGAAACTATAAAGGAGAATATACTAATCCACTTGATATTCATAGCATATTCAAAGGTTTGATCTTTTGGGGAGATGTTAATGATATTGATACGGATCATGTTTCTTTGGGATTTAGCCTAGAGGATGATTTTTGGGGGTTTACTCTTCAAAAAGGAGATGGAATAAATAAATATCTCAATCGGGAATATTGTTTGGATATAGAAAAAAATCGATATATGATAAGGTGCAACCCTGATGAATCTATTCAGACTGTCTATGCTCTCAAGGTAAAAAAAAAAGAGTTTGACAAAGCTCTACTACTCACTGAAAAAATTGTCAATGATGAAGATGCTGTATATTCAATGAAACGTGTTTTGGAAGTTGGTGGTAGTGAGATAGTTCGAAGATTATTTTACAGCAAAAAACAAAAAGATATCCAAAATAGAGAGGGAAAAAAAGAGTCCTTTATCAATGAGCCTGATGAAAAAGAGTTTCATTGTTCTTCCTTTATTGCCTATGTTTTAATAAATTCTGTAGATAGTATTCGTAATTTTTTTGAAGAAAAAGGGCTGGATTATGATAAAATCACACCAAGTGATATAAGTAGAATTCCTGGGGTAAAAGAAATTTTTTCATCTACCTGGAGTGATTATGACAATGCTGCCCAGCAATTCATGGAATTCTATAAAAAACTCCCATAAAAAAACGCCACCGATAGACGCTTCCTCTCGTCTGCCAGTGGCGTTATCTGTTTAAACCCAGATATTTGGTTGTATATTCAGGCTATACTAGGAGATATTAGCCCTTATATACTGGTTTCTTGGAGATGATGGACATAACTGCACCGATGATGCAGCTTGCACCGATGATAACAAAGGCCAAGGTGTAGCCACCAGTAGCAGCCACAACACGCACTGCCAGCTGAGGTCCGATGATACCACCGATACCATAAGCCAAGAAGATGCGGGCATAGTTGGGGCCGGAGTACTTAACACCAAAGTAATCAACAACAAGTGAAGGATAAGCACCCATCATGGCACCGAAACAAACGGCCAAACCACCAATTCCCAAGGCAATAGTAGCAAAGTTGGTCAGGAACTGGAGAGCAACCAGCAACACTGCATTTACAATGTAGATGATTGTTACAACACGCTTTGCACCCAGCTTGTCACAGAGGGCTCCACTCATAAAACGGCCAGCTGTGTTGGCAATGGAAAGTACGCTTACAATGGCTCCAGCTTGGGCAGCAGTAAGTCCTGCAACGGCCTGAGCAATGGGAGAAGCGTGACCAATAACCATCAAACCAGACATATTGGCAAACAGGTACATAATCAGCAGGAACCAGTACTGCTTTGTTTTGAGCATTTCTGCAGAGGTGTAGTCGTGGCTGGCACCAGAAGCAGCTGTAGCAACAGGTGGATTCCATCCTTCTGGCTTAAAGCCGTCGGGAGCAGCCTTCATCAATGGAGCTGCAATAATCATTCCCACCAAGGTGATTGCACCTTGAATTAAGAAGGTTGTATTGGGGCCAAGACTTGCAATTACAGACGTACAGATGGGTGCAAATACAATAGATCCAAGTCCGAATCCACCAACGGCAAGACCAGAGATAAGACCTTTTTTGTCGGGGAACCATTTTACACAAGTAGCAATGGGGGTTCCGTAGATAAAGCCTACACCGATTCCTCCGAATACACCAAATCCCAAGTACAACAGGGGCAATGAAGCGGTAAGACCAGCGATTGCCAGACCCAGAACCAAGAAAATCGTTCCAATAAGGGCTGTCTTGGTGGGCCCCTTTTTAGCCAAAATCTTTGCAGCAGGAATCATTGAAATTGGAATGACCAGGGTAGCAATGGACATTGCCAATGAAACGGATCCTCGTTCCCATCCATGGGCTTCCATGAGGGGATTTACATAGATACTCCAGCTATAAAGCATACCTGCACAGAAGTTGCTCAAGATTCCTCCAAGAACAACTCTCCATCGTAGTGCATTACTGTTTGCCATACTTCCTCCTTTGGTAATCAGTAATTCAAATTCAAGTTTAATAGAAGTATAAATGAGTCTGTAATTCTTGACAATATAAGATAATAGGCTTTTGATTTAATTTATTTTTTATAGATAATTTTTGTTTTTAAAATGAAATTGCTATATATTTACAATATATACAAATAGTTTTATAATGCTAACTAAAAGAGAAAAAACTTTAAAAAAAATTTTTTTTGAAGGGAAAATTTTTTATAATGATTTTTTAATGGAAAAAGATATAAAAGTCACTTGCTCTCACAATGTTTGCTTACTATATTAGATATTAGAGATAATTTCGGGGGTTTCTATGAAAATGACTGGGAGGGGAAAAGTTGTTGTTTTCTTCATTATAATAGCAACAACAATGACAAGCTTTCTGTTTTCCCAAAGTGACCAGGGACGTACTGCTGAACAGGCTGAAATCAGTCTTACTGTTGAGCAAGCCGTGGCCTATGCCAATCAGAATAGCAAGACATTAAAAAGCTCTGCCATTGATTTGGAGATGAAAAAGCGGGCAGATAGCTATAAGTGGAACCAATTCCTTCCATCGGTAAATATTTCAGGAACCATAAGCCGCAGCAACGAAAAGATGGACACTAGTGCTGCTATGATGGAATCTCTGGGGCCTCTTTTTGGAGCCATGGGATTGCCTGCTCCCGCTGCAAAAGAAATCACTGAAGCTGACCATTGGATGCTGGTGGGTAACGTTGGTATATCCTGGAGCTTTTCCTTTGCCTTGATTGACGGCATGAAGCTGGTTAAAAAGCAGTACGAGGCGGGACTCATTACCTGGGATCAGACGGTACGACAAAATGAGCTACAGATTCGTAAATTGTTCTACGGCCTGTTGCTTCAGCAGGAAAGCTTGAGCTTGCAGAAGCAGACCTTGGAAAATGCTCGTTTGAGAATGGAGCAGGCACGAGTAAATTATAGAAACGGATTGATTCCAGAGCTGACGTTGCTGCAAGCTCAAGTGGCCTACGAAAATGCTCGTCCCACCATTATGAAGCAGGAGCAGGCCATGAGTCAGCAGCTTGATTTGTTCGGCTTTATGCTGGGGTTGCCTGCTGGAACAAAAATCACCTTGGAGGGTGCAATCGATCCTTCCTTTGTAGACTTGAATCCCGATCGGCTGATTTCACTGTATGCTCAAAATCATCCTGATATTTTGTCCTTGCAAAAGAACTTGGAAATTCTGAATTTGAATCTGAAGCTTCAGAATATGCAGGCCTATACACCTGCACTGCAGCTTTCTTGGGGATTTCAGCCAGTGGTATCTGATATTACCTCCAAATGGATAGACACCTACATGGATAATGGTGCTTTTTCTGCCACCTTGGCTTGGAATCTCACCAACCTCCTCCCCTTCTCCGCTAATCGTCAAAGTGCCAAGGATACTAAGGACAATATCCGCAAGCTGGAGCTTTCCTTGGAAACCTTAATTGAAAAGACTGAGCTAGATATTCGTACTAAGGTGGATGCTTTGGCGCAATCTCAAGCGGCAATAGAAGCTTCTGCGGGAAATATTCAGCTTGCCCAGCGTTCCTACGACATGACCTTAGTGGCGTACCGCAACGGAACAGTGGAGCTGCTAGACGTGCGGGATGCGGAAAGTCAGCTGAATCAAGCAAAGCTGGGCTTGGTGAACGAAAAATTCAATTATTTGTCTGGGTTGCTGGATTTGGAGTATACCCTCAACACAAAGCTGGTAGATTAAGGGTTCAAAACCCAAAGGAATAGAATGATGACACAAAGAAACGTGAAGGTTGTGGCCGTGGTTTTTGCCTTGGCATTTGTTTTTTTTAGCTGTTCAAAAGACGATGGTACAGCAGCCGTTGCTGTAGAAAGCCAAGAAACTGTTTTTGCAGTAAACACCTATGTGGCTGCAGCAGAAAATCTTGATGAATACCTTGAATTTGGCGGTGACGTAGTTGCAGCTTCCAGCGTTGACGTTATGCCAGATACCTCTGGTAAGATTGCAAATATTCAGGTACGTGTGGGAGATTACGTGCAAAAGAACCAGATTCTCGCCTACGTTGACCCTTCTCGCCCTGGTATGACCTACGAAAGCAGCCCCATTCGTGCTCCTGTCGCAGGAACAATTACCTCCTTCCCGGTGTCTGTGGGAAGCATGGTGGCTCCTTCTGTGTCCATTGCTAAAATCAGCAATACGAAGAATCTGGAAATCAACATTAGCGTGGCGGAGCGCTTTGTTTCTCGCATTGCAGTGGGACAGCCTGCCCTTTTGACCTTTGACTCCTATCCTGGAGCCGTTTTCACTGCAAAGGTAGCGGAGGTAAATCCTGTTTTGGATACTACTTCTCGCTCTATGGGGGTAAAGCTGGTGCTGGATCCACCTGACAGTCGCATTAAAATCGGAATGTATTGCCGTGTTAAGCTGATTACTGAATCCAAGTCTGGCGTGGTGGCTATTCCTCGTGAAGCCATTGTGAACCGTTCTGGTCAGGAATCAGTCTTTGTGGTAAACGGCACTACTGTAGAAAGTCGCCCTATTTCCGTGGGAATTACCGTGGACAATATGGTGGAGGTGGTTTCTGGTCTTGCAGCTGGAAATGAAGTGGTTGTTTCTGGTCAAACCCTTTTGGATTCTGGTAGTAAGGTAAATGTGATAAATCGCCAGCAGGGAGGTAATTGATGAGCCTGTCTAAACTGGCTGTATCAAAGCCCACCACGGTTCTGATTATCTTTGTGATTTTGGCAGCCTTGGGAATTTACTCTACTACGGAGCTTCCCATTGACTTGTTGCCTGACATGGAAGTGCCCTACATTATTATCACCACAAGCTATGCTAATGCTGGTCCAGAAGAAGTGGAACGTGCTGTTACCCGTCCCTTGGAAAGTGCCGTTTCTAGTGTCACTGGCTTGGATACCATGCAGTCCATGTCCTCCTCTGGATCTAGCTTGATTATTCTGATGCTGAATTTTGGCACGAATCTTGATGCTACCACGAACGAAATCCGAGACAAAATTGACTTGGTAAAGGGGATGCTGCCAGAAGGGGCTGGAACACCGCTGATTATTCGTGCCGACCCCAACATGCTGCCTATCATGACCTATGCCTTAAGTGGAAATAGAACTCCAGAGGAATTGCGTCAGTATGCGGAGGATGTGATTCAGCCACGATTGGAGCAGGTTGATGGTGTTGCCTCTGCTTCTATCAGTGGTGGACGGGAAAAGGCCATTGTAGTGGATATTCCTCGTGACCGCTTGGAAGCCTATTCTCTTTCCATTTCGCAGATTGCCCAGATGATTGCGGCCCAAAACGTGGAGGGAGCTGGTGGAACTATTTCTGAAAATGACACCACCTATACCATAGCCACCTCTGGAGAATACACTACCTTGGATGATATTCGGAATACGGTGGTTGCCTATAAGGCTTCGGGAAGCTATGGCATGGGAACCGTTCCCACTGTTCACAAGGTTTTATTGCGGGATATTGCTGATGTGTACGAAGGCTACAAGCCAGTTGCTAGCTTGGCCTATTTGAATGGCATTCCCTGTGTTACCTTAAGCATTCAAAAGCAGAGTGGAAAGAATTCCGTGCAGGCCGCACGTGCAGTTCGTGATCAGGTAAAGGAGATTCAAGCTCTATTGCCTGCTGACGTAAAGCTGACTGAAGAAGCCAATACCACTGATATTATCGAGCTTTCCATCAGCAATATTATCAGCTCTGTTATTTCTGGTGCAGTGCTGGCAATTTTAGTGTTGCTGGTGTTCCTGCGAAGTATCAAGAGTACCATTATCATCGGTTTGACCATTCCAATCTCCTTGGTTATTACCCTGGGAATCATGAAGTTTGCAGGTTTTTCCTTGAACCTCATGACTTTGGCAGGACTTTCGCTAGGTGTTGGTATGTTGGTGGATAACTCCATCGTTATTTTGGAAAACATCTATACCTATCGTTCCAAGGGAGCAAAGGCTACGGTGGCGGCAATTCTTGGTTCTCAGGAAATGCTGATGGCTATTGTGGCCAGTACCTTGACTACAATCTGCGTATTCCTTCCTTTGATTATGTACAGCAATGAGCTGGGAATTGTAGGACAGATTTTCTCTGGCCTGACCTTTACCGTTGTGTTCTCTTTGCTTTGTAGTCTTGCGGTGGCGGTGATTTTGGTGCCAGTGCTTTCTTCCAAGTATTTGAAGCTGGAAAATCTGGCTGACCGCCGATTGACTGGTGTTTTGGGTAAGATTGACCGCGGAATTGGACGGTTTTTTACTGGTATGGACAATGCTTACGCTAAAGGGGTACGTTGGGTACTGCATCACAAGGCTTTGACGATTATCGTTATTCTGGTGCTGCTGGTTGCCAGCATTGTGATGATTCCTGTGGTGGGATTTATCTATCTGCCAGATCAGGCATCCAACAGTATTTCTGTAACCTTGGAAATGCCCAAGGGAACACGACTTGAAACCACCGACGAGGTTATTCGTCAGCTGGAAAATCTTGTTATGCAGAATGTAAAGGGACTTAAATCTACCACGGCAACTGTGGGTGGCGCTTCTATGATGGGGCTTGGTGGTTCTTCAACTAATTCTGCCACCTTGACCATTACCTTGTATCCACAAGCTCAGCGACAGCCTGGTTGGGATACGAACGATGAGGCTATTGGAAAGATTCGTAGTTTGTTTACTCAATTCCCTGGCGCCGAATTTTCCATGGCTTCTAGTTCTATGCTGATGACGGGAAGTGACGTGGATGTTATTATCAAGAGTAATAGCATGGAGCAGCTGCAACAGGCTGCTGCAGATATTGTAAAGGCTTTGGAAGAGTACAACTCCAATTCCATTACGGAAATTACCAGCAGCTTGGAAGATGGCTTGCCTCAGATTGATATCGTAATCGACAGAAATAAGCTACAGGATTTGGGACTGAATATTTATTCTGTAAGTAACGAGATTAAGGCTAACATGAATGGTACCGTTGCCAGTCGTTTCCGTGACGGTGGTAATGAGATTGATATTCTTGTACAGCTGAACGAGGATGACCGTTCTCGTGTCCTTGATTTGGAGCAGATTTTCGTAACCAATTCCTCTGGACAGCGGATTCCTTTGGCAAGCTTTGCATCCTACGAAAATGGCACTTCTCCTGTGTCCATTGTTCGTGAGAACCAAATGCGAACAATCCACGTTACAGCAAAAAAGCTGAATTGGAGACAGTCTGCAGAGTCGGTACAGCAGGAGGTTGAAAAAACAGTTCGCAGTCACGTGGTATTGGGAGATGATGTTCGCATTACCTACAGTGGTAGCTATGAGTCCCTGCAGGAAGGCTTACGTCAGTTTGCAGTTATTATCATCATGGCTGTTATTTTGGTATTTGCGGTTATGGCTAGCCAGTTTGAGTCCTTCTTGGATCCTTTTATCGTGCTGTTCACTATTCCGCTGTCTGTTATCGGTATTATGGCCATCTATCTTGTGGTCGGTTCTCCCTTGAACCTGATTTCCGCAGTTGGAGCCTTGGTGCTGGTTGGTATCGTAGTAAACAACGGTATCGTTTTGGTGGACTACACCAATCTGCTGCGAAAACGAGAATACAGCTTGGAGGAAGCCTGTGTAGAGGCCGCTCGAAGTCGTTTGCGTCCTATTTTGATGACCACCTTGACCACCGTGCTAGGACTTTTGCCCATGGCCTTCTTCCCCGGAGAAGGTTCTGAAATGACCCAGCCCATTGGACAGACTGTTCTGGGTGGTTTGACCTTTAGCACCACCATGACCTTGTTCCTGATGCCTGTGTTGTATTACATCTTCAATCATCACCGAGAAAAGCGTGACGCAAAGCGAGCGGTAAAACGTCAGAAGCGGGAGGAAAAGAAGGCTGCAAAAATTGCCGCTGAGGAGCAACGGTTTGCCGCTGGCAAGGACAAGATTCTGCAGGATGAGGATGAGCGGGAAGAATTTTCTGCACAAAAAAGCTTTGGCATGGAGGATATAGATGAGTAAGAAGGATAAGAGTCAGGACAGCGACAAGAAGGAAAAAAAGGCTAAGCAGTCAGAAGCTGGACAGGAATCTTCTGAGCCAAAGCTGCAACGGCTGGAAATCATCATGAGTCAGTCTATTGAGGAGGACTTTGTTACCGCCTTCATGAAAGAGGATACTGGCCGTATGTTTACCAAGCTACCAATGGTTATGGGACGTGGTGTAACGGATCCAAAAATGGGAGACGCCGTGTGGCCCCAGCTGAATTGCATGTATATTGTTATTTGTACAAAAGAGCAGGCTGCGGTGGTAAAGTCCATTATCGACAGGCTCCATCAAGAATATCCCAAGGAAGGCTTAGCCTGTTTTAAAAGTAAGGTAAAGCTGCTGTAAGGTTTTTCCTGAAATAAAGTCCATACAACAAGAAAGCCAGAGCTTGAAGTTTCAAACTTGAAGCTCTGGCTTTTTTTAGTTAGGTTTTTAGATGGACTTTTATGGGTCAGTCCTTTGTGGCTTCTGGCTCTAGGAACACTACCACGTAGTTGCTGGGGTCAAGATACCGCTGTGCCAGTTGCCGCATGGCCTGTGGTGTTACCAGACTGGGGATGGTGTCTGCATCTGCAATGGCGGTGGTAGGAATGCCTCGTAGAGCAGCACTTCCAGCCATGCTGGCCCAATAGCTATTTGTTTTTAAGGCTGTTTCCTTGGAGCGCCGATATGATTCCTGCAATTTGGTGAGGTAGGACTGATCCACAAGGTTTTTCCTCAGGTTTTCCACCTCATCAATAATGGCATCGGTAAGCTCCTGTTCACGGCCAGGCTGGCAGCCAAAAAGGATTTCCACCATAAAGCTTCTTTGTGGATACAATTCCATGGAGGCACTGACGTTTACATTGTAGCTACCGCCCTTCTCTTCTCGTATTACCTCACGCAGTCGTATGTCCAAAAGATTTTGCAGCATGGAAAGCATTTCTGATTCCTGATAGGCTTTTGCGGCATCCACGGTGGGGAGGCTGCCACCAAAGGCAATGAATACTTGGCTTTGTTCCTCTAGCCCCTTCTTTACCACTGCCTTGTTGATTCCCTTGGGGAAATCTACTTCCCGCCAAATGGCTTTTTCTTGGCTGTTGGTGGCAGGAAGGGTGGCAAGATAGGTGGCTGCCAGCTCCAGCATTTCTATTTGGTCAAAGTCTCCAGTGAAGATAAAGGTAAAGTCACTGGCGTCGGCAAATCGCTGGAGAAAAGCTTCTTCTGCAGTCGTGGGATGTACTTTTTCCAAGAAATTCATGGTGAGGGGCTGCTTTCTAATATCATCACCATACAAAATCTGGATTATTTTGTGGGAAAATACATCGCTGGGCTGGGAGCCGTAGCTTTGAGCCTGCAAGGTGGCATTGTTCATGAGATTTGCCCAAGCGGTGTCCGTAAAATCTGCTGCGGTAAACTGAAGATGAATCAGCTGCATCAAGGTTTCCAAGTCCTGGGTAGTAGTGGAACCGGTGAGCTGCTCGTTGTAGTTGCCAATGTAGGTGTACAGGGAAACATTTTTTCCTGCCAGCTTTTTCTGCAGATCTGTGGGTGTAAAACCGTTGAGTCCAGACAGGTCGTTGTAACTCACGGCCAAGGCTCCCGAGGGATATTCCTCGTCGGACAAGAGGGAAAGTCCACCTTGACTAACGGCATTAAATAAGATTTCGTTGTTTTTGAAGTCAGTTTGATTCAGCAACAAGGTGGTGCCGTTAGACAGTTTGTAAGACATGATATTTGTTCCCGGCAAGATGCCCTCATAGCTTACACTCCCCTGCTGACTGGGAATTGGCATTAAATCACCTTCCACATCACCTTCGGTATAAGGCACTAATGGCTTTGCTGGCTTAAAATTCTGCCACATGCTCAGCAATGCTTCTTGGCTGGGAAAGTTGGAGGTGTTTTCTGGAATGAGGGCAAAGAGAATAGTTCCCAGATTCTTGAACCAAGTGGCAGCAACTTCATTTACCTCGGCCAAGGTAATGGTGGGAATGAGTTCCCGATACACCTTATACATTTCATCTACGGAAATCAAGGTGTCCCCTGTGACAATGGAGTTTACAATGTCGGAAGCGATTTGGCTTGAGTTGATTTTGTCTCGATTCTTCCAGGTTTGTTCAACGGAGGCAAGAATGTTTTGCTTTGCTCTGTCCAATTCGCCTTGCAGGGCACCGAATTTTTTGTACCGAAGGAATTCCTCTAGCAAGGTGGTAAAGCCCTTGTCAAACTGGTTGTTCAAAGGGAGCAAGCTCAGCTGATGAAAGGCGGTATTGTTCGTAATAAATTGATTTCCAATGGCTGCATCAATCCAAGGTGAATCGGCAGACTGACTGATTTCAGAAAGCCGCATGTTGAAGATGGAGCTAGCTATATGGGTGATGATGGAAGCCTTCATGTGCTCCACAGTGGTAATAGGCTGACTTTCTACCTGTTCCAAGATCTGAATCAGCTGGTAGGGCATTTCTGGATCCCGCATAATCTGTACAACAGGCTTTGTCTGCAGGGGCACAGAATAGGTTTCAGGGTGGATTGGCTGTTCAGAAGGGGGAATATCTCCCATTACCTCTTGAATCAAGGTTTGGATTTTTTCTGGCTCCACGTCACCAACCACCACCACGGACATAAGCTCTGGGCGATACCATTTTTCGTAAAAATCCACCACACGCTGGCGAGGTACATTCTGAATCACATCCATTTTTCCAATGGGAAGTCGCTCTGCATAGCGGGAATCCTTCAGTAACAGAGGAATCTGCGTGTCGTTGATGCGGCCATTTAAGCCACGGCGTAATCGCCACTCCTCCACTACTACGCCCCGCTCCTTGTCCAGTTCCTCTTGGGAAAGAGTGAGCCCACAGGCCCAGTCGTGGAACACCAACATTCCCGTATCCAGCATGGATGGATCGTCGGCGGGCACTTCCAGCATGTATACGGTTTCGTCAAAGCTGGTGTAGGCATTTACGTCGGCTCCAAAGTTCATGCCGATGGATTCAAAGTAGCTTACCAGCTCCTGTGGCTCAAAGTTTTCTGAGCCGTTAAAAGCCAAGTGCTCCAAAAGATGAGCCACGCCTTGTTGGTCGTCTTCTTCCATGTTGGAGCCAGCTCGAATAACTAGCCGCAGCATGATTCTGTTGGCTGGCTCCGTGTTCCGCTGGATAAAATAGCTCATGCCATTTTCCAGCGTTCCTGAAAGCACTGCTGGGTCTGAGGTTAACGGCTGGCTGTCTGAAACCTTTGTGGATGCACAGCTTACAGAAAAAAGCAGCGCCGCAAGTAGGGCCAGACAGGTACATAACTGAAAAATCCTTTTCAGATTGATTTTTGCATTGGTCATAAAATCTCCTCGTATACATAGAAGGTTATGCAGTGGTAATTGTTACAATTATATTCTAGCGAAAAAAACTGAACCATGCCACAGAATAAAATTTGAGCTTGAGTGAAGCAATCGCCCTGATGTATTTACGTTGGTTTTATGCTATAATGACACAATTCTGTAGGAATTTGCCATTCTACGGTGATTCATCGCTTATGTTGAAGGCAAGAAGGTAGTTATATGTCAGTTATAGAAGGTATTTTGCTGGGTTTATTGCAGGGTATAGCAGAGTTTCTGCCTATTTCTAGTTCGGGGCATTTGGCCATTGTCCAGAAGTTGTTCGATTTAGAGGATGTGCCCCTGCTCTACGATGTGTTTTTACACTTAGCCACTCTCGGTGCCGTGATTTTGTTCTTTCGTAAGCGGATTTGGAGCTTACTGCAGGTGGTAGGCCGATGGATTTGTCGCCGTTCCCTGCCAGAAGATAGAGCTGATTTGCAAACCATTGTGGCACTGCTGCTGGGCACTGTTGTAACAGGCATTTTCGGTATTGTCTTATCCGATGTGGTGGAAACCATTGACGTGAAGTACATTTGCGTGGGATTTTTTGTTACCGCTGGTTTGCTAATTTTTTCCGATACCATGGAATCTCGTCGGCGAAAAAAGCGTCTCGCTGCTGAGGCAAATTCTACTGGTGAAGGAAAGCTTTGTGGCGTAAAACCCTTGCAGGGGCTGGGAATTGGTCTTGCCCAAGGCTTTGGCGTTCTTCCAGGAGTTTCTCGTTCAGGAAGCACCATTGCCGGAGCCCTTTTGTGCGGTGTTGACCGTGAGCAGGCTGGCGAGTTCTCCTTTTTGCTTTCAATTCCAGCCATTCTTGGAGCCTTTGTATTGCAGCTGAAGGACTTGGGAGAAATGAGCTCCACAGTAGGACTTGCTCCTGTGGTGGCTGGTTGTATTGCTGCCTTTGTAGCTGGAATTTTTGCCCTAGCCGTCCTGATGAAAATTATCCGCAAGGGTAAGCTAGAGTGGTTTGCGGCCTACCTCATTCCCCTTGGAATCCTAGGCTTACTCTTTTTGTAGAATTACTGCTTTTGTACCAGCTCCTGCACTACATCCAGCGGGAGTTGCGTACAAATGGCTACTTTCTCTGGAGAGTCACCGTAGGAGAGGAACATTTTTGCTGTTTTCAATGCTTTTTCGTAGGCTCCTTGTTCACGACCTTGTTGGAGGCCGATAGAGATACCTTCCTCATAACCATCACGACGGAACTCCATCATACGTGTGGTGTAAGTGAGATACATGTTTCGCGCCTCCTTTTCCTGTTTCATTTGAGAGATGGTGGCATCTAACTCCTTGGTAAAATCTGTTTGTGCAACCTTACCTTTGATATAATCATAAAATAAGCGTAACTCACCGTCAAGACTGGTAGTGTCCTTTGCTGCGGTGTTCAGGAAAATCTTTTCTGTATCATCCTCTAGAGGGATTGGTACTTCGTAAGCGA
Organism: Treponema sp.; assembly: GCA_017549025.1. Taxonomy (GTDB): domain Bacteria; phylum Spirochaetota; class Spirochaetia; order Treponematales; family Treponemataceae; genus Treponema_F. Next base: position 17,161 of record JAFYWB010000033.1, read on the forward strand.
TACAGTAGTTTTGAAAGTTGTAGATGGGCTTTCCTTGGTGGAAGGGATCAAAGGTGCATATAAAAACTACGTAATTTTGCTTCAGATCCTTGTATTCCGAGCCTTTAGGAGTATTGTCAATATCAGCTGCAGCTTGGTAGTACCGAGCTCTGCGTGCTAAATCTCCCTGACTTGAAGTTTGCATTTCTACGTTAATAACTCGATTTTCATCTTTTAAATACACATCCATAATGATACCCTTTGCGTTTGGTTCAACTCGAATGGCGTGATGGCTTGTGAGAAATTTAATCTTGCCAATTTTTACTTTTAAAATCATTTCCAGCAGTGTACGGCAAAGCCTTTTATTCCGCATGACTCTGGAAAAGATAAAATCATCGGTAATGTCCAAGTCTTCCCATTTTTTGAATTGACTTTGTGGTTCGCTGTTCATCTTCACCTCCAAGTTTTTTTCTTTACATATAGATTATAGATTTGAACGTGCAAAAAAATGCATTTTTCCAAAAAAAACTGGATTTTTTTTTATTTTTACCCAAAAAATCCCTCCCCAAACCCTAGACAAACAAGAAATTAGCTTGTACTATCCATCTAGTATTTTAAGTAGTTGGTTAGTTAATATTTACCAACCGTGGAATTGGAGTGTTAAAAATTGTATCTTGGCGTAAAAAAAGTTGGCTTGTTCTCAGGAATTTTCTTGACTAAA
>JAFYWB010000034.1 GCA_017549025.1 Treponema sp.
CAACACAACACAACACAACACAACACATAGAAGAAACTCTTTCTACAACAATAAATTCATCTGGAACAAGGCCAGCGTGGAATTTTTCTCACGAGAAATTTCCTGCTGGTCTTTTTTCGTTTAAATCTCTTTCTCGTGGCAATTTTCCAGCTCAGTGCTGGGAGAAAATAAATTTTTTAGGAGGATTTTAAAGTGAAATCTATGAAGAAATTGGTGCTGGTGGGCCTTGTTCTGCTGGCAAGCGTGATGGTTTTGATGGGATGTGATACTAATGCAGGTGGTGGTGTCACTGCTAATTCCGAAACTGTTACAGTAACACAAGAGAATTTTGCTGATGGTCTTGCTCAAGTACAGGCAAAGCCTGGTAGTACCTTGGTTCTGGGGGATAATATCTTTTTATCAAACAGTGTTGAGCTTACTGGCAATTTTGTTCTGGATTTGAAAGGTAAAACAATCGAGAAGGAAAAAGGTACAGTATTTGAACTGTTAGCTGATTGTAGTCTCACTATTAAAGATAGTGTGGGAGGTGGTAGCATCATCTCTGGAGTTACATACGGCAATTGTATAACTAATAATGGTACTCTAAAGTTGGAAGGTGGTATCATTAGATCTGGATCTACTGGTGTGGAAAATACGGATAGTGGTACTTTCACAATGAATGCAGGCTCCATTAACGTTGATCTTCATGACGGTGTGAGCAATAGTGGTACTTTTATGATGAACGGAGGCTCTATCAATGCTAAGACTAATGGAGTGAGCAATAGCGGTACTTCCATCATAAGTAGCGGTGTTATTCAGGCTGAGAATTACGGAGTACGCAATGATGGTACTCTCACGGTGAGTGGGGGCTCCATCACAGCTACGTTAGCTGAAAAGGATAACGAAAAAGGTGCGGGAGTGTATAATGAGAAGGATTTTTTCTTGTCAGGAAAGCCTTCCATCACTGGTACTAATTCTAGCTTTACCTTATTCGCACCGATTTCCATTGTAGGTGCACTAACAACAGATGATGTATACACTGTAAAATGGTGGAAATTTGACACTGATACTGAAGTTATGAAAGGTAGTAATTATACAATTACTAACACTGATGTAGAAAAATTCGATCTTATTGTACCTAGTTCTTATTCATTAGAATTGAAAGATAATACTTTAGTGTTAAAACAGTAGGATTTGTGAGCTAGCACAAAATTACCGTCACTAACAATTTCCCTCGTTTCAGCTCCATCTGCAACGAGGGATTTTTTTATACAGCCCCATCTACTATTTCCTAAATCCCCTAAATTCGCTATACTGAAAAGGATTTTTCTGGCAGAACGTGTTCCTGCCAAAATGTTTTTTGTGGAGCGTAGTACATGAAGGGTATTGAACTGGAAAAGGCCTATAATCCTGTGGATTTTGAGGATAGAATTTACACCCAATGGAAGGAAGGTGGGTACTTCAAGCCAAAGAGCGACGCTGATTCCCCCGTCCATGAGTGCAGCTGTGGCTGTGGTAAAAGCAGTGGGGCAGAAGGTCAGCCCTTTACCGTGGTGATTCCACCTCCAAACGTTACCGGTGTGCTTCACATGGGGCATGGTCTCAACAATACCCTGCAGGATATCGTAGTTCGTTATCATCGCATGAAGGGTGACAATACTCTGTGGGTTCCTGGTACCGACCATGCTGGAATTGCCACTCAGAACGTGGTGGAACGTCGTCTCAAGGCAGAAGGACTTTCTCGCAGGGATTTGGGCCGAGAAAAATTCCTGGAGCGAACCTGGGCAGTAAAAAAAGAGCATCACGAAATCATTACCCGCCAGCAGCACAAGCTGGGAAACAGCGTTGACTGGAGCCGAGAACGGTTTACCATGGACGAAGGGCTTTCCAAGGCTGTACGAGAGGTTTTTGTTACCCTGTATGAACGGGGACTTATTTATAAAGGAAATTATCTGGTAAACTGGTGTACCTCCTGTGGAACAGCCTTGGCCGACGATGAAGTTGAGCACACTGACACCGCTGGTGCCATGTACCATATCTACTACGAAATTGAAGGTGGAGCCTCCATTCCTGCTGTTACTCTGGAAGACGGAACAGTATTCCCTGGTGGAAGCAAAATTGAAATTGCCACCACTCGTCCAGAAACACTTTTGGGAGATACCGCTGTGGCCGTTCACCCAGAGGATCCTCGCTACAAGGAGCTTATCGGTAAGCGTGTTATCCTGCCTTTGACTGGTCGAACCATTCCTGTAGTGGCAGACTCCTACGTAGAGCGGGCCTTTGGAACCGGTGTGGTAAAAATCACTCCTGCCCACGACCCCAACGACTGGGAAGTTGCCAAGCGCCACAACCTGGACATCATCAATATCTTGAATCCCGACGGCACCTTGAATGCCGCTTGTCCTGAAAAATATCGTGGCATGAGCTGCAAGGAAGCCCGCAAGGTGGTGATTGCAGACTTGGAAGCAGCTGGCTTGTTCAAGGAAGAAGAAAAAATCAACCATGCGGTAGGTCACTGCTATCGATGTAATACCGTGGTAGAGCCATATTTGAGCGACCAGTGGTTCGTAAAGATGAAGCCTCTGGCAGACAAGGCACTGGCTGCTTGGAAAAATGGTGAAATTGTCTTTTATCCTCGCAAGTGGGAAAACACCTATTCCCACTGGATGGAAAATATCCGTGACTGGTGTATCAGCCGCCAGCTGTGGTGGGGGCACCGTATTCCCGTGTGGTACTGCAAGGACTGCGGGGAGATGATTGTTTCCCGCACCGATCCTGATACTTGTCCCAAGTGTGGTGCATCTGCAGAAAAGCTGCATCAGGATCCTGACGTACTGGACACTTGGTTCTCCAGCTGGCTTTGGCCCTTCAGTACCTTGGGCTGGCCAGAACAAACTGCCGACCTTGCCACCTTCTATCCCACCACGGCACTGGTTACTGCCTACGACATCATCTTCTTCTGGGTAAGCCGCATGATTATGGCTGGCTTGGAGTTCACCGGCAAGGCTCCCTTCCGAGACATCTACATCCACGGACTGGTGCGTGACAAGCAGGGCCGCAAAATGAGCAAGAGCTTGGGCAACGGACTTGATCCTCTGGAAATCATCGATGAATACGGCTCCGACGCCCTGAAATTCACCTTGGGCTTTATGTGTGCCCAGGGACAGGACGTGTTGGTGGACAAGGAAAGCTTTAAGCTGGGAAGTCGCTTTGCCAACAAGATTTGGAACGCCAGTCGCTACATCTTGGGAAATCTGGAAGGCCGAGAGCTGCTTCCCCTGACTCAAAATGATTTGACAGAGCTTGACCTGTGGATTTACGGCCGCTTGGACGAGGCTGCTGGCAATGCCCGTTCTGCTTTGGAGGGCTACCGCTACAACGATGGTGCCCAGGCTCTGTACGAGTTCTTCTGGAACGATTTCTGTGACTGGTACGTGGAGGCCACCAAGCTGTCCTTCCGTCACGGTGATGAAAAAGAAAAGAATCGGGCTATTTCCGTGCTGTTGAACGTGCTGGAAGAAAGTCTGCGTTTGCTGCATCCTTATTTGCCCTTTGTAACAGAAGAAATCTACAGCAAGCTGCCTGTAGCCCAGCTGGTGGAAAATCGCAAGACCGCCGCTGCTGCTCTGGGTGGAAATCCTGTGCAGGTGCTTTCTTCCTCCTTGTACACTGGAATGCTGGTGGCAGCTCCCTATCCTGTGCCTGCAGAAGACCGCCAGAACCAGAATGTGGCTCGTCGCTTTGCAGTGTTGCAGGATGTTATCCGCTCCGTTCGTGCCTTGCGTGCTGAATGTGGCCTGTCTCCCGATGCCAAGTTGAACATCGCCCTGCAAATCACTCCTAACAGCCCCGCCGAGGTGTGCCGTGAAAAGGTGGACTTGATTCAGCTTTTGGCTGGTGTTGCTTCCATCGATTTTGCCGACGAAAAGCCCCAGCGAGCCATTGGTGCTGTGGGAGATGGCTTTGAAGCCTTCCTTTTGGTGGAGGGAAGTATTAACCTTGACCAGCTGTTGGCTCGTTTTAAGAAGGAGTTGGCAAACGAGCAGGCTTTTGCCGATAAGGTAAGTGCAAAGCTTGCAGGAAAATTTGCCCAGAACGCTCCCGCCGACGTGGTGGCTGCGGAACGGGAAAAGCTGGAAAACACCAAGCGTCGTATCGAAAAGCTTACTTCGTACATCGAAAGCTTGTAAGGATATTGGTTATGTAAGGGTTGCCACGACCAAAATAGTGGAAGGAGCTCAGTATGCAGATGAAAGATCATGATATGAATCATCTCAAGGGAATCTATCTTGCACCCTATATGCAGGTAGCCACCGCTCTCATCGGAAAGCGTCGTCATTCCGGAGGGAATATGTTCCGCCATCAGCTGGACACAATGAGCATCTTGATTGACTACGGCTACATCGACAGCGTATTGCTGAAGGCTGCCGTCATCCACGATGTTATCGAGGACATCCCTGACTTTAACCACAACCTGATTCTAGAAATTGACTCTGAGGCTGGCCAGGTATACGACTTGGTGCTGGAAGTTTCCAAGAAGGAAGGCCAGACAAAGAGTGAGTTCCTGCGAGGAATCATTGAACACGGCAGCATGAGGGCCAAGACCCTCAAATGTGCTGACCGTATCAGCAATATGATTTCCATGGGTTTTGTTACTGACCCTGCCTTTATCGAGCGTTATTGCGACGAAACCGAGTTCTTCATTTTCCCCTTGGCGCTGGAAGTAGATTTTCGCATGTACCAAGAATTGATTGAGCTGGTAATGACTCGCCGCAAGTATCTTGAAGATTCTGGCTATTTGGACAGAAAGAAAGAAGCCATGGCAGGAATGCGACGAGGATAGTATAAAATCGAGAGGAAGCTTTCGAGAAGTTTTCTCAGAATGAAATCCTCTGGATTTTCTCGACTTTTAATTTGTAGAATCGATGTACCCTATCTGCTGGAGGCAGTATGTCTAAGATAATTACCTTTGGAGAAATCATGCTGCGGCTGGCAGCTCCCCATCATCAGCGTTTTTTTCAAACTCCCGCTTTAGAAGCAACCTTTGGGGGAGGTGAGGCAAATGTAGCTGTGTCCTTGGCTCAGTTTGGTCAGGATGTGGCCTACGTTACCGCCCTTCCCGACAATCCCATTGGACGTTCCGCCTGTACTCAGCTGCGGGGCTATGGAGTAGACACTTCCACCATTCATTTTGAAAAAGATGGTCGCATGGGAATTTATTTCCTAGAAAATGGTGCTTGTGCCCGCCCCTCGGTGGTGGTGTATGACAGAGAAAATAGCTGTATTGCCCGCTGTGGCAAGGGCAGCTTTGACTGGCAGGAAATTTTTTCTGGGGCGGACTGGTTCCATGTAACAGGCATTACCCCAGCCATTTCTCAGGCTGCCGCTGATTCCACCTTGGAAGCAGTTCAGGCCGCAGAGGAAGCTGGTGTAAAGGTCTCCGTTGATTTAAATTTTCGCAAAAAGCTTTGGAAATACGGAAAATCTGCTCCCGAAGTAATGACTCAGATTTTGGCCCATTGTCAGTTGGTGATTGCCAACGAGGAGGACATCCAAAAGTCGCTGGGACTTCCTGCTCCAAAGGTGGATGTAGAATCTGGCCACTTGGAGGAAGAAAGCTATCGTTTGTTGGCTCAGCAGGTAAAGGAGCATTTCCCCAAGCTGGAGCAGGTAGCCATTACGTTGCGGGCAAGTCATTCTGCGGACAATAACGGTTGGTCTGCTGTGTTGCTGGGAAAAAGCGGTTTCCATCGCTCTCGAAAATATGAAATTGCAGATATTGTGGATCGGGTTGGTGGAGGAGACGCCTTTTCTGCGGGTCTCATCTATGGCTTGCAGGAATTTCAGGATGAAGAGCGAGCCTTGGACTTTGCCGTGGCAGCTTCTTGCCTCAAGCACACCATTCCTGGAGACTTTAATCTTTCCACAAAGGATGAGGTGCTGGCTCTCATGGCAGGTGGCGGCTCAGGACGAGTGCAACGATAAAAGGAAATAATATATGGAAAAATTTGCAGAGATTTATAATAGAATTGGAAAAGCCGCTATTATTCCTGTAATCAAGCTGAATCGGGTGGAGGAAGCTGTTCCTCTGGCTCAGGCTTTGCTGGCAGGTGGAATTCCTGTGGCCGAGGTAACCTTTAGGACAGAGGCGGCTGCAGAGGGAATCGCTGCCATTCGACGAGAGGTGCCTCAAATGCTGGTGGGTGCGGGAACAGTGCTTACCACGGATCAGGCTATAGCCGCTGTTGAAGCAGGAGCTCAGTTTGTGGTGTCTCCAGGCTCCAACGGCAAGATTATCGACAGGGTTTTGTCAGCAGGGGTTGCTATGATTCCTGGAGTAGCCACTCCCTCGGAAATTGAAGCCGCCATGGAACGGGGTTTGAATGTGTTGAAATTTTTTCCCGCAGAGGCTTTAGGTGGCATTGCCATGCTGAAGGCTTTGTCTGGCCCCTATTCCCAGATTAAGTTTGTTCCCACGGGAGGCGTTGGTCCTGACAATCTGAAGGACTACCTCCATCAGAAGAATGTGCTGGCGGTGGGTGGTAGCTGGATGATTCAGAGCGATTTGGAAATGGTAAAGCAGTTAAGCCAAGAAGCCTGTAAGATGGCAGACTTGGTTCAAAGGAGTGTGTAGTTATGGAAGAGATATTGCATTTGTTGCAGGATAATGCCCGTTTGTCTGTGGCCGACATTGCCGCCATGACAAAGAAATCTGTGGATGAGGTTCAGCAGATTATTACCGGTCTGGAAAAGGATGGTGTTATTCTGAAGTATGCCGCCATCGTAAATCCTGAGAAAATCGCTGAAAGCCGAGAAAAGGTTCGGGCAGAAATCGAAATTCAGGTGACTCCAGAACGGGAACACGGCTTTGACGCCATTGCCGACCGTATCTATCGCTATCCTCAGGTAAAATCTCTGTACCTCATGTCTGGAGGCTACGACTTAAAGGTGGTTATTGAAGGTGAATCCTTGCAGGATGTGGCCTTCTTTGTGGCTCGAAAGCTTTCCACCTTGGAAGGAGTTAAAAGCACCAAGACCCACTTTATGCTGAAGGCCTACAAGGAAAATGACGTGATTTACGTGGACGAAAAAAAGGATCGTCGTGAGGGAGTCACTGCCTGATGAATAGCCGAAGCGATAGATTTTCACAAAAAATCATAGGAACCCCGCCTTCTGGAATCCGCAAGTTTTTTGAGCTGATTCAAGGACGGGACGACATTATCTCCTTGGGTGTTGGTGAGCCAGACTTTTCCACTCCCTGGATTATGCGAGAAGAAGCCTTTTACCATCTGGAAAAGGGGCATACTTCCTATACCTCCAACTGGGGCTTGCTGGAATTACGTCAGGAAATCGCACGATATCTCCAACGATATGACCTGCACTACAATCCTGCTTCCGAGATTTTGATTACCATTGGTGTGTCGGAGGCCATTGACGTGGTGCTTCGTTCCATCTTGAATCCCGGAGATGAAATCATTATCTGCGAGCCCTGCTACGTATCCTACCAGCCCTTGGCAGCCCTTTGCGACACAAAGCTGGTGCACCTTGATACCTCCGTCAACGGTTTTTATCCCACAGCGGAGCAAATCAAGGCTGCCATTACTCCAAAGACAAAGGCGCTGATGCTTTGTTCACCTAGCAATCCCACTGGCCGCATGATTCCTGCTGCCGAATTGGAAAAAATCGCTCAGCTGGTGCAGGAGCATCAGATTTGGGTGCTGTCCGACGAGGTATATTGCGAGCTGGTATACGATGATAACAAGCATTGTTCCATTGCCTCCTTCCCTGGCATGAAGGATTATACCATTGTCTTAAACGGATTTTCAAAAGCCTTTGCCATGACTGGCTGGCGAATTGGTTATCTGTGCTGCTGTAAGGAGTTGATGGATCAGGTGTACAAGCTCCATCAATACAGCACCATCTGCGCCCCCATTATGAGCCAGTATGGTGCCTTGGAGGGCTTGCGTTCTGGCTGGTCTGAGGTGGAGCGAATGCGTGTTTCCTACCAGCAGCGACGGAATATCATGTACAAGGCCTTTGTGGAAATGGGCTTGGATGTGGTGGAGCCAGAAGGTGCTTTCTATATCTTCCCCAATATTTCTTCTACAGGCTTAACGGCAGAGGAATTTGCCACCCGCTTGATTGAAGAATATCAGGTGGCAGTGGTGCCAGGCGATGTGTTTGGTGCTGGTGGTGCGGGCTACATCCGCTGCTGTTATGCCACCGATATTAACAAGATAAAGATTGCCTTGGAGCGAATTGCTGCCATGGTAAAGAGTTTAAAATCAAAGTAAAAAGAAGCTACGGTGGTGTTGGTGTTTAGCCAGCACCACTAGAGCTTGAATTTTCCTAGTAATTCCTCCAGCTGGGCAATACTTTCCTGGGTGGTGGTAGCCATTTCAAATACATTGGAAGCAGTTTCGTTAATACCAACGGAGCTGTTGGTCATTTCATCCATATTGGTATTTACCTGTCCTACAATCTGTTCCAGCTTAAGCATTTCCTTACTGGCTCGTTCAATACCTTCGTTCATGGATTGGGCGGTGGATTGTACATCGGTGGAGGCTAGGTTAATGGAGCGAAGAGCATCCAGTACCTCTTGAGAGGTGTTGTTTTGCTCTAGCATAGCGTTGGCAATTTCGTGAACCAGTTTTTCGGTGTCTCGTACCTTAGAGGAAATCTGAAGGAAGCCCTGCCGTGAGGATTCAGATGTAGCTACAACCTCTCGAATAGTGAGAGAAATTTTCTTCAATTCCTGGCTAATGGCCTTGGACTGTGTTCTGGAATCCTCCGCAAGTTTTCTGATTTCATCAGCAACAACGGAGAAGCCTGCTCCTGTTTCCCCAGCGTGGGCTGCTTCAATGGCTGCATTCATGGCCAAAAGGTTCGTTTGGCTTGCAATTTGAGAAATTACATTATTGGCTTCCATCAAAAGCTGGGACTGAGTGGCCATTTGGGCAATGCTTTCGTGTACCTTGTCCTGGCGGCTCTTATTGTCCTCGGTAATGTTGCTCAACTGCTGGTATTCCTTGCTCATTTTTTCTACGGAGCGGGAAACTGCAGAAATATTTCCTACCATTTCCTCTACGGAGGCAGAGGCTTCCACAATTCCTGTTCCTTGACTGCCGATTTGGTTGTCTAGCTCACGGATTCCACTGGTATTTTCTTCCAGAATTGAGGAAAGCTCTTCAAAGGTGCTGGTTTGCACCTGTACGGAATTACGAACATTGCTGATGTTGCCAAGAATTCGGGTGGTGTCTAAGGCGGTGTGCTGAGATGCTTCTCCCAAGGTCTTACCAATAACCTTAAGCTTTTCTTGGGCTGAATAGAGCTGGCTCACCAGCTGGTGCTGCTGCTGGATAAAGGTGTTAATGGCAAAGCACATTTTTCCAATCTCGTCATTCTTCCGCACAGGAATTTGATAGGTTAAGTCTGACTGGCCAGTGGTTCCGTTCAGGTTTTCCATGGCACGCATGGCACCCTTTAAGGGCTTCATGATAGCTCGGTGGATAAGGAAATATACAGCGCCACAGACAAGCAGTACCACTATTACTTGCATGGGAATGATGGAGGTAGTAAGCTGGAAAATGATTCCATCTAAGGAGCTTACGGGAAGGGACACCTCAAACATAACCAGGTTGTCCTTGTCGGGAGTCTTTGTGGGATAAAAATAAGAAAGGTAGGAAACTCCGTCCAGCTTGATGGAGGTTTGGTAATCATTGCCTTCCTGCTGCACAATCTGTAGGATACGGGCATTATGCTCTGGATCATCTGAAAGTATTTCTGGATGCTGGGTGGAAAGTGTGGTGGAAATACGTCTGTTGTTTACGTGAACACTTACCTCGTTTCCCACAATTCTGCCGTATTTTTGGATAGTGCTGGAGCGAGACAAAAGCTGGTTTCCCACCAGTACACCTTGGGTTCTGTTGAAGTTGTCGATAAGAGGAGCTGCAACAATAAAGTAAAGCTGACCTCCCCGTGAGGACAGGCTCAGCATTGTAGTACCACTTAATGCTGACTTAAGCACCAGCTGCTCAGATTCGCAGTTCATGGAGACAATGCTGTTGTCTGTGGAATAGAGGATTTGTCCTGTAGGATCTAGTAGTGTTACTGATTGCAGGTCATTTTCTGAGCGAATATCGTTAAGGAAATAGGACATATCCACACGATTTCCCCGCTGCATCATGATCATAGTCTGTTCCAGCATAGTGGATTGGGTGAAAATAGCCTTCATGGTTTGGCCTTCCTGCCACATGAGGGTTTCTATTATTTCTGCATCACCTTCTAGCTGTTCACCATAAATGCTTTGGATAGTGGTGCGAACAATAATGCTGACAGCAAAAATCAAAATAATACTAGCAATGAGGTTTACAATGGACAGGGGTGTAAGAATTCGCCGGTACAGGGATTTATTCTTCAAAGTACCTTGGTTAGTTGTAGCTGTAAGGTGAGATTTCTTGGACATGAGCATCTCCTTCCTATAAATTGTATATCGATTATCGGTAGTTTGCAACGTTTTTCTGATGAAAAATGGAGTTATTTTTTATAAGGTAGGGAATTGCAGTGCAAGTCGAATTGAACGGTAGAAACTGGACAGGAAAAAGTGTATACTCAATTCCATGTCGATTATAGAAATTCGAGATTTGACATTTTCCTATCCTGAACGGAATTTGGAGGCAGTAAAGCAGGTCTCCTTTTCTGTGGATGAGGGTGAATATATTGCAATTTTGGGAGCCAATGGCTCCGGAAAAAGTACCTTGGCCCGGTTGATTTGTGGCTATTTGGAGCCTTCTGCAGGACGCATTACCAGAGCTCAGGATATGCGGATGGGGCTGGTGTTTCAAAGCCCTGGAGACCAGATTGTTGCTAGTGTGGTGGAAACAGACACTGCCTTTGGTCCTCGTAATCTCCATTGCTCGGAAGAAGAGGTAATGCGTCGCACCGTGGAGAGCCTTGATTCTGTGGGATTGTTGGAACGGCTACTGGATAGAACAAGAGACCTTTCTCAGGGACAAAAGCAAAAGCTGGCAGTGGCGGGAATTGTTGCCCTGCATCCCACCGTCTTTGTGCTGGATGAATCCACCTCCATGATTGACCCCGAATCCCGGAGCCACTTGTTGGATTTAATGGATAAATGGCACCAGCAGGGACAAACCATTCTTCACATTACCCACAGCTTAGATGAAGCTCATCGTGCAGGCCGTGTTATTGCCATGAACGAAGGAAAGATGATTTTTGACGGTTCTCGTCAGCAGTTTATGGCTCATACCGACATGGAAAAGCAGCTTTTTGGGGAGCCGCTTCCTTTCAATACCTTTGTATCCTGTCCTTCTGCCCAGTGGCTTCCTACCTTGGACAATCCTTCTAATGAGATGCCTCATGGCTTCCAAAACGATGCGGCCCTGATTTTCCGTAACCTTACCTTTGCCTATGGTCAGGATGAATTTGCCGAAGGGCAGCAGGTTGAAAGAAAATCCTTGTTTGAAAACTTTTCTTTGGCGGTGGAGGCTGGTCGTCTGACAGCATTGATGGGGCCCTCTGGTTGTGGTAAGTCCACCTTGATGGAGATTGCTGCTGGGCTTTTGTCTGCTCCGAGTGGTGAAGTATATAGCAATTCCCGCCCTTTATTGGCCTTGCAAGATAGCGACCATGGGCTTTTTGAGGAATTTGCCGCTGACGATGTAGCCTTTGGTCCACGGAATCAGGGAATTGCTGGCAAGGAGCTGGTGCAAAAGGTGCAGTTTGCCATGGGCCAGGTGGGGCTTCCTTACGAGAAATTTGCGGAACGTCAAACCATGAGTCTTTCTGGTGGTGAAAAACGAAAGGTTTCTCTGGCAGGAATTATTGCCATGGAAGGGCAGGTGCTACTGTTTGACGAGCCCACCGCTGGCCTTGATGCAAAAAGCCGTCGTCGAGTGATGGAAATGCTCTTGTCCTTGGTACAGGCGGGAAAGACTGTGCTTTTTACTACCCATCGTGAGGATGAGGCCATGGTTGCCCATCGTGTAGTAAAGCTTGCTGCCACCCTTCCTGTTTCCATTAAAGAGGTTTTGGTAGAAGAAAGCCTGGTGCAAGAAGCTTCTGAGAATCAGTCTTGCTTCCAGCAAGCTTGCTCCCAGCAAGCCAGTTCTCAGCAAAGGTGCCCCAAACAAGCTTTTGAAGAAATCGGGATGCTCCATGAGCAAAAGCCGCTGGGAGGTGTTGGTTTGTTGCAATTCCTTTCCAGCTTTGGCAGAAGCTTTTCTTCTGGAAGCAATAAGCCTTCTATAATTCAAGGCTTGCCTGCCTTGGCAAAGTACCTGCTGTTCTTTGGGCTTTTTATCTTTTCCTTTGTCACAAAACACGTTGTTTTGGCAGGAATTGGAGTTGGTGCCGTTATCTTGTATGGCATTTTGGCTCGCTATCCATTGAAAAGTGGGTTTTTATCCATCCTTAAGCTGATTCCCTGGCTCTTGTTTTTCTTCTTGATTCAGATTTTTTTCCTGCCAGTCTATGCTACAGACAAGATTCTGTGGGAAGCAGGTTTTTTGGTTATAACTGATACAAAGGTACTGTCTGGTGTTCTGCTGTTGCTCCATCTTACGGCAGCCTTTATTTCACTGTCGGTTTTTGTGTTCTCCATTTCTGAGCAGGAAATCCTTGATGGCCTAGAAAGCCTGCTGTATCCTTTGGGCAAGTGCGGTTTGCCAGTACGTCACGTTACCCTGGTGGCAGGCATTGTGTTCCGCTTTGTTCCCCTGCTGGCTCAGGAGGCTGCCCTTATTGTAAAGATTCAGCTGATTCGTGGTGGCTTGGGTGATGCTACAGGCTTTTTTGCAAAGATTCGGATTCTGCTTCCGCTGCTGATTCCTCTAACCATCAGAACCTTGAATCAAGCTTCCGTTCTGGCAGATGCTTTGACTTCTCGGTATTATTCTTGAGCGGGCAGATGAAGTTTTCATTTTGCAAAAATCGTAAACCCTTGGCCTTTGTATGAAAATATTGTATACTGTTGACAAATAATGCAGTTTTAAGAGGTTTAATATGCGTAGACGTGCCCTTATCAGTGTGTTCGTAAAAGATGGTGTTCTGGAGTTGGCCAATTTTCTCCACAACAATGACTGGGAGATTCTTTCCACCGGCGGAACTGCCAAATACTTGGTAGAGCAGGGTGTACCTGTTACCGATGTAAGTGCGGTTACTGAGTTTCCAGAGTGCCTTGATGGTCGAGTAAAGACCTTGCATCCCAAGGTTCACGCCGGAATCCTTGCCATTCGTGACAAGGCTGCCCACATGGATTCCTTGAATCAGCTGGGTGTTGCTCCCATTGACTTGGTGTGCGTCAACCTCTATCCCTTCTTTGACAAGGTGCAGGCTGGACTTTCCTTTGAAGAAACCGTGGAGTTCATCGACATTGGTGGACCTACCATGCTTCGTTCCTCCGCCAAGAACTGGCAGGATGTGCTGGTGCTTACTGACCCCGCCGACTATGCCGATGCCATGGCAGAAATTGGTTCTGGCAACAAGAATTTGGTTCTGCACCGTCGCCTTGCAGGAAAGGTGTTTAACCTGACTAGTGCCTATGACGCAGCTGTATGTCGCTTTATGTTCGATGGCCTAGATACCATTGTGGCTGAAGATGGCACTGCCACCTTTGACCCCCAGCTGCCCCAGTACTATCCCATGTCTCTGGAAAAGAGCCAGTCCCTGCGGTATGGAGAAAATGGCCATCAGCAGGCAGCTCTGTACCTGTGGGCCGACAGAAAGGGTGCCTTTGGGGGCATGAAGCAGCTTCAGGGAAAGGAGCTTTCCTACAATAATATTCGTGACTTGGATGTGGCTTGGAAATCTGTTTCTGCCTTCAATCGCTTTGTTCGTCAGGCTGCCAGTGTAGCTGGAACCGACTACTCCCAGTGGGAAGGCCCCATCTGTGGCAAGCTAGCTGACGGAACTAAGGCAAATCCCTCTGGCACACCTCTTTCCGTTTCCTTTGGAGAGGCTTCCAGCAGTGTCTTTACTGTTGCCCTAAAGCACAACACTCCTTGCGGTGCCGCCTTGGGAGCTTCTATTCTTGATTCCTACAAAAAGACCTACGACTGTGATCCTGTTTCCATCTTTGGTGGAATTGTAGGCTGCAGTGCCGTGGTAGACAAGGCCGCCGCCGAGGAAATGAGCAAGTGCTTCTTGGAGGTAATTGTTGCCCCTGGCTTTACCGACGAGGCTAAGGCGGTGTTTGCTGAAAAGAAAAACCTCCGTCTGGTGGAAGCAGCCATTCCTGCTGAAGAGGACTGGGAGTGCATTGCTGTAGACGGTGGACTTTTGGTACAGAATCGTGACAACGAATTGTTCAGCCGTTGGGACATTGTTACTAAGGCTCGTCCTACCCAGGCCCAGATTGATGAAATGGCCTTTGGTATGGCTGTGGCCATGTTTGCAAAGTCAAATGCCATCTTGGTGATTAAAGATCGAGCTGCTATCGGAATTGGTTGTGGCCAGACAAACCGCATTTGGGCTGCAGGACAGGCACTGGAGCGAGCAAAGGCCGTTACCGATGGAGCTGGCACTGAGGCTGCTGAGGTTTTGGTAAGTGATGCCTTCTTCCCCTTTGCTGACTGTGTAGAAAAGGCTGCTGAGTTTGGTATTAAGGCCATTGTGCAGCCCGGCGGATCCTTGCGGGATCAGGAGTCCATCGATGCCTGTAACAAGCACGGCATTGCCATGGTGTTCACTGGAACTCGTCACTTCAAGCACTAAGGAGTAGATTGTGCTTTTTTACCTTGCTTCTTGGCTGATGGAATCCTTTGGGCCAGCCCGACTCTTGCAGTCCTACGCTGTGCTCATTGTTCTTGCTCTGTATTTGGGGTTCTTTGTTACCTGTTATCTTTTGCCAAAGTTTTACAACTGGCTTCCCCATGACAGGGGACGAGAGTTTACCTTGACGGCAGAGGCAGCCAAGGGCAAGCCCACAGGCTCTGGCTCCGTATTCATCACCTTCTTCACGATTATTTGTGTGTTGGTGGTGCCCTTGCGGGGCTTGCAGGCCTGTATCTTGGCACTCACCTGGCTCACCATGGTAACAGGATTCCTAGATGATCGCAGTACCACCAGCTGGGGTGAATACCTGAAGGGCGCCTTGGATTTGGCCATTTGTTTAGTGGCTTCCATTTTGCTCTACTATTTTATCACAAGGTCAACTCCAGACGGTAAGGTATATATTTGGTTGCCCTTTTTGTCTAGTTCAATAAAAATTGCACCGTGGCTGTACATTTCTATGGCCACCATTTTGCTGTGGCTTTCTATCAACACCACCAACTGTACCGACGGTGTAGACGGACTTTCCAGTACCTTGGTACTGATTGCCCTCATTACCATGGGCTGTCTGTTCTACTTTGTCTTTGGTCACAAGGAAATTGCCGCCTACCTGCTGGTTCCCCACATTCCACAGGGAGCAAGCTGGGCTGTCATGACCTTTGCTTTGGCTGGCGTGTTGATGGGCTATCTGTGGCACAATGCCTTTCCCAGCAAGGTTTTAATGGGAGATGCTGGTAGCCGTGCCTTGGGATTTTACATCGGCGTTTGTGTCCTTGTAAGTGGAAATCCCTTCTTGATTTTAGCAACTTCTTCCATCATCTTTGTAAACGGTGGAATGGGACTGCTGAAAATATTCCTGTTGCGATTCTTCAAGATTCGGGTATTTTCAAAAATACGCTTTCCCCTCCATGACCACATGCGGCACAATCACGGTTGGTCGCCAACGCAGGTGCTGATTAAGTTTATGATTATTCAGGTGCTCATAACCATGGCGCTGCTGGGAATCATGCTGAAGGTTCGTTAAAGCTGACAGAGATTGCTACGTGAAAAAGGGTGGGGGCTTTTCTCACCCTTTTCTTTATGGTATCCTTGAGCCATGGTACATCGATTTTCTTGGGGAGCCATACTTTGTGGTCTCCTCCTTTTGTCTTTTACTGGATGTTCAGACCGCATGGGATATAGTGTTTTGTTGTGGTCTGTGCCAGAACAGGGACTGGACGACGGCGAGCTTGTTCCCGTCTATATTAAATCAAATATTTCACAAACATACGTTATTGGAACTATGGATTCAGACTTGAAGTTTGAAGTTCCTCTGTGGCAGATTACGGAGCCAGCCTCCAAGTCTTCTGCCAAAAAGTCTGCCACAAAATATCTTGACTACCAATATCAATATGCTCGTGTAGCCCTAGACGGACTTCCCATG
Source organism: Treponema sp. (assembly GCA_017549025.1). Classification (GTDB taxonomy): domain Bacteria; phylum Spirochaetota; class Spirochaetia; order Treponematales; family Treponemataceae; genus Treponema_F. The sequence continues at coordinate 16,193 of JAFYWB010000034.1, forward strand.
CGAGCGGAGCCTGTGAATACTGCAAAGCAGGTATACCGCCTCCGAAAGGATGAGGTGATTAAGGTGCTGTATAAAGGAACTGGTGCGGCCGTTATGGCTGGCTCCAATGCCATGGAAGGAGATTGGCTTCGTGTGCTTACCAGTGACGGTACCTTAGGCTGGTGCTTTTCCTACAATCTGCGCCTCTTTGACAACCGTACCGTGGAGGAGCAAGACCAAACAAACGTAGCCAATGCTGATGCCCAGATCGACAGCGCTTTGGAAGCTGTTTTGAGTAAGCTGTGGTATCCTGATTCCTACAGAACTATGATTCAGTCTCGCACTATGGATTTGGATCAGCTAGAAGCTGGCTACCACTTTGACACGGGAGCTACCACTGGTTCTGTTCAGCTGAATGTGCCAGGATTAACCTTATCCTTTCCCTACGTGGGCGTAGAAAAAACAGGTGCCAATAGCTACAAGTTTACAGATACTCCCATTAGCGTCACCATTCACCGTGATAATTATATTGCGGTGCAGTATACCGATGATTTTGGCCGTCCCACCAGCTACGACTTTGTTACACTGTCAGAGGCTCTGGATCAAACGATTGCTTCTGAACGGCAGCGTCGTCAGCAGCTGTATGCAGAGCTAGAAGCCTTTGGTCCCAGCTTTGCCAGCTCCAACTACGGACAGCTTACCTTTACTGGTGCAGATGAATTCCAGTGGAGCGGCTATCGTCAGCTGCAGCCTGCCATCATTCCCCAGGGAGCCTTGGGCCGAGGCTTTGTTTCCTTCAAATATTTCTTGGCCAAGTCTTTAACAGGTCGCTACGATGGCGTTATGACCTTGGAGTTTGAAAATGGCACTCGGGAAGTAAACTTCTTCTATAAGGTTGAAGATGCTGGCTTGCGTCTGGAGGTGGCAGGAACTCATTTTAACGGCAAAACCATTACCGACAGAAATTCCAATCCTGTGGTTATCTTCTTTTCCCGACAAAACTCTGAGTCGGTAAATCTCCAGGACTAACCATGGCCTTTGTTCAATTTTCCAAGGTATCCTTGGCTTTTGGCGACAGAGATATTCTCAAAGACGTGTCGGTGAATCTTGCTGCAGGAACAAAGGCTGCCCTCAGTGGTGCTAATGGTTCTGGCAAGTCCACCCTGATGAAGATTATGGCTGGAGAAATTGCCCCCGACAGTGGCCAGCGGATTGCTCAAAAGGATGCTCGCATTGTGTACCTGCCTCAGTCTGGCATTGTTCACGCTGGCTGCACCTTGCGTCAGGAGGCGGACCGAGCCTTTGAATACGGCTATCAGCTGCAACGAGAATTAGAAGAAATTGGGGATGCCCTCAAAGATTCCTCCCAAAAAAGCGGCCCCCTGCTGGAACGTCACCACGAAATCACCACCCAGCTGGAGGAATCTGGCTGGTACCGACGGGAGGCTCAAGCTGAGCAGGTGCTTTTGGGCCTAGGCTTTTCTCGTGGAGACCTAGACCGCCAAACCCAGGAGTTTTCTGGCGGATGGCAAATGCGTATTGCTCTGGCCAAGGCCTTGATGCAGCATCCCGACATCCTGCTTTTGGACGAGCCCACCAACTACCTTGATTTGGAGGCACGCAACTGGCTGGAGGAATTCTTAAACTCCTTTTCTGGCGGATTTTTGCTGGTAAGTCACGATCGCTATTTCTTAGACACCACCGTTACGGAGGTGTACGAGCTGTTTAACGGGGATTTACACCGCTACGTTGGCAACTACACCAACTACGAAAAGGTTCGTCAGGTGGAACTGGAAAGTCTTATGGCAACCTACCAGCAGCAGCAGGAAGAAATCCGCAAACTGGAGGATTTTATCCGTCGCTTTGGAGCCAAGGCAACCAAGGCGGCCCAAGCCCAAGAACGGCAGAAAATGCTGGACAAGCTTCTTGCCCAGCAGGTGCAGATTCCAGAATCATTGAAAAAGATGCGGTTTTCCTTTCCTCCCGCCCCTCATTCTGGCCGCTTAGTGCTGACGCTTGAGGGAGTGAGCAAGTCCTACGATGGCGTACGTCAGGTTTTAAGTCAGCTTGATTTGGTGCTGGAAAAAGGGGAGCGACTTGTTGTGGTGGGGTGCAACGGTTCAGGTAAAACAACCCTGCTAAAAATCCTTGCTCAACAGGATGCCTCCTACGAAGGAAGCGTCAAGGAAGGAGCTGGTGTGGCGGTGGGCTATTTTTCCCAAGACAGTGCGGAAAAGATTTGTGGTGCCACCACCGTTTTGGAATATATCGAAAATCAAGCTCCCTTGGAACTAATTCCCCGAGTGCGGGATATGCTGGGTTCCTTCTTGTTCCGAGGGGACGATGTGTTCAAGACACTGGATGTGCTTTCTGGTGGTGAAAAAAGTCGCCTGGCATTGCTGCAGCTTTTGCTGAAGCCTGTGAACCTGCTGATTCTTGACGAGCCCACCAACCACTTGGATCTTCATTCCAAGGACGTGCTGCTGGAAGCTCTGGAATCCTTTGGGGGCACGGTGGTTTTCGTTTCCCACGACCGAGGCTTTATTCAGTCCTTGGCTACTCGTGTTCTGGAGCTTTCCCCACCAGTGGAGGCAGGCTCTGGAGATGGCACCCCTGTCACCTCCTGTGGCCGAGCTAGAAATTTCCCTGGAAGCTATGAATATTATCTTGAGCGACTTGCTGCTGAGGCTGCGGGCTTGGAGGTGGCACCTCCTTCTAGCTCTGGAAAAACTGGGGCAACAGCTTCAAAGCAGGAGAGTGCCGATGGAGCCAATACTCCCAGTGCTGGTGCCTTGAAGTACGAGGAGCAGAAAAAGCTCAAGAACCAAAGACGAAAGCTGGAAAAAGAAGAAGAGCGGCTCATGGAAGAAATTGCTGCTGCAGAGGAAGAAAAGCAGGAGCTGGAAAATCAGCTTGCCCAGCCAGAAGTCTACAGCGACCCACAAAAAAGCCGTCAGGTTCAGTCTGCTCTGGAAGCTCTAGATGCAAAGATTGACCAGCTTACCACCGCTTGGGAAGAGGTTTCCGCCCAGCTGGAAGGGTGAGACAGCACGTCGGTGCTTTGCCAGTTGGTGCTTGAATTTTTGTTTTGCACCAGTCAGTGCTTAAATTTTTGTTTTGCACCAGTCGGTGCTTAAATTTTTGTTTTGCACCTTAGAGCGATTTTCGGTATACTCTTTCCATGACTTATTTTTTTGAAACATACGGATGCCAAATGAATAAGGCCGAGTCAGCTGCCATTGAACAGCTGATGGTGGCTCGTGGGTGGACTGCGGCGGAAACTGCTGAGACTGCGGATTTGGCCA
>JAFYWB010000035.1 GCA_017549025.1 Treponema sp.
CCCCATGTATTTTGTCAAGAGTTTTTTTATTTTTTTATGAAAAAAAAAGAAAAATTAAAATAAGTCGCTGTGGCTACCTGTTCGGGTTAAAACGAGTACAAGGGTTTGGTGAATAACTTCGTAAATTAACAACCAGTCCGGTTCAATGTGGCATTCTCGGCAACCAATGTAATTGCCTACCAAGGCGTGGTCTCTGTTTCTTTCAGCGAGAGGTTGGCCTTTTGACAATTTTTCAACTATTTGAAAGAACTTGTCCATATCCTTCCCTTGACGTTGGAGACGCTTGAGATCCTTTTTTAATTTTGTGGTAAATTTAATCTCATACATCCAATGCTGCTCTCAATTCTTGTATGGAGGTATATCCCTGTACTGATTTGTCATTTGCAATGAGACGAGCTTCCTGTATGGCCTCTATAGTTTCAGTGTTTGGTTCTTTTAGCTTGAGCTCAAAGGGGATGCCATTTTCTCTGATAACCTGCCGTAAGAAAATATTCACTGCGGCAGACATGGTGAGCCCTAGTTGAGAAAGGACTATTTCTGCTGACTCTTTTATTTCTTTTTCAGTTCGTATGTTGAGATTTGCTACCATTTATGCACCTCTTGTATATAAATAATAAGTGTATTGTAAAGAGCTGTCAAGGAAGTTTGTTTTTTCTTCTTTTTTCTTAATAATTTTCCTGCTTGAACCGATAAACAAATGAGAGGTTTTTATGATTCGAGGTTGGTATATTGGTTCTAGTGGCATGAATGCCCAGCAGACTCGGCTTGATGCTATTTCTAACAACTTGGCAAATGCTGACACCACAGGCTTTAAGCGTGATATTGCTGTTAGCAAGTCTTTTCCTGAGCTTTTGATGCGTCGCATGAATGATGACGGTGTATACGAGACACCCTTTGGTTCTGCAGACGTAGCTCCCATTATCGGAAAGATTGGCTTGGGTGTAGAAACTAACGAACTGTATACCGACTTTGAACAGGGCTCCTTTAAGCAGACTTCCACCCATACCGACATGGCCTTGAGTGGAGAGGGTTTTTTTGCAGTGGAAACTCCTAGCGGCGAGCGATATACCCGCAACGGAAACTTTTTGGTGGGCAAGGAAGGTATTCTTGTTACCAAAGAAGGTTATCCTGTGCTAGGTGAAAATGGCTACATCCGTGTGGCAGAGGACCGCTTTACCGTAAATCAGGACGGAATGGTGTATTCCGAAAACGACATGGAGCTCATCGACCGCTTTAAGATTGTTCGCTTTGATAACGAGCGTTACCTCCAGAAGATGGGTTCAAGTCTCTACAAGGATACCGATGTAACTGGTCCTGCCTATGTTGCAGAAGGCAAGGAGCGTCCTGTAGTGCTGCAGAATTATGTGGAAACCTCCAACGTAAACGTAGTGAACGAAATGGTCAGTATGATTGAAGTGAACCGAGCCTACGAAGCCAACCAAAAAACCATTCAGGCTCAGGATACCATGATGAGCACCCTCTGGGGCAAGGTGGTCCAAGCACGTTAAAACGTGGCTGATAAATCGAGTACGTTAAAACGTGGCTTGATAAAACGAGCTCGATAAAACGATAAATCTGGTGGGTGGCGGAGCACCAGGTACTCTATGGTAGGACTTTAGAGGATTTTGATTCCGCCGATAGTATAAGAAGATACGGAAGAATTAAGAGGAACGAGAGATATGGTACGAAGTTTATGGACAGCAGCCACTGGTATGAACGGTCAGCAGGCAAATATTGATGCAATCTCCAACAACTTGTCCAATGTGAACACCACTGGCTACAAGCAGCAGCGGGTGGAGTTTGAGGACTTGATGTATCAGACAGTGAAGGCTGCTGGAACTCCTGCCACAGAGGATACTGTTACTCCTGTGGGAATCCAGATGGGAACTGGTGTAAAGGTAGGAGCTACCCAGAGAATCGTTACCCAGGGTTCCCTCCAGAATACTGGCGTTGATACTGATATGGCCGTAGTGGGAGAAGGATATTTCCGTGTGCAGCAGTATGACGGTAGCTTTGCCTACACTCGTGACGGTTCTTTTAAGGTGGACATGAACGGTCAGCTGGTAACCTCCGAGGGACTTCGGGTAATGCCAGAAATCATTTTGCCAGAAGGCTTTAACCTTTCTACCTTGGCCATTAGCGATGACGGCCGTGTTACCGTAAAGGTTGATGGCGGTAACGACCCCATTTTAGTGGGTCAGATTGAATTGTACCGATTCCCCAATGCTGTTGGTCTTGAGGCTGTTGGTAGCAACCTGTTCAAGGTAACTAATGCTTCTGGCATGGCAATTGCTGGTCGTCCTGGCTACGACGGCATGGGTGTAACCAAGCACAAGTTCTTGGAAATGTCCAATGTTTCTGTAGTAAACGAAATGGTACAGATGATTGTAGCCCAGCGTGCCTACGAATTCAGCTCCAAGGCCATCCAGACCAGTGACACAATGCTGTCATCTGCGGTAAACTTGAAGCGATAAACTGAATGATTCGGCGGGATGGTGATATCCCGCCTTACTTATTGAAAATAGTGGTGATTTTTTAGGAGGAAAGGGTGGATATTCAGAAGCTTGGTGGAATGTATGGAAACAGTGCAGCCATTACTGGTGGAACTGCTGCCAGTGAGGCGGCCCAACTGCAAGGTGAAATTGGTAAATTCCAAGCATTGCTAGATTCCATGAAGGCCAGCTCTGAGCAGTCCAATATGCAGGGAACTGTTGCTTCCTCCCAAATTGCCCAGTCTGGCCGCCTGAATGGAGAGTTTACCTCTGGCTTTGACGGAAGCTTTACCTCAGAGGCTGACAAGGCTGCCCTTCCTACTGGTGCAGCAGCCAATTCCTCCAAGCTTGTTCCCAACAAAACTATTGACCGTACCAGCGACCTGTACGAGAAATCCTTGGAGCTGGAGTCTTATTTTGTAAAGATGATGCTTTCTTCAATGAGAAGTACTCTTTCTGGTACCTCCATTAACGGGGAGGAAAAAAGCTATGCTCAGAACATGTACGAGGATATGCTCTACGATGAGCTGGCTGTCAGTATGACCAAGAATGCAGGCTTTGGTTTGGCGGATCAGATTTATCTGGAATTGAGCTAAAAACTTTTGTGACATAGATGAAAAGAGACTGGATAGCCAGTCTCTTTTTTTTAGGTATGGCAGAAACTAAAAACCTTTTCTTGATTTTCCTTGTTACCGCTTGAGTCTCCCGTTCAAAATCCGATAATTAAAAAAAACTATTGGCAGGTGTTTATTTCGGGAGGAATTATGAATAAGCGAATGGGTTTCTTGTGTCTGTTGTTGATTATGATGGGGGCATCGTCTTTTGCCCTGTACAATAGACAAGGAATTCCTGATTCTTCAGAAATTAGGCAGAATTTGGTGGAATCTTGGTTTACCGCTCCCCTTGAGGCAGTGCGGGGCAAGATGCCTGAGCTCCACAGGAACAATGTGGGAACCGTGTTTCAGGTGCGAGCTGAAGAAAATGATGATTATGTCATGATAATCGTTGCTCCCCGACAAAAGATGGCCGTTGACATGTATTCTGGTGGAGCGGTGCTTTCCTCGTCTGTGGATGTGTATCCTGCCAACAATTCTGGTAGTTGGATTTTGTATCGAAATCCCACCACTGGTGCACCTCTTTTTAACCGCTATTATTTTGCCAGTGATGCTGATGTTTTTATGCAAATCAGTTCCATGGGCTCCAAGGCGGTGGCAGATTTTGTGGTATACGGCTCCTATGCTGCTAGAGGCGTTCCCGTGGGCATTCCCTTTCAGCGACTGTACAAGGCCTCTTTTTTGGAGGTTCACGAGCTTACAAAGCAAACCCTTCCGTGGAACTACATCAATACCATGCCCGCCCTGTATCATCCTGTGCTGCAGATGATTGCAGTGATTCGGGAAAATCTTGACCGCATTCATTATCTTGAGGATGCAGCCTACGATGAGGATGGTTCTCCCATCTACATTTCCACTGGTAAACAGCGGATTGAAGCTTCTGAAATTGCAGAGGCAGGGGATTTAGCCCTTTCTTCCGCTGGCTTTTTGAAGTGGATTGTGGACGGCTTGGTAATTCCTGTGGCTGGTAGCTACACTCGCTTGGATCCCTTGGTGATTCCCACGGTGGAATTCCGTCAAGGAAGCTTTGCTGAAGGAATCAGAGAGGAATACGAGGTGTCTTTTTCCTTGAACTGGACAAGAAACCTTGCTGCAGCGGTGCTTTCAATTTATTCTGGAAGAAATTTCTATCACAATACCTCTGGCTGCGACGTACAGATTGAGCCTTTTTCCGCTGAGATTAGCAAGGACGGCACTTTAGCTAATTCCTTGGGCTATTTGCAGGATAGTGGTTACAGAATCAACACCATCAAGGGACTGTTGTATGTATTGGCTGCTACGGAGCCAGGGAAAATGTATCTTGGTGCCGTCCGCCAGAACAATCGTTCGGTAACAGAGTCTCCTGAGGTGCATTTTTTCACTGAATCAGTGGCAATCTTCCCCTACTTTGATGCCTACAATCGGTTTGAAGTTGTTATCTTTGAAAAGGGCAAGGAAATTTCCTTGGAAGCATTTATGGAAAAATACAAGGATTCTTACCTTCATTTAGTAAGAATCAATGCCTCTGAACGTTTCTTTCCTCAATGATGATTGTTTTATAAGAGAAAGGGCCAAGGCGGTGGCTGTGTCTGCTGGCTTTTGGCCTTTCTCGAAACATCATGATTGAGGATTTTGTGTATTATAAAACTCTTTTTCTTTCTTTTTGTTTTCTTTTCTCTCTTTCATTTTCATTGTTCAGCCAACCCCAGCTCACGGAACAAGAGCCTTCCCTTGCGGGTGAAGCAGCGTTTTGGGCTGGAGTAGAAGCCTTTCGTAGTGAAGACTACACTGATGCAGCACTCTCCTTGCAGCAGGTGATAGCCTCTTGGTCAGCTTCTTCCCAACAACACAGCTTTTTACCCACCGCAACCA
>JAFYWB010000036.1 GCA_017549025.1 Treponema sp.
GTTGTGTTGTGTTGTGTTGTGTTGTGTTCAGGGATTGTACTGTGGAAAGAATTTTAGTCAAGAAAATTCCTGAGAACAAGCCAACTTTTTTTACGCCAAGATACAATTTTTAACACTCCAATTCCACGGTTGGTAAACACTAACTAACCAACCACTTAAAATACTAGGTGGATAGTACAAGCTAATTCCTTGTTTGTCTAGGGTTTGGGGAGGGATTTTCGGGAAAAATTATAAAAAAATCCAGTTTTTTTTGAAAAACGCATTTTTTTGCACGTTCAAACCTATAATCTATATGTAAAGAAATTTTTTAGGAGAACCCATGAAACCAATTGAAGAGCTCACCTTTATCGACGACTATATGTTTGGCTACGTGATGAGAAACGAGGAGATTTGTAAGGGGCTTTTGGAACGACTTTTAGGTATCAAAATTCAAGGCCTAGAATTCTCAACCTTGCAAAAGTCCATTACTCCCCACTACGAAAGTAAGGGCGTACGGCTGGACGTGTATGTTCAAGATTCATCCCGTGTTTTTGATATTGAAATTCAAAACAGCCTCCATGACGACCTTCCCACAAGAACACGATATTACCAGTCCATGATGGACATTGACTTACTGCTGAAGGGCAAGCAATATTCAGAACTTAAGGAAAGCTTTGTGATTTTTATTTGCCAAGAAGACTTTTTCCAGGAAAATTTGCCCTGCTACACCTTTTCAAACCTTTGTCACGAAAAATTAAGCCTGGAACTGGGAGACAAAACTCACAAGATTATCTTTAATGCAGCAGCCTTTCACCAAGAAAAGGATATGGAAAGAAAGTCTATTCTGGAGTATATTAAAAACAAGAAATCCACATCTGACTTTACCCAAAAGATTCACCAGATTGTGGAGCGGACAAAGGTCAACCAAGCATTCAGAGGTGAGTATATGGCATGGGGCTTAGCAGAACAAGACGCAGAAAAACGTGGTTACAAGGCTGGGGTCACCGATGGTATTGCCAAGGGTGTGGAACAGGCTAAAATCGAAACAGCCCAAAATCTTCTTTCCATGGGACTTTCTCCAGAACAAGTAGCCCAAGGAACCAATCTCTCCTTGGAAACCATCCACGAAATTCAATCAAATCTGTAGGAGCACTCTTGTCTTTTTTCAAACCGCTGGACTATCTACTAATTCTGTTGGGACTTTTTCTTTGCACTTTTTCTGTTATGGCTGCAACCAGCCAGCAGGAGGGAACTCCATTGCTTGTTTTAACGAGTCCCACAAAGGAATACATCTATCCACTTGATACAGACACCACCATCCAAATTCCTGGGTTGGAGGGGATTTCCACAATACAAATTCAGCAAGGACAAGCTCGGTATCTAGATTCGCCCTGTGCCAATAAAACCTGTGTAGCTGCAAGCCCCATTCACCGTAACGGAGAGTGGTCTGCCTGTCTTCCCAACGGAATTTTCATGCGTGTGGAGAACTCCACCTCCAGCAGCGACACCGACATTGACATAATGGCCTTCTAACTTCATAGTATCAGTATGGCAAAGAAAAAAACTGGATCTATCATCTACAAATGTACCTCCTGTGGCTACACCCAGCCCCGTTGGCTTGGACGTTGCCCTGAATGTGGCGAATGGAATAGCCTTGTAGAGCATGTGGCTGACGAAGCTGCTCGCATTCCTTCCTTCGCAGGAGTTTCTGGATCCCTCACCGTGAGAGCAAAACCAGTTCCTCTGGCCTCAGTAAATCCGCTGGAAGGTAGCCGTATTTCCACTGGCATTATGGAATTTGACCGAGTGCTAGGGGGCGGAGCCATGAAGCGCTCTGCAGTGTTGATTGGTGGCGAGCCTGGAATCGGAAAATCCACCCTGCTCTTGCAAACTGCTGCCCAAATGGCTGTCTCCAAGGCAACTGGCCCCATTCTCTACGTTTCGGGAGAAGAATCTGCCGCCCAGATTCGTGCCAGAGCAGACCGACTGGGACTCACCAACTTGGTAAAAAATGGTGGCTTAGATCTGTTATGCACCACTCACCTTGCTGACATCGAAGACGCCCTTAATTCCATGAATCCCACCTTTGTGGTAATCGATTCAATTCAGACCGTGTATAGCCCAGATGCAGGCATTGTTCCCGGTACCGTGAATCAGCTGAAATATTGCACCAACGAGCTTATTGGTTGGGTAAAGGAGCGAGATGCAGTGCTGGTTATCACCGCCCATGTTACCAAGGAAGGAACCATCGCTGGGCCAAAATCCTTGGAGCACATGGTAGATGCTGTTATTTCTTTTGAAAAAAACGAGGAGCAGGTTCGCTTCCTCCGGGCCCAGAAAAATCGCTTTGGCTCAGTGGACGAGCTGGGAATTTTTGCCATGACAGAGACTGGCCTCATTCCCGTGGAAGATCCCTCCACCTTGTTCATCACCCGCCGAAACGGCCAACTCCCCGCAGGTGTAGCCTCAGTTCCCGTTTTTGAAGGAAGCCGTGTGTTCCTAGTGGAAATCCAGGCCCTCACCGTTCCCGCCAAGGCTTCCATCACCAGAGTTTATTCCGACAAAATCGACTCCGCACGAGTAAGCCGTGTGGCAGCAGTACTGGAAAAACGAGCTGGCTTGCGATTCAGCGACCAAGACATTTACATCAACGTAGCTGGTGGTGTGCGACTAACAGAAAGCGCCATAGATGGAGCTTTAGCTGCAGCCCTCTATTCCGCCCGCACCGACCTGCCCCTGCCAGAAAATGCCGCTATTGTGGGTGAATTGAGCCTTGCAGGAGAAATCCGACCTGTAAACCGCATCAAACAGCGGGCAAAGGCTGCCAGTGGATTAGGCTATTCCACGGTGCTGGCTCCAGAAAAAGAAGAAGGTGTTACCTGCGTAAAGGACTTAAAATCCTTGATTAAGGCTTTGTTCTCCAAGTAGCTTCTTCCCTCACCTTTCGTCAGCAGCTTCCTCCCATTGTTTCCCGTGCCGATTTATGGTACACTGGAGCCATGGAGGCATCATGCTCAAAGGGAAACATCTAATTGAACCAGCGAACCTAACAATACAGGAAATCGACGAGATTTGCGACTTAGCAGACCAAATGATTGTTGATCCAGCTACTTTTTCTGATGTGTGTCGTGGGAAAATTCTTGCGACACTTTTTTTTGAGCCAAGCACCAGAACTCGGCTCTCCTTCGAGGCTGCAATGCTTCGACTGGGTGGTTCAGTTTTGGGCTTTTCCGACTCATCAAATAGCTCCACCACAAAGGGAGAAACCCTTGCAGACACCATCCGTACTGTGGCTTCCTACGTGGATGTTATCGCCATGCGCAATCCCAAGGAAGGCTCTGCCTTGGTAGGCTCCCAGTATTCCTCAGTGCCTGTTATCAATGCGGGAGACGGTGGCCATCATCACCCTACCCAAACCCTCACCGACCTGCTTACCATTCGCTCCCTCAAAGGCGGATTTGAAGGGCACACCATCGGCCTGTGCGGAGACTTAAAGTTCGGTCGCACCGTTCACAGCCTTGCAAAAGCCATGAGCCGCTACAAGAACAACAAATTCGTCCTTATCAATCCACCTGAGCTGGAAATTCCCCAGTACATCACCCAGCAGGTATTCCAGCCCGCAGGCATTGAATGTGTTCAAGCCCTAAGATTGGAAGAAGTTATCGGGGACTTGGACATTCTCTACATGACTCGAGTGCAGGCAGAACGCTTCTTTAACGAGCAGGATTATATCCGCCTGAAAGACAGCTACATTCTGGACAAGGAAAAAATGCGGATGGCAAAGGATTCTATGATTGTGCTGCATCCCCTGCCACGTGTAAACGAAATTTCCCCAGAGGTGGACAGTGACCCACGAGCCGCCTACTTTAAGCAGGTAAAATACGGTATGTTTGCCCGCATGGCCTTAATCGCAAAATTAACAGGAGTACTCTAATGCTCAGCGTAAACACCATCAAAAACGGCTTGGTAATTGACCATATTCGTGCAGGAAGCGGCCCCAGAATCTTTTCTTGGCTGGGACTGGATAAAGCCAGCTATCGAGTTGCCCTGATTATGAATGTTCCTTCCCAGCGTTTGGGTAAAAAGGACATCATCAAAATCGACAACATCATCAACATAGATTATTCCGTGCTGGGCTTCATCGACCCCAACATCACCGTAAACGTGGTTCAAAACGAAGAAATCGTGCGGAAAATCGAGCTGGTGCTGCCAGACAAGGTGGAAAACGTGATTCGCTGCAAAAATCCCCGCTGTATCACCACCACAGAAGCCTACTTGAACCAGATTTTCCGCCTGGTAGACAGATCTCGCCGTGAATACCGCTGTGAGTACTGCGACGAACTGCACCGTGCGGAAATAGGAGTTTAAGCCCATGAACAAAATACGGCCAGTTTCGGATTTGTACAGCTGTTTTGATGATATTTCCAGAATGGTTCACGAAACTCAAGAACCCGTTTTTCTCACAAAAGATGGATATGGCGATATGGTTGTCATGAGTATGGAAGCATATGAAAATCTTAAGTTTGAGGGAGAAGTGTATCTCAAACTCAAAGAAGCTGAAGACCAAGCAACTAGGTCAAATAGACGTTTTTCAACTCAAGAGGTTTTCCAACAACTGATGGAGACAATTCAAGTTTAATGTATCAGATTCATTTTCTTGAAAATGCACTAGAAGATTTAAAAGAAATAGTCTCGTACATTGCACATACACTCCGAAATCCCCTGACCGCAGAAAAACTTAGTAAGGAAATTCTTTCTCAAATTAATAACTTGGCAACATTTCCGTACCAATGTCCTGCTTATCAACCCTTATATCCATTGTCTCATGAGTTTAGAAGACTACGGGTAAAGAATTATTTTATTTTCTATTGGATAGAAGAAGATAAACATGAAGTAATCATTGCTAGGGTTATTTACGCACGAAGAAATATACAAAATTTACTCAACTAGGAGACCCCATGAACAAGACCTGTTTTTACAATGCCCGCTTGGTGGATGCCAATACTGATGCTTCTGGAATCCTGCTAGTGGCAGAAGGAAAAATTGCTGCAATATTGCTGGGAGAATTTTCTGCTGAATCAGCAAAGACTCTGGCAGAAAGCTTTTTTTCTGACACCGCTGCTTCCATCAGCTTTATTGATTGCAAGGGCATGATTTTGCAGCCAGCCTTTATCGACCTTCATGCCCACTTCCGCTATCCGGGACAAGGCCAGAAGGAAGAGCTGTCCACTGCCCTCGCCGCTGCTGCCGCTGGTGGATTTGGAACCTTGGTACTCATGCCCAACACTATCCCCGCCATTTCCTCCAAGGAGCTGGTAGAACAGGTTTGCAACGATGCCCATGCCTTGGGAATTGCCGATGTGATTCAGTCCATCACCCTTACCAAGGATTATTCTGGCAACGACACCAGCCACCTGCAACAGCTTTCAACCTTTGCCGACGGCACCCCACCTTCTGCTGGTCAAGTTGCCATGGCCACAGAAGACGGCAAGGACGTGGAATCTGCTGCCACCATGCTAGAGGCCATGAAAATTTGCGGACAAAAGAACATCACTGTGGCCTGCCACAGCGAGGACATGACCTTGGCTGCCGCTGCCCGACCTTTCAGAAAGGTTGCCACAGATATTTTTGCCATCCATGCTCCCCAACCACAAGAAGCACTGGGAGCTATTCCAGATGCCACAGATTCCAGTAACGCCGAAATTAACAAGGCTCTAGTGTCCTTGGAAGAAGCCAACAGACTTTTATCCCTAGCAGAAGACCTTGCCACAGAGCGAAACATTAACCTTGCCCACCAAGCAGGCTGCCACATCCACCTATCCCACGTAAGTACTGCGGGAGCCATGGATGCCATCCGTGCCGCCAAGGCCAAGGGCTATCGTGTCAGCTGCGAGGTAACGCCTCATCACTTGGGCCTCAGCGTTGCAGAAAAAGACCCCAGCTTACGGCACATCGTAAATCCGCCTCTTCGTAGCGAACAGGATCGCCAGGCCATGATTCAAGCCCTGCTGGACGGAACTGCCGACTGCATTTCCACAGACCACGCTCCCCACACCGCCCAAGACAAGGCCAACGGAGCTCCCGGTTTTTCTGGCTTGGAAACAGCCTACGGTGTGTGCAATTCAGTGCTTGTGCAGGGAATCCAAGGTGCAGCCAGTGGAAAAACCCTGAGCTACAGCCAGCTTTCCCAACTTATGGCCGCAAATCCCGCCCGCTTGCTAAAGCTCCACCAAGGAGCCGAACCTCGTGGTCTCTTGCAAACAGGCTTTGTAGCGGACCTAACACTTTGCAACCCCACCGCCCAGTGGACCGTCTGCGGCCAGAACTTTGCCTCCAAGGGCAAATACACCCCGCTGGAAGGAAAAAGCCTCACGGGAAAAGTCCTTGCCACCTACCATCGTGGTCGGGAAGTGTTTAAGTCAGAGTAAACAGAGGGGGAGTTTTCCACAAGAAACCTCTCCTTTTATTGAACGTCGCCATGGAATATCTTATTTCATGGTGATTTTTTTATTGACGTGTTAAGTCCTTCAAAAAACTCATCATATATTCTGATTGATATGGAGTGAGACGGTGAAAACAATTTAAAATTTCATTATCAAGTAAAATTGTATTTTTCACATCTGAGCTAAAAAAATCTTCAGGTGTAATTTGCAAATACTCGCAGATTTTCAGGAAACCAGCAATGGTTGTGGAATTTTTTCCAGTTTCTATTTTATTGATATATGTTTCATTCTGACCAAGGGCGAGACTCATTTCCCGTGCAGAAATTTTCCTCTCATTCCGCAGAAACCTAAGTCTATCTCGAAAAAAATCCTCTGTAACAACGTAATACTCTTTCATTTTTACAGCATTATACGCTATATTTCTATTGACAGATTGCATATCACACTGTATATTAAAAACGATAATGCCTATAAAGCAATATTAATAAATAAAACTGCATAAAAAGTAATATTTGTGTGCAGGACGTTAGTTTTTGGGAGGAAATCATATGGGATTTTTCGATGCCTTAATGGGAAGTGTAGGCAAAGCAGTTGGAGAACAATTGTTTCCTGTTTATGAAAATGCAATCAGATGGAATGCCTCTGATTTAGAACGAGAAGTAAAGAGTACTTCAAATAAACCTCCCTATCGTGCTGTGTATTTATTGGCCTTATTCAAAAGAAACAAAAATACTGCATCTAAAATCTACAAGGCAGATAAACAAAAATTTGAAAATATTTTCACACAACTTTATAACTATCGAAGATTTCAACCTGTTATAAATGAGTTTAGAACAATAGCCTCAAAAGATTATTATTAATCAATCACTTATTTGATGAATAAAATAAGAGGAAGGAAAATCACATGGACAACGAAAAGAAAGTAAGCGAAGAAGAACTAGTAGCAAAGTATCAAAAACATTTTGATAAGAATGTAGCTATGAAACTTCTGGTAAAGTTGAGAAAGGCAACTCGGAATAAACCAAAAGTTATCGCAGGAGCAACAGGAACAATTGTTTTATCCCTCGGTAAACTTCTTTCCGCTCTTGACAATCCTGTAACCCCAACACATCTAAAAGCCCTCATTATTGGGGCAATAGGGTATATTGTCCTTCCACTGGACTTAATTCCAGATATAACTCCAGGTATAGGCTATGCAGATGACTTGGCAAGTGTGGCAGGAGTAGTTGCAGCCGTGAGTGTGTACAGTAACTTTACTCTTGAAGAACTAGATGCTTATATCGACCAACTGGAAGCTAACAAGAAATGAAATGCCGATATTGTGCAGAAAGCCTACGTTCCATGAACGAAAAACTCATGTCCTCCCTTGGAGAAAAATGCCTTGGAAATCCCCAAGGCTTTCACGTTGCCTTATCTGACGGAACAACTTGCGTATACTGCGGAAATTCCGTGAAATCACAAAATTACAAGCCCCACACAAAATATGGAAGCAATTGTAAAAATTCTCCCACAGGAATGCATTGTCTACAATAAAACAGAACAACCACGACAAATCTCATGCTGGAGAACTGGTTCGAACAGCCTCATTCCAGCCCATTCACCAGCATTTGAGCAGAAGCCCAAGCCCAGTGAATATTGTAGCCGCCCAGCATTCCTGTTACATCCAAGGCTTCACCAATAAAATACAAGCCAGGGCACTTTCTGCATTCCATAGTCTTGGGGAAAACCTCATCTACGGAAAGCCCACCACGAGTCACCTCCGCTCGATCGTAACCGTCCACCTGAGAAATCACCATAGTATGCCGATTAAAAGCCTGTCCCACAGCCTCCACTTCAGCCTTTTTCATTTGAGCAAGATTGAATTCCCGCCCCTGTAACAAAACCTTCACCACAGCCTTGGGTAAATATTCTGACAAAATATTCACCAAGGATTTTTTACCCCCGTGATTCTCCTGAATCAAAGCTGCCACATCTAGACCTGGTACAAAATCAAACTGAATCTCCGTGGCTCCATCTACAAAGAGAGAACAATTCAGTGCCAGTGGCCCACTAAATCCACGATGGGTAAACAACAGCTGATCCTGAAACATACGTTTTCCCACCGTAGCCTGTGCGGTGATAGCAATACCGGTAAGACTAACAAAATCAGATGCCACATTCTCTGGATACCGCAAGCCCGCTAAGGCTGGTTTCAGCGGCTCTACCTTCATGCCAAATTTCCGAGCAATCTTTGCAGCAATATTAGTTGCTCCCAGTTTTGGAAAAGAAAGTCCCCCGCTAGCCACAATCACCTTGCGGGCAAGCACCTTTCCAGAAGAAGTCTCAATAGCAAACAATTCCTTGTCTGACAGCTTTTCCACATCCTGTACAAGGCACTCCATCAAAAACTGATGATTTTCGCTTTCCCCATCCTCCAGCAATGCCTGCACTATGGAATTGGCACCACTTAATGTAAAAAGCTTGCCATTATCCCGCTCTTCGTAGGGAATATTATGATAATCAATAAAATCCAGCACTTGATCAGTACCGAATTTTGCTAAAAATGATTTAATGAAATGAGGATTGCTACAAATGAAATTTTCTGGTGACAAAAATCTATTGGTAAAGTTGCATTTTCCGCCACCACTGGCCAAGACCTTTGCTCCAAGCCGGGCATTTCCTTCTATGATGACAACTTTTTTATCTCTTAAGCCCCGCAAAGCCCAAAGCCCCGCAGCTCCACCACCAATCACCGCAAAGTCAAAAATCTGTTCCAGACACGCCATGCCCACAGAATACTCCATTCCACAGAAAGAGAAAAGCAGGTTTTCCACTCAGATAAAAAAAAAGACCCTTTGGAAGAGCCCAGGTAATCTACGGCACAGAAGTCATCCGTCTGCCGCTGCTTTCTTCCGAACCTGACGGGGTTGGACAGCGATTTCTTGCATAGCACCTGGACTCATCTAAAGAGTCTAACGAGTCTTGTGACTCAATTTCCCACTAAGGGCTTTTAAACGGAAAGAGGGGGATTCGAACCCCCGGTACCTTTCGGTACACAGCCTTTCCAAGACTGCACCATCGACCACTCGGACATCTTTCCAAATTAAAATGAAAGATATAGTTCGTTTCCCCAGAAAACTGATTCCCCTTTCCTAGCGGAAAGAGGGGGATTCGAACCCCCGGAACTTTTCAGTTCAACGGTTTTCGAGACCGCCCGATTCGACCGCTCTCGCATCTTTCCATTTTATGTTAAGAAACCAAGCTATGAACTAGCTTGGTTTTACGAGACTAAGTGGATTCGAACCACCGGCCTTCAGATCCGCAATCTGACGCTCTATCCAGCTGAGCTATAGTCTCTTGTATCGGAAGCGACAGGAGTCGAACCTGCCCGGCCTGTGAAGAACCGACGGATTAGCAATCCGTTGTATTACCGCTCTACCACGCTTCCTTTACGCACCTTTTCCTTGAAGGAATCGGAGCAGGGGGGATTCGAACCCCCGGTACCTTGCAGCACAACGGTTTTCAAGACCGCCGCCTTAAACCACTCGGCCACCGCTCCAGAAAAATGCTTGATTATATTAGCAAGTAAAAAGTATTTTGTCAAGCAGTAAAACACATCTTCTTTTTTATTCTTAATCTCATATAACTAAAATATTTGACTTGACAAAGTCTATCAGTAAAGTACAATAAACAACATGTCATGTTCAACAAAAAATGAAAAAAAATTTTGGGCAGGAACGCTGCTCATTGTATTTATTTCCCTTGTTTTGGTTTTCCTTCCCACAGTCAGTGTTTTTTCCCAGACTGCTCCAAAAGCAAACAATGATAATTCCTCATATAATGCAAAGAAACGGCAATACATCGATTTGTTAGGAAGTGTTTTTGACTTCGTTCATCGCAATTATGTAGATGAGGTTGACCCAGAGATTCTGTATCAAGGAGCCATGAAGGGCCTTATGGATTCTTTGGAAGACCCCTACACCACCTACATGGATCTTTCTATGACTCGGGATATTACCGATACCACCTCTGGAAACTTTGGTGGCGTGGGACTTCAGATTACCAAGGCAGTAGAATCAACTCCAGAAAAACCAGCCTACGTGGAGGTTTCTCATCCAATGGAAGATACTCCAGGTTATTTGGCTGGCATTCAACCCTTGGATAAGATTATCTCCATCGATGGAACTGATACCTCCACTATCACCATGGACGAGGTGCTGAATCTTTTGCGTGGAGAAATCGGCACTACCGTTGATTTGATAATCCGACGTGGAACCTCCATGGAATTCCCCGTTACCTTGAAGCGAGCTTTGATTGAAGTTCCCACGGTAAAATACGCCATGATTGGGCAAACTGGCTATCTTCGCATTATCGAATTCACACCTCAAACTCCCCAGCGAGTTCAGGATGCACTGGATTCCTTCCAGAAGGAAAAATTCACGAGCCTGATTATCGACCTGCGAAACAATCCTGGCGGACTGATTACCAGCGTTGTAGAGGTGGCAGACAAATTCATTGATAACGGCCCCATCGTTTCCACAAAGAGTCGGCTTACCTACGAAAATTTCATGTACACAGCTTCTCCAAAGCAAACCACCATGCCAAAGAATATTCCTATTGTGGTGTTGATTAATCAGGGTTCTGCTAGTGCATCTGAGATTCTTGCGGGAGCCCTGAAGGACAATCACTTAGCATATTTGGTAGGTGAACGAACCTATGGAAAGGGCTCGGTGCAAAAGCCTTTGGCACTGTCTGCCACTGACGGAATCAAAATCACTACTGCACGTTACTACACTCCAACAGACACCAACATCGACAAGATTGGTATTCCACCAGACATGGAGGTTCTCTTTCCAGAGCTTACTGAACAGGAGCAGGAAGCCTACATTAAGTTTATGGAAGATGAAGTGCTTACAAAGCGAGTGACCAATCCTAACATGAGCGAAAATGAAATTGCTCAGTTGGCAAAGGAATTGAACAAAACCTATCCCATGAACTTGAGCCTTTTGCGCCGCCTCATTCGATTGGAGGCAGACAAGGTGCGAGAGCCTCGGCTGTACGACTTGGATTACGACGTTCAGTTGAATGCGGCGCTGGAGGTTGTTCAAAAGAAGGATTTTAACAAGCTGGTAAAAGAGGCTAAAACCTTGAAGGAGCTTCAGCAAGACGCAGAAGCAGAAGACAAGGATTTAGCTACCACAACAAAATAAAATGCGGCAATTCTTAGCACCATCAATGCCAGACGGTCAAGGAAAGCTTACTCTTACTGGCAAGGACTTTAGATACCTGCATCAAGTATTACGACTCAGAATCGGAGACGCAATCCACGTACGATTGCCCTCCGGTCTTTTGCAGACCATGATAGTTTCTGCCGTTTCTGGCAAAAGCCTCACGCTTTCACCAAGCCAAGAAGCTGCAACCCAAGAAACTGGTGTAACAGCCACTCAGGTGGAAGAAAACCATTCCCACTCACACATTCAGTTATGGTTATTTCAGTTTATGCCTAAGGCTCAAAAGCTGGATTTGATTCTACGACAAGCCACAGAGTTAGGAGCGGCAAAGGTGATTCCCGTAATAGGCGCCCATTGCCAAAAGGATGCAGTTTTCCAAAGAGGCGATCGTTGGGAACGGATTATTCGTGAGGCTCGGCAACAAAGTGGCTCTCCGGTGGAAACGGTGATTACAAAGCCTCTTTCTTTGCCAGAAGCCATGGGAGTATGGCAGGAGCTTTCTTCATCACGGCTGGGAATCCTTTTGTACGAAAAAAGCCAGGATACACAAAGCTTTCATCAGGCTGTGGGCCAAGCCAAAATAGAGTCCCAGAAAATACCTTCTGTGGCTGCCCTTATATCTGGCTGTGAAGGGGGCTTTTCCCCAGAAGAAATTGAAACACTCAAGGAAAACGGCTTTGTTCCAGTACACCTTGATACCAATATATTACGAGCAGAAACGGCAACCATCTATGGCTTGGCCGTATTGCAAAACTTATTGACGGAGAGACCTCAATGGCTGTTAAACGAATCCACCTGATGAATGTTCCTATAGACATTCTTCCACCAGAAAAGCTGGAAGAAACCCTGCTAGGACTTTTGGAGCGACCAGGAACAAAGCAAATTATCTTTCTCAGCCTTTGGGATTTTTTAAAGGCTCGCCGCAACACAAAATTCCGTGAATGTCTTACCAATGCGGAGCTGGTGCTGCCCATTTCTAAAAGCCTACTCAAAGGAGCAGCCTTCTTGAACCTGGAAAAGCCTGTACGTTACAATCCCTTTTCCACAATTATTTCCTGTCTTGCAATTTTAGATTCCCATTACAAAAGCCTCTATCTTTTTGGTGGTAGAAAGCGAGCCCTAAACAAGGCTACAAAAAACGTTCAGGCTACCTTCAGAAACATTCGTTTGGTGGGTCGCTACGTGGGACATTATCCCAAGGACATGGAAAAGGACATTATCTCTGCCATGTACAAGGCCACTCCATCCTTTGTTTTGGTAAGCGATGGTGTTCCAGAAAAGGATTGCTGGGCATACAACCGACGAAACAATTTTTCTTCTAGCTTATTTCTCTATAATAAGGACATTATCAACATCTTTGCCAAAAGAACAAAACGAATTCCAGCCTTAATTTTTGACAAGGGCTTGGAAATTTGGGTGGAGATACTTTACAATCCATTAAAGATATTCCTCATTTTGCCGTACATTGGGTATAGACTATCATTACTTTGGTGCAAAGTATCAAAGAAAAAAAACGACTAACAAGGGGAAGCCCTGTTGACGGAAAATATCTTTATAGTCTCCCAAGACCCCTTTATTCGGGATTTCTGTCGATGTTTACAGGAAAGATGCAAACTGCATTTTTATAGTGACTGGAATAAGGTGTATGATGGTACAATAAAACACAGGCCACGGCTCATCTTGATTGATTATTCCTTTTTCACTTCAAGTGGACCCCAGATTTTGGAGGATTTTCACCGGCAATTCTTCAGTATTCCCTGTTATATTCTAAGCTCTTGCGACTGTTCGTACTTTTTACACTACTTTTACCAACTTGGAATAAAGCAGGTGATTCACATTCCCTGCGAAAAAAACAAATTAAAAAAAATCCTTCTGGAGCATCATTCCAATCAACTTTGTCTTTCCGATTTACAATCCTATCCCAGTCCTGCCTGTTCCAAGCTTGATCAGCTACTGGGTGATTCCTACAAAATGACCAAGCTTAAGAACACCATCTACCACTACGCACAAACGGACACTCCACTCCTGCTTACAGGCGAAAGCGGAACAGGCAAAACCTATTTAGCACGGCTTATCCACGAGCTTTCTCCTCGGCAAGCCCATCCCTTTTGTGCCATCAACATGACCAGCATTCCAATTTCTCTGGCGGAGGCCGAATTTTTTGGCACCACAAAGGGAGCCTATACCGATGCAATTTCTCGTGACGGGTATTTTTCTTCGGCACGTTCTGGAACCCTCTTTCTTGATGAAATTGGGGACCTGCCCATTTCCATTCAGCCAAAATTGCTCCACGTGCTAGAAGAACAATGCTACAGCAAGGTGGGTTCCCCAAAGAAAATCATGTGCAACACACGGTTTCTTTTTGCCACCAATGCGGATTTACGACTTTTGGTTGACCAAGGACATTTCCGAAGCGACTTGTTCTATCGTATTTCCATCTTGCCCATAGAGGTGCCTCCGTTGCGGGAACGGAAAACAGACATTCCCCAACTGGCACAGCACTTTCTAAAACCATATAAAAAAGATTTATCATCTAGCAGCATACAAAAACTTATGGACCACCACTGGCCCGGCAATGTACGAGAGCTTAAAAATTGTTTAGTAAGAGCAAGTATTCTTTCCACAAAAGAAATGATTCACGACGGCTGTATTTCCTTCTAAAACTGATTCCACGGCAAAACTACTGAGTATTTTTTCCCGCTAAACCAGCTGCCTTGTTAAAGATTTTTTCCAGATATTTGCATTCACCTTCAGAAAGGCAGGCCCGAGAAAGAATTCCACGCCAAAATCGTTCCATATCATCCCGACCAGTGACACTAAAAAATCCGATTTTCTGCAAATCATCAGCAATAACCTGAACCGTACCGTCCAATCGTTCCATGGCAACAGGAGTTACTCGTGGAGAATGAAGGCTCAGTGCACGAAAAACCGTGTATCCAATCACCTGTACTGCGTGGGACAGGTTCAAGGAGCCAAAATCAGGATGGCTGGGAATAGTGACCCCCATGGTACATTCATCTAACTCGCTGTCTGTAAGGCCAGTGCGCTCGTTTCCAAACACAATGGCACCACCACCGCTTTCCACCACTTGGTTTGCCAATTCCTCTGGCAAAAGTAATTTGTCCTTACGCCGCTTTCCTTGCCGCCGTGTAGTGCCTGCCACAAAAAAACAATCCTTGGTGGCCTCCGTAATACTTTCGTAAAATTCAGCTTGTTCCCAAATATAGGCGGAATGAATAGCCAAAACCCGCACCTTTTCGTCATCATAATCTTCTCGGCGGCCCACAATCCTCAGCTTTGTCAAACCTGAATTGGCCATTGCTCGACACACGGAACCAATATTGCGGCTTTCCTCTGGCCGGCACAGCACGATGTATGTTTGCGTTAAATCCATAATTACACTATACTCCTTTCAGGCGATTTACAGAAGGATTATGGGTATTTTTACACAGAAAAAAGCAGTTGTTATTGGTGGCTCTGGGGGAATTGGCGCAAAGCTTTCTATTAGACTAGCCCAAGAAGGAGCCTCAGTCCTCGTCCACGGCGGCCACAACTCACAAAAGCTCGCAGACCTAATGCAAACACTGGAAACACAATCGCCATCCTCAGCCCACCACCAAGCTCTTGTACAAGAAATTACTGGAGACAACCTGGCCGCCTTTCCCACCAGCCCGTTGATGGAGCATGTTAAAGAAGCAGATATTCTTTGCGTGGCCTTTGGACCATTTTTACAAGGCTCCCTTGAAGAAACTACCCCAAAACAGTGGCTGGACATTACCCTACTGAACTACGCTCTCCCTGGAATATGTGTTTCATCAGCGCTTCCCCACATGAAGGAAAACCACTGGGGAAGAATCCTGCTTTTTGGTGGAAGTCTCACCCACAACGTACGAGCCTTTCGTACCAATGCAGCCTACGGTGGCGCAAAAACAGCCCTCTGTAGCCTCGTAAAATCCACGTCGGCACAATACAGCAGCTGGGGAATTACCTGCAACGGAATTCTTCCCGGCCTTACAGAAACAGAATATCAAAGTCCACAGCTCCTCTCTGTGCTTGCACAAAAAAATCCCTCTGGAAAAATTATTCCGTCAGAAACCGTTGCCGCCGCCGCCATAACTCTTCTATCGGTACAAGAAATAAATGGAGCACTCTTAAATGTTGATGACGGTTGGAATCCCTAGCCTCACAGGTAAAAAATAAAGATAAAAATTCTCTAATTTATAAAAGATAAAATTTGACAGAATAAAAAAACTGTTATATTATTTGTAATATATTATTGCAAAGTTGAAATTCAGTAGGAGGTTTTATGGACAACAATGCTTTAATTAATGGCTTTGATGATACTACTAATGACAGCCTCAATATTACCCTCTCATCTTGTGATGAGTTGAAAGACGGAATTATTATAACATTAAATGGTTATATCGATATTTATACCTCACAGTTTTTTCAAGAACAGATTGAAAAGATTGTGAAGGCTGGTTACATAAATCTGATTTTTGTTTGCAAGAACTTGAATTATGTTTCATCCACAGGTATTGGTGTGTTTTCATCTCTGCTGAAAAACATCAAGCTGCAAAGTGGCGATATAATTCTTGTAGATATGCCAGAAAAGGTTTTGGAAGTATTCCAGCTTTTAGGTTTTTCACAGCTTTTCCAGTTTCAGGATAGCATTGAAAATGCCATTGGCTTCTTCCACCAAGAGGTTGAAACAGAAGTTTCAGTGTTCCCCATGATTTTCAGCTGCCCCGTTTGCTCAAAGCGGCTCAAAACAACTAGCCCCGGACGTTTCCGTTGCTCAGAATGCAAGTCAATTCTGGCTGTAGATGAACAGGGAAAGGTTTTGGTGGGATAAACTCCATACAGTGATGTATCAAAGACTCGGATTTTTTTCCGAGTCTTTTTTTTAGCAATGGAGCTCCATCAAATAAAATTTTTCAGAGCTCAAAATCTTAGTTGTATTTGTAGTCTGTTCATGATATTCTATAGATAATATGAAAACTATCGCATCCCTCGTTGGTATCTTTTTTGCCGTTATAATTTTAGGTGCAATCCTTGGTTTTTGTGTCGCATCACTTTTGTTCTATTCTACTAATCTTGTAGTAGGAGAAACAGTGGAACGCATGTCTTGGGAACAAATGGCTTCTCTATTTTTTGTTTGTGGGGGAGCAGCAGCCATTGCAACCACTCCATTCTTAGTTGCTCATTCCATTCGATACCCACTCAATGGATTTGCTCGAATCATTACCTACACAATCCTTACAGCCCTTGCTTGGTTCGTGATTATTCCAGCTTGTTTGGTGGCTTCTGAAAAATTTGATTCCATCGATTTGTTGGCAGAAAAGCAACCAGTGCTTACAACCAATTATTTTAGACCTAGCGACGGAACACTGTATTACTACACCACCGTTAATCCTCAAACAAAAACTGCTACTGGAGTCTCCTTTACCCTGAATGATATAGATAGCACCAACAATGCAGCGCTTTTGGAAAATGTTCCACAGTTTCAAGCTTCTATCCAGCCTTTTTCTGATGTATTGGTTTATGATACCCTGCAAATTTCAAAATTTATGGATACGGTTATTCCAGCCCTTATCCTTTCCAAGCAGCAGGCTCAAGATACCTTTTCCAAGGGCTTTTTTCCCTGGCTGCTCTATGCAAGCTGGGGCTTAGCAGCATACGCTACCATTGGACTGCGACGATTGTTCCAATGGCGTTTATTGAACTTTTGTACCATTCTGCTATTTTTTATTGGAGTTTGTATACTGAATCTGTACTATGCCCTCGGCTGGAATGGTAATATCTTTGACTTTATTACCCTGCCCCAGTGGCTTTTGAACTGCATTATTGCAGCAGTTTGTTCTTGTCTGGGTATACTCTTATCCATTTTCCGCAAAGATCCTAACATGGAGCACGTAGAATGAAACGAGTTTTAATCGCTTTTCTTTTTCACTGTTTAATTGTATTTATCTGTTTGTTTTGCTACGTCAATTTAAAATGGCAGGTTCCAGAGCTGCTTCCCGGAACAGAGTTTTCCTACAAGCTGCTCACCACCGTAAAGCTCCTACTGAACTGGTTGCCTGCAATTCTTGGTAGTGCCTATGTTGTAGCCTATGCCAATATTTTTGGTAAGGATGACAAGCACATCATGGTAAAATACTCTCCCTATATGCTTGCCCAGTTCAAGTATGTAGCAATTTTTGCCATCATCGGAACTACCATCATTGTGTGCGGACAAGAGGTTTGTTCTCCCTTGGTAAAGCAACGATTGCGTCACATGGAAGAAGCACCCGCTCTGTACAAGGAATACATGCAGGCTGCCTACAAATACCAGCAAAGTGGTGACTTGGTATTTGCCGTGCAATATGCAGAGGCTGCAGAAGGCTTGAGTCCCCATTCTAAGGAAGCTTCTACCTTAAAAAGCGATTTAGAGGTTCAGCTAGAAGGAACCGACTATGATGAAACCTTAAATGCAGCAATTCTTGCTCAGGGCAACCTTGATTTTCCAACACAGAACAGAAATGCAAATGCCTACGAGCTATTGCAAAAGGCACAGGCAGCATTCAAAAAGGAAAACTGGATTGATGCCCACTACTATGCCATGATGGCACAACGAGTGGCTGAACCAGGAAGTGCCAATGTAGACGATGCAAAAATCATGGCTGCCGATGCTTGGAATATGCTGGATGAACCTGGTCGCTTTGAAAATGATGCTATGGAGGAGCAGTATCGACTGAAAAAACTAGCCTATTCCCAGTTGATGGCAGGTAATATGGTAGAAGCCTACTACAACTTCAGCGAGCTCCTGCAACGCTATCCTGGTGATGAGGATATTCGACGATATTACGCCACAGCAGCACTGGAAATGGAAGCACAATACTTCTTCTTAGATGAAATTCCCATTTCATACGGATTGGAAGACCGACGTGACGTAGCCTTCCGCTTGGAGCTGCAGGATGGTGGCCAGCAGGTAGTATTTATCAAGGGGCTTTCTTCAGTACGAAACACTGGTGGCTTGGTGCAATATGCCCGTGGATTAAATATTTATCGCTTTGATAAGGCAGGCCGATTCCAGCAGTCACTGTATGTGCCCTACGCAAAAATCCTCAGTCAAACTATAGCTTCTCTGGATAAAGCCAGTCAAAGAGCTCTGGAGTATACAGGCTTGGATATGGAAAAAGGAACAGTTCCACTGATTATGTTGGAATCTGTTGATAGAGTTCAGCCCAATAGCTTGAATAAGCCCGTGTATACCTTTGCAGAAGGACAGTCTACCGCAACAAAGCAGATTATCACCCTGCCAATCGCTTATTCAGACTTTCTTTTGCTAAAGAACACCTCCCACGACCCAGAGGAAATGACCTTGGTAGATGTCATTCAAATGTCCTTCAAGGCAGCTGACTATGGTTACTCACCTGTTATTTATGGACAAGATACCTGCTCTAGAGTGAGCAAGCCCTTCTTGTACATCGTATTTTTCATCATTATAGCCAGCATGGGTTGGAACTATCGCATTATGTCTGGAGGCTTCCGCTTTACCTGGGTTTTAATGCCTATATTCTTGACGATAGTGCTCTATCTTTTGCTAGAAGTAGGAAAATATACCCAGAGACTGCTGAACTACGGTCTTTTTGGTTTCTTCCGAATTACGGCAGTACCCATTATCTTTGTGCTGTCCCTCATTGGAGTTTTCTGGGCTTCCTTGTTCTTTGTAAGCCGACGAAGCCAATAATTACAAGGCGTAAATAAAAAAGCCAGTGACGTGAAGCCGCTTCACAAAGCACTTCATTCACTGGCCTTTTCATTTTAAACCAATTCTGTAATCTGCCTCAAATGACAGATTACATTATTCTTCGGGATATACCTTGGTAATGCGAGCTCCCAAGCTTTGGAGCCGCTCGGTGAGGTTTTCGTAGCCCCGCTCCACCTGATACACATTACTGATACGACTTTCACCACGAGCAGCCATGGCCGCAATAATCATAGCCATACCAGCCCGCACATCAGGAGACACAAGATTATCTCCATGCAAGGTACAAGCTCCAGACACAACGGCACGATGCGGATCACACAGCGTAATGCGAGCACCCATAGAAATCAACTTGTCCACAAAGAACATTCGTGACTCAAACATCTTTTCGTGTATCAAAACGGTTCCGTCCACTTGGGTAGCCACCACCGTCATGATACTGGTAAGATCTGGTGGGAATCCCGGCCATGGAGAGTCATCAATTTTGGGAATCATGCCACCAAGGTCGGTATTTACCTGCATAGACTGGGTTTCTGGGACTGTCAGTACATCGCCATCGATATGCCAAGTAATACCCAGCTTGCCAAAGGCCAGCTTAATAGGACGCATATCCTTGGCATTTACCCCCTTGATGGAAATACTTCCACGAGTAGCCGCTGCCAATCCGATAAATGAACCGATTTCCATGTAGTCGGGACCAATACGATAGGTACAACCGTGAAGCTCTGAAACACCATCAATTTCCAAGATGTTGCTTCCTACACCAGAGATTTTTGCTCCCATGGCATTAAGCATCTTGCACAAGTCCTGAACGTGGGGCTCGCTGGCAGCATTGGTAATGGTAGTATGCCCTTCTGCCAATACGGCGGCCATAACTGCATTTTCTGTGGCAGTTACTGAAGCCTCATCAAGGAAGATGTCTGCTCCCGCCAGCTTATTTGTACTGAAGGTAAATTGTCCGTTAATGGAAACCCGTGCACCCAGCTCAGTGAGAGCCAAAAAGTGGGTGTCTAGTCGCCGCCGTCCGATAACATCGCCACCAGGAGGTGGTAAGTTCACCTTTCCCATGCGAGCAACCAGTGGTCCAGCAAAGAGGATAGAAGCACGCAATTTTTTGGCCAGCTCCTGAGGAATTTCTGTCCCCAGTCCTGCACCAGCACAAATCTCCCAGCTATTTTCAGACAATTTTTTTACAGAAGCACCAAGGGCCTGCAAAATCTCAATCATCACGCCTGTATCCTTGATATTGGGAATGTTCTCAAGAATAACAGGTTCGCTGGTGAGCAGGGTGGCAGCTAAACAAGGCAAGGCGGCATTCTTGTTACCGCTGGCCGTGATAGTTCCCTTGATAGGAAAACCACCCTCAATTAGATAACTATACATTGTATTCATTAATCCCCTCCCACGGGTATTTCCTTATTTATCGGCTTGTAATGATACAAGGTTAAGCAATGTCAGCACACCGTAGGCCATCTGAGAAAGAGAAGCCCACTCCATGCGGGAATGGAAATTGTGTCCGCCAGTGAAAATATTTGGACAAGGAATTCCCATTTCTGTAAGGCGAGAACCGTCTGTACCACCACGAATGGGACGGAAAATAGGTTCAATACCAGCCATTTTCACTGCCTTTACCAGGTTTTCCATAATATGAGGCTGTTGATCCAATTTAGCCTTCATGTTTAGGTACTGCATGTTGTGAGTTACTTGAACGGAAGAACCAGCATACTTTGCCACCACAGCCTTTGCAAGGATTTCCACAGTTTCCTTGCGACGCTCCATGGAAGCAGCATTGAAGTCACGCAGATAAATACTTACCTTAGATTCTTCTATATGACCGCTCATATCCATGGGACAGTAGAAGCCCTGATAGTTATCGGTGGTTTCAGGAGCTTCGTGACGAGGAAGCAAAGAAAGGAAATCTGCCATCATAGACACGGCATTTACCATGTCGGGGCGAGCATAACCTGTGTGCTTTGCCTTACCAGTAAACACCACATCGGTACGCCAAGCATTAAAGCATTCATCTTCAATTTCACCACCAGAGCTTCCGTCAAAGGTGTAGCACTGCTTGGCGGTGAGCCATTCGATGGGAACAAAGTCCATACCGTGACCAGTTTCTTCATCAGGAGAAAAGATGATTTCGATAGTGCCGTGGGGCAGCTTCTTTTGGATGATTTCCTGTAAGCCAGTCATGATAATGGCGATTCCAGCCTTGTCGTCGGAGCCCAGCAAGGTAGTTCCATCGCTGGTAATGATGGTGTCGCCCACCACCAGCTGCAGCTTTGTGTCAACAGCAGGATCAAGGGTTGCTCCCCCCTTCAGCTGAATGGGATTACCGTCGTAATTCTGCACCACCTGGGGCTGTACGTTTTCACCAGAAACCTCGGAAGAGGTGTCCATGTGAGCCAAGAATCCTACCGCAGGAACTGATTCCATACCAGCAGTGGCGGGAAGTCTTGCACAAACATAGCAGTGCTCACTGATAGACACATCAGAAAGCCCCAAATCCTGCAGCTCCTGCATCATATTTTTAGCAAAGTCCCACTGTCTGTCGGTAGAAGGAACGATTCCTTGGTCTGCACGGTCAGGGTCACTGGTAGTCCACTGCCGAGTATATCGCAAAAAACGCTCTAAAAGCTCATTAGTAAAATCTTTAGAAAGAATGTCATACTTCATGGAGGCAGTATAGCATAGGTAAATTGAAAGTAAAAGGGGCAACAGGGAAACCCTAATCAGCCTCGCACTTCGCTTCGCTCACAGTTCGGCTGCTCAGGGGATCTCCCTGTTGCCCCAACGCTTTCGTTCATCAAGCTATACTGCTGAACAAAAGGGGAATTGAGAAAGAAATGACTTACTTCTCACTCAAAATTCTTTTTAAGTTCATCAAAACTAACCTTGCCATCAATTTCTTGAATCTGAATTCTTCCTGTTAAAACACTAAATAAAAAGTTAGAGATGTCTATCACATTTAACTCAGGACCTTTCTCTCCATTTGATTTTGTAAGAGAATAAGTTTTGAGAATCTGATTGCCAAGACTTGCTGATATAATAATAAAGTGATTTTCCATTTTTTCCATATTAATCAAATCACTAACAAGAACTCGACTCGCGACACTGTAGCTGTTTATTAAGGTTTGCGTACCATTATCATCGGTAAGCACAGTACGTTGAGTATCATTTTCAAAGTCAATCCTAATTTTTCCAGTATTAGTTTTTTCTTCTTCTCCCTTGTACAATGACCCTAAATCTGCAAGAGAAAGATTCCAGAATTCTGTTCCAGGAATGAATGACATTGGTTCAACAGAAAAAGCGGTGGGATAAAGCAAATAGTTAATTCCAGATGCATTTACTTCCGGAGAATTAAAGGTACCTAGCATACAATTCGTAAACGAAAGACTTCTACTTGAAAAAACTCCACCTAAAACGACACAATTTTCCAATTGAATTTCTGTTCCGTAAATTGAACCGCAAACCATGCAATTTCGCATTTTAACGGTAGGTGCATTCACATCTCCACCATAAACAACTCGGCCATTAGCAACCAAGGAGGAAATACTTTGAGCACTTGCAACTGATTTTACAAAATAAATTAAGTTCGTTGCATCACTTTTTATATGAAGTTCCTTATCAGCAAAAACAGCCTTTCTGAATTCTGCAGGCCCATTACTAATTTCGAGGAATTTTGCATAGGTAGAACCTTCCACTAGCACATTTGTATCTACAATAACTTGACGATCAAGTTCTGCATTTGTTCGAGGAATAATACTAGTTGCAACCCGATTATTACGCAAAGTGATTGTATTTTGACCAAAATCCTTATCATTAATGTCTGTCATGATTCGCTCTCCTTGAGTTTTGTTAACATTTCATAAATTCGCACTGACTTTTCGTCTGTCAGATTCTGAAATTCCCGTTCAGCAATCAATGCAAAGGCTTCATCTATTTGTTTTGCCTCGTTTTCTGTAGTACAGTGTGAATAATTGGAAGCAAAATAAGATTTTACCTTTTGATCAATTTTTTGAACAGATTCCTTTGAATTTGGATTAGAAAAACAATTGTAATCCAACATATCTGCATTCAAATTGGAACTTTCTGTGTATATCACTGGAATATAAGCATCTTCACTAAAGCTACAATTTTTTTCCGCTAGAATACTGTTCACTTTTTTCAGATACATTGTTTCCTGAACAACATTTTCTGCCAACTTGTCCATTGCTTGGATAACCCGGGCTTTTCCCATAGCAATAATAAGTTGTTGCTGCAGAATTTCCGATTCATTCACACCAATTAGAAATTGGGTAACTTTTTGCGAAGTGTCCGAATGGAGCTGTTCCCCTTGAATACGTTTTGATATTTCAAATACGTTTTTATCAAGAGCTATCACTCTTTTTTCCAGTTCTTCATCAAGATTCTGAAAAACCTTTGTATATCGTTCAGAAATTCGATCGTAATCATCATGCATTACAATCTGCTGGTGCTGCAAAATAGAAGACTGCGTGGTCAAAAATTCATACACAGCTTTAAATTTAGACACAAGAGCAACAATATTTTGTCCCAGTTCCGAATCAATCATATTGAAAAAGCCACTAGAAATATGATTTGAGATTTCATTGGCTGATTTCATAATTGAAGCAACTTGAGCAGAATTCATTGCAATTACAGCACCATTTAATGTTCGAACAGATTGGGAACAGTTAGCGACACTGGAATCAAAGGGATCGGTATTTACATACAGATTCACACTAACAGGTACAGAACCTGAATAACGAACTGTACCACTGGTTGTACCACCATGTTCACTAGCAGGATATGAACAAGAA
Source organism: Treponema sp. (assembly GCA_017549025.1). Lineage (GTDB taxonomy): Bacteria > Spirochaetota > Spirochaetia > Treponematales > Treponemataceae > Treponema_F. The sequence continues at coordinate 24,203 of JAFYWB010000036.1, forward strand.
TAAGATACCGTTCCTGAATATGGCACAGATCCAGTGTAAGTTTTAGAATAACTCATTCTACCCCTCCTAAACTGGTCCATTTAGCCTCATTAAAAAGCCGCTGCATTTCCTGTGCTACTCGTTCATTCTCAATTTCACCACTAACTCTAGCCTGATAGGAATTTTTTATAGCTTCAAAATCCTTTTCCGACACGCCATTCCACTGGAAACTTTCCACCTTTTCCTTTATTTGATTCAAATATTTGGGATCTTGTGCATATTTAGCCTCTGAAACAGAATAATAATTCTTAATTGTAGCATCTTCTGTCATCATTGAATCTGTTTCAGCAATAACGACAGGAACATATTGTAGCTGACATTCACCAAATTCTACATCTTTAAGAATACTTTTGATAGCATCTGAATACCGAAGCTGTTCAATAACGTCATTAGCCATTACATCGATGGATTTTATACTCTTACTTTTTACCATCGCACAAGCTTGCTTTACGTTGATGAGTTGCGTGTCATCATTATAACAGATTGCCTTAATTACCTCACTTCCAGTTTTAAACTGAGTCAACTTATAGTTCCGAGATATCTCATATGCCTTTTTATCAAGTTCGTGGATGCGACTTTCCAAGGCTTGATCCAGAGCCGAAAATTGCTTGGTGTACCGCAGTTTAATTCGCTCATAATCATCCTGCATAATCACCATAATCTTGTCGATTTCTTTTCTAAAAGTTTCCATCAACTGCATACTGCTAAGCATTTCACTGGAAACAGCAGCTATTTTCTGGTCAAACTGGCTTTTCATCAAAATGAAGAATCCTGCATCAACATTTTTGCAAATGTGATTGGAGGCTTCCTGCTGAGCAACTACCACTGCACTTTCCATAGCCACAACAGAGGCAGTAACATCTCTTACATTTGAATTAACATAATCCAAAGAATTTGCCATGGGAGAAGTATCAACAGTAATATCAAATGTTGCCATTATGCTTCTCCTTCTGTATTATCTTTTTCTTCAGCTATTTCTTCTTCATTCTGGACAATTTCACCTTCAGCTATTTCTTCTCCATTCTGGACAATTTCTTCTTCAGCTGCTTCAAACGGTTCTTCTGTAAGAGGCTGTTGCTGCATCAAATATCGGCTTTCCTCATCAATGCGACAAATTTGATCAGAAGCAATCTGCTGCAAATCCAATGTAAAATCATCCATCAATTTTGGTTCAACACTGGGAACGGGAGGAAGATCTGCATAGCTTGCAAAATAACTGTTCACAGGAATAATCTTTTGACGTCTTACATCAAGATTTTGCAAATTCTCAGGAATGATAGAATCAGCAATTTTTTTGCTTTCTCCATCACGAAGTGAACCTTCAAAATATTCCACAAAACCAAATTTATCAGAAGAAGCATTGATATCTTCCTGAAGTGTTCTCATGTACAACTGGAATGCATCCCCGATTTCCTTACAGCTTTCAACCTTCTCTTCAATTTCTTTAATTGCATCATCAGAGGCACTAATTTCTTTTGTTTCAATATCTGCACGTCCAGTTCGCTTCATTGCCTCTTGGGTTTGCTTATACGAAAGATAAATATTGTGAGCCGTGGAATATTCAGCATAGGCATTTGTTATCTGAGTAATCAAATCCTGTCCAGTACCTCGGTTATCCCGGAATGCGGCTTCTACATCTTGATGCCATTTATTAAGATAGTTCAATTTTTGGTCATTGATGTTGTTGTAAATCTTCAGACGTTCAATTCGAGTTTCGTTCATGAGATTATTGATAAGCGGCATTAGGACTTCTTCTTCAATCTGGTTGATTCCGAAAGGCATAATAGTTCGGGTGTTATCTTCTGCAACCCAGTTTTGGTTATAAATATCATATTTTACCTTTGAACTTTCTTTCAATTCAAAAGGTTTATAGCTTTCTACACAATCTTGATAATTAAAGTTTGTATCACGGATACGAGCCAACTCTTCTGCTTCAAGTTGTGTAGAATATTGGTTATATCCAGACTTCAATACAGCTGCAAGAATCTGGTTTGTATAATCTAAAAGTCCAGTGGTGGAACTTGTCTTTATTTTAGAAACAAGCTGTACTGAATCACCAAGCTTTCTAATTAAAGATTTGAAATAATTGGTATTTCCACCTTCCGTATTCTTTTCTAGCTCTTTTTTCATGTCACTAATATCAGTGAAGGTTTTGAGTTTTGCCTCAAAATCCTCTGTATCAAAGACTTTTACAACAGGCTTATCTCCAATCTCTGTTGTTGCATATTCATTTAAAAATACATCTTCCTCACTTTGAGGAGGGATAATAGGAAGGGAAACAGAACGAGTTTCAGAGTCTGTAAGCAAATAACTGATATTTCGTACCTCTCGGTCAATATTTCCCATGTAATTATGCACGGTAATTTTCTGGATACTCCGAGAATAACTACTTGTATCTATCTGTTCTGCATCTTCATTTCCTTCAACAATAGGGATATTATTAAGATTATCTTCAAGATTCAACAGAGATTCTTGAAGCGTCTTTGGTTGATGAAGTACAGATAAACTAAAATTGCTATTCGGCATAGTACCAGTGTGATCTACAACAAAACTTTTTCCTTCAAAGGGTACTCGTGTTGCAACGGGAACATATGCTACACCAAGCTTTGTTACCTTGTAATTCCGGCGAATATTCTTTTTTGCCTCTTCAAAGGAGGCTATCAAGTCGCCAAAATTATCTTTATCAAGTTTTGCCTTGTTTTTCTTGAGCAGATGTACAATTGACACAATTCCACAACCCAAAAAAATGCAGCCACAAATAATAGCTGCAATCAAAATATCTAAAACAAATGTAGTAATACCACCAATGAGCGCTGCGCCTGTCACTGCAGCGGTAACAATCGCAATGATTTTATACTTCTGCTGCCTTTCTTCTGACATATTTTTATTGTTTGTAGCTTCTTCGATTTTATTTTCCAAATCGATTTCTTCTTCTACAATCTTTTCTGCAGCCTTTCTATAATAATCAAAAAGTATTCTTGCTTCATCTTCATAGATATTTGCTGATTCTTTAAAAACTTTTCCGGTCATTTCCTGTCTCCTTTATTTTCTCAATAATTTTCTCTGATTGAGGAAATTTGTTAATTCAAGAATTTTTGAGTCCATTTCAGAAGGACTTATACTTGATTCTGCAAGAACATTTGCAGCAACAATCAACTTCATTTCTAGCTTTGCAGACATCTCTGTATCCACTGGGGATAAATATCGAACATCATCACAAAGCTTTTTTATCTGTTCTTTCTGATTTCTTAAATCATCGTTCCACATATCGGTTTTCAGATTTAACATTTCAAAGCTAGATTTAAGCTCTGCAATCTTAGAAAGAGACAAATCTTCCCGTGCCTGCACTTTTCCAATATGATTTCCTGCCAAGTATCCAAAATAAATGAAAATTGCAGCTATAATGAAGATGACTAGTTCAATGAAAACAGAGACTCTAATGCTGACAATTTCATTAAGGGCAAGAAATGCAAGAGGAATAGCTACAATTTCAAAGAAGATAACACCAAACCATATATTCATGGTAGGGATTAGCTTGGTATCTAGCATCTTTGCTGTAATTGAGTTGAAAAAGAACGGTATGAAGAAAACTAAATAGCAAAGAACCATTTCTACCCAAAAGAACTTTTGAGCAGCAGAAAGACCTTTTTCTGGTAATGGATAGTTGAAAATCAAAAATCCAATTCCAACAAGAACAAGCCCACCAACAAATAACAAAATCCTAAAAAGATTTAATTGCTTTGAATTCATTTTTTAACCTCCATATTTATATTCTATTTCCACAATTTGGACAAAACTTTGTACCTGCAGCTACATTAGTACCACATCGTGAACAGTTATTTCCACTCATTGCATTATTTACAGCATTCGAATTTTGAAGGTATGCTCCACACACAGCACATCGAGTAGAATTCTCATCGTTATCTCGGCCACAAACGGGACAAGGATTGTAGGGGTCACCACAATGTGGGCAGAACCGATTGTTTGAAGGAAAACTTTTTCCACACCGAGAACAGAATACGGTTGACTTTTGATTTATCGGGGAGCTACCAGCCTGCTGGGGAAAATTACCATTGCCAGTGGGAGTCATCATTGCGCTTCCCATGCCAGAATTTCCATTCAATCCACCACCCATCATCATTGCAGCACCAATCATTCCAATACCACCACGACTATTTTGAACTGCATTATTAACAGTGCCAAAACTTTGCTTTTGTTGCCATGTATATCCTGCAATATTTTGAGCACTTCTATCACTCATTGCATCTGCAATCTTTTGTCCATCAGGGGTGGAAGTATCAAGATCCACAGAAGTGACATAAAATCCTGTTAAATCAAATCCATATTCATCCCAAAACTGTCTCAATGGATCTGAAATGAAGGTAGAAAGTTGATCAAGATAGGCAGAAATTTGCATGATACCTACATGATTTGCCGTCATATAGGTAACAATGGCACTATTTGTCTTTGCCACCAAGGGTCCCATAAAATGATCTGATAACTGGGCAGCATTAAATGTATTTAAGGTTCCTACGAGCTTTACAAGGAATTTTTCTGCATCTCGAATTTTTCCACCATAACGGCCCTTTGCAATTATGGGGAGCATTTGACCATAATCAGCATCCATAATTCTTACAGAATTTATTTTCCAATCTATAGTCAAAGGAGCAGCCTTATTTACAAACCAGACCTCTGCAGTAAAGGGATTTTTCTTACCAAAGGGAAGTCCGAATAAATTATGTAATATCGGAAGATTTTCCGTAGAAAGGGTATGCTTTCCGGGACCAAACTTACCTACAATTTGTCCTTTTGAAAAGAATACAGCTTCTTGACTTTCTCTTACAATAAGCTGGGTTGCTGTAGTTAAATTTTGTTCAGGATAACGCCAAGCAAAGATATCATTATTTTGTGGTTGCCATTCCACGCAATCGATTAAGGCCATAGTAGTCTCCTATTTTTTAGTGATAAACATTCGAGTTTTACCAACAGATTAACAGTTAATCATAGCACAGGAAATTCCAATTGTCTACTTTTAAATACAAACTGACAAAAACTCCAACTTTCTAAAGTAAAAAATTAAAAAACTAAAGCTCTATTCTGTAAAAAAATATTGAAAAAAAATTATTTCAATGGTAAAACTTAATTGCTATATAGAGAAAATTTATTTTTTCTCTGTGGATTTCTGCTTGATCATACCTGTACCTAGATATATAAGGGGGGGGGGGGTAAATGAAAAAAGAAAAATTGTTCGGCTATAAGAAAAAGTTGTGGTGCATCGTCTTTATAACAACAGCATTTCTCGCTTTTATCCATGGAGCCACGGTTCAGGATAGCCCAAGAGTTTTAAAAGTGGGTTATGCAGACTGCGACCCTATTTTTCAGGATGAAAACGGAAATTATAGTGGCTATGCAGTTTCTTATTTGGAGGAAATAGCCCGGTACGCAAACTGGGAATACGAGTATATTTTTGATTCTTGGAAAAATTGTTTACAGCGGTTGGAAGCCGGTGAATTTGATCTTTTGGTTATGACCCATCATACCTCAGAACGCCGGGGACAATTTCTTTTTTCAAATCTTCCCATGGGATACGATTATCCTGTGTTGTATGCTTCCCCCAACAGCAATATGTATTATCAAGATTACAAGGCTTTTGATGGAGCTAGAATTGGCGTCTCTGCAGAAACCTCCTTCCATGAAACCTTGTCCATCTATTTGCAGGAAAAGAATTTAAATTGTCAAATAGTTACCTTCCCAGCTGATAAGGACGCAAAGGCAGCTCTTCTGCAAGGAAATATCGACATGATGGTTTCCAGCGTCTTTACTCCTCAGAAAGACGTAAAAGTGGTGGATCGCTTTAGTGTAGCTCCTGGTTATATTACTACCAACTTGAAAAGCCAAAAGTTGATGGAAGAAATCAACAATGCCATGCAAAAAATCAGAATCCACACCCCAAATCTGGAAGATATTTTAATGCATACCTTTTACAACGTATCCAAGGATGTAACCAATTTATATCTTACCAGAGAAGAACAAGAATATATTGATTCCGTGGGGCCTATTGTAATTAAGGGATTTGAAGATCGCCGTCCCATGGGCTATACCGACACAGACGGAGAATTCAAGGGAATTTTGGTGGACTATCTGAATCAAGTAGGAGCCATGAGTGGCTTGCAGTTTGTTTATGAGGCCGCTGAATACCACACCTTTAACGAAAATCTACCTGCAATGCAAGAAGAACACTTTGGTATGCTCTGGGCAGGAGAGTCGGTGGAAAACATGAAGCTTGCTGATAGCGTGTATCAGTCAAATCCTTTGTTCGACACAGCCCTCGCCTATGTCAGAAGAAAGGGCGAATATGTCACCAAATATGATGATCATACCTTTGTCGTCAGTACCGACATGCACCATGTAGAAAATCTGCTTTTGGAAACTAACGCTGAATCACGGATCATTTATTTTGAATCTGCAAAAGACTGCATGGAAGCAGTGTTGAATAAAGAAGCTGACATGGCAATTCTCAGTAATCAGGTGGCAGATTACTGGCTCACCAAACCGATTTACAACAATTTTTTGACGAGAGTTGCTGGTAGTGGCGCCTATGTGTACGGAATGTGTCTTTACGTACCCAAAGAGCATTATCCCTTAGTTACAATTATCAATAAAACCTTGGAGCATATTAGCGATACCCAAAAGCTGTATATGCTGGAAAATCTTGCTCTGGCACATACCTATGACCGTCAGTTTGAAGACGTGTTATATGAATATGAAGATGCACTCTTTGTAATTACTGTTCTTTTGCTCATTCTCTTTGCAATTGGGATGAAATATCTGCAATACAAAGGGAAAAAACATAAAAAAGAATCTTCTCAGTTACGAGAAAAAATTCAACAAAGTGAAGAAATCTTTCACATTGTTTCCGAACATTCTAATCGTATTCTCTACGTCTACGATTTAGAGACAAAAACCACTAGACCTTGGGACAAAGAAAATGCACAAAAAGACATTTTGGCCCATGTGTATACTGGAATCTACACTGAAGAAAACTTAGATAAAAATGGTGCTGTTTTTACAGAACGCAAAGGTGCAGTAAAGAAATTCTTTACAGATATCCATAAAGGTGTACCGTCTGGAGAAGTAAATGTTCGTGTTAAACTAAAAACTGGACACTTCCGCTGGTACCACTTTAAATATTCCAGCATTTTTCATCAGGGAAAACCTGTTTCCGCAATGATTTCCATTTACGACATTACCGAGCGTCACGAACAGCAGCTGGCATATCTGAGAATTAAGAAGCTTACCGAAAGCCAAATTCCTGGAAGCAAGGTAAGCCTTGAAATCAATCTCACCCTGGACCAGGTAGAAAAGCTGTCGGGAATTCGGCAAATCAACTATACCGAAGAACAATGCTACACCTTTGCTCAGCTTTTTGATGAAATCATGGCCCAAAACATTGAATTTATTCAAAAGGAAGAGGCTCAACGTTATTTTACCACAAAGAATTTCCTTGCTGCCTATGCACGTGGAGAACGAGAGCTACACAGCGAATGGCAGGTACGCCACCCCGTAGGAACGGTTCATTGGCTTGATACAGAAATCACCTTGATTGAAGATCCCTACGATCAAGACATCAAGCTGTTCTTGTGGATGCGGGATATTACCGAGGATAAGATTCAGCAGCTGGAAATTCGTGAACGCTCAGAAAAAGACGGCATGACAGGCGTGTACAATCGAAAGACTGCAGAGGATTTAATCTGCAAAAATTTGAAAAATAATGTCCCTGGAATTTTCCTGTTGGTAGACATGGACAAATTAAAGCAAATCAACGACCAGCTTGGCCACAAGGAAGGTGACAAAGCAATTAAAGGCATGGCAACCATCTTAAAGTCTCAATTCCGTTCCAGCGACATCGTTGGCCGTATTGGTGGAGACGAGTTTGTAGTCTATTTACCTGGTGCAGCTAAAAACAAAGAAACCATGTCAGAGGTTTTCGGTAAACTGATAGAAAAGCTGAATTCCTTTACCGTAGGAGAACGGAACGATGTGGCAATTTCTTGCAGTATCGGTTGTACCATAGAGCAGGAAGATTCCACCTACGAATCACTTTATCAGCAGGCTGACATAGCCTTGTATCAGGTAAAGAAAAACGGTAAGAACAATTTTATCTTTTATTCACCTGATTTTGGGGAAAACTCACAAAAAGAACGTGATGCGTAAAATTTGTGTATGAAGTGATACTTCAGGTCATTTTAGCTTTTGCTCAACATTATTGCTCCATCAATTTCTGCCCATTTTCTTTCAGCCACTGTTTTGCTTCCTTATACCATGGGCAGTATTCTGCCACCACAGCCCAAAATTTTGTGCTGTGGTTTAATTCTTTGCGATGGGAAAGTTCATGAATGATTACATAATCACGAACTGTTTCTGGCATTTTCATTATGAGGCAGTTGAAGTTTAAATTACCTGTTTTTGTACAGCTGCCCCAGCGGGTTTTCTGGTGGCGGATTGTGATGCGATTATAGGTTACGTCCATAAGTTCTGCGTATTTTTTAACAATAGCAGGAAGTGCTTCTTTTGCTTTTGCTGTAAGTTCCATTATTTCAGAAGTTACAGGTTTTGAATCTGTTGATTTTTTTGTTCCCAAAAGTGAACTGATGAATGCCAATGCCTCTTCCTGTTTTGGACGACCAGTTTTTTTCTTTGTTCCGTAAACTGCCATGCTGTCGATTATTGGAAGAATTGCATTGAGTTTTTCTACGATACGCTGTTGTTCTTCGATTGGGGGGAGAGGAATTAGAGCCTTGTATAATCTATCATCATTAATTGCAGGATAAGCTACTCCTTTTGAATTTTCATGATCATTTGCATAAGCGTCAAAATCGGGTGATAGTAAATATTTCAGTAAAAACTCAGGCAAAATTTTAATGCAAGTCATTACGGCGAAACCTGTACTTGCAATTGGTTCTTCAGAAAAATCCTTATCTATAATGCACATATTATGAAGATACGGTCTAACTGTTGAATAAATGACATCATTTTTTGCAACAATTTTCCGCGCTCGGCTAGGAGCATCTTTTGCTTCAATAATATTCTCATTTTTAGATAAGATTTGTTTTTGATTGTTTATTGAACCTATATCAATATATGAAAACTTTTTATCTGGAGTTTTCTGACCTCGTGAATAAACTATATTTCTTAGTCTTGTCCATCTCCAATTTTCAGGAATATCAAAAGGAATTTCTTCTTCTTGTATTTCTGGCAATACCTTTGTTTTAGGAATAATTTTTTCTTCAATGAGTTTTACTTTTTCTTCTGCAATCTTTTTGAGAAGTTCATCTACGCTGGAATCAGTTTCCAGCTGTTTTGTCAGTTTTCCCTGCATTGCTGCCTGAAGAACAGATTTTTTCATTTCTTCTGGGAACTTTTGGCACAACTCGATTAATTCATCTTCTTCTTTGCCGTATTCATCAATAAGAGGAAGTATCTGATTTAGTTTTTCTACAATTCGCTGTTGTTCTTCCATTGGGGGGAGAGGGAATAGCATTGCCTTGAAAATATCAAACGGTGGAATATTTTTTATTGCCGAACCGCTACTTTCTTTTTTTGCATTTTGTTTTAGAACATGGTCGAAATAATATAAAAAGAAATCCAAGTTTATAGATTCTGCGATATTCATTCTCATTAAAGCTTGATTGATAATTCCAAGTTCTATGTTATCTGGTAAAATAAAAGTTTCTCCGATTGTTCCTGCACAACTTACAATAATATCTCCACTCTCAACCGTAAAACTTTTCATCTTTGTTTCATAATATTCTTTTGAAATATAATACTCACCGATTGAAGAATCTTTTTGAATTGCGTTTTTTTGCTCATAAACTTTAACGCTATTTTCTGATTTTGTTACAAATATACTTTTAGTTAATGCACTTCCAAATGGCCCTTTTTTATAAACACCAATATTTGAAATTCTAATCCATCTCCATGAAGATGGTATTTCAAACTCAATTTCATTATCTTGAATAGCACCGTAATCCTTATCTTCACGTGCATTCTTTCTAATAACGAGAGCTTCTTTTTCCTCTGCAATCTTTTTGAGAAGTTCATCTACACTGGAATCGGTTTTCAGCTGTTTTGTCAGTTTGCCCTGCATTGCAGCCTGCAAAACTGCTTTCTTTAAATCTTCTGCAAGTTTCATTTTGTGGCCTCAGTTTTTTCTGGATGAGCAAGGAAATACTGATTTTTCTGGCTTTCAATTTCTTTACGGAGCTGTTCTTCTGTTGGCAGACAAAGTTTATATTTTGTTGCAAAAAGCTGCTCACTGCCGCTTAACACAGAATAACGGGCTATATCTTCATCTGTATCTGAGCACAAAAGAATTCCCAAAGTTGGATTGTCGTCTTCTCTACGCTTTAAGTCATCAAACATGCGGACATACATATCCATCTGCCCAATATCCTGATGAGTTACGGTTTCTGTTTTAAGGTCAATTAATACGAAACATTTGAGAATGAAATTATAGAAAACCAAATCAATGTAGTAATCTTTTTTTTCTGTATGAATGTGCATCTGACGTCCAACAAATGCATAGCCTTTTCCAAGTTCCATTAAAAACTTCTGAAGATTGCTAATAAGGCTGTTTTCTAAAGTTGATTCAAGCAGACTTTCGTTTTCTGAAAATCCTAAGAACTCCAATATCACAGGATCTTTTACAAACTCTTCTTTTTGAGTGTCATAATCTGCTGTAAGTTGTTTCATTTCTGAGCGTACTTCTTCTTTTTTGGGAGACTTGAGCATTCTGAAATAATACTGGGAAGAAATATTTCTCTGCAAAGTGCGTACGCTCCAGTTTTCATTAACAGATTCTGACGCATACCAAGCACGGGCTTCTTTGTTTTCTTCCTGAAGAAGGATTCTAAAATGAGACCAGTCCAAATACATGAACAAAGATTTTCCACACACTGTGTGGAAAATGTCAGGAAATTCTTTAAAGAAATTATAAAAATTATACAAATTTGTTTTTGTAAATCCACTGCCGTAAATTTCTGTCAGCTGTTTTGAAAGTTTTTTTATAATTTCCTTTCCGTATTCTGCACGGTTTTCGCCTTTTAATTCTTCCTGTGCAATTCGTTCACCTAAAAGCCAGTTTCTCTGAACCAGTGCCCAGTTTACAGATTTGACGGCATACACTTTTGCACAATCAATAATGCTTTTTGCATCGTCTAAAAGGTTTTCTGTTTTTGAATATTTTAAAATCTCTGCTTTCATTATTTCACCTCAAGAAGATTCATAATAAGAGCAAGTTTTTCATCAAGCTTTGCTTCAAGACTTTCGCGGCGTTCTTTGTAGTTTTTAATTGTTTCTTCTGGGGTAAGAACTATATCTTCTTCTTCTGGAAATCCGCACAAATCAAGGTCAAATCCCCGTTGTTCAATTTCTGCAAAGGTATATTTTTTTGCTTTGAAAGTTTGGGTTGCAGCTTCGTTTTCTTTTTCATCAACAATTTCAACCCGATTCTTCCACCATTGGTCAACGCAGTTCAAATCTTCCCGTTTGATTGGATTTGTCTTGTTAAAATGCTTTACACCTTCTGGCATATCCATGCGATAGAACCAGGTTTCTTCTGTTTTTCCTGTCTTATCAAAGAAAAGAAGGTTTGTATTTATCGAAGTATAAGGAGCAAAAACACTAGAAGGCAGGCGGATAATCGTATGAAGATTACATTCTGTCATAAGCTTTTTCTTGAGATTTACTTTAGAGTTATCACTGTTGAATAAAAGTCCATCAGGAAGAACCAGTCCACAACGTCCATTTTTTTCAAGACAATAAATAATACGTGCAACAAACAAATCAGCAGATTCACTGGATGCTAAATCATCAGGAAAATTCTGAAGGTCAGACTTATTGAATTCACCACCAAATGGAGGATTCATAAGAATACAATTATATTTGTCTTTTGGCTGAAGGTTTAGGACATTAAGAGCAAGTCCGTCTCCGTGTACAATATCTGGATTATCAATATCGTGTAGAAACATGTTTGTTGTAGCAAGCATATAAGGAAGCTGTTTCCATTCAATTCCATAAATTGAATTTTGAATTGTTGTAATATCTTTTGGACTTTTTGCCTGAGCCATTAAATGTGTTATTGCTTCTGCAAGGAATCCACCTGTTCCACAGGCAAAGTCTGCAACACGTTCTCCGATTTTAGGATCTACATGATCACAAATAAACTTTGTAATGGCACGCGGAGTATAGAATTCTCCAGTGGCTTTACCACCGTTCTGTAATCCTTTGAGAAGAGTTTCGTAAAAGTCATTGAAATCGTGTTTAATCCCAGCATCGTCAAAATCAATATCTGCAATTTCATTTACAAGTTGCCGAAGTTTTACACCATCCTTCATATAGTTCTGACTTTCGCCCATAAACTCACGAATGATTAAAGCCTTAGAATCATTACTTGTAAACAAATGTTCTTTGCCATTTACAGAAACAGGTTTTCCCTGAAGAAATGGGAAAAGTGTGTTGTTTACAAACTGAATAAGTTTGTCGCCAGTAAGTCTGTTTACAAGATCTTTAGTTCCATCATCTTTACGAAGGTCAGCCCAGTCACGAAATCTAAAACCTGCTGGAATGACCGGAACATATCCTTTTTTTAGCTCCCATTCTTCTTCTTTTGCATCAAATACTTTTAAGAACAGAATCCAGATTAACTGGCTCATATATTGTGCAGTACCACTAACACCTGCATCACCAAACATTATTTTTGTAGTAGATTTTACTAATGCGTCACCGTTCATTTATTTCCCACCAAAATTATTTGTAAAGTTCTTTTTCCATTTCAAGAATAATTGTTTCGTAGCCTGCTTCACCACCAAGAGCTTTTACTGCAGTTTTGAAACTGTAGCCGTTCTGCTGGAAGTATGGCATTCCGAAAATATCGATTGTCTTAAGACTTGAAAAATCCGTTTCTTTATACAGATCAATTACAAGATTCATGATTTTTTGTTGTTCTGGATTCAAATGATTTATAAGATCTCTTGCTTTATTAACTCTTTCCTGCTTAGAAACAATTGGCTTTTCATACCCAAAATGGCAAACAAGATCAAACAAATCAACTTCTTTACCAACAATATCCCTGAGTTTTGTAACAACTTTTTCACTTATCAATAAATCCATCAACATTCCATCTTTGAATTCAGCTACATCAAGTTTTGACCATGTGTTATAAAAATCTTCAAAAGTCGGGAATAAGTCTTCCACATTTTTTCTTACACAGCTTTCAACAGATTCTTCTCTTACAAGATTCATATTGTCATCAAGATATCTGATAGATGTATCTACGAGTTCAACATCAACACCTTTAATTCTGAAAACTTCTCGTTTTTTCTTATTTTTTGTAGTAAGTGGAACAGCCGTTCCTCCTGGTACGACATCAACAATACCATCAAAATCTGGATCGTCAAACTTCAAGTAATTCTTTCTGAAATCCATGATAACAAAGTGAGTTTTTGTTCGTTCTTCATTTTCGTTTTCAAATTGGTATTTCTCAACTATACGAGTGCCACGTCCAATTGTTTGCTTAAATTCAGTCATTGAACCAATTGTTTTATCAAGAACAATAAGACCTACTGTTTTTGTATCAACACCAGTTGAAAGAAGTTTGCTTGTAACAGCAATTACAGGATATTTTTGGCTTGTAGAAGAAAAGTTTTTAATCTGATCTTTTCCGGCCTGATCATTTGCTGTAATTCTCATTACGTAGCGTTGATTACTTTGTTTCATTAAGTCAGCATTTTCATTTGCAAGATAATCTCGCATAGCACCTGCATGTTCTTCCGTTTCGCAGAATACTATCGTTTTTGTAAATCTATCATGTTCTTTTAAGAATTCTGTAATCTTTGTGGCTACGAGTTTTCTACGTTCATCAATAATTAGCTTACGGTCAAACTCTGGCATCTGATAAACTCGGTCTTCTAGAAGTTTTCCATGTATATCCTTTTCACCTTTTTTAGGTTTATAGCCGTCTCTATCAATATCAAGTTCATGTGCCATTACAACATAAGGAGAAAGAAATCCGTCTGCAATTCCTTGCTTAAGAGAATATACATAAACAGGATCACCAAAGTATTCAAGATTGGAACCAGAATTTGTTTGTTTAGGAGTTGCAGTTAAACCAATTTGTGTAGCACTGCCAAAATACTCAAGCATTTCATGCCAGCTTTTTTCTTCATTCAATGAACCTCTATGACATTCATCTACTACGATAAGATCAAAGAAATCTGGTGGGAGCAGTTTATAATAATCTTTATCCGCCGTTGGTTCATCATCAGGATTTCTATCATCTTCATCTTCTGAACGACCAGATTTAAGTTGCTGATAAAGAGAAATAAAAACTTCGTAACTTGAAAGTTTTTTTACATCTTCTTCTGTTCTAAGATTTATATGCTCCCCAATACGAACCATGTTGTTCATTTTATGAAAGGCTGTGAAATCATCAAAAGTTTGAGCTGCAAGAGAGGTTCGATCCACAAGGAAAAGAATTTTTTTCTTTTTGCCAGCTTCATAAAGACGATAAATTATCTGCATAGCAACAAATGTCTTACCTGTTCCTGTTGCCATAACAAGGAGAAGCCGCTGTTGGCCTTTTGCAATTCTATCAATACAACGGTTAATTGCATTACGCTGATAATATCGTGGTTTTCTTCCATCTGCTCCCTGATAATAAGGAACAGTAAGTAAAGAATTCTGTTCGTCAGTAATATTATTATTTTTCTTGTATCTTTCCCAAAGCATATTTGATGTTGGGAACTCATTTATTGGAAATTCACGATTTGTTCCTAAATCCATGTCTTCTTCATGGAAACATTTGCCATTACTAGCATAGGCAAAAGGAACATCTAAAAGTTTTGCATATTCAATAGCTTGGCTGACACCATCATGAACATCATGATCTATACCTTTTGCCTCAACGAGTGCTAATGGAAGATTGTATTTATAAAGTAAAAGGTAATCGACTTTTTTTCGTTCACCTCGAGTAACAGTACCATTTGAGTCAACAAGAATCTGTCCATCAGTAAAGGCTGTCTTTCCATATTCCATCACAATCTGGTCACCTTCTGCGGACCACTTTTTAACTAATTCAGGAGTAATGTATTTTAATTTTGTGTTTTCTTCGTTTTGTGTTTGTTCATCAATATCATCAATTGGTGTCATAATACAATTATATCATATAACTCGATATTTTTATAGATGAAGTAATGCAAGGAATCCAAGCCCAACTTGGTCGTGTTCCAACGGCGAAACGTTTGCTGGGATGCAACGGCAGGGCGTTGCTCGGAGGTACAGCAGAGTGAAACGGGCTGTTGAAAATCTAAAAAGCGATTAGGGAAACATTTCGCTTTTGGGATTTTCAGGGATAGGGTGCGGGAAAGGTCGCCTTTCCTGCGGGGTAATCCAAAAGGGGCTTTTTTGCCCCTGTGGCGAATGGAGGGGTGATGGCACGCTATCATCCCGTAGTGAGTTACGGTTTGATAAGGCCGTACAATCGCCTACGGCGACAAACACTGGGTTTTTCTTCGGAAATTGCAGAATTGACAGAAAGCGAAATCTTTCGCTAATAAAAATACCCGTCAAAGAGAATACAATATTACTTGTCCTCTTCAACGGGTATAATACTTAACGACTCATATCATAGTCAAGGTTCCGCAGGCGGGCCTTTTCTTTCAGATAATCCTTCCAATTATGAACACGGAATCTCTTATAGCTGGTCCCAAGTGAAATAAGTGCATCTCCGTTCCGGTTTTCCCATTCGGCTAACTGAGTACTTTTTTCAATGTAAGCATCCGTCACACCCTTGTTCACTTCAACTAGTTTCCCGCCAATTTTTATTGTGAACTTTTTGAAAAGCATAGCGTGCCATTTTTCTTTTTCGCATTTTTCCTTTTCAATTTCCCGCTTCAAAGAATTTATGGTTGCATCATTTTCTGCCGTTTTTGCCAGAACGGCTTTCTGAATTGCAGCTTGCTTTTCAGTCTCGGCCCTTGCTTTAACTTTTTCGAGATCAACCTCATGCTTATCTTTAAGCTTCTCGATTTCTGTTCGATGTTTTTTCTCCAGAGTTTTTATCTGTCCAAGAAACTCCTTCGCTTTCGAAACAATAGCATTAAAAAGAGGTTTAATTCTCAAATGATAAGAAAAGGCACCTTCCTTGTATTCAGGAAAAGGAAGGCTGGGAAAGTCAGCGTCATTGAATTTTTCTGATTTCATAAACTCATCATATTTTTCAACAGCCTTCTGACTTGCAGTTTCCATTTCATCTTCGAAATCTACTTTCATCTTCTGAAAAGAAGCCTTTTCATTAAGGAAAGCTTCATTACGTTTGATCTGTTCCTCTTCCTGTTGTTTAAGTCTTTTTTCTTCCGTCTTTAGCTTTTCAGCTTCCCGTTCAAGGGCTTCTTCTTTTCTGGCAAGAGTCAGATCCCGCTTTTTTATATCCGCACGAACATTCTTCTTTTTCTTTGTCCGGTCAGCGGTTAATTCAACTTCACCACGCTCTAGTCCGAAGTGCTGGAAAACGCCTTCCCACATTTTGTTCTGAAGCTCCGACATAAGAGTAGGACTTCCTGTCCAGTGTGTTGCATTAAGCTTTTGTAGGGTAGTAGTCCTACAGGTGCCATTTTTCTTCTCTTCTTTCGTGCGACGAAGAACACTTGTGGTGTTATAGATAGGTGTGATGAACCAGTGGGTATGAACGGTCGTTTCGTCCCGATGTACTGCTCCAGCAAGAACATTATCCTTCCCAAACACTTCACAAAGTTGTTTGTAAGTTCGTTCAAAAAACTCATCCTCACGCTCTCTCGTAATTGCACCTGCTGTGGAAGTAAAGATACATTCATAGATCCCTACTGAATTTTTTGGAGGCTTATATTTATCTGTTGTAATTTCCTTTATTCGGTTCTTATAAGCCTTCATAACGTCTTTTGCAGTATGTAGCAAGAAAGTGTCATTGTACTTTGTCAGTTCGGGATCAAAACTATCATTATCGAATTCTCGAAATGCATGTTTCAATCGTCCCATAGTTTCGCCACCATCGCATAGCTTTATTTTCTCAATGCGAAAGATACCGTATTTTTTTTGCTCATCCATGGGCTACACCTCCAAGTCTGAAATCTGAGACTCTGTATCTTCAGTAGCAAACAGCTTTGAAATGTCAACATCTTTCAAGCTTTCAGTCATTTTAGAAAAATCAAAAGAATCCGTCGTTTGATGATATAAATCTTTAAGTGTTGTTCCAGAATTAAACTGAACAATTGCATAACGGATGCCGTCAATAAAGACTTTTTCTTTTGCAGAAAGTTTTGGGTACGTGGTATCTTGCTTTTCTGCTGGAACTTTTCCACGAATTTGATTGTAAACCTGATTTACAGAAAGCTCCTCTTTACGGATTGCTTCCTTCTGTTCTTCTGTTGCTTCTTTTAGGACAACACGGGCTTTTTCAACTGTTTTGGAAGAAACACCAAGTTGCTTACCAATAATTTCGCTGGCTTTACCTTTTTCTTCTCCTGTATTACCTTTGCCTTTTTCAAAGTTGAAGTTAGCAACAGCCTGAAGCAGGGCTTCTCCAGAGAGGTTACGCCTGTCAGTCTGCTCACGAATTGCAAACTTCTTTGCTTCTTCCAAAGATTCAAAATGATGAATGATACAAGGAACTGTGGTAAGACCAGCTTTCATCGCACAATGGCGACGAGTATGCCCATCAATCAGGATATACTTTCCTTCATGGAGCCAAACGTGTAATTCATGCCCCAATTTAAATCCTTCAGTCCGCATAGATTCTGTCATTGCATTTACAACAGAATCATCCATTGCTAGCATTTTTTCAAACTCAGGAATGAGAACAATGTCACTAATTTTCAGCGTCTTTTTCTGGTCTGCTGACTGTAGATTGTTAATCTTATTTTTGATTGTGTTGGTCAAAATATTAAAATTCATAAAAATACTCCTTGAATAGATGTATATAAAAATGTCCTGTTAGTTTTCCACAAGTTTTTCATATAGTGACAAAAAAATTACTCAATATTATTTTTTTTATATTTTGATATTGAGTCAAAATTTTTGACTTCTAATGCAAAAAAATTTAACCTCTGGTGGAATTTTTTTTTACCTGTAGAGGAAATCTACAGGTAAAAAAGATAGACTACTTGTGGATTAATCCTCCACCTACATCAGAGAAGAATAATCCTGTTAGCAGGAATTCTCTATTATTTTCTGTTGCTCTCGAGGGAGCCGAGAATGAACTGTCCAATACTTACAATAGTAACGGTTAGGATGTAGACGAGTATAGGGCACTTTCACTTTAGTAATTAGTCCTGTTGCCAGAAGCCGATTCAGAATCTTCAGATTTGTGGGCTTAGTCCTACCGGTCCAATAGGCTAGGTAGCGGAGACTACCTGAGAATACCCCCACACCATCCCTGCTGAATGAATGTATAACGGCGTAGACGATTAGATCTTCACCCGCAAGGTGATACTTTTTGATCATCCAGTCATAGATATGGATATAACTCCCATGGCTTGGGGCGCTAGCGGGTCTCTCTAGCATAGGGCACCTCCTTGTTTTTTTTGCAAGAGGATAAATTCCTCCTATGCTGAGTGGTAATCTCATAATACGATGGCCTACCATCGTGATAGGTAATCCGAATAGTAACAGAGCCAAATCTCAGATGCTCTCTCTCGAGATCCTGTTGTATCAGTAACATGAGTTCAGAGCTCATCGAGCACCTCCCAATGTTGTAGCTCTGCAGGCTAGAATATAATTCTCCAGATCTCTGCGGTGAATTAGTACACGCTTGCGTACGACAGTACGTGGAAGCTCTGAGTAGGGGATCAGGGAATCCAGAGTACTGAGTCCGATACCAAGAATCTGTGCCGCCTCCTGGCGGGTAAATAATGTTTTTTCCGGCCATTCGGTGATGGCGTAGTTAGAAGGTTTCATTGACTGAAACTCCTTGGGAGTTCCAATATCGCGAATATGGAACTCAGGTAGTGCAAGCTAGCTCTGGGAAGAAGTAACACTTCTCCGTTGCAACTATCTGAGATGATATAAGAGAATTTAAAACAAATATTCTGACTAACTGCCTAACTTAGTCAGTTAATTTGCATATTTTTTTACGAAATCATTGAAATTATCAAGTCTATCTACATATTTTGCTTTTGCTGGTTGTGGATTTTTTGCAGCTATATGGAAAAGTACTTTTAGTAAAGCCATATCCTTTTTTCCAATAACTTTCCTATCAAGATAGGTAATAAGTAAAGCTTGAAATCCATCTGCAATTTGAAAGTTTTCATTTAAAATGATTTTATCTTCAAATGGATATGTCTGAATGATATCGAGAAAATTATTGGGAACTTTATAAATCTGATAAAAGATTTTTATCAATTCATTTTGAGGAAGCGACATATAGTAGGTTATTTTATCTCCCTGTTTTTTTTGAAATATATGTTCTCGGAATTGTTCATTTAAAATTCGCTGTTCTGTAAAGAAATTATTTTGAACCATTTTCAAAGCTTCAATATCAGATTGAATAACTTCAAGTTTGTTTTCAATATTTGAATCATATAATTTCTTTGCCAATGTTAATAAAAATATAAAGCACTCTCTGGCTGATTCATTATAAAATTGTAAATTGTTATAGATAGGTTTAACCACAAACTTTTTGTCAAAAGTCATTATATAATTAGAAATGTAATCAAAATTTAGTCTTTCCCGACCTTGAAAAATAATTTTTTCATACGTACATAATCTTGTAGGAATTATTCTTAAAGCGGTCCAAACACCTTGATTTATGTAAAAGGAAATCATGCTTGCAATGGCATCCGATTCAGTTAGTCCGTTTTCAAATACTTGTGAATTGAAATTTGCTACACATTCTTGAAATGCTTTTTTTACATCATTGATGTTTTCATCAAAAAGTGCAGCTATCTTTTTTCTCATTTCATCAGAAAAAGAATTATACTCAAATTGTGAACAATAAGAATCTGAAAAATCACAAACTTCTTTTAAATAACTAACATCTGTTAGATGATGAAAAAAATCTAACTGTTCTGATTTTGTTTTTAAGCAAAGCCATCTTGCGACTATTTTGCAACTTACATATATTTCCATAAGTTGATACAAATGAAATCCTGCATCTTTAATTACATCTGGTGTTATTTTTTTTGATTTTATGTGTTTTATATATTTTTCAGCTGGTTCCATACAGTCTTTCAAATATATATAAAGATTTTTTGCTCCATCAAATATAGCTTTTTCTCTAGTTTTTACGAGCCAAATCACAGGATCCCCCAAATTATTCAATTCTTCTACAATTATATTGTATTCATAATACCATAAATCTACTAATATTCAGTCCCATTCAGCAAGATTTTTCTGAAATCTACTGAACGCAACTTTGCGTTTAAAAGATTTCCTCAAGTCATCTTCTTTCGATTATTTTGAATGATATTTGAACCAAGATAGAAAAGGCTTTCAAACCTGACAAAACAGAATTGAAAGCCATCAATGTTTAATCCTTTACTTTGTAATTTGCATACTTTCCTTTTTGATTAAGGACAAGTTTACCTTCTGCCAATAACTTCTTTATTTGTAAATAAGCCTGGACATTCGTTATTTTAAGTAATTCTGCTACATCTTCTTTTGTAATAACTCCGTCTTGCTGCTTTGCAAGCTTAATTATAAGTTCTGGATAACGAACTGCATCTATATCAGTTTGTCTAACATACTTTACGCTTTCATTATTCTGCTTATAAACTTTTGCACTTAAAATGTAAGAACGATTAACACCATTGCCAATAGCTTCAACTAATCCCGCTTCAACAAGATTTTCAATTGTAGAACTTGTTCGAGATTTATTAAGATGAATAACCTCACTCAATCGTTCTGCAGTAACGCGTCGTTCATTTCGGATTGTAGAAAGTATCATCAATGCATTTATTGAAAGTGGCTGATTACGCCTATTCTGTTCATCTGCAATCATCTTTGTAAACTGCATATCAGGATTTGCTCTTGATACAAACAGCTTAACAATTGATGATGTGCTTTCAGAATAGTCTGGCCAAGGTCGTCCGTAAAGAATTGAGCCTTCATAAATTCTATCAATACCTCGTCCAGTTTTTTCAGCCAAACCAACTCTTTTTAATACATCGGAAAGACATGGATTTCTTCCATGAGGTTCAACAAAAATAAGATTTTCTGAATTTACACCTTCTATAAATCCCCCCTGACTTGAAATTGTCATTCCTTCATCGTCAATTAAAACACGAACCTGTCCAAGTTGTGTGTAATCTCTGTGTCCAAATGCATTTAATAAACCTTCGCGGAAAGCACCAGGAGTAAACTCAGGAACAGGAATTCTAAAAAGTCCATATTCCATTTCTTTTTCCGGATTCCACGCCTGAAAGTAAGTATAAAATTTTTCAAATATCTTTACTAATGGTTCATTTGACGTTTCGTTTATTTTTACATTTGTTCCCGATAATACTTGAAACGACGCTCGATATGTTGGAATAAGACGCTTTAAACTTTCTGTTTTTCCAAGAAAAAGTAAACCCGTTACAGTTGGGATTATTTTTCCCTTTTCTTCTACAACAAAATGCAATGCTTTATAAAAATCTTCCTGATTTAATTCAAGCAATGATTTATCACTTCCAATATTGTTTTTAATAATACTTCTTAGCCGCTCAAATTCCAAATTATCTAAATCATCTTCTGTTGCACCTTCAAGTGGTTGAGCAGAAAAATCTAGAAGACTTAATTCAGATAATCGACTTGGAATTTCATATGGAAATAAAGGAACTGCTTCTGGTGAACCATCAAACTTTAATCTGCGTCGTAAGGTTTTTCCACTTGAAGTTGCTGTAACTGTTCTTGCCTTAGGAACTTCAATGCGTAAGATATCTTTTTTATTTTCTGTTATGATTTCTGCTCTTGTTGAAACAGTTGGTACTGTACTATTAGCAATTAAAGCCATTACACCAATAGCATCTTTATGTTGTTTTGTAAGACCTGTTATTTCACCATCATCTTCAACTCCGAGATACAGAATCCCACCTTCCGCATTTGTCATTCCCACAACTGCATCTATCAATTCAGAATCTGGTAATCCGTTCTTTTCTTTTGTATCTGATTTGAATTCTGTAAAAAGATCTTCTTTTTTAGGTATGTTTCTCATATAATGCCTCTTTTAATTCAATTATAACTCATTCTAACTCAATATGTCGAGTTAAATTTCAATTCTAACTCAATATATCGAGTTAGAATTGAATTAAAATTAAAGTAGAATTACACAATTCCAAATCTTTGTGAAATTCGTTCCACATCTTCCTCAGAAAGATTCAACTCGCCAAGTTCAAGTTTGGCTATCCGTTTGTCTTTCAGAATTTGTCCCTTCTTTCGTCCCTTTTCCAGTTCCGATAAAACAAACAAAACTCCAAGCTTAAATGAGTCTGCATTGATACCCTTTCCAATCTGGGATTTCTTTGGAATATTATGTTCATCTAAATCTATGTCTTTTTTTGCTTCTTTAGACTTAATAGCTTCATAAGCCTTATTTAGACTTATATCCCCGGATTTTATTTTTTCCAACAATTCAGGAGTAGCCTTCTTTGCTATCTCCCTCATTTTGCTCACCTGTCTTGCAGATTTATTCAACTGTTTACCAATTACTGCATCTGATTTACCAGTAGCATTAGGGTCTGAACGGCGGAATTCATCTAATTTAAGGAAGGCTGCAAAATACTCTGCATCAGAAAGCCGTCTGGAATTGAGCTGCATTTTATACTCATATTCTATAGTAGAATCTCTACTATCAAACTGCTTTACAATTACAGGAACTGACTTTAACCCAGCTTTCTTCGCCGCCATAAAGCGTGAATGGCCATCAACAATGATGAAATCCTTGGTAATAACAATTGGTCGAGTTTTATCAAAACCGTTTACTTTCATATCATTTGCAATATCAACCACCTTGTCGTTTTCTTGCTGAAATACAGCCTTAAACTCCCTATCAAATTTCAGCTCTGACACATCAACCATTTTAATCTTGATGTTCTTATCTTTGTCATTTGATTTTATAGCTTTCTTAGTAAAAATACTCATTCTATTCTCCTCTTCACGATGTAATAGTCATAGTTTAGGCCTCATCGACTATTGAATACTCAACATCAGCAGCCTCAATGATTGGCAAGAATAATTCTTCTTGAACCTTCTCCAGTTTAGCCAATGCATTTTCCATAACGATATGCTCAGAATAATGATTCAACATCGTTTCAGTCTTATGACCTGAGCCAGCCATAATAACACGATTATCTGAAATCAAATCCTTCACACGACTACACCACAAATGTCTCCAAGCATGAAAGCAAATTTTATTCGGTTCAGGATGACCAGAGGCTTTCAATGCCCGGCGAAAATATTTCAGCCAATTTTTGGGATCCGTAGGTTGTTTGGGTACAAGGCCAAAGAAAACAAAGCTAGACTGACCTTCATCAAAGGGATTCAAGCTTGCTTGCATAAGGAGAGCATCACGAACTTTGGGAGGAATTTTTATTTCACGAGATTCATTGGTCTTAGTTTCTTTCAGGCCGTCATACTTGCTCCATGAGTGTCGGATATATATTCGATCAACACCGATATCCTGCACTTGAAGTCCAGCTATCTCGCCTTGTCGCATTCCTGTATAGAATGCCAACTCATTTGCAAGTTTTGCTGAATCATTTTCCCATTGCGTTGCAAACACAGCAGCAGCCTGTTCCAAGGTGAGAATATCCCGCTTCTGAGATTTCTGTCCGCATTTCAGGATTCCATCAAAGCAATTATTTTCTGTAAGGTCATTGAAAAAAGCCCATTTCAAGGGAACAGTAAGGGAACTCACGATTGAATTGATTGTTTTTGGAGCAAGCTTCAAAATACTCTCATCGTTAAAAATTTGCTGCACATCCTTTCGAGTAATGCTTCCTACGGACCGCCCCATTAGCATTGGAATCCAATAAAGCTTCACCCTGCTTTTCATTGTTGCACAGTAAGATTGATGAATCGTTTGATTTTTCAGCTTTTTTTCTTTTACATAGGGGGATTTTTCAAAGTCCCAAAAGTTGAGAAGAAAATCTTCAATTGGCTTATCTTCTGGACTTTTACAAATAACTGCCGATGAAATAAACTTCCGTTCTTTCAAAACCTTTATGATGCTTCTTATTTCTTCATCCGTGAAATGAGAAGTCCGAAGGTCGTTCATGAACTTGATTTTATCGACAGAAGTGAATGAATTGGACAATTCCTTACCATTAATCCGAGAAGGAATCTGTCCATTTACAACCCATTCCATGGCCTTTCTTTCAGCCTCAATTCTAGTACGGCAGCCAGTACTCTTACTTGTAGAACGGGATCCATCGCTCATACGGAATTGGACGTAATAAATTCCAGTATGGCGTTTAAAAATAGAATAAGGTTTGCACATAAAAACCTTCCTTTACTGAAACCAGCAAGAAAGTTGCTCACTTTGCTAGCTCAATATCAAGGTGATTTTCACGCCAAACCTTACTTCTTAGGTTGTGGTAGTGTGCTAAGTTCAAGTAACACAAGAACTTAGCTATTTAGCAGGGACAGGACTTGAACCTGCGACCTCCGGGTTATGAGCCCGACGAGCTGCCAACTGCTCTACCCTGCGTCGTAATGTTTCATTATAATACCATGGAAGAAAAAAACTGTCAAGGGTTTAAGTAGAAATTTTATGAAAAACAATGCAAAGAATGGAAAACTTTGCTATCGGCTAAAATTTCAAATTATCGAAGCTCCACAGAAGTAACCTTGAACTGTCGTCTAAGGTCGTGGGCAAGATTTTCAAAATCTACGGATTTGGGAATACGGGCTTCGTAGCTCACTTTTAGAACATTATCCACGAGGCTGGCATTGTTCAAGTTGGTGACGATTACGCCAAACTTTGCAGCCAAAGACTTTAAATCCTTCAAAGAAGGTTGATTCTCGGAACAGGTAAGGTATAGAACCTTCAATTCCTCTGCAGGAAAAAAATGTTCTTCCAAGAACTCAATCAAAACCAAGGCCACCAATGAAAATACCAGTGCAATTAATGCAGGAAAGAAAAAACCTGCACCAATGGATAAGCCTAAAGCAGCTCCAGTCCAAATAATGGCGGCAGAGGTAAGGCCCTTTACGTTAAAGCCTTCCCGAAGAATGGCACCTCCTCCCAAAAAACCAATTCCAGACACCACTTGGGCTGCCAAGCGTGCAGGATCTCCGCTACCAGCAAATAGCACCTGAGACAGATAAATGGAAAGTAGCATGATAACACAGGAGGACACACAAATAAGAACCAGCGTTCTGATTCCCACGAAACGCATTCTGAATTTTCGCTCCAAGCCCATGATACAGCCAGCCAAAAAGCTGAGAAAAATTCTTACAAAACAAACCTCCCACGACAGGGCTGTACCTACAAGCTCAGAAAAAAATACGTCCATGATTCACTCTATTTCTTCTGGAATGGATTGAAAAAACCACTTTTTCCCGTTTTAGCGCCCATTTTGAACCACTGGGGTCCTTTCTTAGCATCAAACTTACCAACAATGCTATTGGGAGCGTCCAAAACTTCAAACAACCAGCTTGCAAACTGACTGTCAGCTGTGCCGTAATCAGCCTTGGCAAGAACAATCTTCATAGACTCATCTTGGCCAAAGCTCGTTGCCATGGATTCAGCCAAGCCTCTAAAAGCTCCTTCCGCCATTCCTGGTAAAATTCCCACAGGCTTACTGAAACCACCATTGGCCTCATCACCAGTAGCTTTTTTAAGCACAAAAATAATTGTTCCGCCACCCTTTTTCTTAAAACGAGATACAATTTCCCCAACCAAATGGGTATAGCTCGTAATCATTGTATCAATAGCTTTGGAGCAGCTGCTGGGTGTCAATTCCTCAAAATCACCTGAATACCAATTCGTATCAAAGACAATCACCGCTTCCTGAAATGCCCCGCAAGCATTTTCTGCTTGAAGAATCACGGAACGGGCAGACAAAGGTGAATTACGACTCCATTTCGCAGGATAAATATTTTCGGTAATACAGCCATCTTCAAGGTTTTCGGGCATGGTGGCAACAGTAATCACAGCTGCTCTGTTACACTTTGTTGCCGCAATGGCAAACTCGTTGCCATCAGGATATTCCTTACCAGCAAAAAGAACACATCTTTCCATAGGTTTTCTCCAAACTACCGTGCTATTGTGGCCACCAAGGAAGGCACAGCAATAAAGTTACCGATAACACCACCCAAGGATGAGAAGAAGAATACCAACAATACCCGCAGGATTCTGTTCTTGTAAAATCCCTTGAAGGAAGTAGCATCATCAGACAATCGTTCCATATCCTCCACCTTGGGTTTGTTTATCCACGCCTGCACCAGTCCAGTAAACAAGCCCACCGCCACCACAGGATTCAAGGTAGCCAAGGGAGCTCCCACAAAGCCAGCCACCACCGTGATGATATGGCCTCCTGCTAGCAATGTTCCCAAAGCAGCCAGTGAACCATTCCACAAAATCCACTGCACCAGCATGTCCAAGGAAGCCTTTGCACCGCCAGTAAAGAAGCCTGCAACAATAAGTCCTACAATCAAAATGGGGAACACGAGCCCCAGTATCTTAGTTCCAATTCCGGCAGGAGGCAGCTGAGAAATATCAGCGGTGTCGGAGGAAGCAGTTCCAGCGGCCAATGCCTCCAGATGGCGAACAACACCAGGCAAGTGACCAGCACCCAAAACAGCAACGGTCTTTTTTGCAGGAGCTCCATTCACCTGAGCCTCCCAAATATGACTAGCCAAGTAGCGGTCTCGCTCGTCAATGAGAACAGCCTTTACTGCTGGCAGATATTCTGCAATCTCATTCATCATGGAGTCCATTTCGCTTTCATTTTTAAGCTTTTCAATTTCTTCAGCAGAAATCTCGGACTTTTCAAAGGCACTAGAAAGCAATACTGCCAGCAGCTTGCATTTTCCCCACAAGGAATTCTTTGCCCAAGCTCGCTTCAGTGTCATTTGAATGGGACGGTCCACCATCACCGCAGGAATATTCAATTCTTCCGCCACGGCAATGGCAGCCTTCATTTCCTCTCCTGGCTTTACGCCCACATCGGCTCCCATTCGCTTCTGTAATGAGGAAAGAATCAAGTTGGCCATAAGCACAAAACCCTGACCATTTTTAAGCACCTTGACGATATCCAGATTTTTCCATGCCTCAGGATTTTTCATGGAAGCATACCGTTGCTCATCAAGCTCTATGGCTACACAATCAGGCTGTTCAGCTCGAATAGAGGTGGTAACCTGTACAATGCTTTCCTGAGAAATATGGGCTGTTCCTAAAAGAATGAATTCCCGCCCCTGCAACGTAAGGCGTTTTTCTGTCTGGCTCATCAAGGCTCCTTCTTATTTCATGCTTTCACCAACAGCCCACTCTGCAAGTCGATACTCAAAGAACATGGGACTGTTAAGGGCAAGGATATCAGTATAATACTTTTTTGCCTGAACGTCATTACCATAAATCTCGTTAAACAGGCCGTAATAATACATCATCTTTCCCTTGAGGTTTTTATTTGTTTCATTGGCAATCTTTTGTGCCACTCGTTGGTCTGCCAAGCCATCGTAATACAGACGCAGCATCACGTATTCAAGACTGTCAGTGGCCCGATTCTTCATTATCTTAGTTAAGAATGCCTTACAATCCTTTGTATTGTTTTCCTTCAAATAGGTTGCTGCAATCATCAACGGATAGGAAATGTTATCAGAATAAGCAGTATATGCCTTTTGAAAGGCAGCTCGAGCCTCTGCATAATTCTTCTTGTTCCAAGCCAACATTCCAATGGATTCATAGGCAAAGTAATACTTTGGATTATACTGAACCACCTTACGATACATTTCCAAGGATTCATCAAGACGATTTTGCTCGTCGTACAAGCCTGCAAGGTAAGCATATCCCAAGAAATAATCTGGCTTTAAATCCTTTGCCTTAATCCAAGCATTTTCTGCTTCCTGATATTTTCCCTGATAGCGAAGATACTGGCCATAGTCCAGCCAATAGTCGAGGATATCATCATCAATGGCAATGGCCTTCTCGATGTTCTTTGTGGCAGAATAATAGTTCTCATCCACTGCATCCAGCTTACCCAAGAAGGAATAGGCAATGCTATTGTCGGGATCCAGCTCCAGAATCTTGTTAAAGGCACTGCGAGAAGCTCTATCATCACCATTATAATAGGAAGCTTGACCATAACCAGACAAAGCATCAATGTGATTTGGGTCTCCCTCCAAGCCCTTGCGATAATACTGACCAGCCAGCTTGTAGTTTCTCTTGAGCATTTGGTCATCGGCCAAGGCTACGTTGGCATCGCTATTGGTGGGGTCGTTCTTCAAAAGCTCCTTCAGCTTGGCATTCTTTGTGGAAGAGTCTCCAGAAGCCTTGGCCAACATAATGGAAAGCATCATTACATCGCTATCCTCAGGATGGCTGGCAAGAAGCTTGTCGGTAACAGCAGAAGCCTCATCCAGCTTCCCAGCAGATATCAGCAAAGATGCATAAATCAGCTGCATATCCAAATCATCCTCATACTCAGGAGGAAGCTCCTGGAACAAGGCCAAGGCATCTTCTATAGTGCCTTCATCCAATGTTTTTTGCAGACGCTGGGCAAAATTTACTGTAGTGAAGACTTCTGGCTCCTGTACCGCTGGCTCAGAAATTGAAGAAGCTGACTCTCTCGCTTCTTGAGTTTTAGCAGGTGCATCGCCGCTTGGTGTCTCTGTGGGGGTAGAGCTACAAGAAAAGAATACAAATGCGCAAAGCCCTACCAAGGCTGCCCATTTCACAAGTTGTTTGTTCATACTGACTCCATTTTTTCCTTAGGATAGTTGATTTTGTCGCCGTCATTAGCTAAACTGATACAAATGAGTAAACATCCTATCCGAAAGTTTATTGGACTGAGTGTCCTTTATAGCCTTATTATTCTCGGCATTTTTCTCCTTCAATTTAGAAGCGAAACAGCTGTATCCCAATCATTTGGTGGATTACGCCTCCAGTTGGTAGAAACCCAAGCTGAATCCCAGCAGAAAAAGCTGAAGAATACCTTCCAATCCACATACAAAGGATTGAATCTTTTTGCTGATGACCAAAATCCCGCCATCATCACCAAAGCTGATGGAACAACTCAGGAAATCAAGCTGCAAAGCTGGCAGCAATTGGATGACTCAAACTTTATCCTGAACTTTGACCAAGACATTGCACTGCAGTTTTCCGTTCGGGGAGACGGAGCTAGTGACTTTCTTTCCCTAGAGGCTCAGCTACCAGAAGATATTGAAAATATTGCCTTGTCTTATAAACCCACCAGTGGCTATCTCGTTACAGAACAAACTCCACGAAAAGTTATTCTCAGCTCAAAGAACCAGCAGTACGAAATTTCTGCATCAGAAATTACCCCAGTATATCTGGTACTCAGTGACAAGGAGCAGTTTGCTACCTACAGTTTGTTTGACCCCCTCAATGCCTTTGAGTTCTCCATGACCACTGTTCTGCCACTGGCTGCTGAAACAACCTTTACAGAAACCATCAGCAAGTTTAAGAGTGATTTTATCCAGCTGGCCTCACAGTCCTTGTCAGACACCTCCACGGAGCAGCTAGTAGTGGCTTATGTTGCCGCAATGGCAGAAAATCGCCAATACAAAGAAGCCATCAACAAGATTCCCAGTAGCCTCAAAACTGGTAGCCGCAGAACCTATTTGTCTGCCCCCTACTTCAACACCCTCGTTTCCATGAATACAAGCTTGGTTCGCCACATGGAAAACCGAGCCAGCATGATTTCCTATGCCCTGCAGCAGGAAAGCCTTGATATTTTCACCATTCAGGATTTGGCAGAGGTTCTCTGCACCATGGAAGGAAAGGATGTTGTGGAAAAACTGTTAGCAATGCCTGCCAATCGTACCGATTTCAATCCCACCATTGCCCAGGCAGCAGGAATCATTAACACCTACACACGACTCCATTCTTTAGATGTAGTTTTGGCACAGATGCTTCAGCCCGTACTGGAAAGCTGCCTTGAAATAATCGCTTCAGCCTGCTCCATCGAAAACAACGTAATCCGACTGGAAGAAAATGAAGCTTCACTGCCCATTCTAGATTCCATTTCCGTGGGTATGGCCCTTGTTTCCTACGGACAGCTTACTGGAAACATTGATTACAAGGCTACAGGTAATTTGATTGTAAATTCCTACATCACTCCAGATGTATCATCCAACCTGTACATCATGACAGAGCTGTATCCCATTGTGGTACCAAACAACCCCTACTATCCTCATATCCAGATTGTAGCCAACACAGCAAAAACAGGAAACAACACACCTGTGTGGGCTTGGACAATCGCTAGGGATATCGCTTATGTAAAGAATTCCAGTGGAGATGTTACCCTCACCATCGACTTCCCCCAAGGAGAAATCAACCATACCATTATCAACGGAATCAAACCCTTCCGTCGCATCGATATTTACGATATTGCATTCCGTACGGATCCCAAGTTTGAGTCCTACAACTCCTCTGGTTACGTGTACAATGCGGAGACCCAGACCATGTTCTTAAAGTCTCTCCACAAAGTACAACGGGAAACAGTAAAGCTGTATTACAGTGCAGCAAACACCACCGCTTCTCAGCCAACAGCCCAAACCGAAGCTACAGCTGAGACGACGGAGGCCCAGCTGTAGTACCAGTTTAAACATCACGATGTATGTCACAATAACAGAAAAATTTTTCTTTCTTGTACCAATTTTTAGTATTTTGTGATATACTGTAGATTGTATAGGAGCGTCTGTGAACAAACGTGATTTTCCCAAAATTCATTTTTATGATCAGGATTTTGTAGATATTTATGATAAGACTTGGGCTTGGATTCAAGACTATTGGATTCTGCCCAAGACTGGAGAAAATAGTACTGACGGGTACTTTATTTATCCCCAAAACGATACATATATATTAGACCAGCTTGAGTCTATTTTCTCATCATTTTTTCTCGTTTATTCAAACAGAAATTATCCTGCATATCAGAACATAGATTATCTTTATGCACGACAAGAGGTTGATGGAGCTATCCGTTGGAAATACAATGCCGTAACTGATGCACCTGTTTCCACAGCAACCAATCCAGAGGGAGTTGGAATTCCGCTTTTTGCTTGGGCTGAATATAACCTGTATCACAAGTCAGGCAACAAGAAGCGTGTAAAAGAAATCATGCCCATTCTCAGAAAATACATGGAATGGATTGATACCACCTTTAAGCAGGAAAACGGCTTGTACGCTGTTCCTGCAGAAAGCTGTGGTATGTATGATGCTCCACGGGCTGGAACCCATTATCCTGTTGACTTTAACTCTCTGCTGGCCGTAAACGCCATGTATATGGCTGCTCTGGGTGATATTTTGAACGACAAGGATATTAACTTCCAGTACAAGCGTCAGTATTTTTCTCTTAAAACTCGCATCAACTCCATGATGTGGAATGATGACACAGCTTTTTATCACGACCTAGACGAAAAGGCAGAACAGCTCCCCCAGAAGACCATTGCTGGGTTCTTGCCGCTGCTGGCAGAAATCCCCAACGAAGATAAGGCAACTCAGATGATTGCCCACCTTTCAGATCCTGCCACCTTTGGAACAGACCATCCCTTCCCCACACTATCTGCCGACAGCCCAGATTTTAGCGAGGCAGGAAACGGTTTCCACGGAAGTGTTTATCCACCCTTTAACTTTATGGTTATCAAGGGACTGGAAAAGTACCAGCGATGGGATACTGCACGAGAATGCTCCATTCGACACCTGTACTACATGATTGATGCCATGTTCCCCAATAATCCAGATATAAAGGGTGATCTGTGGGAAGCATACCTACCCTGCAAGGAAGGAGTTGCCACCATCGAAGGAGACGAGAATTTCCCACGAAAACGTTATCTCCCCTATGCAGCCCTGTCTACCATTGCCTTGATGATTGAGAACGTAATCGGTCTTTCCATCAGCTTGCCACGAAAAACCGTTGACTGGATTATTCCCAACTTGGAGATTATGGGTATTGAAAACCTAGCGCTCAAGCGAAACCTTATCACCATTTTGTCCAACAAAAGTCAGCGTGGTTGGGAAATCCAGATGGAAAGCGAAAAGCTCTACTACTTTACCATCAATATTTTGGGCCAAAAGAAAAAGACCTTGCCTATTCCATCTGGTAAGTGTTCAATGCTGATTGACAAGCTCTAGGATATGACAGAAACAAAGGCCGTCATTGAAATTGGTTCCACGGGAATCAGGCTTTTGGTGGTTGAACTGACACAATCAGATTCAGCCACCGCCCCTCAATGGCACACTGTAGATAAGTCGGAGTTGCCCATTCCTCTGGGCCGAGATGTTTTTACCACAGGAGTGGTATCTCGTGACACCTTGGTAAGCTGTCTACACATAATCTATCGTTTTCAAGAACAGCTTAAGGCTTGGCATATTGAACCAGAAAACATTGCAGTTATTGCCACCAGTGCCTTACGAGTAGCACGGAATCGTGATGCGGTGCTGGACAGAATCATGGTAAAGACAGGCTACCGAGTTAAGGTGATTGATGGTATTGAGCAGAATCGCCTTATGTACTTGGGAGTTTGGGATGCCTTTGCAGACAACCGAGATGAAATCGAAAGCCACAACGCCATTATTCTTGAGGTGGGTGGAGGGGCAACCGACATCATGCTTATGGCCCAGGGAAAGATTGCTGGTGTACACACACTAAAACTGGGAACTATTATCATTGAACAGCACTTAAAGTCCATGTCCTCTGCCAGAGATACCTATCGTTTTTTGGAAGATTACATCCGAGTCATGCGGAGCTCCATGGATCAGGAGCTGAATTTTTCCCACATTACCCAATTTGTGGCCGTAGGACAGGATGCTCAGGTTATTGCAAAAAACTGCGGTGTTCAAATTGGTTCTAAGCTGTGGCGTATCAGTCGGGAACAGTTTTATGCTTTTACTGATGAAGTGCAATCCTATTCTGCAGAGGAATGTGTGCTGAAATTCAAAATTTCCTACAACGAAGCTCAAACCTTTGCCATTGCACTCATGACCTACAAGTTCTTCCTACAGTTTACCCATGCAGAGTATATTCTTGTGCCCAACACAAACACTCGTGAAGGACTAATTCTCAGTGTAATTCAGCAGCCTAACCAAGAGCTACAGGAAAATTTCTTGAGTCAGATTGCAGCCTCCGCTTGGACCTTAGCCCGACGCTACAAAACTGACCAGCAGCACGCTGATTCCGTTCGGATTATTGCCTTAAAGCTTTTTGATGGACTGAAGGATGAACTGGGCTTGGCTCCAGAAGGACGAATTATTTTGGAGGTGGCAGCCATTCTCCATGATATCGGTGTGTTCATTGGGGTGGACGACCATCACCTTCACAGCAGCTACATCATCAGCAACTCCGATATTTTTGGCTTGAGCCGAGACCAACTGGACATGATTTCCCAGATTTCCTATGGACACCGAGGAAAAACCTCTCCTCGTGATTTACCTCACTTTGCAAAGCAGGATAGAGAGACACGAATGACCATTCTCAAGCTCACCTCCCTGCTCCGAATTGCCGATGCCCTTGACCGTGGCCACGGGAAAAAAATCCAAGACTTTACCATTGAGTTCCATTCCGATACACTTATCATTAGATGTGCAGGAGCCCATTCCCTAGCCTTGGAGCAACGAGCCTTGGAAGAAAAAGCCAGCTTATTTGAAGCAGTCTTTGGACACAAGGTTATTCTGAGCTAGGCTGTAGCTAACAGAAAAGATTTTTCAGAGAGACTGATACTATGGTAACGGAATCATCACTATTTTTTAATCGAGAGCTTTCTTGGATTGAATTCAACAATCGAGTTTTATACGAGGCCTGTCGTCAAGACATTCCTCTCATGGAACGATTGAAATTCTTGGCTATTGTATCCTCCAACTTTGATGAATTCTTTATGGTGCGAGTGGCTGGACTTAAACGGCAAATGCGTCATAATCCTGAACAGAGAGATTTAGCAGGACTTACTCCAAAGGAGCAGCTAGAAAAAATCGCCACACGTGCCCATCAAGTAGTAAGTCTGCAATATAAAACCTTGATGGAACAGGTGTTGCCTCAGCTAGCAGAAAAGGGCATTCAATATGTGCCTGCAAAAAATTATACCCCTAGCCAGCAAGCCTTTACCAAAACAAAATTTATTCAGGAGATTTTTCCCCTGCTCACCCCCATCCGTACCGATGGGCCATGCTTTCCTCATGTATCGAATTTAATGCTTCACGGAGCCTTTGCCCTAGAGCATATTTCCAAGAACGAAGGAAAGAAAAATCCCCTAGCACCCACCACAGAAGCTACTCCTGTGGCACTGGTGCAAATTCCAGCCAGCATTCCACGGATTGTAGCCCTGCCTTCCGAGGACGGAGATAAGATTGTTCTGCAGTTCACTCTGCTGGATGACATTATCTATGAATATGCCACCTTCCTGTTTCCCGGCTACAAGGTTACGGAAGGAATGCTGTTTAAAGTGACTCGTGATGCAGATTTTGCGGTGGACGAGGATGAATCCATCGATTTGTCTGAGGCCATGGAAGCTGTTTTGGAAAAGCGAAAATCTTCACTACCAGTACGACTGCTGTGTACCAGAACTACCAGTTATTTGAAGAATTTTCTCCAGAAAAAACTGGAGCTTCAGGAGCAGGATGTGTACATGGTGGAAGGCCCTATTGATCCTTCTACCTTGCTGACTTTAACAGACTGGCCTCAGGCAATTCCCCTTTCCTATGAAAAATGGGAGCATTTTTATCCTGCACAGCTGGAAAAAGGCCAGCCCTTGTGGAATACCTTAAAGCAACGAGATGTGCTGCTTCATGTTCCCTTTGAATCCTACGACCCAGTTGTTTCCTTTTTGAATGATGCAGCTGATGATCCCAATACCTTGGCCATTAAAATGACCCTCTACAGAACCAGCGGTAATTCTCCCATTATTCGAGCATTGGAGCGGGCCGCAAAAAAAGGAAAGCACGTTACCGTATTCGTGGAGTTGAAAGCCCGCTTTGATGAACGGCAAAATCTTTCTTGGGCAAACCAGCTGGAAAAAGCTGGTGTTATCGTGGTGCAGGGCATCGTTCATCTGAAGGTACACGGAAAGCTTTTGCTGGTGGTTCGGAAAGAAGAAACGGGACTGCGCCGTTATGTTCACTTGGCTACCGGAAACTATAACGACAAAACTGCCAAGCTTTACGTGGACATGAGCCTGTTTACCACTAACCAAGAAATTGCTAACGATGCCACACTGTTCTTTAACATGGTTTCCGGTTACTCCATGATTTTGCCCATGGAACGAATGCTCATGGCACCAATCACTTTAAAAGACCGACTGCTAGAGCTGATTGAGCGGGAAATCCAACTTTCCACAGAAAGCGTTCCTGGACTGATTATAGCCAAAATGAACAGCTTGGGAGACGAGCAGATTATCCAAAAGCTGTATGAGGCAAGCCGAAAGGGTGTGCGGATATTGCTGAATGTACGAGGAATCTGTATGCTGGTGCCTAGTGTGCCGGGACAAAGTGAAAACATTCAGGTAGTAAGCATTATTGACCGCTACCTGGAGCATACGAGAATTTTCTTTTTCCAGAACGGCGGCGACCAAGAGCTGTATCTTTCTAGTGCAGACTGGATGCCCCGAAATATGGAGCGGCGGGTGGAGCTAATGTTCCCCGTGCTACAGGAAGATATTTTTAAGGATGTAAAGCAGATTCTCAACATGTATTTTGAGGATACAAGCCATGCTCACCAGCTCCAAAGAGATGGAAGCTGGCTTCCAGCTACCCCCAGAGCTGGCCAGCAGCCAGTGCGGGTACAAGAAAAATTACATTTAATGTATAAACAGCGGGGAGAAACCTGCAATACCGCCGTTCCCATTGAATTTGTTGTGCGGCGGAGAAAGGACAAGGAGAAACAATGATTTTAGGAATGACGGTGATGGAGTTTATTGGCCAGATTTTTGGGCTGATTGCAGTGGCAATTTCCTTTGTGGCCTACCAAATGCCCACCCAGAGAAAGATTCTATTTATGAATCTATTGGTAACAGTGGCTATCCTCTTAAACTATGCCTTTATTGGAGCCACCACTGGTATGATTTTAAACGTGGTGTGCGTTATCAGAAACCTGATTTTTATGAATCGGGACAAAAAGATTTTTTCCTACAAATTTTATCCCTATCTCTTGATGGTGATTATTGGAGGATTGAGTCTGTTTACCAGCGAGGGAACCTACTCAATCCTCATTACCATTGGATTGATCATCAATACCTTTGCACTGTCCTTGACTAATCCCCAAGCCACCCGCTACTGCATGGCAATTTCATGCAGCTTTATCCTTGCCTACAACGTTTTTGTATTTTCCATTGGTGGCATGATAAACGAAGCGGTGGCCATTACCTCATCGGTGCTAGGAATAATCCGACACAGAAAGGCTAATCCGCCTTCAGTTTAATCTTTAAAACTGTATCTATAGGGTCTGGCAAGGGATAGGTGAATACAGGGTCTTGGCCAAAGGATACAAAGCTTACATCCTTGTACAAGGCGGTATTCCAGCCATAGCCAGGCCGTACTTGGCTTCCGTTGGCAAGATAATGCACAGACTCTAGCTTTTCAGGAGGAATGCCAGTAAGAGGCAGAGCTCCCAGAGGTGTTTCCTGAACGTGGGCATAGATGGTGTCGTCCTTTTGAGTGTAGCGTCCCCATTCAGGCTTTGGCAGGGAACAGATACCACAACCGTACACACTTTCGCTGTTTAAATCCATCCAGCGACCAATTTCCTTGAGAATAGCCACACTTTGGGGCGGAATGTTTCCTCTTGCGTCAGGGCCAACATTCATCATCATGTTGCCGCCCTTGCTCACACATTCCACCAGCTTACGAATAATCATGGAAGCAGGCTTGTAGTCGTAGTCAAAGTTGCAATAGCCCCAGTGATTGTTCATAGTAGCACAGAGCTCCCAAGGAACCTGATTTCCAGCATCATCAAGAACACCAGTAGGGGGCAACAGCTGCTCTGGGCTTACAAAATCTCCGCTAAAAATAGAAGGCTCTGCAGAGAGAATACTTCCGTGCTTGTCACCATTCCCCTCCAGTCGGTTGTCAATAATCACGTTAGGCTGATACTGACGAACCATCTTAATAAGCTCTGTAGCCCGCCATTTTTCTCCAGACATATCACCATAGGCAAAGTCAAACCAGAGAATGTCTAATTGGCCATAGTTTGTAACCAATTCCCGAACCTGATTGTGCATAAAATCCAAGTAGCGGTCAAAGTCAATTTTTTCGTCCTTGAAGGCTTCGTTATTCCGCATAGGATGATACAAGTCGCCGTATTTGGGATAGTCGGGATGATGCCAGTCGATGATAGAAAAATACAAGCCAGCCTTAATGCCTTCTGCACGACAAGCTTCTACGAATTCCCGCACTAAATCTCTGCCAGCCTTTGTGTTGGTACATTTGTAGTCGGTGTAGGCTGAATCAAAAAGACAGAATCCGTCGTGGTGCTTTGCGGTAAGCACGGCATATTTCATACCAGCTGCCTTTGCCAAACGCACCCATTCCCGTGGATTGTAGTCTACAGGGTTAAAGTCACGGAAATACGGTTCATAGTCCTGAATGGAAAGCTCCTCGTGAGATCGCACCCATTCACCACGGGCAGGAATAGCGTAAAGCCCCCAGTGAATAAACATACCAAAACGAGCTTCTCTAAACCATTGGGTTCGATGCCAAATCTCTTGATTCATACTATCTCCTTAGGAATTCATCCATGGTTACAAGTTTTCCACCAGCAAGACGGCTTTCTTCTGCGGCCAAGGCTACAAGATGACTTTCTACCGCCTGAATGGCGTTGCTACAATTCTTTCCAGTACCACCAGCTCCTCCAAGCTTTTCTGTTACCGCTTCCACAAAGGTTCTCATCATTAGGGTGTCGCTGCCGCTGTGTCCGGTAGGTGGTACCCGAAGATTAAATTCGGTACTATTGCCGGAAGTAAAGTCTGTCAATACCACCTTGTTTTCTTCCATGCAGCCAGTAATTTGACCACGACTTCCTTGCAGGGTGATGTTTCGTTGACAATGCTCAGTGAAGGCACTCATGGTGAGACTTACGGTAATATCATCCTCAAAGAACATGTTTACAATCTGGTGGTCCACTACGT
The DNA here is from genome assembly GCA_017549025.1 of Treponema sp. Lineage (GTDB taxonomy): Bacteria > Spirochaetota > Spirochaetia > Treponematales > Treponemataceae > Treponema_F. The sequence continues at coordinate 62,543 of JAFYWB010000036.1, forward strand.
TGTTGTCGCAGCGGTAGACACAGCGTCCGTAGGGCCCCTTAGCAAGCGCCTTGAGAATGGCTTCATCGGTATCTTCAATAGCCACTACTCGACGCAGGTTTCCAGAAGGAGCTTGGGGATTTTCCAGATAAAAGCGAGGAGCATAGAATGGACAGGTATCTCGGTGAGCACAGCCGTCAAGACAGTGACTAGGGCTGTTGGCAGGAGCATTTTCTTCCTTAAATATCTTCAAGCTACCAAAGCTAGAAACAGCCTTACAGGATTTTCCTACCAGCCACATCAGAATATCAAAGTCGTGACAGCATTTTGCAAGAATCATGGGGCAAGATTCCTCGGTGTTACGCCAGTTGCCCCGCACAAAGCTATGAGCAGCATGCCACCAACCCACACTTTCCATGTGCTGAATATTCACCAGCTCTCCGATTGCACCACTCTCCACCAGCTCCTTGATTTTAGAAAAGAAGGCAGAATACCGCAGCACGTGGGCTACGCTGATAACACCGTTATAGTTTTTTGCCAAATCACGAATTGCTAAAAGCTCCTGCTTGTCTGGAGTAATGGGTTTTTCGATAAGAATCTCGTAGCCCAATTCCACCGCCTTCAGCAAAGGCTCGTAGTGCATTCGATCTTGAGTACAGATAAAGATACAATCTGCCAGCTTGGGCAAAGCCAACAGCTTTTCCCAGTGATCAAAGCTTCTTTCAGCAGGGATATTGTGGAGACGGCAGAATTCCTCTCGTCTATCTGCACGAGGCTCTGCCACTGCCACAAACTGTAGTTCATTGGGAAAGGATCGAGCATACTCTGCATAGGCATCGGTGCCTCTGTGACCAGCTCCAAGTAAAATTGCTGTTAGCTTTTTCATCCTTCCTCCTAGCCCTTTACCGCACCACCAGACAAGGCTTCTATAAAGAACTTGCTGAAAATACAATAGAGAATAATTGGTGGCAAAATGATTACCACGATAGCAGAAAACAAGCCGTTATAATTTGTTCGGAAGGAGTTAGTAAAGGTAGAAAGCAAGGCTGGTACTGGCAATTTTTCTCTGGTAACAATAACCAAGGATGCCCAGTAGAACTCATTCCAGTTGTTAAAGAAAGCCAAAATTGCTGCAGTCATAATTCCAGGACGAGCCATAGGGAAGATAATCTTGGCCCAGGTTTGTGCATAACCACAACCGTCAATACGAGCAGCATCTTCCATGTCACGAGGTACGTTGCCGTAGTAGTTTTTGATAATAAAAAAGCTAGTGGCAACACCGCTACAGGCATAAATCAAAATCAAGGCAGCTCGTGTGTCGTGAAGTCCCAAACGATTAATTAGATTGTATACGGGATAGGTCAATGCAGTAGCAGGAATAAACATGGTGCTGTACAGCATAATGCTTACCAAGGATTTTCCCGGAAACTCCATGCGAGCCACCACGTAAGCAGACATAGAAATCATTAGAATGCTCAGTACTACAGAAATACCAGCAATGAACATACTATTGCCAAAATACTGCATTACATTTAAATCTCGGAAGGTAGAAATGTATCCCTCCAAATAAATTGACTCCGGCAGCATAAAGCCAGGGCGAGCCTGTGGATCTACCTTCAAACTGGACAGAATGAGCCAAACGATGGGCCCAAGAGCTACCAGCAATACAAAAAAGATGATAACGTAATTGTAAAAGTTAGCGAATCTATTTTTGATAATCATATTGTACTCCTCCGCTTTTTCTGGAATGAAATGCTGTACAACAGCCGAACCAAAAGGATAATCACCAAACCAGCCAAAATCTGGATGGTGGCCACAGCATTGGCTCGCCCAAACTGGGTTCGGGGACTGGTAATGGCCAATTCTCGGATAACATAGCTGATACTGTAGGTACCGGCAGCACCCTTAGTCAAGAAATATACCTCGTTGTACAGCAGGAAGCCTGCGGTGGAACAGAGGATGGAAACGGTTCTCAAGGTATCCTTAATCATAGGCAGGGTAATGTACCAGTCCAGCTTGATTCCTGTTACTCCATCAATAATAGCTGCTTCCCGAACCTCTTCTGGAATAGCCTTTATATTTCCCAGAATCATCAAAGTGGTGGTTCCAGTAAAGAATATGTAGGCACCAGTCATAGCCCAGAAAGCAGGTCCTTTCAATAATAGAATATTTTCGTTAAAGCCTTGGTCAAAGATGGCAATGATAGGATTAATCAAACCGTATAAAGGACTATACACCTGCAAGAAAATCATACCCATGGCAGCAGAAGAAATCATGTTAGGAACAACAAAGATGTTTCGCACCACATTGATTCCACGAATTGGTTGAGCTAAGGTCATAGCCACCAAGGTTGCCACAGGAACCTGTAGGAATACAGCCAAAGCAGCCCAAGAAAAAGAGTTTTTCAAAGCTTCCCAAAAGTAGGGATAGGTCTGAAATAGATACTTGTAATTGTTCCACATATCCTTGAAGCCAAAGAACTCAGGATTAGCAACATTGGTATAATCCCACTTACAGAATGAAGTAGCAAAAACAGTAATAATTGGATACAAGTAATAGATACAAAAGGAAATAACAGTGGGAGCAAGAAAGGCAAGGATAAAGCCTGTCCTTTTCCAATCCTTGTGATGGGATAAACCACTTTTATTGGCAGCCATAAAAAACTCCTCGTTGGATAAAAGAAAGGGAAGCCCTTCGTGTTCTTGCGAACACTCAGACCTCCCTCTCAAAATCTAGTGTGAACTTTAGCTGATGAGAGCAGTCAATTCCTGCTTCAACTGGTTAAAGCGCTGGTTGATGTCAGTTGCAGAAACTGCACACTCCATGAAAGCGTTAATCAAGGAGTTTACAACATCTCCACCCCAAGAGTAGTACAAACTCTTTACTACAATCTGGGCATTGTTGATCTGTGAACAAGCATCTGCCAAGAGAGCTGTGTTAGGATCAGTTGTCTGTGCTGCCAACTTGTTCAAGTCTACATTGGAGTTACAGGGTGTTGCCTGAACCAATGTAAAGATCTTCTCCTGAACTTCTGGGCTTACCATGTAGGCCAAGAACTCAAGGGCAACCTTCTTCTTTGCTTCGCTCATCTTGTTGGAGATGGTGATTCCGTATCCAGCAGAAGAGATAGAAACATTTCCAGGATAGATAGAGGGCTTCAGTGTTCCAATCATGTCCTTGGAAACGCTACCGGCATTCCATGCACCGTTGTTCAGAACTGCAACCTTTCCAGCAGCATTGAAGTCTGCCATCAGGTTACCAGTGTCTACAGTGGTGTGAGCAGAACCGTTAGCCTTGTCCAAAGCTGCGATAGCCTTGAAGCTGTTCTCGAATTCCTTGGAGTTGATAACCTCAGCGGTCAACTCAGAAGCAACAAGCTTGCGTCCGTTTTCGGTCTGAGCCATGTGAGCAGCCAGCATCATTACAGAACCCTGTCCTGCGATGTAACCATAGGAACCGTCGTTCAAGTTGCGAACAGCTTCCATAGCCTTTGCAAATCCGTCCCAAGTTCCCAAGTCATTGATGGAAACTCCAGCCTTCTTCAAGATAGCCTCGTTGTACCAAATACCACGGTTTTCAACCTGGTCGTGAACAGAGTAAACTCCACCGTTAACACTGTTCTGTACATAGTTAATTCCAACAGCAGCCTTCAAGTTGTTAGAATCGATGTAGGGCTTAAGATCCATTACCAATCCCTGAGAAATAGCAGAGGGAGAAAGGGGACGACCCAAGTCTACGATATCGGGGAAGTTTCCACCAGCAATCTGGGCACTTGCCATGTCGTCACGTGTCTCAAGGGGAATAGCCTTGAACTTTACAGGACCATCTGCATAGCGTGCAGCGAATGCATCATAAATGTCCCGCATTGCCTTGGCAGGGGGCCATTCACTTTCTGAGTGGAAAAATCCGTGATAGAATTCTACAACTTCTTCCTGAGCGGCTTCTTTCTTTCCGCTAGCAAATACCATGCTGCCAACCAACAACAGGGCAATAGTACCTAACAAAATCTTTTTCATGATTTCCTCCAGTAGTTAGTAACTCTGGATTTAATTCTATCATGTCAGAAAATTTAGGTTTGTAATTTTTTTACCTGTTTTTGTACTTTTTTTACTTTTGTGCAGGATTTTACAAAGTAATCCGTGCACGATTCATCAATAAGGCCATTTCTTCAGCAGAAATTTTTCCCTCCAAAAAGGAAGCAATATTGGCATGAAAGGCTTCTACTACCGACTCATGCCACAAAGAATACACCGTGGGAACCTGAACCTGAGCCTTATAGGCTTCTCCTAGAGCCATTCCCAGCAGTGGTTGAGCTTCACGAATCAGCTCTACCTTTACCGCAGGATTCAGGGGAACCTGCAAGGTTTCCTTCATAATCCGAGTTTGAACTTCCTCAGAAAGAATATATTTCAGGAATTCAAGGCAAACCTCCTGCTGGGCGGGAGAGGACATGGAGCTAATAACATAGCCCTCCGACAAGGACACATAGGAAACAGTTACACCGTTCAAGCCAGGATAGGGACTATAATCAATGTGTGGCTCCAAGTCGGTACCCGCAAACACCATATTGTCCCACACTCCATTCAGAAAAAACACAGAGCGTCCATCCACAAAAGCTTGTCGTCCATCATTTATTCCCAGTGGAAAATATTCTGGCCAAGAAAATTTACTTAAATCCCGCAAAAGCTCCAGACTTTGAATTAAGCCACCATCGAGGTATCCTTGGGACAGCTGCCGAAGATAGCTTTCTCCACCACGACTAGCCAACAATGCCATAAAAATAGTGAGATACCGCTGTTGATCCAAGGCAAAGGGCATTACATCTCGCCCCGTACGCTGACTCCATTCCACGAGATTCTGGCATAGCACCATAAAATCAGCCCAATCTGTAGGCAGCGATTCCCCAGGCTGCAAAAGACCAGCTTCTTCTAGAATGCTTCTGTTGTACCACAGAGCCTGCACCTCCAGTACATCGGGAATGGAATACAAGGGCTGATTATTCTTGATTTGGCTCAACAGGGCTTGAGGAACACTGTTGTACAGCTCCTGATCATTGAGAATATGGGGAGTAAGATTCAAGGCTGTGCCCTTAGCGGTGGCATTGGCAACATAAATTCCTCGTCCATTGGTGCTGATAATGTCTGGCATTCTATCCACCGCCAGCATGTCGCAGGCTTTATCTATAACTACAGAAATATCGGGAGCAGAATCCACCACCACCTTTATCTGGGGATGCAACTGCTGAAAGTCGTCAAAAATAGCTCCCATGGCAATATGGTCGGTACCATTTCCTCCCCAGCCATGCATAAATTTTATTTCAACAGGAGGCTCTTCCACGGCAGACTTTTTGCAAGAGATAATCATTCCTCCAAGCAGCAAGAATCCTAGCACTAGCCAAGACAAACGAATTAGTTTTTTCTTCATTTTAGCCTCCACTGACTTGCACAATAGACCAGATTATCAAAAATTGCAACTTCTCCAGTTACTCCCCACTGAATTCTGTGATATAATTTTTTAAAGGAGTCTTAAAAAGGATGAAGACCAGACACAAAAAATCTCTGCGACTAAAAATCATAATCCTCAACTGTTCCATTATCCTTGGCTCCTTGGTGCTTTTGGTTTCCTTTCTGCTTTTTTCCATGAGCTCCATCATCGGCTCCTATCTTCAGGAGGATATAGACTTTTTTTTGCAGGAAATGGGAACAAATCTAGAAACAAAAACTCTTTTTGCAGAAGACATTGTGCTGGATTTACGGCGAAATTCCATTTTGCTTGATTTTTTACAAAACAAAAAGTCTGCCAACGAAGACTATTTGCAGGAATTTAAAAAGGTAGTGAATGTATATTCCGACAAAAACACCGACTTTGTTTCAACCCCTTTTTTGACTTCAGTGTATCTTTTAAACCAACAGGAGGAAATTCTTGCAGTTCACTACTACCAAAAGCTTTTTAGCCAAGAGCAGGAATTATCCCTTAAAATTGCAAATCTCCACACCCAGTTCAAAGGAAACGGCCAAGACGTGCAGTTCTTTTCGGACCAAGACAATATCCACGTTTTTCTTACCCTGTACACAAACTTCATGCAAAATATTGGTACTGTAGCCTTTACCATCAGCAAGGACACCATTTTTCAACTGATGAAAGCCACAGACCGCTACCAGCAAACCTTTTGGGGCTTATTTAACAAATACAATCAGCCGCTGTGCGGAGCAGAACAGTATCTTGAACAAAGCAAAAACAACCAACAGCTGCTTCAAACCATATCAGCTCCTCACTCCCTTACCATGGGCGGACAACAATACCGCTACCACACACAGAATCTTCGGCTGGGGCTTAAGGTGGTGATTGCAATTCCAGAGAACCAGCTTATGGCATTGATTTTCCAAACCATCCGTTCCTACCTTATCTACGCTGTTGTTTTGGGAGTGGCCATTGTAGGCTTGTCCGTTCTGCTGATTCTACGACTTACCGTTCCTCTGCGAGAAATCAGAAAAAAGATTACCTTGGTAAAGGAAGGACAATACGACACCAAGCTGCCAGATTACAACAGCCGTGAGTTCCAAGAAATTTCCAGCGTCTTTAATCAAATGACAGAACGAATCAACTACCTGATTACCGAGGTGTATCAAAAGAAGCTGTTGCTGCAGGAAGAGGAGCTAAAATTCCTTCAGTCCCAGATGAATCCACACTTTATGTTTAACGTACTGAACATGATTGCCATTAAAGCCCAGCTAGACAAGAACCACGAAATCCACAAAATGACCACTGCCTTTTCCCGACTGGTACAAGCCAGCATCTATCGTAAGGATAAGGAGCTCGTTTCCTTGAAGCAGGAGCTGGAGTATGTGGAATTCTACCTGTATCTACAATGTACCCGATACGATGGAAGCCTTTCCTACAAAATTACCTTGGAGGATGACAGACTCCTCGATTGCCAAGTACCTAAGCTGTGTCTGCAGCTCATTGTGGAAAATGCCGTAGTCCACGGACTGGAGCCCAAAAGTGGCGGCGGTACAGTAGAAATTCTGGTAAAGCAGCGTCAGCACTTACTGGAAATGCAAGTAAAGGACAACGGTATGGGCTTTGATAGCAAGGCGGGAACAGAAGGACTAGAGGGCGAGATTCAGCTTCCCTTGGAGCTGCCTCATCACCAGGAGCAAGCAGCCCATCGTCACAATCGGGTGGGAATAAACAATCTCCATCAGCTGATAAAACTCCTGTATGGACCGGAATACGGACTTTCCATTTTTAGCCAATCAGGAAAAGGCACCACCGTCACCATCCTTATACCACAGACAACCGCCAACATTCAGGAGGAATTATGTACAAAGTAATCGCCGCCGATGATGAACCCATGGTTCGCAAGGCTTTAGAAAGCCTCATAGACTGGGAAAGTCTCAACTGCCACTTGGAATATGTGGCCTCCAACGGCAAGGAGCTTATTGAATATGCAGAAAAGAATCCACCAGACCTTGTAGTAACCGACATAAAAATGCCAGAAGCAGACGGTATTGCGGTGGCAAAATATTTTCACGAAAACTACAGTAGCACCAAGGTGATTCTCCTGACGGCCTACGCAGACTTCTCCTATGCAAAGCAAGCCATTAGCTACAACGTGGTGGAGTACGTCACAAAAACAGGAGACTTTGACGATGTAGTGGCGGCAGTCAAAAAATCAATCCAGCAGCTGGAACAAGAACGGCAAAAGCAAGCTGTACTCCAAACCAGCTCCCAGGTTGCACAGCACTACAACAACCTAGCACAGCACTACACACACCTCATTACCCAACTGAGTCCCAATAGCCAGCAGCTTCAAGAACAGCGAGGCGGTGTAGACCTGGTGCTGGAAACAACCCAATACATCAAGCAGCATATTGATGAGGCCATTACCTTGAACCAAATCGCTGCCTACATTGGAGTGAATGAAAGCTATCTGAGTCGGGTATTCAAAAGTAAAACAGGAACATCTATAAAAAATAGAATCAATACTATCAAAATGGAAAAAGCAAAGGAGCTTTTAGCCAACACAAACCTAAAGATTTATGAAATAGCCATGCAGCTGGGGTTGGAAAACACTACCTATCTTTCCAGACTTTTCCATCAATACACGGGAACCACACCCATGGAGTACCGAAATCAAAATATAAAAGCCCCATAAAACTATGGGGCCGTTCACAAGCTTAATCTCCCAGCGGCTGCTGAAGCTCCACTGGCACACGATTTTGTTTAACCGCTACCTTTACAATCACAGGATGATTGTAGGTAGCTCGTGTTTCTGGATTCTTCCGTTTTTCAAAGCCAAGATAGCTTACAATATTGCTTTCTTGATCAAAGGCAAAGGGTGAATTTTCAAAATACTTCATAGTATCGCTATTGTATGGCAGAACATTCATGTTCAAGGAAGTGGAAACCAGTTTTTCCTCGGCATTGTAGGAATAATTGTACACAGAGGTATCATTATAGCTTTCTTCCCAGTAAATGAGCCGATTGTGGACTGGAGAGACAAAAAGCCCGTTGCAATGGCGGCGATATTCCAAACCAGCCAAGTGAACATAGCCAGGATTAGTAAAGAACACGCTTCCGTCATCATACACGAACATTTCTGTAGAGCCATTTTCCAAGGTAAACTTGAATTTTCCAAAGGTAAAATCCTGAGCTTCGGCAGAAAAACGCAACACCTGTCCACCGTCTCTAAAGGCAATGGGACTACGAGCCTTGGTAAAATACAAGCAGTCATCCACCGTTACCATGCAGATATCCTCTGGAGAAACAATAGCCAAGCTTCCGTTGTGATGGAGCTCCATCACAGAGCCTTCCTGTGGATAAATCTTTCCAATAGATGAATCCAAGGGCTCAGATCGACTAATAGTAAAAGACTGAATGGCTCCATTTTCATGGAAAAACATGGGGTAGCCGCTACGAGCAGTTACAATACCAGACTTTAGCTTTACCTGGCAATCCTCCGCCAGCTCCACAGAAGCTGGAATCCATTCGTCATAGAAGGAAATAGTTTTGGCGGCTACCTTGATGCGTCCCACAGAACCAGTAATATCAGTTGTGGTGGCCAGCTCCATTTCCTCCACAGCACCAGACTCATAAAAGGATATGGGTGCAGTGGTGTACGTTAAGCTTCCCACTGGACTGTCATATTCACCAGAAGCTGCTGGCTGGAAGGACTTTATGCTTCCATTTTCGTAAAAGAACACTTCCTCCACAGCCTCCAAGGCACCCAGTGGAGTATTTAATGTGGCAGCTTCCTTGAGTCGAACATACACAATCTTTCCGTTACTCTGTCGAATTTCTGTAATGCGGGCATCACTTCCATCTGGTAAGGGAACTGCAAAGCCAGAAAAAACACAAAGAACCAGCACTAACACCAGCATAATCTTTTTCATAAAATCTCCTTTTATAACAGCTTAACAGCTTCTGTTACGGTATTCAAACCGAATAATTTCATTGTCTTCTCGGAAAAAAACAGACTGAACCACGGGATAATGGTTATAAAAACTCCTGAATTTCAAGTATATCAGTCAAGAGATAATCTGTAAAGTTTTCGACAGTGAAGCAATGAAGACTAAAGCGGCTCCACCTACTCCATAAAGCGAGAAACAAAGGCATCTACTGTTTCCCAATACAATTCAGGAGCAACTTCCCGTGAGTCAGCGTGGGCTGCACCAGTCACTACCAATTTCTCTTTGGGACACGCTGCAGCTTGGTACACTTCCTCCAGCATTGCGAAAGGAACAAAGTCATCCTTATCGCCGTGAACAAAAAGCGTAGGTGTTTTTGATTGCGTCACTGCTGCAACACTATCCACCTGAGAGAAGAAATACTTTGCCCTCAGCTTGGTTACAAGGGAGGTGGCAGGAATGATGGGGAATGGCGGCAGACCAAAAAGGTCTTTTAGCTGATGGGAAAATTCCTTTGTTACGGTGGAATAACCGCAGTCCGCAATGGCAACCTTTACGTTGGAAGGCAACTGCTCAGAACCAGTGGTAATCATGGTGGTGGCAGAGCCCATGGAAACACCGTGCATGACAATCGCTGCATTGGGAGCTTTTTCAGTCAGGAGGGAAATCCAGCCCAGCATATCAAGATGCTCCAGCCACCCCATACCGATGTAGCGCCCTTCACTTGCTCCGTGAGCACGATGATGGGGCAACAGCACATTCCATCCCAACTGATGATAATGCTGGGCGTAGGGAGCCATGCTTAAGGGACCTGCCTTGTAGCCGTGAACCAGCAGCACGTACTTGTTAGTTTCAGTGGCAGCGGGAATAAAATAAGCTTTGAGATTCAAGCCATCGTGACTTTCCATGGATTCCATAGAGCTGTTTTGCACCAACCATTCTTCTACAGAGCCTGGAAGTACCTCGAAGCTTTTGATATCAACACCACCACCAAACTGGGAATCCAAGGCATAGGTAAACATGTAGTTTGCAGCAAAAACCAGTGCAATCACCGCCAGCACAAACACAGCTAAAACAAGGAACAAAATCATTTTTACAGACTTTCTCATAATTTTACTATACCTAAAAATTTACTTTGAATCAAAGCGCTTTTCAGGCACAAGCTTTCTCTGGGCAGGAGCATCCAGTGGCAAAAACCGCATGATAAAAAATTCCACCGTGGACCAGTACAGCTGGGGATTCACTCTTTGGGATTGGCCATGACCTGCCAAGGGAACAGCCAGCTTAACCTTGGGACAGGTGGCAGCCTCATACAATTCCTCCATCATCCAGAAGGGAACAAAGCTATCATTTTCTCCATGGATAAAAAGAATGGGAATGGTTGAGCGGGAAACAGCCTTTACACAATCTACTGTTCCCAAGAAATTTCCCACCTGCAGACGAGACAAAAGAGAGGTAACAGGCACCAGAGGAAAGGCAGGTAAGCCCAGACCACGAGAAACCTTGTCTTGCAGCTCCTGAGTAACGCTGGTGTAGCCACAATCCTCCACCGCAGCCACCACGTTTGGGGGCAATTTAGGAGAACCAGCCGCCATCATCACCGTGGCAGCCCCCATGGACAGGCCGTGAAGGAGAATCTGTTCTTGAGGATTTTGGTCAATCAAGGAATTAACCCAGAGAATCAAATCCTGATGCTCCTTCCACCCCATGGTGATGTAGCGACCTTGACTATAGCCGTGAGCACGATGGTCGGGAACAAGCACATTCCAACCGGCTTCATGGTAGACAGCAGCGTATTCTGCCATGGAAAGAGCGGAGTTTTTGTAGCCGTGGCAGAGAATTACCGTGTAATTGGTGGGTTCAGAAGCTTCGATAAAATAGGCTTTAAGCACCAGATTGTCCTGAGACAAAATTTGCCGTTGCTTGGCAGTCAGCAGCATCCATTCCCGCACGTTCAAGGTCTGACTTAAAGCTGGAGGAACCACCTGTATTTCTGAAGGGAAAAGCCTCCCATTGATTTTTGTATCAAGAACAAACACCACCGTAAAATGAGCTATGACAAAAATCAACACCACAGACACCAACAGCAAGGTGGAAATAACTGCCAAAGTAATTTTTGCAAGGTTCTTCATACTCCAAAATATAGGAGGAGAAGAACCTGATTGCAAAAAATAATCCCACCGAGGCACTTTTAAAATGTGTACCCCAGTGGGATTATAGTTTTTTTTAAGTTTTTTGCGGAAAAGTGACAAATTTTTGTAAGTTCACCTCTATAAGTAAAGTAGAGGAATAAAATTTTTGGAGGTGGAATTATGCTGACAGAAGCAGAATTACAGGAAAAGTGGGAAAGTTTGACTTTTACCGACAATTTTATCTTTTCTCGTGTGATGCACGACGAAAATATTTGTCGTCAGGTGGTGGAGTTGATTCTTGGGGTACGGATTGGAAAGATACGCTATCTTTCCGCTCAAGACGAACATAAAACTGACCCAGATTCCATGCGAATCATCATGGATGTGTTTTTACGGGATGAAAATCGAATCATCAACGTGGAAGTACAAACTGGACACAAAAAGGAACTACCTAAACGGAGTCGTTACTACCAAAGCGTGGCAGATGTGTCCACAACTTCCACCGGAACCAAGTATCGGGATTTACCAGAAAACATCCTCATTTTCATTTGTACTTTTGACCCTTTCGACAGGGATTTTCCCCGCTATACTTTTCAGTACATTTGCAATGAGGATAA
>JAFYWB010000037.1 GCA_017549025.1 Treponema sp.
CTTCCTCTATATTCTCAGCAAAAGGATAAAATTTTACAGTTTATGAAAGAATATGGTCTTTGGGACTTGATTCAAAAGTATAAGCAATAATTTTATCGCTATCTCCCGTGCCCGCCACCCACAGTGGCGGGTTTTCCTTTACAACAGCTTATTGTATCAAGCCTTCTTTTTCGTTGAACGGACAAGGGTTGCAGACAAAAGCAATGCAATTCCATACAAAATAATCATTGCATATAAAACATATTGGTAGCCTGTGGGGTTTACTGTAAGGCCATCTGCCGTGGTAATTTCCTTTCCAAATTTTTCTACAATCCAGGTTGCCATTTGGTTTCCAGACAAGCCCGCAAAGGCCCAGGCAGAAAGGGTAATTCCATGGATTGCACTTATGCTGGACATTCCATAGTGATCTGCAAGCAGGGCTGGAATGTTTGAAAATCCTCCGCCATATCCTGCATTTACAAAGAAAATCAACAGCAGCATTAATAGGGCAAGTACAATATTCTGACTTCCCTTTTCTATACCGTTTGTTACGAGAACAAGTGCGGTAAATGCAATAGAAAGAATGAAAATCAGCTTGTAGATAGTGTTTCTGTCCTTCATTTTATCAGCCCAAGCTGAAAACACCAATCGTCCCGCTGTATTGAAGATAGCAGAAATCGTAGAAATTACTCCAACGAGGCCTGCCAAACCAACACATTTAACAATCATTTTTTCCTGCGAAATAAGTACAAGGCCACAGGTAATATTGATGTAGAACATGAGCCAAATGCCAATGTAATTAGAAAGTGGTCGTGTTTTAAGTGTTTCAAGTATGCCTGGTTTTTCTCCCTTTGCTTGAGGCTCGTACCAATCAGCAGGCTTTGCCAGCAAAAGGTGGCCCACAAACATCATGACAAAATACACCGCTGCCAGAATGTAGAACATTTTGTATAATCCACCGTCGCCCAAGCCTGCAAGCACAGCCTGCATAATAGGACTTGCAATGGCCTTTGCCGCTCCAAATCCCGCTACAGCAAGGCCTGTAGCCAGACCCTTTCGATCCTTAAACCACAGCATCAAGGTTTTAACTGGAGACAAATAGCCTGTTCCCAATCCAATTCCCATGATAAAGCCGTAAAAGATGTAAATTCCTACCAAGGCCAGAACACTTCCCTTGTGGAGTCCACCATAATAAATGAAAAAACCTGTTCCCGCCATTCCCAAGGAAAAACAGATGGTGGCTATGAGGGATGACTTATGGATATTTTTCTCCACAATATTTCCTAAAAATGCAGCTGACATTCCCAAGAAGAAAATTGCAAAGCTAAAGGCCCATTCTATTGCGCCCTTGGAAAAACCTACATAATCTGCAATCTCTTGGCTAAAAATTGACCAGCAATACACCGTACCGATACTGCAATGAAGGAGCAATGCCGGAATAGCGGCTCGTATCCATTTGTTCTGACAATTAATCATGCACACATCCTTAAACATAATTATGTTACTTTGTAAAACTGGCCCATTTTATCACGTATTTCGTGACTTTACAAGCAAAAGAAGATAAGAGGGCAGAGTATAAAAAAAGCTGCACCTTTTAAAGTGCAGCTTTTGTAGATTTGAAAGCTAGTGGAAACTAGTTTCCATTATCTTATTCTTTTACCATGCTCAAGTCGCTGTAGGCCAAGAGGCGAACTACACCTTGGGCATCGGTTACAACCAATCCAGATTCAGTTAAGGTAATAGGAGTTGCCTCGTGAACGGCAATCTTAGACTTCAGCTGCAGATTCAGCTTGCTGTCATACTTACCCACCAGCCAGTTGCCTCCATCCTTGATAACTGCATAGTAGGAATATCCATCCTTTACCAGAACAGACTTCTCGGATGCCACCTCATTGCTTTGACCAACAATTTCCATGTTAACGGTATCCAGCAATACAAGCTTTACGGCACCATTTCCACTGTTGTTACCAGCAATGGCAATAAAGTTTTCGTCGGCAGGCAGTACGGTGCGTCCACGGATTACTGTTACAGGAGATTCCTTCAACAGCTTACCAGTGTTTTTGTCCAGCTTAGCCAAAACAGAATACTCATCGTCAAGGTAGCGCAAACCAAATACACCATCGGCTGCTGGCTGAGAGCGCTGTTCAATCAGCTGCTGCTGATCCTTTGCAATTTCAGCACGGTCGTGGCGAGCTTCTTCTCGCTTTTGGTCAGCAATTTCCTGCTGCTCCTCAGCTTCCTTCTGCTTTTCCTCTACAATCTGCTGCTGCTCTTCTACAGCTTGCTTCTGCTCGTCCAAGGCCTTTTGAGCTTCGTCAGCCTTTTCTTGGGCATCTTCAGCCTTCTGCTGAGCTTCCTTGTCATTAGGATTTCGCTGGGCTTCTGCCTGAGCCTTCTGAGCTTCCTGCTTGGCTTCAGTTGCTTCCTTCTGAGCGTCCCGCAGTGCCTGCTGCTCTTCCTTCAGCTTTTCAGTTTCCTTAGCAGCCTCTTCCTGTGCTGCAATAGCCTTTTCTTCAGCCTGGTCAGCTTCCCGCTCCTTGATGTCCACCAAGTCCTTGCGGTCTTCAATACCCATGCCCTCATCCTGGCGCATGGAATCGATAACGTCCTTACCAGAAATTACGGTGGTGTCAACAGTTCCCAATCCACCAGCTGTGGAGCCCAACGGAATAACAATCTGGCTCTTTCCGGGCCAATCCTGATAATTCAAGGCAAGACCAGCATGCTGGGCAGTCAAATTATCTGTTACAACGCTCTTGTAGCGAGTCTGGAAAACCTCCATGTTTCCCCGATAAACTGCATTGTACACAGTGATAAACACTGCCAGTGTCTGGGCGTCTGCCTCAGAATAATCGTAGGCAGCCACCAAATAAGCTGCAATAATGTGACGCAGGTTGGTAATGTGGTCAACAGTGGCGTTTTCACCAATGAACATAATGTCTGCATCAAGCTTTTCTTCGGTGGTGGGGTCAACTGCATGGATTACATAGTAGCGATTTCGTGCACCAGCAGTAGTACTAGCGTCACGACTTTTGGCAACAACAGTTCCCAAGCCAGTACCAATACTTTTAATCTGATCCAAGGTGTTGATTACAGCGTGGGGTCCATTATAGTTAATGAACTCCACAGTATCCCCAGCAACACTGCGGATTTCAGGCTCATTTACTTGTGCAAAAACAGGGATTGTCACAAGAGCGAGAGCCAAAGTTACAAAGAAAAGGGATAGCAATTTCTTTCTAGTCATCATTCCTCCATGATAAGATGCCTAAGCTCTTTTATCCTCAAGATTATATCACAGTTTTTCTACAAAGGCTACATTTCCAATGCAATTATTTTTCTCATTGTAGCTGTAGCATAGATTTTTGTGGTGCTTTGTATATTTTGATTTAATAGATAGGAAAGAATGTACCGTCCCTTGGTAAACAGGGCAGGCTTTCCCATAAAACGGCAGATTTCATAGGCTGCGTCACACATCAAGGTGCTGATACGAGAATTGGCAATGAGAGAGGGCTTTTTCAGCAGGGCTTCTATGCTTTCCAAAAGCTCAAAGGTGGGGTCATAGGCGATTTTTGCTGCTCCCTTCAGGGCAATGGTCAGCACCACAGGATCGGTTTCTGTCCTGATGATTCGTGCCAGCTCCTTGTTGAAGCACCCCGACTGAAAGGACGACATCATATTGACGATTTCCTCGTAGTAGGTAAAATTTTCATCAAAAAAGCTTGGTTCAGGGGAATTTCGTGTTTGTACGGTGTATTTTGAAAAAAGCCGAGAAGTTTCGAGGTTTACGAAAGCCAACCATTGAGCCTCCTTGTCGTTATAATTTCCTTCCTCCAATTCATAACGCATTTCTTCCCTGTAGCTGGCAGTCATGGCTGGACCAAAAAGTGTGGAGGTATCCTGAGGAATATTTTCTCGCTGGGCTGCTTCCTGAACATAAACAGGAAAGGAAAGACTTCGATTATTCTGTTTTGTTTGACTGGTGGTTCCAATGTGCTGAGTTACTCGGTAGGCAGAAATCACCCAGGAGCCTTGCTCCAGCATGGCAAGGTAGCCCTGGGGAAGATACACAATGTGGGTCCAGTTGATGGTTCCAGGCAAATTGCTTGTCCAGAGGATGGTGCCGTCAAGACTCATGGCTGCCGCTGTAGAGGTGTCGCAAAGCACGAGGCTGTTTTGATCAAAGGTACCGAAGGCTATTTTGTTGGTGTCTACGGGAGCTGTTGCAGAAAGAAGGATTGTTCCATCCTTGGGATTTAAGTAGGTAACGGTGGTTTGGCCACCAGATGGTGTAACAATGGCACAAACACTTTGATAGTCGTCAAGGTAGATGCGAGCGGCAGCAGTACCGTTGATGCTTCCAGCAGGTAATACCCAATGGTCATAGGTTTCATTCTTTGTGGAAGAAACACAGCCCACGGCTCCGTCGGCAAACAGCAGCAGGGCTCCATATTTTGTGGCTATGGCAGAGGTTATCCTGCCACTAAAGGTGATTTCTTCAAGAATTATTCCAAAGGGAGAGTAGCGTAGGGCGGTACTACAGCCCTGCAGGGTTTTCTTCTGTATATGCAGAATGCTTCCATCCTCCAGCTCCATCAAGGGAATACCGTTTGATTCACCTGCAGGGGTAGACCACTTTAAAACACCATTGATTCCAAAGCAGGCCACTTCCCTTGGGCACTGCACGTAAATACGACCATCCCTCCCTTGGATTGGTGTAGAAATCACCTCTGCGGGAGCCTTGGAGCTCCACAGGGTAAGGCCACTAGGATTGATGAGGGATACTGAATTGCCACCAGAAATTGTAATCAAAAAATCTCCCGTTCCTGGACTGGAATAAGGAGAAATTCTGGTGCCAGGAAGTCCTGCAAACCACATGAGTTTTCCAGATTCAGACACCGCCGCCATAGTTCGTCCTTCCAGTGGCACGGCAAAGCCATATTCTGTAATAATGGGATTTCCCACAGGAGCTCCACCGACCACCAGCTGCCAGTTAGGCTCTATGGCTGGCTCTTCAGTTTGTTCTGCTGGGGCTGTTTTGCCAGCTATTTTGCCAGTAGTTTTTCCTGTTGTTTTATTTGTTGTCGTACTTGCCGTCTTATTTGTTGTTGTGCTGGTTACCTTGCTGGTGGTTTTTTGTGCAAAAATGAGAGAATTTTGAAAAAATAGAGTAAATAAAAGTATACTGCAGAGCAATTTTTTCATTTAGAATGCTCCCTGGGAAAGGTGGGTATGCTCCAAAAATGCCAAGGTTTCCATGTGACCAGTGTTAGGATAAAAATCCAGCAGAAAAAGCTTACTGATAGTATAGCCTGCTTGTATCAAAGCCTTGCAGTCTCTGGCTTGGGTAACAGGATCGCAGGACAGGTACGAAATGTGGGGAATCTTGCTGCTGGTTAAAAAGTCTCGCATTCCCTTTTCCATGCCGCTTCGTGGTGGGTCCACAAAGGCCAGCTGAGGAGGATTCTTTTGTACAATGCCTGCTCCAAACTCCTTGGCCCATTTTTCTCCACTAATGCCGTAGCTTTGGTGGGGTGTACCTAAAAGATTTTGTTCTGCAAAGGCAATAGCATCACGATTATGCTCCACCAAGGTAAGGGTGTCAAAATAGTCAGCTAAAAACACAGAAATGGTTCCCGCTCCGCTGTAAATATCTAGGGCGTGAGTAAGCTTTGTTCCCTTGGCCTTCATGTTCTGTACATAGTCAATCACCAAGGAGATGGCTTTTTCCAGCACTTCCAGATTTGATTGGAAAAATCCCCGCACGTCAAAGGTAATGAGCTTTGGTTGGCTATTTTCTGGATTCAGCTGCAGGGTGCAGGTGGTGGCTGGAGAAAGACTGGTGCCAGAAAAACGGTGCTTTACCTTGTCTTTAATTTTTCTGTTAGTTTTTCCCGTGATTTTTGGTCCTGAAAGCTTATCGTTGGCATTTGCTCCAGTGTCGGCAAAAATCACCTTGGGATTGCCCTGCATTCGCTGGTCACCAAAAAGCTGGATTCGTCCTTTGGCTCTCTGTTGGGGCGGAATCTGCTGAAGCCAGCTGTTGATTTCAGCTGTTCCACAGGGACACTGGGTAATGGGAATAGGATTTTTGTTCATGCCCCGCTGCTGCAATCCACCGTCGGTGAGCTGCATTCGGCATCGGTAACCAAAGTCTCTTCCACGAACTGCTTCTACTGGCGGAATGGTGACAGCTTCTCTCTGGAAAATATCCTGGAGCACCTGTTTCCTCAGCTGCACCTGAAAATCGGGGGAAATGTGGAGCATATTGCAGCCACCACACTGGGTATAATAGGGACAGGCTGGTTCAATTCTGTGGGGAGAAGCTTCAAGAATGGAAAGCACTCTGCCACGGTCGTAATCCTTGTGGCTGGAAACAATTTCTACTTGGGCAACTTCTCCGGGAATCAAGAGAGGCAAAAAGAGAACCTTGCCAGAACCATTTTGTGGTTCAGCAAGGCTATCTCCACCAAAAACGAGTTTTTCTGCTGTAACAACCAAATCTGCCATGAAAATTAGAGGGTAACTTCCGTGGAGAGTGCTGTTTTCATTCCCTTGTTCTTGTATTCAATAAGGAAATGGTTTCCAATGTCGTCAAAGCCTTCTACATTGGAGGTACAGTCGGTGAGCAAGGTGATTCGTGAGGCTGGAATGTAGACACACAAATCCCGAATTGTATGGGAAATACAGTGAGACAGGGCTTCACCTGCTACATAAATTTCCTTGTTCTTGAGCTTGTCAATAAGGTTGAAGTTGATTCGAGTGGAAGGGTCAGCAGGATCGGGAACTTCAGCTTGAATGGCACTGTAATGCTCCGTCATGGGATTACTGGCTTTTGTAACAAAGTCTGTAATGCGACCAGGCTTATGCTGCTCCCAGGTGCGGACTGCCTTTAAAAGCTGATCTTCCACACAGGCTCCTATAGTTGCCAAAAGACAATGGGGAGGCCAAATGGTAAGTACATAACGTCCACGTGTTTCCAAATTGATTAAGTAGTCTTCCACTCGCTTGTTTAATGCAGGATCTGCTGGTTGATATTTTCCAGAAACAAAGTCTGCATGTGTAATGAGCGTGTAGACTGCTGGCTGATTGCCGTTTTCATCCTTCCAGAAAATTGGATGGGCGATGTGATAGTATGGATGCATATCCATGGTGATATGGATGGAATCAATTTCATCTATGTATTTGTAGATAAACTGTGAAATCCGCTGACAATCTTGTTCTGCATTCTTTATGTACATGGATCCAGAAAAACTACAAAAATCATTTTGAGGATCCACGATTAATAATTCTATACCCATAATTAATATGATAGTTAAAAAGAGTAAAACTGTCAAATAAAATTATTAGTAAACATTGATTTTATTTGCTGCTCCCCTCCAATCTTTCCAAAAGACCTCCAAAAAGGGAAACCACAAAGCACATTGCAGTGCTTCCTACTGTTGCCAATACCAAATACTTGAGAATTGCCAGTACATTTGCAAAAACTTCCATAAAAAAACTCCTCTGTTTTCGTTTGTGGGATTAAAATATGAAACAAAAGTTAATTGAAAATCAAAATAGAATAAAAATCAGATTAAAACTTTTAACGAATTTTTGATGGAATTAGTTAAAAATTTATCATATATTTCTTTCTCTTGTATGAAATTGTTTTTTGCAGTACAGTGGAAGTATGAATCTTGAGGCATTTGTTTTAGGTTGTGGGGGCATGATGCCCTTGCCTTACCGTCATCTTACTTCTGTGTTGCTGCGGCGAGACGGAGATTTGTTTTTATTTGACTGTGGAGAAGGTACTCAGGTTTCTCTGCGACGATTGAATTTAAAGTGGAAGAAGATAGACGCTATTTTTATAAGTCATACTCATGCAGACCATATTACTGGTTTGCCAGGCTTGATGATGCTTTCATCCCAGGTGGACAGAGACGAGCCACTGTATATTTACGGTCCTCCAAAGGTAGCTGAATATGTGGAAACCAGCCGCAAGGTGCTGGATATGTACATCAATTATCCTGTAGTGGTGAAGGAGATTACTGCTCCTTGTATTGTTCATGAGGGAAAGGATTTTTACATTAAGGCGTTTCCCTTGAATCATACCAAGCCCTGCGTGGGATATTCCTTGGAGGAGCTAGATCGTCCCGGTGAATTTAACCCAGAGGCTGCCCGTGCCTTGAATGTTCCTGTGGGGCCATTGTGGTCAAAGCTTCAAGCGGGACAAAGCGTTACTGCTAGCGACGGCTCCATTGTAACACCTGAGCAGGTAATGGGGTCAAAGCGTTCTGGCAGAAAATTTAGCTATGTAACTGATACCATGTATATGCCTTCTATTGCTCCTGCAGTTCAAGGCTCTGACTTGTTGATTTGTGAGAGCATGTTTTCTCAGGATATGGAGGATCAGGCCAAGGAAAAAAAGCACATGTCTGCTCGGCAGGCTGCAACTATTGCACGAGACGGTGGTGTAAAGCAGCTGGGACTGATTCACTACAGTCCACGGTATACCGACAAGGAGCTGGATTCCCTGCTGCAGGAAGCACGAGGTGTTTTTCCTGATACGGTACTGACAAGAGACCGCATGGTGTTTGATATTCCCTACGTGGACTAGATGATTGTTTTGTAGGAACAGAGTGCTGTGATAGAAGTTGATTCTTTTACAAAGATTTATGGCATGAAAAAGTCTGGTGGTAAGGCTGTAGATGGGGTGAGCTTTGTTGCCCGCCCTGGAGTGATTACTGGTCTTTTGGGGCCAAACGGTGCAGGCAAAACCACCATTCTCAAGGCTATTTGTGCCCTCCATTATCCCACGGAAGGAGCTGTTCGGGTAATGGGCCGTGATGTAGAAAGCTTTCCTGTGGAGGTGCGGAGTTTGGTGGGCTACGTTAGCGAGCAGCCAGCCCTTATTGGAAGCCTTACCACTAAGGAATTTTTACACTATGCTGGTGAATTGCGGTTTGCAGGCAGAGCTGGAGCTGTGGTAGCTGATGCGGTGGAGCGGGTGGTGGAGGAATGTCAGCTCCAAGAGGTGTTCCATAAGCCCATTAGCCACTTGTCCAAGGGATATCGCCAGCGATTGTCCTTTGCCCAAGCCCTACTACACAATCCTCCAGTGCTGGTGCTAGACGAGCCTGTTTCTGGCTTGGACCCTGCCCAAATCCGACAAATGCGAGACATGATAAAACGGCTTGGTAGTAAAAAAACTATTTTGCTTTCCACCCACTTAATGCAGGAGGTGGAAGCTCTGTGCCAACAGGTGCATATTATCAGCAGGGGCCGCTTGGTTGCCTCTGGTTCAGCCCAGGAAATTGCCGCTGCCACTGGTACCAAGAGCTTTGAAGATGCCTTCTTAAAGCTTACCCGCTAAGACAAAACAAAAAAATCTTTTTTTCGTAAAAAAAATATCCCCCAAAAGTTGCTTCCAACCTTTTGGGGGATAACTCGTTTCCAAATACGCTTTTATTTAGTGCTTATTAGGGTAGGCAGACATAGGATAGATGTCATCTGCATAATTGCTCCATCCAGGGGCTTTTCTATAGACGTCTACACTATCATCTGGAACATGGATACAAGTTTCTGATGCGAGAGTCGAAAAAACATCCTTTTGTCCTGGTTCATCTGGTAATTCAGGTGGAGTAACCCCCTCCATAACGATAGTTAATTCTTTAACATAATCTTCTTGAGTTACTGCAAGCTCTCTAATAATTTTTACTGATTCAGGGAAAATTATCGTAGTTTCACCTTTAGGAATATATCCTAGGGCTTCTTTCCCTATAATAGTTATCGGATAACCAAGTGCTCCTAAATCAACTACACCAGTAGCTGAAGGATAGGACACCAGTGTGTAACCTTCTTCACTGTTTTGAGGCTTTCTAAGCAAGGCTTTTTTATCCTTTGAAGCTAATAAGGTTGGATGATTAGAAGCTACATCAAACTCTACCTTATAGCAGCCCCAAAAAGGATTTGTGTCTGCTATTTCTACGTTTGGACTAATGGTAATGGATTCCAAATTTGCACATCTTTTGAAAGCATTAACTCCCAGTGTTACTGTACCTGACTTAGGTAATTCAATCTTGGTTAAAGCCAAATTATTCATGATAGCGGAATTCTGATTATAATCAAAGACTAATTCTTGATTTTTCGCTACTTGTAAATCACTTAAATTTAATTCAATTTGCTTGGTAGCATCATCTTTAATACTCCAGAATGTACTTTTCATAGAGGAAAGACTTTCAGAGTTTACCTCTCCCGTTAAGGTGAGTTTTCCACCAGAAGCAGGCATGGTATTTAATGCACCTGATAGATTACCGACAGAAGTTGAAAAATCCCATAATGCACGATATTTTCCAGAGGTAGAAGGGATGGGGAAGCTGATAAAATCTCCACCAGTGGTTTTTAAAGTTGTTGCTGTATCAACTGGAACCCAATTGTAAAAATCTATGGACATGTTTGATCCTTCAAACTTAGGATTACGGAAGGATACTGTTGTTCCATAAACTTGGGTAATTTCTATAGGTTTTTCACTTCGTTGTGAAGTTGTACTGTCTACAAAATAACCACCATTAGGGTCAAAGGTTAAGGTTACTGGATTGCGGTCGTAGTAGATGTCGATGGTGGTGCTCCCATCTCCATTCACAATGACTTGTTCAAAGGGCTGGGCGGTAAAACCAGGAATTTCCTTTGCCTTTGCTTCTGACAGGGTATTGGGAACGGGATTTGGCAGAGTTTCACGTTCATAAGTGTCTTCTGCATATCGTCCTTCTGCCACAGCATCACCGTCTCTATTTAACTCCTGAAAGAGGTGACGGACGGTGTAGGTTGTATTCCAGTAGATGCTGTCGAACTTGGAGAGCATATCGCTACATCCAATAAAACCGAACAGTGCAGTGCACGTAAGGCCAGTGCTAATAAGCTTTTTATGGGTCTTTTTCATGTTCACGATACCTCCATTTCTTAGTTCAATGCATATGTTAAGCCAATCCGTAATCCCAGCTGGTGAAGCAGATTGTCTTTTTCAAAAAGTAGGGTATAGCAGGGGGCTATGTCGATAGCTGCGGTGCTATTGAGCTTGGATCCCGGTGTCCAACGAAAGGCTGGAGCAAACTGCAGCATTTGGTCAAGGTTCATGTCTTCTGGGCCATACCAACCAGGAGTCATGGTAACCTTATGGATACAAACGCCATAATTCAACTCAGGCTGAAAGGCAAAGCTTCCCCAGTTTAGTCGGTACCAGATACCACCATAAAAGGAAAGATCCCAAATTGATTTGATACGTTTATCCTTTAAAATACCTGCTTGAAAATCAGCATGGAGACTGGTTCCCAAGTTTGGTACAAAGAAGGGGTCAAGCTCCGCTCCAATTCCTCCGCCTACATTAACAGACACATACTTTGTATACTCTCCGAAAGGCAGGCTCGCCTTTCCATAAAGATTGAGAGCAGTTCGAGAAAACATGGGGGTTGCTATACCCATGCAGAGGAAGAGTAGTATAATACTTCGAGTAACATTTTTCATAAAACCTCCAATTTATATAATCATAATAAACGGTTAGTATACCTGCCCTAAATTATAATACTATACTTCAGGAATTTGCAAGGAAAATATAAAAAAATATTGTTTTTTTTTCTTTTTTCTAAGAGGGTGTTTTTTTTAGCAAAATATGGTATAGTATGGTACGATTTATGAATAAATGCAGACGTTTTTTAATCCCTAGTACCATTTCTTTTTTGATACATTTCACAAACTTATACCGATTTGTACAGGAGAACCAGTATGAATAAGCTTCTTTGTTGGTGGAAGGTGGTTTTTGTCTTCTATAAAAAAGAGCTGAAGCTGCTTCTTTCAAAGCCTCCATTTTATTTGGCAACCATGCTGCTTACCCTTGGTGGCGGAATGCAGTTTTTTTTAGGTGGACTTTTCTTTGAGCCAGGCCTTGGTTCAACTGATTTGAATTTCTTTTTTTCTATTATTCCCTTTCTGTCCATTCTGGCAGTTCCCGCCCTTACCATGGGGCAGTGGGAATCGGGTGGGCTGCTTTTTGACGAAAGTCTCCCCTTAAGTGAGCAGCAGCTGGTGGTGGGAAAGTGGCTTGCAGCCTTTAGCTGTGGCTGCTTAATGCTGTTGCCGGGAATTGGTGTGCCAGTCACAGTTTCTTTTTTTGGTAGCCTTGATTTGGCTCAGGTTTTTGCTGGGTACCTGGGCATGGTGCTTTTTATGGCTACTGCCTGTGGACTGTGCGTTTTCCTTTGTTCGGTAAGCTCTGGGGCAGTGGTGGCCTATCTTGTTTCATCTTTGGCACTGGGGATTTTTAGCGGAATGCATCTGCTTCCTCGGTACATTACCTTGCCACGGTGGCTAAGCCAGGTGTGCCAGAGCCTTTCCTTTGCCTGGCATTTTGACAGCGCCAGCAAGGGCATTGTGGATAGCCGTGATGTGGTGTTTTACCTCGTGGCCACCGTTGCCCTGCTAAAAATCGCTTCTGGTAGCTTGAAGCTAAAACGAAGGGGGTGCCTGTGAAAACGACTGGATCTGGCCGTATGCTGGCTCGATTTTTGTGGATTATTCTTGCCACCTTGGTTTTTCTTTTGTCTAGCCTGTGGTATTTTCGTTGGGATATAACTCAGGACAAGCGATTTTCCTTAAGCTCCATGAGCCAGCAGCTGCTTGCTTCTGTTTCAGAGCCTTTGCGAATTACCTACTACGTGTCACCTGAGCTGGAGGAATTGTATCCCCATGCCCGTGACGTAAAGGATTTTCTTCGCCTTTATGGCCTGACTAATTCTCAGGTACAGGTTCAGGTGCGAGACCCAGTAAAGGAGGGCTTGGAGAATAGCCTTTTGCAGCAGGGAGTGTATGCACAGCAGATTCAAGCTACAAAAGGCAATAGCACTCAGCTGGTGACGGTGTATTCTGCGGTGGTGCTGGAATACTTGAACCAGCTGGCGGTGATTCCCTTTGTTCAGACTGTAGAAAGCCTTGAGTACGAAATGGCCACTCGGCTTTTGCTTTTGGTGGAGGAATGTGGCTCTTTTTCTTCTGTTCCCTCGGTAACTCAAGCTTGGCCTGTGATTGTAATCAGTGGCAACGGACTTTCCATAGACGAGGATTATGGGGATGTGGTGCCCTGGCTTGAGGCAGCAGGCTTTGCTCCCACCGTCTTGACCCCAGAGGATTTTGTGCTGGTGGCAGAACAGCTGGATTTTGGAACCCGTGGAACAATTCCCGTTATGCTTTTTGGCAGCAGTCAGCTTACCTCCCAGCAGGTGGAGGCAATCCGAAGCTTTGTGGAGGATGGCGGCAAGCTTTTTGTTATGACCTCTGCCCACACTGCTGCCTTGTACGATGACTGGACAGTGGTGCCTACGGAGGATAAGCTTTTGCCAGTGCTTGCTTCCTGGGGACTGGAGCTGGGGCCAGAGCTGGTGCAGGACATTTCCTGCTTCCGAGCCACCTTCTTGAGTCAGGAGGATAATCCTGTGTACGAACAGGTGAACTATCCCCTGTGGATTCAAGCCCTGCCTCAGTATACGGTGGAACATCCAGTTTCTCGTCGGGCCTTTAACTTAGAGTTTTATTGGAGCTCTCCCATTACACTCACCAGTATGGAAGCTCAGGCTCTGGTATATACCACGCCATCTGCTTGGCTTTCCGCTCCAGATTTTAGCAAGGAATCGGTGTTTGTAACAAATCCCTTTTTGCTGGGACAAACGGCTTCTCAGGCAGGACAGCTTGCTTCCCAATATGCCCTTTCTGCCATGACCTCCTTGCCCGGAGGCGGCCAGGTGCTGGTGGTGGGAAGCCAGTACTTTTTGTCCACCCTGATGCGGCAATACACCGGTAGTCTTGGAAATCTTGACTTTGCGGTAAAGGGCTTGCTGCGACTTTATGGTAAGGATTCCTTGTTGGAGCTGAAGAACAAGGCTGCTTTAACAAAAACCTTGTACAAGCTCAGTCAGCAGGAGCTGGTGGAAAGTCGCCCCAAGGTGTTGCTGGTGAATCTGGTGATTTTGCCCCTGTTGCCAGCTTTGTTGGCTTTGTTGTGGTGGCTGGTAAAACGAACCTTGGCAAAAAAATTGGGAGACTCTGGCCGTGACTGAAAAAAAATATCTGAGTATTCTTGCAGGTGCCTGCGGTGTGCTGGCGGTATTGTGTGTGGTTGCCTTTTTCGGAAAAAAATCCTTGTCTGGAAAAACCATCGATACGGTGCTTTTAAACGAAAAGTACGGTTTACAGCTGGCCTGTGTGGAAGTGGTTCACCAAGATACAGCGCTGGCTTTTTATAAGAAGGAATTGTCTGGAAAAAGCCTGTGGATTGGGTACGATGGCTCTGGCTTTGGTTCTCAGCTGGTTTTTCCTGTGGATTCTACCCTTATGGCTGAATTTCTTTCTACCATGATGAAGGTGCGAAGCTTGAGCCTTGTGTCCCAAAAGCAGGACCAAAAAACACTTGCAAGCTTTGGTTTTGTCACTGAACATGGCCACGCTTCTGCAAATGACCTTTCTTACGAGACAAATGCTCAAAGCGGTTATGATTTTCGCTTTCAGCTGCAGGATGGAAAGGTTGTTTCTCAGGTTCTTTTTGGCGATAAGAATTATAGCGGATATCGTGTGTATCTAAAAACTCCAGAATCACCAATATATTTGACTCAAGATGAGTTTTATCCTTGGCTTTCCGTGTCTGCAAAAAGCTGGGCAGAAATGGACTTAGTTTCTCGGCAGCTTTTGGGCATTAGTGGGGAAAAGGAGGTGCAGGGACTTGAAATCACCTTGTTGGATCATGCTGAAGGGAGCCTCTCCAAAAGCTTTTTGCCAACTGGCAAAGATTTTTCCGCCAAGGTAAGCCGTCTGTTATCTCTTCGTGGAGGCTCCTTGATTGAGCCTTCTGTGGCATTAGGACAAAAGCAGCTGGGAGAAATCGCCCTGTACACTGGCCGTGGATCAAGTATTGTATTGCGGATTTATGAAGGAAAGCTTTCGACAGTTGACCAAGAGGTTTCCAGCTATTACGTAATTCCACAGATAGAAACCTTAGGCGGAAATGGGCTTAATTACGGATTTGAGATAAGCGGGCTTAACTACGGATTTGAAATAAGCGGGCTTAACTACGGTTTTGAAGTAAGCCCCTGGACCTGGGAGTCCCTTCAAGCTCTAGCTCAGGATTAGGCTCGTAGTAGTAGGGCAAACTGGACAAAGTTGTAGGCAAGGTGAGCCACAAATCCCACCCAGGGGCCTGCGGTGCGAATGGCACACAGTCGAAGGATACTGCCTGCAACAAGGGCATTTGCCACCGCAAGCCAACCTCCATAGCCATGGGAAAGGGCAAACACTATTACAAGAAGAGTCTCCACAAAAAGCTTCAGCTGAGTGTTTTTTTTCTGGTAAGCTGTTTTTCCTGGGAAACCAAGTTTCCAAGAAACAGCTATGTGTAAAAGCTGGGGGCCATACCAGCGGTACAATAATTCCTCGTACAAGGCTGCTACGGCAGTGGCAAAAATCATAGAAGGTAGGGACTGAAGCTGAAGGGAAACTGCAATGGCTTTTGTTCCTGTAGCTTGGGCAAGTCCATTCCAGAGAAAGCTATTGGCAAGTAAAAGTCCAAAAACAAGCAGGAGCCAGAGGAAGTTCAGCTGGCGGGAAAAGGTGGAGGTTTTTTTTTCAATTTCACTGCTTGCCGGAGCTCTGCCTGCAATCAAAGCCAATTCCTTGCTTCTCAAGAACATGGCAAAAGCAAAAAGTCCTTGGAGCAGGGCAGCGACTACCGAAGGATTTACCGCCTTTTCCAAAATCTCCTGTTGGCTTTGTCCTTGGATGGTTCCATCCAACCCACCAAAAAGCTGGGGAAGGGATTCCATCACAGGAGGAAGGAGAAAGGCAAGGAGAAGCAAAAGCTCCAGAAACAGATACTTGGAAAAAGCGGTGATTTTCATGCTGTTATTGTATCGTAAGGCGAAAACTTCTGCTAGAACTAGTGTCTTGAGTATCAAACAAATAATGTGATACAATCTTGAGATAACTGTGTTTATAGATATAGAAGGAGGAACCATAAAAATGAAAGCTAATGTGTTAAAGGTTCTTGTACCCCTCTCAGTTATTTTTCTTTGTGGCAATACTTTTGCTGCAGAAATCACTGCTACTGCACCTCAACAATACATCGATTTTGTAACAGGTTCTGTAGCTGATAAAACAAAGCTTTTGTCACAGCTGTCCATTTCTGATGATACTCCTGAATTGGTGCTTTCCATTCCAGAAGAAGCCTTGGAATTTGTGCAAGACAAGGTGCCGCTGCTGGGAAGTGGCTCTGGCATGAAGGAATTAGCCTTGGCTGCTATTCCTGTATTACAGGTGACAAGTCAGCGTCAGGGAGCCTTGCTGTGGAATATTTTTATTCTTTTTGATGATAGCCAAATCAAGGTGGCGGTGTTAGATGCCTTGTCTGTGGCAGTGACCAAGAACAAGCGCCTCGTTTCTCCCTATCTTGAAGGAATCCACACCTTTGTGGCCGAAACTACTGCCACTGCTTCTCAGGAGCTCTATTCTTCCATTGCCGCCATTAACCTGCTGGGTCTGATGGCTGATCCAAGCTCCTTCGAGATTCTTTTCCGCTTGATGAATTCCAGCGTTAACCCTGAGTTGAATCAAGCCATAGAAGCATCCCTTGCTTCTGTAATTCCCAGTGCCCAGCCTGCTTTGCTGCGTCACATCACTCAAGATTACTATTCCGTGGCTGAAAAATATAGACTTTTTCTCATTGTACAAAAAAATGATAAAATTTCTTCACTTTTCAAAGCAGAATTGGCCGAAAAAGCTCTGTCCGCTACTATAATAAAGACAGAGGATGTTTCCAAAATGGCTCCAGAGGCACTGTCCCTTCAGCTGGCTACCGTGCAGCAGATTCATGAGTCAGACTGGACTCGGGCAGCGGCGATTGTGTCAGAATATTTTGTTCTGGCACAGGAGCAATTCAATCTGGGCTTGATTACCCGGGAACAGTTTCTTGGGGTTGTGACCTGCCTGGAAGGTTTGGCCACCAGCCATTCTGTTTCTGCCTTGGTGAATTACTTGGGCGTCCTCAATACGGCTGCTGCTCAAAAGGTTTCTTCTGTAGATGAAGAGGTGCTTTTGGCAGTAATTGAATCATTGGGGGCACTGGGTGACAAGGCTGCATTCGACAATCTCTTGTACGTTACATATTTACCATATCCTGAAACCATCACTACAGCTGCCCGCACCGCGCTGGCAGGATTAAAGTGGTAGGACAGAAAAAACAACTTGTACTTTTTTTCCAACAGAATTGTATCTGCATAGCCGCCCTTTTGACGGTGGCTTTGCTGTATTCCAAGCTGGTTCCCGTGTTGAATCGGGAGCCTTATTCCAGTCTCATTCCGCCTCAGCAGGTTCGAGCCTTGGATTGTCAGGTGATTTCCAATCCCGTAAAGACGGGAAGTGGAAAATTGTATCGCTGTACGGTACGATTACAGCAGGTTCAAGGAAACATTGCAGGAAATAATGCCACCACAGGCTCTGGGAATCAGCTTGCTCAGGCAGAAGCTGGGGGCAGGGCAACCGTCTATCTTCCTGCTGCCTTTGTGGAAGCTTTTTATCCAGGTAAACTGTATTCAGCTCTTTCTTCAAAAACTGCTGGTGCTGTGGGCTTGGTGGAACAAGGGGTGTATCTTCATCTTGACTTGCAGGAAAATTATGCGTCAAAAAAGGATGCCACCTCCTCAAATGCCACTGCTTCTGAAAGCTCCACTACAAAATCCACCGTGGCTACCAGCTCCTTGGTGGGTGGGGAGCCGGTATTTTACGCTTCCACCTGTAGTGTTTTAGGCTATGATGACAGCTGGTGGGGGAGAATTCAGGAATTTCGTGGATTATGCCGGCTCCAGTTTAAGCGCCTCATGTATGGCTGGGGGGATGCTGGAGGCT
Organism: Treponema sp.; assembly: GCA_017549025.1. Lineage (GTDB taxonomy): Bacteria > Spirochaetota > Spirochaetia > Treponematales > Treponemataceae > Treponema_F. The sequence continues at coordinate 17,893 of JAFYWB010000037.1, forward strand.
TATTGGTGGCCTTGCTCTGTGGCTCTGGGGAATACACGGACAAGGAGGTGGGAGATGCCTTCCGTGCTGCAGGTCTTGCCCACGTACTGGCTCTGTCTGGTATGCATCTTTCCTTTTTTGCAGGCTTAGCGGCAACAGTATTTCGTGGCGGTGGGCGAAAATTTTCTTTGGTGCTTTCCCTGTGTGCAGTACTTGCGTTCGTGTGGTTTGCAGGCTTTACTCCCTCCTTGCTGCGAGCCACCATCTGCAGCCTTTTAGGAATGGCCACGGGAATCTGGGGAATAAAAAGTCCCATGATTCGCATTCTTTCCCTGTGCTTTTTCATTCATCTTGTGGTGGCTCCTCAGGATCTTTTTCAGCTTTCCTTTCAGCTTTCCTATTTGGCCTTGGCGGGAATCCTTTTGCTGGGGCCCTGCTTTGAGCCTGTCACCCACCGATTTCTTCCTGCACCAGTGGCCACATCTGTGAGTGCTTCTGTGGGAGCCCAGATTTTCTCCACACCAGTAACCCTGCTTTCCTTGGGAACCATGATGCCTGGTGGAATCATTGCTTCGGTGGTGGTATCTCCCCTGGTTTCCCTTTTTATGACGGTGGGTGTGGGAGCAATCATTCTGTCTTTACTGTGGGCTCCTTTGGGAGAACCCCTTGGACATCTGGTGAATCTATTGTATACTTGCTTGATAATACCGGTGAAGCTTTTCGCCAGAATTCCCGCCTTGGAGTTACCATGAAAAAGCCTGACTACGATTCTCCTTCTTCCCTGAAAAATTTCTTGGATCAGCAGGGAATGGCCATGCAAAAGAAATTTGGCCAGAACTTTCTTATAAATGGGCCTGCCCGCCGTCGCCTTATCGATGCATTGCAGGTGGACGACGCTACTTCCGTGTGGGAGGTGGGCCCAGGCCTTGGTGCCATGACAGATGAAATCCTTTCTCGTGGGGCTTCCCTTACCGCCTTTGAAATTGACCGTGGCTTTGCCTCCTGCATCAGTGATTTTTTCAAGGACTACCAGGCTCAGGGAAAGTTTACCTTGGTGGAAGGTGATGTGCTTAAAACCTGGAAATCTCAGGCTGAAAAACAGCTACCAGATCGTTTCTTTGGAAACCTGCCCTACAATGTGGCTGCCACCATTATTGCTGACATGATTTCTGCTGGTCATCGCTTTCCCCGCTCCGTAGTGACGGTGCAAAAAGAAGTGGCTCAGCGAATGTGCGCCACCGTAGGCAGCAAGGATTATTCATCTTTTTCTATTCTCTGTAGCTGGGCCTATAAGGTTACTCCCCTAATGGATTTAGGTGGCGGCAGCTTTTGGCCACGGCCAAACGTAGATTCTCGGGCAGTGGTAATGGAGCTACGGGAAGATTTTCCCCGTTGCCAAAATCCAGAGCATTTTATGAAGCTTTTACGGGGACTGTTTGCCTCACGACGAAAAACCATCAAGAATAATTTGACGGTATTCTACAGCAACGGTGAACAGGCTGCCGCCGTACTGGATGAAGCAAAAATCAATCCCCAGATTCGAGCAGAGGAGCTTCCTTTAGAAACCCTCCTTCAGCTATCAGATGTTAGCAATTCCATAGTGGGGAGCCGAGAATGAGTGAGATTTCAAGTCGCTTGCAGCAGGTTTTAGATTCAATTCGTGAGGCTGAAATTAAGGCCGGTCGTGCTGCCAATTCTGTTTCTTTGGTTGCCGTCAGTAAATTTCATCCGGCAGAATCGGTGCTGGAAGCCATTCAGCAGGGGCAGCTTTTGTTTGGAGAAAACCGTGTGCAAGAGGCGGTGGAAAAATTCCAACAGGTGAGACTACAAGCTCCACAGGCTCAGCTTCATATTATTGGTTCTTTGCAGCGAAACAAGGTGAAAAAGGCCCTTTCTTGTGCCTCTTGCATCCAGTCCGTGGATAGAATTGAGCTTTTAGAAGAAATTGAAAAACAAGCGGCCAATTTGAACAAGACTGTGGAGGTTTTGTTTGAATTCCACACAGGAGAAGAGTCCAAGTCAGGCTTTACTAGCTTTGATTCTCTGCTTCCTGCGGTGGAGTATACCTGTTCAGCCTCCCACATTATTCCCAAGGGCTTTATGACCATGGCTCCCTTTACGGACAACCAGCTGGAAATTGCCGCTTCCTTCAAAAAACTGGTGACAATTCAGCAGGAGGTGGCTTCTCGTTTCCCCAATCTTGATTTACGGGAGCTTTCCATGGGCATGAGCAATGACTTTGCCCTTGCCATTGCCGAAGGTGCCACCTTGGTGCGCATTGGAACGGCCATCTTTGGAGAGCGTGTTTACTAATGAAAACTGGATTGTTCCGCTGCATTGCCTTGGTGCTTTGTTGTAGTTTTATGGCCTCATTTCCTTTAGCTGCAGCTGAGCCCACCGTTACTATTGAGCCCTACACCAAGGATGAGTTTCCCGGTTGGCTTCAGGATATGCGGCTGGCGGAAATTGTAAGTTTGGGCTCCTTGCCCTTTGTTACCTTAGGAGTCACCTTGGGCTATTCCCTGTACCGCTACTTTTCCCACGATATGAATCCAGATTATTTTCCCAATCCCTTTGCCAAGTCCTCATCTGCCGCCCACCTTTCCACCGACGAGCAGCTGGGAATCCTTTTTACTTCCCTGGGGGTAGCGGCTGTGGTGGGGATTACAGATTTTACCATTTCAAGCATTCAGCGACATAAGCGTAACAAGGCCTACCAGGAATTAAACCGAGGGGCGGTGGAAATCATTCCCTTGGATGATGAATCCACTGAGGAAAATGAACTACAGGAAAAGCTTTTAGAAGATGTGGATTCTTCAGAATTGCTTCCTCTGGAAACACTTTCACAAAAATCTTTCCCAGATTTCCTTCCCTTTAACCTTTCTGTAAGGCTACCGCAATTTGATGGAGTTATACCAAATGCCTAATATTACTATTGTTGTGCCTGATGATACGGCACAAATCCGTGTTGACAAATTCCTTTCCGGTCAAGATGAAATTCTTTCAGCCTGTGGTTGTGCTAATCGGTCACATCTGCAGAACATTATCACCAATCTTATCATCAACGGAAAGCCGGGAAAATTTTCTTCCAAGATAAAGGCTGGCGATAAGATTGAGATGGAATGGGAGGAACAGATTCCTCACGATATTCAGCCACAGGACTTGCCCTTGAACATTGTGTACGAGGACGAGGATGTGACGGTGGTGAACAAGGAGCAGGGCATGGTGACTCATCCTGCTGCTGGAAATTGGACTGGTACCTTGGTGAACGCACTGCTGTTTCACTGGGGACGGGGAGCGGTGGAAACAAGCCATCGACCTGGAATTGTTCATCGGCTGGACAAGGATACCTCTGGGTTGATTATTACGGCAAAAAATATTGCCAGTGAAACCTGGTTACAGGAGCAGTTTCAGCAGCGACGGGTTAAAAAAGAATATATTGCCATTGTGGTGGGCCGACCTCCCGCTGCTTCTGGCAACATCAAGACCCAGCTGATTCGCGACCCAAAGAACCGAAAGCGGTTTAAAACTAGCACCGATTCCACCCAAGGAAAATTTGCCCACACGGTGTATCGTTGCATTGCCTGTTACGGGCCATTTTCTCTCATGCGTCTCCGGCTGAAAACAGGCCGTACCCACCAAATCCGAGTTCACATGAAGCATATCGGTTGCCCCATTTTGGGAGATCCTATCTATGGCAGCAAGAACGCTGTCTTTCCCAATGCCACCCTCATGCTCCATTCAAGTCTCTTGGCTCTGCGGCTTCCCCAGCGAGAGGATTTTGTCACCTTTAAAACCACCACGCCCCTTCGTTTCAAAAAAATCTTGAAGGTCTTGCACGAGAAATACAAAAAATGTGTTCTGTAAAGCTTCTTCACAGTACGAGAGACTTTGTGGTGGCGGTAAAAAAAGCTGGTGTTCACAGCGCCCCCCTCAAAGCTGATGACACAGATTCTGCTTTGGCCTTGATTGCTCAAGACTTTCCTCAGGTTTTGACTGTCCAAGGAAAAAAGGAAGTGGAGGGGGGCTTGGTTCATCGTATTGACTACGACACTGCTGGCCTCCTACTTTTTGCCTTAAACCAGAATTTTTACAACCACATTATGGCGTGTCAGGAGGACGGGCTTTTTAAAAAAGGCTATTTTGCTCGCTGCCACCATGAAAGCCGTTGTACAGAGCTTCTCGGTGGGTTTCCTCCACTACCAGTTTCCCTTGATTTTTCTGCCCATCACCAAGCTTGTACTGTAGAAAGTGGCTTTCGTGCCTTTGGTCCCGGAAGAAAGATGGTGCGACCAATAACTGAACAGTCAGGTAAATTCTCCCAACGAAAAGCCCAAGGAAGCAAGCAGGGGAGTGGTCCAGTTTATTCCACAGAGCTTTCCATTACCAAGAGCGATGAAAAAAGCTTTGTCGTAGAAGCCTCCATTACCAAGGGCTATCGTCACCAAGTCCGTTGCCATCTTGCCTGGTGCTGCCTTCCTATTGTAGCAGACCCTCTGTACAACCCCATCATAAGACCCTCCGAATCCCTCTTTCCCGCTCCCACCACTTCAGCTACTTCAACAGAAAAATCAATCCAACAAATGCAGTTCTTTGCCACCAGCCTTTCCTTTCCTGCCTTACATTCAAATGAAACTCTTTCCTTCTCAATCTCTCCTGATGAAATCTAAATTTAAAATACATCAATTATATCAAAAATATTAAATATATAAAATTTAATAAAAATATTATTTATATCAAATAAATTAAATATCTCTAAAAACTCTTTCAAAATATTGTTTCTATAAATATTATTAAGTAGTATAATAAAGTATACATAGTATATAAAAGTATACTACTTTATAACAATTATATATAAAAATGATGTTTTACAGGAATTTTTCATTATTTTTAGGTAAAAAATGAAGCTAGAAGCAAAATTAGCGGAAAAAAATCGCCTTAATCAAAGAAAAATCCTTGATTAAGGCGGTATTTGTCAGGACTGGAACAGGAGTGAGCCCTTAATACAGTTTACTTTACAAGACTTACCAAGGTAAGTTTTATCTTAGTATGCCTTTAACAAAAGGGAGTTTCTTGAAGGATTTTTTTAACTTCTGCCACAAGATAAAAGGAACCAGTTACCAACAGAGGATCTGCATCCTTTTTTGCCTGTTCTAGGGCTTTTTGTATGGCTTCTTTAAAATCACTGATATAGACAAACTCATGTCCCGCTTCTGTAAAGGCATCTTGCAAAAGCTGAGGATTGGATTGCTTCTCTCCCCCAGGTCGGGTCAGTACCATGGAGCCAAAATCAGAAAAAAGCTGTGCCATGGTGTGTACATCCTTGTCTGCAGCACAGGCAAAAAGGAGGTGGGGTTTTCTTGCGTTGGTAGTCTCAAGGCATTTTTCTCCGCAGCCAGTAGAAGCACCAGTATCTTCAAGGTATTGGCGAAAGGTTTGTAAACTTAAGTTCACACTGTTGGGAGTATGGGCTCCCTCTAGCACCACTGGATTTCCCTGCCATTGAATAATTTCAAATCGTCCGGGAAGCGTGGCTTGAGACAAGCCTTTTTCTATAGCTTCTTCTGGTAATTCAGGGAACAAGGTTTTTATCACCAATGCTGCTGTGGCTGCATTCCACAGCTGATAGTCTCCCAAAAGTGAAATCTTTGTGGTGATGGGACGGGCAAAAAGCTTGGAGTTAAGGTGGAGCTCCATGGCTCCTGCAACCATTTTCCCATGAACCTGTACCAGTTCCTTCACCTTCAGCAAAGGACAATTCAGTTCTTTTGCCTTTGCTTCCAAAACCTTTTGGGCCGCCTCTTTTTGTGGTGCAATAACCACGGGAGTTGCCAGTTTGATGATTCCAGCCTTTTCTCCTGCAATCTTTTCTATGGTGTCGCCTAAAAACTCCGTATGCTCCAGCTCAATGGGAGTGATAACAGAAATTTGTGGATTCAACACATTGGTGGCATCTAGGCGGCCTCCAAGACCTGTTTCAAAGACCGCCCAATCAATTTTGGCCTGTCGAAAGCACAAAAAAGCAAAGGTGGTTACTAGCTCAAACCAGGTGATGGGTCTTTGGCCAGGAAGATTTTCTGGTATAATTGCTTCAACGGCGGTCATCAATTCCTGGGCTGCAGCCTCATACACCTGCTCTGGCAAAGGGCCTTGAGCAGAACCAATCCGCTCGGAAAAATCCAAAATGTGGGGTGAGGAGTAGAGGCCGCTTTTATAGCCAGCTGCTTCCAAAATGGATGTAATCATGACAGAGGTGGAACCTTTTCCCTTGGAGCCTGCCACGTGAACTGAGGGAAATGCTTTTTGAGGGTTATTAGTCTTTTGGCAAAGATATTCCATGGTATCGAGCCAAAAAATATCTTTTTTAGGAAGTTTTTCAAAATTCAAGTAAGAGTCAAGCCACTTTTGCAGGGCAATCAACGATGGGTGTGAGTTCATTTTATCCTCGTAAAAAAAGTAAGCCAGCTGATTTTCATCAACTGGCTTTCGTAGTCTTAGCGTCCGCAGCACTGCTTGTACTTGCGACCTGAACCACAAGGACAAGGATCGTTGCGTCCCACCTTAGGCTCAGAGCGAACCACCGTCACCTTGTCGGCCTGGCGTCGCTGTGCCATGGGAGAGGCACTGGCAGCCTGACGAGCGGCATTGCCGTCAAAGGCTTCCATGGCATTGTGCTGGGCATTCATCTGCCGCACCTGGGGGCTTCGTCGCTGGGTTTCATCTCCCATCTGCACCTTTACACGGAATACACGGGAGGCAATTTCCTCCTTGATGGCGTCAATCATGTCGTAGAAGATGTTAAAGCCGTCAATCTTGTACTCGGTAAGAGGATTCTTTGAGCCGTAGGAACGCAGATATACTGCTTCCCGCAAGCCTTCCAGCTGCTCCAGATGGTCAAGCCACTTCTTGTCGATGAAGTGAACATACTGGTAGCGGATAAACATATTCAGGTTTTCCTTGCCAGCCAGGGCTTCCTTTTGCTCCAAGTCTTTTTCCAGTAAGGAGATAATATATTTCTCTCTTTCGGTTGAACTTGGAAGCTCCTCTGGCAGGATGGTCAGTCCAAAGGTTTGCTTCAGCTGAGCCAGTAAGTCTGACTCGGTACCAATAGCCTTTTTGCCACTGTAGCTTTCCATCAGCTGGGCGACAGTGTCGGTGGCTGTGGACATAACTCTGTCCCGCAGGTTTTCGTCCACCAGAATCTGGTCACGCTGCTCGTAAATGAACTTGCGCTGCTCGTTGAGAACATCATCGTATTCCAGCAGGTGCTTTCTGATTTCAAAGTTCCGCTCTTCAACCTTTTTCTGGGCCTTTTCAATTCCCTTGTTGAGCCAAGGATGGTTGATGGGCTCACCAGGTTCCATTCCGATGCGGGACATAATGCCCTTCATCTTTTCGCCACCAAAGAGACGCATTAAGTCGTCATCCATGGAGATGTAGAATTTGGAGCGTCCAGGATCACCCTGTCGTCCAGAACGACCACGCAGCTGGTTGTCGATACGGCGGCTTTCGTGTCGCTCTGTACCCATAACATACAAACCACCAAGATTTTTAACTTCTTCGTAGTCTGCAAGCCACTTTTCTCGCTCAATCTTTAATGCTGCTTCAAACTGCTGCTGGGTGGCATTTGTTCCTGCACGCTTGCGAGCCCTAAACTCAGGGTTACCACCAAGCTTAATGTCGGTACCACGACCAGCCATGTTGGTGGCAATGGTAACGGCACCCTTGGCACCAGCTTCTGCAATAATCAATGCTTCACGAGCATGGTTTTTGGCGTTCAAAACCTCGTGGCGTACACCACGACGGGTGAGCAGGGCTGAAAGATGCTCAGATTTTTCTATTGAAACAGTACCTACAAGAATGGGCTGTCCCTTGCTGTGACATTCCATGATTTCCTTGCAGATGGCATTCCACTTATCGGCCTCGCTCATGTAGACTTCATCGTCTTCGTCCTTTCGAGCCACAGCCTTGTTGGTGGGAATAACTACTACTTCAAGGCCGTAAATCTTATCGAATTCCACAGCTTCTGTTTCTGCAGTACCAGTCATTCCAGAAAGCTTGTCGTACATGCGGAAGAAGTTCTGGAAGGTGATGGTGGCCAAGGTTCTATTTCTCTGGGCGATTTTAATGTGTTCCTTGGCTTCAATGGCTTGATGGAGACCATCTCCGTAACGGCGACCTTCTAGAATACGACCAGTAAATTCATCTACAATCTGAACCTGACCATCTCGCACCACGTAGTCTACATCGGGCTTGTACAGGGTGTGGGCACGAACTGCCTGGGTAAAATAGTGGATGTATTCAAAGTTGCTTTCGTCAAAGAGGCTTCCAGTAATGAGGTTTCGCTTCTGAAGAATTTCTTCAATCTTGAGCATACCCTGGTCGGTAAAGGATACACGGCGGGACTTTTCATCCAGCTTGTAGTCACCTTGAATATTTTCTCCCTGAGCTTCGTCAGGATATTCACCTGTTTCTGGGTCTTTTTCTACCTCGGTAAGCTGGCGAACATACTTGTCTACCTCGTGGAACTTAAAGGTATCGTCTTCTCCTGCACCAGAGATAATCAAGGGAGTACGAGCTTCATCGATTAAGATGGAGTCGATTTCGTCCACGATACAGAAGGCAAAGTCACGCTGTACCTTCTGGCTGGGATCAATTTGCATGTTGTCTCGCAGGTAGTCAAAGCCTAGCTCGTTGTTGGTACCGTAGGTAATGTCGCAGTTGTAGGAAATCTTTCTGGCAGCATTGTCCATGCCAGAAACAATGGAGCCAACGGTAACACCAAGATAGGTGTACACTGGCCGCATCCAGTCGGCGTCACGCTGGGCCAGGTAGTCGTTTACTGTTACCACGTGGACACCACGGCCAGTTAAGCTGTTGAGGTAGGCTGCTGCCACGGACATAAGGGTTTTTCCCTCACCAGTCTTCATTTCAACAATGCGGCCGGAATTCAGCACGATGGAACCCATCAGCTGTACGTCGTAAGCCCGCTCTCCCAATACACGGTTGGCAGCCTCTCGTGCCAGGGCAAAGGCTTCTGGCAGAATGGCATCCAAGGTTTCACCGTTAGCCAGGCGCTCCTTGAATTTTTGAGTCTGCTGGGGAAAATCCTCGGCACTCAATCCCTGAGCCCAAGATTCCTTGTTGTTTATCTGTTCAACAATGGGCAAAAGCTGTTTTACATCTCGGTCCCGCTTGGAACCAAAGAAAAAGGTCAATACTGAATCAAGCATATCTATAATTTACTATATTATTAGCTTGTGTGGCAAGGGCGGATATGGTGAAGTGGATTGAGTTGGACTATTTCCCCTACCATTCCCCGTCTTGACACTGCTTGCCCGCCCCTTTATTCTATTAGAATGATTAAGTGTGTACGTATCCGAAACCTTGTGGGACTTGTGACAAGCTGCATTCTTGCCATCATCTTTTTTTCCTGTACTAAATCTAGCGGTGTAATCAGCTTAGATGACAATGAGCTTTTTACCTTAAAATATGGTAATTTTGAGGATCAGTTGAATCTTTTTAGCTTGGCAAGTCCTGCTCCCGTTCGTACCTCCTTGGCCATGCGGGATGGTTTTTTCTACATTGCCAATGGTGAAGCCCAAAAGGTGCTGGAGCTGAATTCCTATGGAGACCTCCTAAGTATTTACTACAATGGAGAAGGAAATCCCACTCCCAGCTTTGCCGATGCTGCCGATTCCCAGATTGTTTCCACCACCAGAAAGGCTGTGGAGTATCCCTTCAATTCCTTGGGAGCCATTGCCGCTGATTCTCGAAAATACATCTACGTGGTGGACCAGCTTCCCCCAGAGCGCCACGAGCAGGATGTGGAAAATCGCCTGCTTTTAAGTCAGATTGTCCTTCGATTTGCCAGTGACGGTACTTTTATCGACTATATCGGTCAGCGTGGACCTGGTGGCATGCCCTTTCCCTATATCAAGAATATCTACACTACCTACAACAGTGAGCTGGTGGTGGTGTGTCAGGTAAACGATGGTATGGTAGTGTATTGGTTTGACAAAACGGGCTATCTTCGCAGCACCATTCCCTTCAAGGTGGATCAGCTACCCAACGTGCTGGATGAAGAGGAGGTTAACGAGGTGTATATTTCCTTGGAAAATATTGTACCGTCTTATACTGAAGAAAAGCTCTTTGTAAAGGTAGATTATTACACCAGCTCCATCGACGAGGCCTCCAACGTAGAATCTGGTATTGATTATGCTGCTTCCATGTTGTTTCCTCTGGATATAAATACTGGTGTCTATCAGGAGCCATTTTCAATTCCTGCCTACGAGCAGGAGGTAGCCGACGGCTTTTCCCGTTTGGTATACAATCTTTCCTATGATTTCCTTGGTGTAACCGATTCTGGTTGGCTTTTCTTTATTATTGCAGATGATACTGGCTATAGCATTCAGATGGTGCAGGAAAATGGAGACACGGTGCTTCGTCGCCATCTTGACCTAGACCATCGTACCGCCTTGTACCACACCCTTTCCCTTTCCCCAGAAGGAATTATTTCCATGCTGCTGGCGGAGGAGGAAGAAGCCAAGGTGCTGTGGTGGCGAACCGATAGCCTGATTGATGCAATTCTCAAGGGGTAATAATGAAGCTGGGTGGTGATTTAGAAGGATACAGTGAAGACGAAGAAAAAATTGTCTATCACTATGGAAAACCAGGGGAGCGGCTCAAAAATGCTGACGAGGCGGTAAAGCGCTATTATGCAGGAGAAGGTCCCCAGGCTCCCAAGGGAATTTTTCAGTCCTTGGTGCAGACTCCATCCTCCCGTCTGATTCTCATTGTTATGCTTGCCATGATGGCTATAGTGGTTTTATCGAGCATTATGGATCGGGGAGGAAAAGCTGCTACTGTGGGACTAGTTCCCATGGAGCTTACATCCTTTTCGTTTGAAGATACTGTCTACATTAGTTTACAGCTTAAGGAAAATTCTAGAATGGATTTTTCTGAGCATCCCTTCGTTTCCTGTAATTTTCTTGTGTACACCACCGACAAACAGGTGATTTATCAGGAGACAGTGGAAACATTTTACACCGGGAAGGAAGATTTTTTACGGACAACATTTGGAGATTATGATATATTGTATGTAGAGGCGGTGGTTACCGTGGGGGATGACACAAAGATTCTCCGTTCGGATATCACTCGTAGCTAAGGGAGCGATTATATGTTGCAGTTCTATTTTTTATCGATTATGTTAAATCTCGTAACAGGACTTGTGCTTTTCTGTGAAAAAGACCAAGTGCAGGATGAGTTTCTTGGTGGTGATTTTGCCTTTGACGAGGATAATGATGCTGGTACAAGCAGCTCTATTCTGGGCTTTATGGAAAGCAAGAATTTCAAGCTGGTGCTGGGAGTTTTAAGTGTTTTGGTAGGATTGCTCAAGCTGCTTTCTGTGGTACAAAACGATGTGCCTGTTATTGGAGACCTTTTCCCTGCAGTTGCAGGCTTAATGGGTGGCTTCTGCGTGCTCCTTCAGTTCTACATGGAAACCAACTCCATTGACTATGCTCCCAATGGTCTTTTGCAAAGCATTTTTGTGGAAAACCGCCGAACCATCGGTATTTGTTGTCTTGTGGTGGCCACCCTCCACTTTGTATTCCCAAAGGTTTTGTTCCTGTAAATTATGAAGCGTTCTGTTGCCTGTATTTTGTTTCATAACGGAAAGGTTTTGGTGGGGCGCCGCATTCCCGGTGGCCAAATGGGGGAGCGCTGGGAGTTCCCTGGTGGCAAGGTGGAAAACGGGGAGTCTGCGGAGGTTGCCATTTGCCGTGAGTTTGACGAGGAATTTTCCGTTCCTGTAACTGTGGGCCCAAAGATTGCTCAGGCGGTGTTCCAGTACAATGGCAAGGATATCCAGCTGGAAGGCTACGAAATTTTCCTTGCTACAGATAATCCTCAGTGGATTTTAACGGAGCATACAGAAATCCGTTGGGTTACTTTTGACGAAATCAAGGAGCTCCACTTTGTGGACTCTGACCTACTGATTTATCCCCAAGTAGTAGAATATTTTGACAAAAAGGAAGTCCAATGATGGGGAACTGTTCCAAGTCCCCCAGATTTTATGGCAAGACAGCTGGTGCTAGCAGTCTTGCGTTTTTTCTTTGTATCTGTACCGTAACGCTGGTGGCTTGTTCTAAAAAGACTGGTATAATCGACTTGTCTCATGCACCGCTATTGCCAGTGGATTCCTCTTGGGCGGTTATTGTTGACCCCTACGCCATTTACCGTAGTGAACCACAGCTTTCTGCCTCGGTGGCAGGCTATGGCCGACGTGGGGCGGTGCAGGAGATTGTAGGCCAGCGAATCATGACAGAGGACAAAAAGCAGGTTATTTGGTATCAGTTTTCCTCTGGCTGGCTTCCAGAAACATCACTACAAATATACTCCAACGAATTGAAGGCCCAATCTGCTGCCAGGGACTTGGAGTCAGTTCGGGATGCATCTAGCTGGATGTAATCCAGCAGGATATGATCCAGCAGAATGTAATCCCTTTGAAAGGAGAGACACTATGACAACTATTCCCTGTACAGTGGCCCCTGGTGCCCTGCTTCCTTCCTACCAAACTGCTGGTGCTGCCGGTGCTGATCTTTGTGCCTGTTTAACAGAACCGGTGATTTTGGCTCCTGGTCAGCGTGCTATGATTCCCACTGGCCTTTCCTTTGCCATTCCCTCTGGCTATGAAATCCAGGTGCGGCCCCGCTCTGGCCTTGCTGCAAAAAACGGAATTACCGTACTGAATAGTCCTGGCACCATCGACAGTGACTATCGTGGCGAGGTTAAGGTTATCTTGATAAATCTTGGAACAGAAGACTTTACCATTGTCCATGGAGACCGAATTGCCCAGATGGTGGTGGCTCCAGTAGTGCAGGCTCAGTTCCAGGTGGTAGAAGCCTTGTCTGCCACGGAGCGGGGGCAGGGAGGCTTTGGTTCCACAGGAGTCTAAGCCTCGGCATGAAGTTTCCAGCTCTCTCGTTTCAGTCAAACCGTAACATTCTCATTATCTATCTGGTAAAGGAATTACTGCTGTATTTTCTTATCGCCTTTTTATTCTTTTTTATGGTGTTCTTTGTAAATCAGATTTTGCTGATGGCAGAGGACATTTTGAAAAAGCGGGTGCCCATTATAGATGTGGTTCGTCTCATGAGCTATTCCTTGCCCTTTATCATTGCCCAGTCGGCTCCCTTTGCCACCTTGGTGGGCTTTTTGATGTGCCTTGGTCGCATGATGACAGACAACGAGATTTTAGTGATTCGAGCCAGCGGAAAATCCTTTATGGTGATTCTTCTTCCCGTGCTGATTCTCGGTGGCGGTATTTCTCTCCTGTCCTTTTTTGTAAACGACTATTTGCTCCCCTTGGGAACCATTTCTTATAACAAGCTATACACAGAAATCCTGTTCTCCGACCCTACTATTGAGCTGGAATCCAATTCTGTTAAACGGACAGATGATGCTACCTTGGTCATCGGTGAGGTGACGGATACCCTAGTGTCGGACTTGATTTTCTTTGACGTGAACGACCAAGGACAAACCCGTGTCATTGTTTCTGGAGCCACAGAAATAAATAATTCTACAGAACCAGGGATTCTCATGAACTTGACCATGGATTCGGCTTTGGTGTGCTCCTTTGATTCAGCTGATGCAAGAAGCTATGACGTAATGCGGGCTGGAAAAACCACCATGAACGTCTTTGCCAGCTCCTTTTTTTCCGACTCATCCTCCAATAATCCCCGTGAAATGACCTCTGTTGACCTGTACAAGTTCATTCGTCAGGCAAAAGAAGAGGGCTCCACATCTAGCCTACGGATGAATATGTACAAGCTGGAATTTCACAAGAAATTTTCTCTGCCCTTTGCCTCCATCTTCTTTGCTCTGTTAGCCATGCCCCTTGCCATTTTGTTTGGAAAGCACAATGGTCTGACGGTGGGCCTTATCATCGGAATTTTTCTTTGTGTAGCCTATTGGGCTGCCATGATTCTTGGCCAAACCTTTGGTATTCGGCAGGGACTCAGTGGCTTTTGGACTATGTGGCTTCCCGACTTCTTTGTTGGTGGGGCAGGTATTGTATTCTATCTTGTACTGGTGAAAAAATGAGATTTGTCATCTACCTGTACCGTCGCTTTTTACCAGTTTTTCTGGGATCCATCTTCTTCTTTGCATTGGTGCTGGTGCTGGTGGACCTGCTCATGAACCTGTGGAGTTTTATTTCCCAAGAGGTGGCTCCTGTAGATATTTTGCGGGTAATGGTGCTGTACATTCCCAAAACCCTTTCTTTTTCACTGCCACTTTCCATTCTCTTCGCTGTGTCCTACACCCTCAGCGACCTCTATGCCAAGAATGAGCTAACAGCTATTTTTGCCTCTGGTGTTTCCCTTTTTCAATTCACCTTACCTCTGTTGCTTTTATCTTTAGCTTTAAGCTTTGGCCTTTTCGTTTTTGAAGACCAAGTTGTAGTGTCTACCTATGCCAAGAAGACCCAGCTACAGGATTCCCTGCTGAATAAAACCCAGTCTCTGAACAACGACAGAATCGTTATCATTGCCCAGCAGGGGCATATTGTCTACAAAGCAGACTATTACAACGATTCTCAGCAACGGTTGTCGGGATTGCTGGTGATTTTCCGTGATGAAAACATGGAGCTTCAAAAAATCCTCCGTTGTAGCACCGCTTCCTGGGAAGAAACCTATTGGAATTGTCTTGACGCCACAGAATACGTGGTAGAAGGTGATTTTATGAACAATACTCCAGCTTCCTATGACACCATGCTCCTGCTGACGGAGCCTCCAGAAACCTTCAGAAACAATACGGTGGATGTGGAAACGGTATCGGTGGCGGAGGCCAAGTCTTACATCGCCCGTCTCCGTCGCTCTGGCTTACCAGTGGCAGAGGCCACTTCCCAGTACTACAAGAAATTTTCCTTTCCCTTCATCGTCTTTATCGTAGTGTTCCTGTCCATCGGTCTATCTGGCAAGACAAGAAAAAACGTGTTGCTTATAAGTCTTGTTCTTTGTATTATGGCGGCAGTACTTTTTTATGTAAGCCAGATGGTTACCATGCTTTTAGCCCAGTTTGGCTACATTTCACCCTTTGTGGGAGCTTGGTTCCCTGTAATTTTGTTTATTTTCTTGAGCATTATCCTTTTGAAATTCGCTCGTACGTGAGGTTTGATATGTCTGATGTTTTATCTATTTTCACCCAGCTCCACGCTGACACTTCCAGCAAGGCTCGCACGGGAATTATGGAGCTTCCCCATGGTCAGGTTCGCACTCCTGTGTTTATGCCAGTGGGAACCAGCGCCACCGTTAAAGCCATGACAAAGGATGATTTGGAAGAAATTGGCTTTGAGATTCTCTTGGCTAACACCTACCACCTGTATTTGAGGCCTGGAGTGGAGATTGTAGAAGAAGCTGGTGGACTTCACGGTTTTTCTCTGTGGAACAAGAACTTTCTCACGGACTCTGGAGGATTTCAGGTTTTTTCTCTGGCTCCCTTCCGAAAAATCACTGACCAAGGGGTGGCATTCCAAAGCCACATTGACGGTTCCCGCCACTTCCTCACACCTGAATCCGTGGTGGACTTGCAACGCCGCTACAATAGCGACATCCAGATGCAGCTTGATGTTTGCACAGGTTACGGCATTTCTAAAAAAGAGGCGGCAGAAGCACTGTGTATCACCAGCGACTGGTCAAAGCGGGCCATGAGTGCTTGGCAGGAGGCACGTCAAACTGGTTACAAGGGGCTTTTATTTCCCATTGTCCAAGGAAATTTTTACGAGGATTTGCGGCAGGAGTCTGCAGAATTTGTGGCCAGTCTCCAGTCTCCTGGAATTGCCATCGGTGGCCTGTCAGTAGGGGAGCCCCACGAAAAATACACGGAAATGCTGGCCTATACTGCAGCCCTGCTTCCCAAGGACAAGCCCCGTTATGTTATGGGCATTGGAACCCCAGACTATATTTTGGAGGCGGTGGAAAACGGCATCGACATGTTCGACTGCGTACTCCCCACTAGAAATGCTCGCAATGGCTCCTATTTTACCCGTGATGGTGCCATTTCCATCAAGAATGCTAAGTATGCTAGGGATTTTGGCCCCATAGACAGTGAATGCAACTGCAAGATTTGCCGACAATATTCACGAGCCTATCTTCGCCATCTTTTCAAGGAGCAAGAAATTTTAAGCTCCATGCTAGCCTCCTACCACAACCTTGCCTTCCTTCATCAGATGATGGCAGAGGTACGGCTGGCAATAGAAGAAGATCGGTTTGCCCAATACAAAAAGGACTTCCTTCAGCGATACAATGGAGGCGGTCGGTAGTCAAAGGAGTTATGATGAAGTGTAGCAAATCAGTAGCCATTATCTTTTTACTAACCGCCTGTGTTGGCCTTTCTCTTTTTGCCCAAGATTCCTCCTTGGTGCCTGAGCCACGTGGAGTTCTTACCTCCAACAGCCCAGAAGATAAAAAGCCAGAGGAGTCTGAGCGAGAAAAAGAAATTAACACCCTAAACTATGGCTTGGACACGGAAATCATCGCCATGCTGGATGAATTTACCGCCAACAAAACCTTCTACTACCTAGACGAACTGGAAGGTATTTTGGAGCGGACTCGTTCTGTATCCCTTCGTGAAAAAATTATTTCCTACTTCACTGCTGCTGAGGATGGCCGTCTTGCAGACTATGCCTTGGAAGTCATAGAAGATCCCTTTGACACAAGAAATTCCACCGTGGCTCTGCTGTTCAAGTATGTTGCTCAGCTTAAGATTGAAGCTGCGGCTCCCTTTGCCCGGGAATTGCTGGAAGAAGAATACATGGAATACTTTGATGGTGCTTTGGAAGCCCTGTCAGAGGTGGGAACCTCGGAGGATGCCCAGTTTTTGGCAGAATACATCAATCGGGAGGATCTTTCCACTGGACAGCAGCAGGCGGTAATGAAGGCCCTGGGACGGCTTAAGGCTGTGGAAACCTGGGATGCCTTGGTGGAAATCGCCCAAAACGAGGATAAAAACTCCTACGTCAGAATGTATGCCGCAGAAGCCATCGGTGCCATGGGAAAAAGTGAGTCTGTGGAGGTTTTAGCCTATCTTTTTGAAAGCACTGACCCAAATCTTCGGGCCTCAGTCATTAAAGGTGTCGCTCATTTCCCTTCAGATGATACTGCCGTGTCCCTCATTATCGAAGGTATTAAAGATTCCCACTACAAGGTTCGTCTGGAAGCAATCGCTGCGGTCAAGGAGCATGTTATCAAAGATGCTGCTCCCCACATTGTGTTCCGAGCAAAGAACGACCCAGAAACAGCAGTAAAATATGCCTGCTACGATGCCTTGGGTATTCTCGGCGATAAGGATGGTATTGCCTATTTACAGGAGCTGGTAAAGGAAAAATATGCTGGCGATACCATCAAGGTAAAGGCAAGTGAGGCGCTGTTGGCCTATGGGAGCTCTTCTGCCACCAACAGCGTTATTGCACTGGCACGGGAAAGCCTTGATGATAAGAAAAAACTTCATCTTCGATATGCCTTGGGAAAGCTTTTTGCTTCCATGGAAAATGCTGCCTTTGCAGATATTTGCCGTGAATATCTTGCCTCCACCGACGTTGCCACTGTGGGTACAGGACTGGACATTTACGAGCGCAATCGTTTTCCGTCTGTTCGACAGGAAGTGGAAGCCATTGCAAATGCAGAAAAAAACAGTTCCAATAAAACCAAGGCAAAGAAGATACTTGACCGTGACTAATTTTTTAGTATAATTAAGATATTATATTTTTGCGGAGGCTATATGGCTATTGGTGATTCTGTATTCCAGCTTGTAACATTCCAGCTTGGTGAAGAGCTGTATGGTGTGGATATTATGGACGTTAAGGAAATTGTAAAGATTCAAAATGTCCGTTCAATCCCCAACGCTCCGTATTATGTTGAGGGTATTTTCAATCTTCGTAGCGAAATCATTCCCATCATCAACCTGCACAAGCGTTTCCGTCTCAAGAAGATTGAGATTAAGGATGATGAAATGGCTGATGAGTTTGAAGGTGGCTTCATTATCCTCAATATTGATGGACTGAAAATCGGAATTATCATCGACAGAGTTGCTCGTGTAATTTCTGTGAACCGTGACGAAATTAAGCCACCACCACAGATGCTCAGCGGTATCGGTACGGAATATATCCACGGAGTTGTTCGTCAGGATAATGGTTACCTCATCATCCTTGATATCCGTAGCTTGTTCAATCCTAAGGAACTGCGTAAGCTGCTGGATATAAATTAATATGATTCAAACCTATAGTTCCACAATCCGTCGCAAGGAAATGGACGCCGTGCTTACCTGTATGGTGGACGAGAAAATCGGTCCCGGAGAGATGGCACGGCGTCTTGTTCAATCTGTAAAGGAGTTCTTTTCCGTAGACGGTGCCTTTGCCTTTCGTAGTCCTGCCATTGCATTAAAATACGTATTCAAGGCCTTTGACTTAGAGCCTGGTACTGGTGTCATTGTTTCTGCCTTGGCACCAGTGTGGCAGCTACAGTCCATCCAAGAGCTGGGATACAAACCCGTCATTGTTGATGTTTCCCCTGATACCGCCTGTGTTACCGTAGAAGCCTTGGAAGAAGGCATTAAGCAAGGGGGACGACTAATTATTCTTTCAGAAACAGCTGGCTTTTTACCTGAGTTTGAAGGGATTCAAGCCTTGGGAATTCCTTTTGTGGAGGATGTTTCCTGCAGTGTAGGTTCCTTCCGAAATCTTCCTGCCAAAGAAGGCGAGGAGCAGCAAATTAAGCGGGCTGGAACCTACGGTGTTTTTTCTATTATGGGACTGGAAGAAGGGGATGCAATTACTGGAGGCGGTGGAGCGGTGCTTATGGCTCCTGGTCGCCGAGAATGGATTATTCTGAAGCGGCTGGGGGAGGAGGCTCCTACTACAGACCTGCTTCCAGATTTAAACAGTGCCTTGGCCTACATCCAGTTGAAAGAATATTCTCGCAACGAGGCTGTTCGTCAGGATTTGTTCGTGGCCTTTCAAAAGGCTCTCATGGCCAGTAGACACAAGTGCTTGATGCGAACCCCAGAAGGAGTTTCTTCTGTGAATTCCTTCTCCGTGGTGTTAAGCAGTGGCCTTAAGGATGTTCGTCAGTATGCCACTCGCAAGGGAATTGAAATTCAGCCCACCTTCAGTGGAAGCATTGCAGCATTTTTAGATGAACAACTGGAAGGTTGTATAAACGCTCGTTCCCTCTTCCTAAGAACCGTTGACTTTCCTCTGTATCCACGGCTTGGTGCTACCCATGCCGCCACCATTGCAAAGGTATTGGGAACATTGCCATAAACGGGAGGGTGTATGAGAAACTGCTTGATTATCGTTAATGCCTACAAAGACGAGTGCATGGATTATGCGGAGATTGTCAAGCAATATCTTGAAACTCGAACTATCCACTGTACCACTTTTTTATTTTCCGACGCAAATCATAGCTGTTCCTTTGAGGGACACGATTTTTGTGTTACCATTGGTGGTGATGGAACCGTTCTTTTTGCTGCCAGAGGCTGTGCTCCCTTGGGAATTCCCATCTTCCCCATTAATTTTGGTCATTTCGGATTTATTGCTAGCGTTCAAAAAAGAGAGTGGGCAAAGCTTTTGGACTCCTTTTTAGACAATAAGATTCCCTGTAGCTCCCGAAGCCTTGTTCAGGCTGATTTATATCGTGACAATAAACTAGTGTCTTCTTTGACCGGTCTCAACGACATGGTTATTTCTCCCAAGGAATCAGCCCGCCTCATAAGCTTGGAGCTGTCCTTTTGCGACAATCCCTTTGGTAAATTCAATGCCGATGGAATAATTGTATCAACCTCCACTGGTTCCACTGCCTATTCTGCTGCAGCTGGAGGGCCCATCATTGATCCTGCACTTCCTGCCATGCTGCTGATTCCTGTTAGTCCCTTTTCTCTGTCCAATCGTCCCTTAGTATTGCCGCCCCAGGGAAAACTCAAGGCAGTAGTGCTGCCTTCTCGGGCACAGTCGGTGATATTGACAGCAGACGGACAAATTACTGTTGACTTGTGCCTTGGTGATGTAATAGAATTCCATCTAGCCAAGAATAAGGTTTTGTTGGCAGGCTGTACTTCCCAGCATTTTTACCGTGCCCTTCGCTCAAAACTTCACTGGTCAGGAGGAAACAATGCTTGAAAGCATACACATTTCTGATTTTGCCCTTATCGATTCCCTTTCCCTTGATTTTGAGGAAGGACTTACTGTTTTAAGCGGTGAAACAGGAGCTGGAAAGTCCATCCTTATTGGTGCTTTGTCCTTCCTCTTGGGTGGAAAAGGTGGAACAGAGGTGGTGCGTACTGGAGCCCAAGAAGCCCGTGTATCAGGAACCTTTTTCCTCACTGAGCGCCACAAGGAAGCCTTGCTTTGGTTGGAGGAGCATGGAATAGAGCCTGAGGACGGCAGGGTTTTACTGAAGCGCTATGTAAAGGATTCTGGCCGAAGTGGAGCATGGATTCAAGGACAGCCGGTAACCCGCTCAGATTTAGCCACCTTCTCTTCATTTTTGGTGGATATTCACGGTCAACATGAGCATCAATCCCTGCTGAAGGTAAGTCATCATCGTCGTTTCCTTGATTCCTACGCAGGACTTACCGCCCAAACAGAAGCTTTTACTGCATTGTATTCCCAGCTGGTGGAAAGCCGCCGTCAGTTGGATGAAATGAATCTTTCCGAGGCAGACCGAGACCGTCGCATTGAGCTACTTTCCTTTGCTCTGGAAGAAATCGATGCTGCCCGCCTCAAAGAAGGCGAAGACGAAGAGTTAGCTGCAGAGGAACGGCGGCTATCTCAATTCGAAGAAATTTACGCAGCCTTAGACAAGGCTTCTACTATTATTTCTGGGGGCCACGATGATTCTGCTGGAGTTTCAGTGGTGGCTGCCTTGAAAAAAGCCCAGGGGGTCATTTCCCAGGCGGCTACAGCTGATGGTGGCCTGTCTTCAATCTCCACCAGAATAGAAAGCGCCTTCTACGAAATTTCCGACGTGGCAGATGAGCTTAAAAATTATTTACAGGGCCTTACCTTTGAGCCTGGCCGCCTGGAAGAGGTGCAGGAACGTTCGGCTCTCTTGTTCAAGCTGAAGAAAAAATATGCCTCCTCCGTCCAATCTCCCATTAAAGAGGTAATGGACTACGCTGAGGATGCCCGCTTAGAGCTGGAAAATCTTTCCAATGGCCAGGAAAACAAGGCTGCCTTGGAGGAAGCTGTCTCCAAGCTGGAGCGGGAGGTGTACACTGCTGCAAAGGCTTTGTCAGAAAAACGGCAGGCTGCCACTGCTTCCATGTCTCAGGAAGTGGAGGCTGTTTTGGCCCATCTTGGCATGCGGGGAGCAAAATTTGTCGTGTCCCTGCAGGAAAAGCCTGAATCAGCTGGCGGTGTCATGCAGCGTTGTGGTCCCTACGGAATGGACGACATCGAATTCCTCATTAGTGCTAATACTGGTTCTCCCGCCAAACCCCTGGCAAAGATTGCTTCTGGTGGTGAAATTTCTCGTGTCATGCTGGCGCTTAAAACAATTTTGGCGGAAACAGACACAGTGGATACCCTAGTTTTTGATGAAATTGATACAGGTATCGGTGGTGAAATTTCCGTCGCTGTCGGAGCCCATCTAAAAAAATTGGCAGAAAAATGTCAGATTTTCTGTATTACCCATGTGGCCAGCATTGCGGTTTGTGCCGATAATCAGATAAAGATAGCGAAAAGTAGTAACTCAACCTCAACGGTAACGCAGGTTAGGGTTATTGATGGTGAAGATCGGGTTGAGGAAATCGCTCGAATGCTGTCGGGAGACAGTGCTGGTGCAGATGCCCTTGACTACGCTCGCTCATTGTTATACGGGAGAACAAAGTAAATGGCAAAAATTGAAGCAGGAGCTCGTGATGAGTTCAATGTAAAGAGTGAACCATACAAACTGGAGATTGAAAAAGTACTCAAGAAGGAAAAGGAAATTCTTTCTACAATTACTCCAGATTCCGCTGATGCAAGCTATCGCCGTGTAATATTGGCTGAAGATATGATTTACATTGCTACGATTTATCTCACCATCAATAGTCTTTCCGAGGAATTATTGGCGGTAAAGAATACGGATGCTTTGAATGAAAGCCGAAAAACTCTATACAAAGCCGTTATTTATCTTGAAGAAATCGTTACTAATATCATTGATGCTCCCTATGCTGATTATGAGGAAGCCGTTGCCTCTATTCAGAACCTTACCATTGAAAAAAGATTTTTCATTGTACGTAAGCTTGGGCTTGCTATTAGAATGCTTATTGATGCGTATGGTGAAAATACCAAGTGGAAGTGGGCCTTTGTAGAGCTGAGCGGACGTTTTGCCGTTGTTGCAAAGAATATGCTGGAAATCAAAGAGGCATCTCGTGTATTTTTTGATCCCAGTTCTCCAAACTACGATGTAACCATGTATTACATTCAGTTGGTACGTAAGCTGATTGCCCAGTCTGCTGACCAGTATCACCAGCGATACGAATTTTCTACTCATCGTATGGATGATATGCAAAAGGCTCTGTTGTACATTGCTGCTCAACGACGATTCTGCATCATTTTTGATGAAAAAGATGAGGCCGAGGAATTGAAGAAGAAGGGGCGAGTACTAAAGGAAAAGATGGAGCTTGACCACAAAAAGGGAATTGCCCAATAATTTTCCTAAAATCTCTTTTATCTCTCTTTTAATTTTTTCTCCTGCTTGTTTTTTTTTCCAATACGTCATAAAATATTAGTATAGTATTTTTATTTTTTCGGAGGAACACGTGAAAAAGATTGTACTGATTGCTATGGTGCTGCTTTTGGCCGTAGGTGTTGTTTTCGCTGGTGGAAGCAAGGATAAGGCTGGTGCTACCACTAAGGATGGTCGTCCTACCATTCGTTTGATTACCGACGCAACTGGTATTGATGACAAGTCCTTCAATGCCGCTGCATGGAGAGGAATCCTTGAGTATTATGGTGATACTTGGGAGAATCAGTCCAATAGAGGAACCTTGTACGATGTAGTAACCTGCCAGACTCAGGATATGTATATTCCTACATTGAAGCAGGCTTCTGACGAGGGCTATGACTTGATTGTTACCACTGGATTTACCTTTGCAGATGCATTGAATGAGGTTGCTCAGCTGTATCCCGACCAGAAGTACATGATTGTAGACGTTGACTATGTAAATCAGCCTAACGTAATGCAGTTTGTATTCAGCGAAGAGCAGGGATCCTACTTGGTTGGTGTAGCTGTTGCTCTCCAGGCTAAGGAAGATGGCATTGCAAATCCCAAGTTCGGCTTTATCGGTGGTGTACCTAGTGCTACTATCACCAAGTTTGAAATTGGTTATATTCAGGGAGTTAAGTCTGTATTCCCCAACGCTCAGTTTGTTGACTTCTATGCCAACGACTGGGGAAAGCCTGAGCTGGCAAAGACCCAGGCCAAGAACTGGTTTGATTCTGGTGTATATGCTGTATACTCTGCTGCTGGTGGAACTGGTAGTGGAACAATTGCTCAGGCAAAAGAATATCGCCAGCAGGGCAAGAACGTATGGGCTATCGGTGTAGACTCCGACCAGTATGCTGACGGAATCTATTCTGGTGACAAGTCTGCCGTATTGACCTCCATGATCAAGCGTGTAGAGTCTTCCACCAAGTATGCCCTTGATGCAGTTGCCAAGAACAGCTTTAACAGTGGTGTTGTTCTTTTGGATATGGCTGCTGATGGTGTTGGTTATTCTGCTGCTAACCCTGAGCTTTCCGACGCTGTTGTAAAGCAGCTGGAATCCTTGAAGGCTGATATCATCAGTGGAAAGATTAAGGTTATTGGAACTTACAAGGAAGCCTTGGCTGCAGGAGTTGCACCTGCTGGTCTTGGTGCTATGGATAACTAATCTTATCTTGTAAATTGAAAGGAGGCTGTTCATATGAAGTACATGCAAAAGTGTATTTCATCGTGAACAGCTTTTTTTTAAAGATTTCAGGAGGAACGGTGTGGATAATTATGCAATAGAAATGCTAGGAATAACAAAAACCTTTCCTGGCGTTGTGGCCAACGACAATGTTACCTTGTCGGTAAAGGAAAATGAGGTTCTGGCACTTTTAGGTGAGAATGGAGCGGGAAAGTCAACCCTTATGTCTATTCTCTTTGGTTCCTACGACCCTGATGCAGGTATCATCAAGATTCGGGGCAAGGAAGTTAAAATTAAGGACCCTAATGCCGCCACAGCCTTGGGAATTGGAATGGTTCACCAGCATTTTAAGTTGGTGCATAATTATACTGTTGCAGAAAACATCGTTCTTGGCATTGAGCCCACCAAGCACAAACTTTTGGATTTAGCCACTGCAGAAAAGCGGGTGCAGGAATTATCCGAAAAATATGGTCTGAAGGTAAATCCCAAGGACAAGATTGAGGATATTACCGTTGGAATGCAGCAGCGGGTGGAAATTCTCAAAACTCTCTATCGTGATGCAGACATCATCATCTTTGACGAACCCACCGCCGTTCTCACCCCTCAGGAAATTGATGAGCTTATGGACATTATCCGCAGACTGAAGGCCGAAGGGAAGACCATCATTCTGATTACCCACAAGCTCAAAGAGATTAAGGCTGTTGCCGAACGCTGTACCGTTCTTCGCCGAGGAAAATATATTGGTACCGTTCAGGTTTCCGACGTAAGCGAGCAGCAGCTTGCAGAAATGATGGTGGGCCGTGCCGTAAAGTTTGAAATCGACAAGGAGCCCTGCAAACCAGGGGAAACTATTCTGTCCATACAGAACATTTCCGTTAAAAATTCTCGTGGACAGATTGCCGTGAAGGATTTGTCCCTTGATGTTCGTTCTGGAGAAATTGTTGGTATTGCAGGTGTTGACGGAAACGGCCAGTCTGAGCTGATTTTTGCCATCACTGGTATGAGTCCTTTGGTAGAAGGAAAAATCTTGTTGCAGGGAAAGGATATTTCAAATTATTCCATTCGCCAACGGGTAGAGGCGGGAATCGGCCATATCCCAGAAGATAGACGAAAGCACGGCCTAGTTTCCGAATTCTCCGTGGCAGAAAACATCGCCTTAAAAAACTACTACAAGGCTCCTTTTACAAAGCATGGTTGTCTTTTAGATAGCCAGCAGATGAATGCTACTGCTGCCACCTTGATTCAAGACTTTGACATTCGTGCTGGAGAAGGCCCTGCCACCAAGGCTGGTAGTATGTCTGGAGGAAACCAGCAGAAGGTTATTATTGCACGAGAAATTGAGCTTTCACCCCAGCTACTGGTGGTTGCTCAGCCTACTAGAGGCTTGGACGTTGGTGCCATTGAATACATCCGAAAGCGTATTGTAGCGGAGCGGGACAAGGGCAGGGCAATTTTGCTTATTTCATTTGAGTTGGATGAAATCATGAACCTGTGCGACCGCATTGCCACTATTTCTAAGGGCACCATTGTGGGCGTGTTCAATGCAGGTGAGGTAACGGAGCGAGAAATCGGTGTAATGATGGCTGGTTCAAAAAAGGAGGCTACTGTATGAAATCACAAAAAAAACAGGGCAAACTGACAAATCTCTTGCTCCGCTCAGATGGAGCTGTTTCTGTGCTTGTTGTTTTGCTAGGCTTTCTCTGCGGAACGATTCTCGTGGCACTGGTGGGAAGAAATCCCTTGAACATGTACAAGGCCATCCTTCAGTCTCTTACTGGCTATAACATTGATCGTGGTGTCTGGAACATCCGCTACGTGGGAGAATGGCTTAATCTTTCCGTGCCTTACATCTTCTGTGGTTTAGCCATGGCCTTTGCCGCCCGTACTGGCTTGTTCAACATTGGTGGTGAAGGACAATACATTATGGGACTTACCATGGCTCAGGTAATCGCTCTGTTAGGGCCACAGGTGCCAGTAGTGCACTGGGTTTTGGCCATGGTGGGAGCCATGCTGCTGGGAGCCATCTGGGGCGGTATCGTTGGATTCTTGAAGGCCCGCTACGAGGTTTCAGAGGTTGTTGCCACCATCATGCTGAACTATGTGGCCCTGTATCTCTCTCGTATCATCATTATGGCCATTCCTGGAACAAACACCTACAAAACGGTGAATTTTCCAGAAACAGCTTCTCTGCGGGTAGAGTTCTTGTCACGCCTTACCAATGGCTCCACCTTGAACCTGGGACTTTTCCTTGCAATTGCCTCGGTAATTCTGTACTGGTTCCTGATGGAAAAAACAAACCTTGGCTTTGGCTTACGGGCCACAGGCTTTAACAAGGATGCAGCTCGTTACGGTGGGATTCCTGTGGTTACCAGCGTGGTCATTTCCATGGCGGTGGCTGGTGCCTTTGCTGGTCTTGGTGGTGGTGTAGTGGCCCTCGGCTCCTTCCGCTACGGACGAGTTTTATCTGGTATGGATAACTATGGCTTTACTGGAATTGCTGTTGCCTTGGTAGGTAACAATACAGCGGTGGGAACTATGCTGGCGGGCCTCTTGTTTGGTCTTTTAGCTGCAGCCCAGCCCTTGATGCAGTCAAAGCAGATTCCCAAGGAAATTACCTTCATCATTCAGGGCTTGATTGTAGTCTTTATTGCCATCAGAACGGGAATCAGACTCTTCCTGCTGTGGCGACAAAAAAAGCTGCAGGAAAAAGCTCTCTTGGCGAACCAGATGACAGAAAAGGAGGCTGAAAATGAGTAGTATTCTTGGCATGATTCCATCTGTATTGATGATTGTTTCTCCCATTTTGATTACTGCCGCAGGTGGAATGATTTGTGAACGTTCTGGTGTAGTAAATATTGCGTTGGAAGGTCTGATGGTGATTGGTGCCTTCACCGCCGCCTCCGTCCATGTGCTGTTGGAAGCCACAGTGCCAGGCTCCATCTGGATTGGCTTGCTTGCAGGTGCCATTTTAGGAACAGTTTTTTCTGCCATCCACGCCTTTGCAGCCATTTCCCTGAATGCAGACCAAACGGTATCTGGTACAGGAATCAATCTTTTGGCCAACGGTGTAACAATTTTTGCTGCCCAGATTCTTTTTTCCATGGATAGATCTGCCCCCTTCCAGAACGGCATGATGCCTGGTATTTTTGGCATTTATCCCACGGCTCTTATCGCTCTAGTGGTGATTCTTGTCACCTGGTTTCTGCTGTATCGCTTGCCCTTTGGGCTTCGGCTTCGTGCCTGCGGTGAAAACCCAGGTGCTGCCGCCTCCGTGGGAATCAACGTAAAGGGATTGCGTTATATTGCTGTTCTGGCTTCTGGCTTTTTAGCAGGCTTGGCTGGTGGCTGCCTAGTGTTTACCCAGACAATTCAGTTTACCTCCAATACCATCAACGGGGCTGGATACATTGCTTTGGCGGCAGTTTCCTTTGGCCGTTGGCGTCCCCTGGGAATTACCGCATCCTCCCTTTTGTTTGGTGCAGCGGTAGCCTTTTCCATCTACGTGGTGAATATTCCCTTCCTTAAGAACTTGTTGCCATCGGAATTCTTTAGCCTCTTGCCCTATGTCATTACCTTGTTAGCCTTGGTAGTATTTAGCGGCAAGAACTATGCACCCTTGGCATCTGGAAAACCCTACGAAAAGGCTGGAAGTTAATTTTTTATTTGACAGCTACTTTAATGTGTTGTATACTAGTTTTATAAGATAATTCTAAGGAGGCCGTAAATGGCTAAAGTAGAACTGAAGGGAATTGGAAAGGTCTACGATGGAAACGTTCGTGCTGTTGACAACGCAAACATCACCATCGAAGATCAGGAATTCGTTATTTTCGTAGGACCATCTGGTTGTGGTAAGTCCACCACCTTGCGCATGGTTGCAGGTTTGGAAGACATCAGTGAGGGAGAATTGTACATCGACCAGGAGCTGATGAACGATGTTCCACCAAAAGACCGCAACATCGCCATGGTATTCCAGAACTATGCCTTGTATCCTCACATGACTGTATACGATAACATGGCATTCGGTCTGAAGATTCGTAAGACAGACAAGGCTGAGATTGAGCGCCGTGTAAACGAAGCTGCTCGTATCTTGGACATCGAAAAGCTGTTGGACCGCAAGCCCAAGGCTCTTTCTGGTGGACAGCGCCAGCGTGTTGCTGTAGGACGTGCTATCGTACGTAACCCCAAGGTATTCCTTTTCGATGAGCCTTTGTCCAACTTGGATGCTAAGCTCCGTGTTCAGATGCGTGCTGAGATTTCCGATCTCCATCACCGCCTGAAGGCCACTATGATTTACGTAACCCACGACCAGGTAGAAGCCTTGACCATGGGTGACAAGATTGTTGTTATGAAGGATGGTAAGGTTCAGCAGATTGGTTCACCTCTCTACCTGTACAACCACCCAATCAATAAATTCGTTGCTGGATTCATTGGATCACCCCCAATGAACTTCCTGTCTGTTAAGATTGTAGAGAAGGGCGGCAAGATTCTTGCTGACGAGGGAACCTTCGAGGTTGTTCCTACTCCTGAGCAGGCAGAAAGACTTAAGGCTTATGTTGGAAAGGAAGTATTCTTCGGAATTCGTCCTGAAGACATGCAGTACACCAAGGAAGCTGCTGCCAGCAACAATATGCAGATGAAGGTTTCTATCATCGAGCCTCTGGGAGCAGAAACTCACCTGTACTTGGCTACAAAGAACCAGCAGGTTATCGCTCGCACAGAGCCCGACAACACCTTCCGCATTGGAGATACAGCTAACTTTATCCCCAATATGGAGAAGGGTAAGTTCTTTGACAAAGAAACTGAGTTGAACATCTGTGAAGATGTAAAGACTGAGTAGTTTTTATTCTTGTTTGAAAAGATGCCGAATGAAGGGTTTTCCTAGATTTCGGCATTTTTATTTTAAACGGAAGTTGCTTATAAAATTGGTGATTTTGGATATTTCCTTTGTTTTATCCCCCGCTTGACTAGCTGTAAGCAAAAATCTATTATATACAAACTGTGTTGTTTCGATATTCTGCTGATGCAAAGGGCCGTCCAGTCAAAAAGGCCATTATTTATACAAAAGATGAACATTCTATTTCTCCTCAGAAGATTGATCCCGACGCTCTTTTTATAGTCAAGCAACTTCATAGCCATGGATATGATGCCTATATTGTTGGTGGGGCGGTACGAGACCTGTTAGTTCAGAAGGAACCCAAGGATTTTGATATTGTTACTGACGCAACGCCTTCAAAGATAAAGAAGATTTTTAGGAATTCTAGAATTATTGGTAGAAGATTTCGCCTTGTTCATGTTTTCTTTGGTCCAAAGATTTTTGAGGTAAGCACCTTCCGTTCCATTTCTGACGGTTCTGTAGGTAATAGCTTTGGTACCATGGATGAGGATGCCCTTCGTCGTGATTTTACCCTAAATGCTCTGTATTACGATCCATTGAAGGAACAGGTTATTGATTATGTTGGTGGATTGAAGGATATTCAGAAGCGAATTATTCGACCAGTAATTCCCTTGGATAGGATTTTTGAAGAGGATCCTGTTCGTATGCTTCGGGCGGTAAAGTATGCGGCCACTACTGGTTGTACCATGCCCCGTAGCTTAAAGCGAAAGATTTGTAAGTCTGCCCATCTGCTTTCTCCTGTGTCTCCCTCTCGGTTGACTGAGGAGTTGATGAAGATTATCAATAGTGGTCATGCCTACGACATCATTCGAGCTGCTATGGAGGTTGACCTGTTTATGCATCTTCAGCCTGCCGCCACTGCCATGATGTATGCCAATAGTGAGTTTAAGTCCAGTTATTTCAAGCATTTGCAGGAGCTCGATGCCTTCCATGCTAGTAATCCAACGGCACGGTTAGGGCTGCGGCTTTCATATCTTATCTATGATTTTACCGCGGGACTAACCGATTGGCAGGCTGAGGTGGATCAAAAGTCTGCCACTGCTGAACTGTATAGTAGAACCTGGGCTCAGTGTAGGAATTTTGTTCTTCCTATGAATCCGCAGCGAACGGAGTTGGAATTTGCCATTAGAACCGTATTGCGTCAGCTGGGGGTTTCTGTGCACATTCCAAAACGAGCCTTTTCTTCCTGTAAGTCAAATGTTGCTGGGGAAAATCATGAGCAGGGAATTGTAGGTGCAGTTAAAAATGCTGCCAATCACAATAAAAAATCCCACGATCACACTCACGAGCATCATCATAATCGTGACAAGCTTGATGCTGCCGTTAGCAGGAGACGTCATTCTGGTAGACGGCGGAGCAAGAGTGGAGTGTCTGCAGCTATTTCCACCGGAAATTAAAATCCAAAGTAAAACTATTTTCTCTTGATGTTGTCTGTTTGAGTAATCTTATCGATGATGATGCTCACTTCCTCAATCAAAATACCAGTGTATTTTTCGATATTGGTGATGATATAGGACTGAAGATTATGGATGGTACCAGTAAGCTGGGTTCCAAAGGGAATGTCGATGGTAACAACCAGTCGGTAGCCACGGGCATCAGTCTTTATCTGGAGCTTTTTTACTCGAATTTGGGGATCGTGTTCAGCAACACAGTGCATGACCATCTGGGTAATGGCAGCCTCGGAAATTTCTATGCGCCCCTTCTTGGAAAATTCTGGTCGTACCACAGATTTTTCTGAAACCTGGGATTTCTTGTCCTTTTCGTTGGTGATGGTCAGTCCCTTGAAAAAAATTTTCACCTTATTGTAAAAGATTTTTGGATAATCCCGCTTAATTTCGATGGAGGGAACGGGAATTACGTGCTTCCCTTCTACCAAACGTGAACGCTGGGCAATTTCTATATCCTCTTGACTGGCTACATCGGTAATATCTATGATTTTTGATGGAGCGGGAAGCTGCAATCTGATGGCAATCTTTTGAACCATCTTTTCAGAGGTACCCAAAAGAAGGATTTTCTTGATGTGGTTCTTTTGCAGGGCCTTTGCCACATGATCTCGGTGTTCTTTGTCGTCAAAAAGGGCAACTCGCACTGCACCCATGTAGGTTTTTTCCCGCTTGGCTGTTTGCCCCGCAACTATCTTATCATTCTGAATCAACAGTCCGTCATCAATGATTGCATCAATACCATATTTTTCTGCCACCAGCTTTGCACGGAAGCTTTTTCCTGTACCACTGGGACCAACCAAAGCGAAAACTGTTATACCTTTGAACGCAAGAAGAATGTCAGAAAATTTCATGAGTTTATATAATATATCCGTTTAGCTCCATTTCTGGCAAGTGTGTAGCAAGCATATTTCTGAAATTTTCAGAAAGTGGCGCTTGTACAAAGGAGGGAAGCTGCAATGGATTTTCTGGGGGAAAGCTCATTTTCCAGGCATGAAGAAAAAAATCCGGCTTCCCATGGCCCTGTGTCTGAGATGACCTTCCTCCTGTTTTGTGCTTGGTATTGCTACTGGTGATTGCGTGGCCTCCATAAGCGGTATCTCCCAAAAGAGGAAAGCCATGATGGCTGCAATGAAGTCTGATTTGATGGGTTCTTCCAGTGGAAATTTCCAGATGGAGCAGGGTGACAGGCTTACCGAAATAGCTGCCCCAGGCTAGAGGACGGGCTATGGTATGGGCCTTTTTTCCTTGGCTACTGATGTGGGACTGGACAAAGCCTTGAGGATTATGCTGGCTTTGACGTGCAATTTCTTCTTGCCACAGCTGCTCCTTTTGTACATTTCCCTCCACCAGGGCAAGGTATTCTTTGCAAATGGAATGCTCCTGCATGGCTTGAGAAAACCACTGGGCTCCCAAAAGACTTTGGGAAAAGACTAGGACTCCAGTGGTTTTTCGATCCAGTCGGTGCAGGGGACCTGGGCGAAAGGAAAGGGAGGCGGGGATTCCTTTTTCTTGCTGCATCTGGAGGTATTCCTGACAGATGATTTTATCCAGAGACAGGGAAATGTTCTTGCCTCCTTGAACAGGCAGGTCGTAGGGCTTGTTGATGATTCTGACATGCTGATTTAAGAATAAATCTGGGCCAAGAGAAGGCAGCTGTTGAAGGGCAGGCTGCTGTTGTGGTTGTTGAGGCTGAGCTGATGAGGAATTTGAATCAGAGTTCAGCAGAAAGGCTGCAATGTTGATGATGTCTCCAGCAACAATCTTTGATTCAGGACTTGTTTTTCCCTTGTTTTTCCGAACTAGCCCCTTACGAAAATATTTATAAATCATGCCTAAGCTGTGGTCAGGCATAAGTCTTCGGACAATTTTATCTATGCGGCGGCCAGCATCATTTTCGTCAGCAGTAAAATCCAAGAAATCCATTTTTGTATTGTATAAAAAAATTGGTGGTGAATCTACTAGACAAAAATCATCTTAGCAGTAAAATAGAATGGATATGATTTCCTCTACCTTCAGACAATTGCAGTCACTTTTTAGTAATCCTGTCTTTCTCGCCTGTATTTTTAGTTGGTTCTCGGCCCAATTTATTAAGACAGTGATTAAGCTTTTGGGTGGCAATGTGTCTAGTGTAAAGGAATTGTTGGAGCTGCTGTTGTGGCGTACTGGCGGAATGCCTTCTAGCCACTCATCCTTGGTCTGCACATTAAGTACTACTATTGGATTTCGCTCTGGCATTAATTCAGATATTTTTATTCTCGCCTTGTGCTTTGCCCTTGTTACTATTCGTGATGCTGTGGGAGTTCGTCGTGCCAGCGGTATTCAGGCACGAGTTTTGAACGAGATTGGACGGAGCTTGGAGGACAAGGATATTCTCAAGTTCAAGCCGATTAAAGAGATTCAAGGTCATAAGCCTGCTGAGGTTTTCGTGGGGTGCTTTTGGGGAATAGCCATAGGGATTGCTTTCTCCGTACTATAATCTACCATGAAACCTTCCGTATCTGTTGTTTTCGCCAGTTTTGTAGCCCTAATATCTGCCATTGTTCTGGTTGTGTTCATCCGTCTCCCAGTATCCTCCTTGTGGAGGGGCTATAATATTTTGTATGTGCCAGTGGAGCTTGAAGAACAGGTGGTGCTGCAGGCCTTGGAAGCTGTTGGCATTGTGGATGTGGTAAGCCTTTCCAAGCAGCAACAGCCGGTATATTCTACTTTTGCTCCCGTTCAGTCTATTGTAAGTACCCAGCACTCTTATCTGCGGCAGCGGGAAAATTATTTTTTTGACCGTTCCCAGCAGATGCAGCTTTTTTATGTTCCCAGTGAATCAATGGAGCAGGCTCAAACAGTAGTGGATTTTCTACAGTCGTTGCCAGGTGGGATGAATGCAGGTTTGGAAGGAAAGACGACCTATCCTTGGATGGTGCCTCTGGTGGTTTTTCTGGTGTTTTTGATTTTGGTGGTGCTTTCTCGGGCTAAAGGCTTTATGCTTACGGTTGGATTTTTTCCCTTGTTGTTTTCTATATGCATTCCTTCCTACAGTGGTGCAGGTGGAGCACTACTGCTGCTTTATTGCTTTTTTTTATGTAGTACCTTTTGGAAGCGGAAGGATATGTTTAAGGCTATTAAAAAGAGTGCCCTTATCCTGCTGTTTGGTTGTGCGAGTGTTCCCGTTGCCTTTATGGGGTCTTGGAAGGAAGGGCTACTGTTTTTGGTAACCATCGTGGCCTCCCTTTCCCTGTGCTTCGTTTTGATGAATTGGGAGCCGAAAAAGTCTAAGGGATTTATGCCTGTTCCCATTCGGAGTGCTCGGCTGGTGTCTGTAGTTTCTTCTGTGGCTTCCTTTACCTTGTTTATTCCAGCGGTGGCGGCCACCATTCTTTCTATTTCCTTGCTGTTTTTTGGTTATTTTCCCTCAGATACTTCAATAAATGGCTTGTTTCTTCCTGCTCCTGCAAGGTATACTGATACTATGTCTTTTGATTCTGTATCTTTTCAAGATAATGGACAGCAAGCATACTTGGAGGAGGAGCTTCCTTCTCTTGTCCACTATGTTGACTGGGTGTGGGACACATTGACGTATTCCTATCGTTCTCTCCACGAGCTTCAGGTCTTTGAACTGGTGTCTGCAGGAGAGACTCTGCTGCTCCCTAGCTATCGGGTGAATCAGGAGGGAATCATTCAGGAGGAGTATACACCAGTGTATTCCCTTGACGATGCTTTTATCTCCTCTGTTATGGAAGGAATCCAAGATGGGGCCTTTCAGATAGAGGCTGTGTTGAAAAAACAAAACTGCTTTACCTCCGTGGTGTATCGGAGGATGGGAGATTTCTTGGCTGGTGGATCCCAGGGACAAGTGTTTATCTTTTTGTCCCTTTTTACAACCATTGTAATTTCCCTCATAGCAGGCATATTTATATGGAGAATCCAAAAATGAAGATGAAGGTTTCTGATTTATTGCCATACAAACAGGTCCGGTATCAGGAGTCCACCAATGCCTTTTTGCCCAAGGAAGCGATTATTCCCTTGCTGCAAGAAAAGGATACAACCACTTTTTGTACGGTACAGGAAGGCGAGGTGGTGGAGGAAGGACAGGTTCTGGCTACTAGCAGGGAATTGCATGGATCTGTCATTCATTCTTCTGTGCCTGGGGTTGTTTCTCAGATACAATACATTACCGACCCTGACGGACGACGGGTTCACGCTGTAAAGGTACGGCTGCAGGGAGAATTCTCCCTCTATGGCAAGCCTCGTAAGGCGGTGGATTGGAAAAGCTTTCCTCCCAGCACCTTACGGAGAATTATTGCTGACAAGGGTGTGGTAAATACCTTTGGTAGGGCCGTTTCTCTGGTACATCAGATGGACAGGCTCATGGAAAAGAGCAAGCCAAGCCTCGTGGTTCGTTTGTTCGACCTTGATCCTAGCTGCTATGTGGACCAGTTTCTGGCAGAACAGTTTTCTCAAGAGATTATGACGGGAATAGAAATCCTTGCTGCTGCCTTGGAGACAAAGCGGGTGGTGCTGGTGGTGCCACAAAACTTTGCACCCAAAAAGGAGCTGGTATTGCCAGAGGGTGAGGTGGAATATAGCAAGGTGGAAACAGACACCTCCTACTATCCTGTTGGTGGAAAAAGAGATATTATTGCACATCTGAAACGGCGACGACGGGAAGGTCGTGTTTCCTTCAAGGATTTATATGTAGACAGCACCACACTCTACGATGTGTATGAAGCTGTGGTGTACAATCAGCCCGTAATCGACAAGTTTATTCAGATTGCAGGCCACGCTGTGTATGGAGAAGGTATCCTGAAGGTGCGTCTTGGTACCAGCATTCGTTCCTTGATTGGAGAATTTGGTGGTTTTGAAAAGGATGGTGGAAAGATTGTGGTAAATGGTATTTTGATGGGCCACAATGTAACAGATCTCGATACTCCTATTACCAAAGAGGTGAAGTCTGTTATTATTATTCCACCAAAGGATGTTGTAAGTCCTGTCAGCTTGGAGTGTATCCGCTGTGGTATGTGCCGTCACGTTTGTCCTATGGGGATGTCTCCCGATATTTTGTACGGACATTACACCTTCAATCGAGAAATTTCACAGAATCAGCTTAATACCTTGCGAAATTGTTCTGACTGTGTTCTTTGCAATGCTGTTTGCCCCGCCCGATTGCCATTGTGCCAAAGTATCAAGCTTTTAAGAGGAGCAATCAATGAGAAAAAATAATGTCTTGACTCTGCGTCCCTTCCATTATGCCGCACCGTCCATTTCCACCATGACAATTGGAATGCTTTGTGTGTTGGTTCCCCATCTTGTAATGCTGGCAGTGACCGCAAGCTTTCAGTCCTTGTTTATCATCCTTTCTGCTGTTTTGGCATCCTTTGCAGCAGAGGCTATTGATGCACTTCTCATTAGAAAGCGTGCAATCACTATTCCTGTTACCTTGTTGCAAGGTATCCTTATTGGAATGTTTCTTCCTTCCATGTATCCAGTGGTGGCAGTGTTCTTTATCATTTTTGTGACATTGTTCATCGCAAAGTATCCCTTTGGTGGTATTGCTGGTTCTTGGATAAATCCCGTGGCCATTTCCATTGTTATGGCTTATTTTGTAGGAGCCATCTGGTTTCCTACCTTTATCATTTCACCCTTGTATCTGCAGTCCCAAAATGTTTCCTTGATGTTGATTCACGATGGTGTGTTTCCCATCTGTTCCTTAGATTCAGTTATTACAGGCTTTTTGAACAACAAGGTGTTTTCTTCTTTGGGAACCAATATTCCTGAAGGATATATCTCTTTGCTGTGGGATACCGGTGCTTCAATTCCTGCCTTCCGCTTTAATTTCTTTACCTTGTTGGGTTCCTTGGCGCTGTATTCTATTCGTTCCCTGCGGATGGAGGCTCCAGTAAGCTTTATCCTGACTTACGGCTTTCTTGTGTGGCTGCTTTGTCCTATTTTTGCTGGTGGTTCCATGGGAAATGGCGATGTGCTACTGGCGCTATTTACTGGAGGCACCTTGTTCAGCGCTTTCTTTGTGTTGTCTTGGTTTGGAACTGTTCCCATGACCATTGCTGGAAAGATTTTTTACGGAATACTGACGGGAATCGCTGCATTTTTCATCT
Organism: Treponema sp.; assembly: GCA_017549025.1. Taxonomy (GTDB): domain Bacteria; phylum Spirochaetota; class Spirochaetia; order Treponematales; family Treponemataceae; genus Treponema_F. Next base: position 54,252 of record JAFYWB010000037.1, read on the forward strand.
CTGGATATGGGCTTTCATCTGTTGGTGCCATGTTCTCAGTCTTTTGTGGAAACATCTTCTCCCTGTTGATTCAGATGATAGAGCATTGGCAGGGAGAGAAAAAACTTTCTAACCTTATGAATCCTCATCCTCAAACACAGGAGCATAACTAATGGAACCTAAGAAACTTGCCCTTCACCTTGCATTTTTTCTGGCAGTTGTGCTGGTACTTTTTGGTATTCTCGTTCTCATGACCTTTGCTTCCCGTGATGCTTGGGACAAGGGGCTTCAACGGCGTGTTGCTCAGACTATTGAGCGGCTGTATCCAGGAGAATATGTTGCTGGAAATAAGCTAGTGCTTCAAGGGCCTTATGCCACCTCTGCTGCAGCCTACGAGCTAGTGCCTGTTTCCAGCCAAAAAACTGGGCCAGTCTACGGTGTTATTGTTCGGGTGGCTACCCTGTACGGACCACTGCCTGCTGTGTATCGTTATTCAGCTACAGCGGGTGCAGAATTCATCGGTTTTGCGGTGTTTGATTCCCACATTGGAAAGGAAGCCGCCATTACAGAAAGCCTGCGTCACTCTGTGCAGGTGTCTCGTTGGAAAAAACGTATTCCAATGCTTCTTGGTATGGAGAGTAATTAAGTATGAATAGAAATACCGTCTTTATGTACATTGCAGTGTCCTTGGTTATGCTGGTTCCAGTACCGGGGAGATTGTATTACGGAGTACCTGTAATCATGGTGTTGAACTTGCTGATGGTCTTGACCACCTTGTTCAGCAAGTTTATGGATTTTTTCAAATTCTACGCACTTAAGCCCATTTGTATTTTGCTGGTGCTGGTGGGAATTACTATTTTTGCCCGTCAGCTTTTAATTCTGTACTCTCCAATGACAGCCTTAACTATGGGATTTATTATCTATATGCCTGCCGTAGCTGTATTGATGTTGGGACGTTTCTTTGATAACAGAGGAATGCAGCTGAAGATGGCGCTTGTGGGAAATATGCGAGAGTCAGGCTTTTTCTCAATCTATGCCTTTGTGTTTTTCTTACTGCGGGATATTGTGGGTTATGGAACCATTTCCTTTCCCATTCCCTCTGGTATCTTTAAACTTGAGTTGCCAACCCTCTCTTATTTTAGCCCCTTTACCTTCTGGGCTTCTATTCCAGGAGCCTTGGTACTGTCTGGTCTTTTGCTAGCAGCACTTTCCTTTATTCGAAAATACAGTGGCATCCTTGAGCGAAGTGCTCAGCTACGTCAGGAGGAAGCAAATGATAATTGAGTGTCTTTTCTTCATTTTGTGTTCCGTATTCTTGTATGGAATAGGGCTTAATCGAGCCGTTATCATTTCCTCCTCTCCCAAGGGCTTGGCTCTTTCCTTCATGAAGTCTCTTTTTGCAACTGTTTCTACGGTGGCTCTGTCATACTTGGTGATTCAAAACCTTTTGGTGCCTCTGGCCTTGCAGGAATTGTTTCCCTTGGTGTGCATTCTGATTTTCTTGATTGTGTCGGTTTTCATTGAAGTGCTGATTCGTCTTACAGTAAATTCCACGGTAACGGAGTTTTCCGTATCCTTCCTCTGTGTACTTTTAGCCATCAACGAAAGCCTGACCTTGGTGGAAGGGATTTTGTTTGTAATGTGCTGCCTCACCTCATTTTATATTCTTATTCCTGTTTTGGCTGCATTGCGACGACGGAATGAGCATGCAAGTCCACTGCCAGTTTTCAAGAATTCTCTGATTTTGTTCAGCCTTGCCATTTTGATTTTGTTTGTTTTGGTTTTTGATGCCTCATGGTTGAACGGAGGAATAGCACGATGATTGTTACCATATTGCTTCTTTTGCTCTTTTTGATTGTTGCCAGCTTGATTACCATCTTTATTTTCTCTGTTTTGATTCCTTCCATTAGCCAAGACAAGGATCGAGTGCAGAAATTTATCTTTGCTCCAGACGAGCTCAAGATTTCTAGCCCTCCAAAAAAGTCGTTGGAGGATAGCGGAATGCGAGCAGTGGTGCTTTGTAGCCATAACAAGGAATTCCAGCAGCGACGGATTGATTACCAGGGCCCTAAGGATTGTGTTTTGTTCACCAAGATGTACGAAACAGAATACGACTGTTTTCAGCAATGTCTTGGCTTTGGAACCTGTGTGGGCCAATGTCCCCAGCGTGCAATTCAGATTGTCAATAACACGGCGGTGGTTTTAGCTGGATGTATTGGTTGTGGTCGCTGTGTAGCAGCCTGTCCCAAACACATTATCAAGCTATTTCCTAAAGATACAGCTGATTCTCAAATTCCTTGTGGAAATGTGGAGGGCGGAACAACCTGTACGGCCTGTCAGAGAAAGGAAAAGACAGAAATTCCACCTCGGCACATTTTCAAAGTGTGGAAGCTCTGTTATAATATTTTTTATAGGAAATAACAGGAACGGCTGATGGGGACAATACATCTTTGTCTTGAAGTAAACTGCAATTATATGGAGCTCTATTCTCGACTGAATCCAGACCTTGCTTATCAGCAGGCCTTGGGTGAGCTATTTGCATCCCAGTATAACGAGTACTACAAGCTTCTGCAGTTTCTTTATGCCCATCCCTCCTGCCAGCTTTCCATTTCCATCTCGGGTCGCCATCTTGATTGGTTTGCCCGCAATCACCGAGAATTTTTACTGGTGCTTTCAGAGCTTATTAGCCGTAAGCAGGTGGAAATCCTTGGTGGAGCCTATTACAATCCCCTGTTACCAACGATTTTGCCCGTGGATCGGGTGGCGCAGATTGAGCTGTATACCACCGCCTTGAGACGTCACACTGGAAAGCGTCCTCGTGGTATGGTGATTCCCAACAATGCTTGGGATCCAAGCTTGGTTTCTTGCCTTAAAACCTGTTCTATGGATTTTGTCATGATGGATAGTCGTCTCATTCCTCAAGGCCGAAAATCATTTTTGCCGTATATTGTTCAGGAGCAGGGAAAGATTATCTATGTGCTGGGGCAAAATCAACAGCAAAGTCCCTTCCAATGCTCTGGAGTAGTAGAACAGGAAACAAGCCTGTTAATTTCTCCTAAGGAATATCTTGCTGGCTTGGAAAAGGAAGTGTTTTCTGCCTGTCCTGAGGCAGAAAATCCCTTGGTGTGTGTAAGCTTAAATCTTGAGCAGATGAATCAGCTATTGGAAACTCAGTGGCTGCAGCAGCTAGACAGCATTATCAATGAGGAGCAGCTTCGTCCAGTTTTCCAGTGGAACCTGCCTTCCCGCTACATCAAAATGACCCAGCACTATCAGCGAACCTATATTCCAGCAGGTGTGCTTTTAACCGATCATGATTCATCTTCCCAAGAGCTTCAAGATGGCCGGGAGTCCGTCTTAACTCCCTACGACTATCTGCTGCAAAATACTGGAACCTATCTTTTGTATTCCAAGATGATGCATTTGAGTATTTTGGTAAGTCAAAGTCGTGGAGACAAAAGCCGCAGGAAAAATGTCCGTGACCTGCTGATGGAATCCCAAGCTGGTGAGTCTTATTCGGTGCAAGCTACCAAAGCTTGTTCCAACTCTCAAAAACATGCTTACCGTAGTCTCCTACATGCAGAGCGTATTGCCCGTGAATATACAGGATTTTACGATTCAGTGACCTCCTACGACTATGATGCAGATGGAATCCGTGAGTATATCTGCCAATTCCAGCCCTACAATGCCTATATTCAGCGACGTGGTGGCTCCATCTTTGAATTTGACGTTTTCCAAACCTACAGAAATTATGCAGGAAGAGGGGAAACTGGCTTTGGTCTTTTCTTGGATTATTTTCTGGAGGAGTTTTCCTCTGACCGCAATGACCTGTTCTCCCGCCAGCTGTACAAGGAACGCAGCTTTGACGGAAAGCGAAAGAATATCGAGCTGACTGCTCGTGGTCTTGTGGGGCAGAATGGTCAGCAGGTGAGCTTAAAAAAGAATTACGTGGTTTCTCCTGATGGTATTCTCGTTCAGTACATCATCAAAAACGAGGGCTTGGAGCCACTGCGTCAGGTTTTTGCTGTGGATTCTCACATTCAGCTGGATGCTGCCGGTGGAGATAAGCTGGATACAGAACTTATCTGTGGACAGGGAGAAGAACTGCAGGTGTTCCATAGCCAGCTTCCAGAAGGCAAGGGGCGGGAAGTGTCTCAGGTTCGTTTTTCTGACCAAGAGGTTTCCTTTGTCTTTGTGCTGAACGAGCAGGCTGACCTTCAGATGGAGGCACAAAACGGCAATCTTCTGGTGTCCTTGTGCTGGCAGCTGGAGATTCCTCCGCAGCGTGAAGTTGAAAAGAACATCAGCTTTGTGGTACTGCCCCGAAGGAACACAAAACGCCTTTAGTTGACTAAACTGCCATAACCCTATAAAATTGTAACGGTTTTCTCTAAAATGGCTTCATTTTAGGGGATTTCACATATTTTTTTATATTTTATGGTGTTTCAATGAACAGACGATTAATCACTTCCGCCTTGCCCTATGTTAACAATGTTCCTCATTTGGGCAATTTGATTCAGGTTTTATCTGCAGATGTATTTGCACGTTTTTGTCGCAGTCGTGGCTATGATACCATGTATGTATGCGGTACCGACGAGTACGGAACTGCCACCGAGACCCGTGCCCTGGAAGAAAAAAAGACACCTCGAGAGCTTTGTGACTACTATCACGCCATCCACGCAGAAATCTACAAGTGGTTCGGCATAGATTTTGATTATTTTGGCCGCACCTCCACACCCCAGCAAACAGAAATTGTTCAGCAGCTCTTTTTGGACTTGGACAAGCGGGGCTTTATCAAGGAGGACTCCATCCAGCAGCCCTATTGCCCCGACTGCCAGCGCTTTTTGGCAGACCGCTTTGTTCGAGGTACCTGTCCTCATTGTGGCTATGAGGATGCTCGTGGCGACCAGTGCGAAAGCTGTGGTAAATTGCTGGAGCCAGTGGAGCTGAAATCTCCTCGCTGTTCAACCTGCGGCACGGAGCCTGTTATCAAGGAAACCCGCCACCTGTACATCGATTTGCCTGGAATCCAGAAGGATTACGGCCCATGGATGGAAAAGGCCAGTGAGGAAGGACGCTGGGCTAAGAATGCGGTACAAATGACCCAGGCTTGGATTCGTGATGGCCTGCACCAGCGTGCCATTACCCGTGACCTTAAGTGGGGTATTCCTGTTCCTAAAGAAGGCTTTGAAGACAAGGTATTCTACGTGTGGTTTGATGCTCCCATCGGCTATATCTCCATTACCAAGGCTCTAGCAGATAAATTGACTGAAGAAGGAAAAACCTCCTTTGACTGGAAATCTTGGTGGCTTCCTGCAGAATCAAGTGAGGCCGCTGGAAAACCTCCTGTAGAGCTGTTCCAGTTTATTGGTAAGGACAACATTCCTTTCCACACTGTAATTTTCCCATCAACGCTCATTGGTTCTGGACGTGATTGGACAAAGCTCCACCACATGTCCAGCAGTGAGTACTTGAACTATGAGTCAGGAAAATTTTCCAAGTCCAAGGGAATCGGTGTGTTTGGTACCGATGCCCAGGAATCTGGAATCCCCGCCGATGCTTGGCGCTTCTATATCTTCTACAATCGCCCCGAAAAGTCTGACACCCAGTTTATGTGGAAGGACTTCCAGGAAAAGTACAACGGAGAGCTTATTGGAAACCTGGGTAACTTGGTAAACAGAACCCTTACCTTCGTTTCCCGCTATTTTGACGGAAAGGTGCCAGAAGGTCAGATTGACGAGGAATTGTGGCAGCAGGTAAAGGCTAGCGAAGAAAAAATCACCAATCTTTTGGAGTGGGCAGAGCTAAAGGACGCATTCCGTGAAATTTTTGCCCTTTCATCCATTGCAAACAAGGCATTCCAGGACGGTGAGCCTTGGAAGACCCGCACCACGGAGCCAGAAAAGGCAGCTGCCCTCATCATGAACCTGTGCTATATCATCAAAGACTTGATGATTCTTGCCCATCCTTACATGCCTCAGTTTACCCAGCAGGTGATGTCTTACTTTGGCAAGAAGATTGCTAGTCCCCTGAACCACCGCCCTGCAGAGGAAGGAAGCCTCACCTGGAGTGACCTTGGACAGTGCAATGGTTTGGAAACTGTCTGTGCCCCAGAAATCTACTTTAAGACCATGGACGACAAGACTATCGACTCTTATCGTCAGCGGTATGCTGGAAGTCAGGCAGATCGTGCTGCTCAGGAGCAAAATGGAGCCCAGAATAAAAATCAGGAGAAAAAGGCTGAAGGAAATAAAGCAAAGGAAAAGAAGGCAAAGGCTGCTCCCAAGGATCCAGAAAAGGCCAGTGATCCTGTTGCCCATTTTAACCAGCATATTGCCTTAAAAACAGCTCGAATCCAGAAGGTAGAAAAACATCCTGAGGCAGATAAATTGTATATCGAGACCCTAGATGATGGTTCTGGTAGTGAGCGGGTTATTCTGTCTGGACTGGTGCCCTATCTCACTGCGGACCAGCTTTTAGGAAAGACTGTCATTATTGCTGACAACCTAAAGCCCCGCAAAATGCGTGGAATCGAAAGCCGAGGAATGCTCCTTGCTGCAGACTACACCGATGCAGAGGGAAAGGAATGTGTTGAGGTCCTTGATTGTGGCTGGACTACTCCTGGAACTCCCATTGTATTGGAGGGAGCTGATCCTGCAGCTTGCAAGGATGTAGAAATCGATGCAGACACCTTCTTTGCCGTAGACATTGCCGTTGTAAACAAGACCGTTACTATTGGTGGCGTTCCTCTTATGGCTGGTGGCAAGGTTATCACTACCCAGATGACCGTTAACGGTGAGGTTCACTAATTCCCATGGAGCTGTATCGTTTGGCTCAGGAGCTTTCTGCAGAATTTTCTGGAGCAATTCCTGAGCCTACCCATTTTTTGCAAACCGACTTTTGGGCTTCTTTCAAGGAGGCTCACGGTTGGAAGCATTTTCGTATCTACGGAACCTACAAGCCTGCAGACTATAGTTCCAGTTATGCTGGAGTAGAAACAGCCTGCTTTACCTGTTCTATCCTCACTAGAAGCTTTTCGCTCCCCGTGGTGGGTCACGTTTCCTTAGCTTATATCCCCATGGGAGTAGAGCTCGGGCAAACGCCTGAGATTATGGCTGAAAGCGTTGCCTACGGTAAATTTCTGTCTGATTTTTCATACAACCTTAGAGGATTTCTAGATAAGAAGACCCTGTGTCTTCGCTTTGACATTCCCATAGACCTCTATACTCTAGAGGATCGGATGTCCTATCGTAAGTCCATTTCCTGTAGCTTTGCTCCAGATAATATTCAGCCACCAGATACCGTTCTGGTGGACTTGTCTGCAAGCTCAGAGGAAATGCTGGGTAGGATGAAAAGTAAGTGGCGCTACAATATTCGGCTGGCAGAAAAGAAAGGGGTACAGGTTCGTCGAGCTTCGGCTGAGGAAATTGATGTCTTCTATGACCTGTACAAGACAACCTCTCAGCGGGACGGCATTGCCATTCACCACAAGGATTATTACAAGGATTTGTTGCAACGAGGAAAGGATAATCCTCATGCACAGGTAGACTTGTACATTGCTTCCTATGAGGATGAAGCTTTGGCAGCCATTATCACCTTGTTTGCCGGAAAAGAAGCGGTGTATTTGTATGGAGCTTCCTCCAACAATCACCGTAACCTTATGCCGGCCTATCTGTTGCAATGGAAGGCTCTGGAGGCTGCCAAGGAAGCTGGGTGTCAGGTATACGACATGTATGGTATTCCACCTACAGATGATGAAGGGCACCCTATGCACGGCCTGTATCGATTTAAAACTGGATTCGGTGGCACTATTGTTCATCGTCCTGGTAGCTTAGATATTCCATTAAGCTTTCTCTACAATTTCTACGTTTTAGGGGAGCGATTGCGGAATTTCTGGTACAAGCGGGTAAAAAAGCTCTTGGCAGGTCGTTAGAAACTGTCTAATGATGTATAATTTTGTATAATTTTTGGAGGAAATATGAGTCAAGAAATTATGGACAAGGATAAAGCAGTAGATGCTGCCGGAACCTACGAGGTAGCTTTGGAGCGGAGCAAGAAGCTAGAGGCAGAGATTGCAGCCAATCCTCAGAAGTTTAGGGTGCTTACTGGAGACCGACCCACTGGTCGCCTTCATATTGGCCATTATTTTGGTTCTCTGCAGAACCGTGTTCGCCTTTCCAAAATGGGAGTTCCCACCACAATTTTGATTGCAGACTATCAGGTGCTGACAGACCACGATGCCTTCAACGAAATTTCTCAGAATACAAAGCAGCTTGTTATCGACTATTTGGCCTGTGGCATTGAACCGAGCAAGGACGTCATCATCTATCCTCATAGCTATGTGCCAGAAGCAAACCAGCTGATGTTGCCCTTCCTGACCTTGATTTCCAATGCAGAGCTGGGAAGAAATCCCACGGTAAAGGAGGAGATTCAGGCTGCGGGCATTAAAAGTGTCAATGCGGGAATGTACACCTATCCTGTTCACCAGGCCTGCGATATCCTTTTCTGTAAAGCAAATGTAGTACCAGTGGGAAAGGATCAGCTGCCTCACCTGGAGATGACTCGTACCATAGCTCGCCGCTTTAACGAGAAGTTTTCCCCCAAAAAGCCTGTGTTCCCTGAGCCCCAGGCCCTGTTGAGCAAAACTCCTAGCATTCTTGGCTTGGACGGTAGCCAGAAAATGAGTAAAAGCCGTGGAAATGCCATTATGCTGTCTGCCACTGAGGACGAAACTGCAGCCCTCATCAAAAAGGCTAAAACCGATGCTGACAGAAACATTACCTATGACCCAGACAATCGTCCAGAAGTAGCAAACCTGTTGATGCTGATTTCTCTTTGTACTGGAGATGAGCCTCAGCAGATTGCAGAGCGTCTGGGTGACGGTGGCGGTGGCGCCTTGAAAAAGCTTTTGACAGAGTCCTTGAATGAGACCCTTCGTCCCATTCGTAATCGTCGTGCTGAACTGGAAAAGGATCCAGAATACATCAGAAAGGTGCTGCTAGACGGTGTAGAAGCAGCCCAAGCCATGGCTCAAGCTACTTTGAAAGAAGTTCGTTCTGTAATGAACATGGAAATCTAATTTTGATGAAACCCCTTTACTGCTTTTCCTGTAGGAAAGGGGTTTTTGTTTCAGAAGCTGTCTCTCCCACCAAAAAATCCAAGGTAGTCGTTACATCTCCTGCAACCATAAATTCTACAAGGGCAGGATATTTGGTAAGAATTTCTCCCAGGTTTACCAATGCGGTAAAATTATTGTTTTCAGTAATTTCTTGAGAGCCAGTTCCCTCGATGATGCTATTGAGATAGGCATTTTTTGCGGTAAGATAAAGACTGGCATCAGGCATCTTTACGTTGCGGATATCGGTGGAAACAATTTCCAACCAAGGAGCTCTTTCTGTGAATGCTGTTGCTTCCACCAGCTCTTGGGTGGTTACTGTCTGAATTCTGAGACCAGTGGTGTCATTTTGTGTTTCTTCCAGCAAATATGCGGTAACGGCCACATTAAACTGATGGATTTCATCACGAATCAGCTTTTCCAGAGCCTCTTGGTCCTGAAGATTATGCTGTTCCACCAAGGGAATCAAATCTTGGGGTTGGATTTTTCCTGTGCTTTCCACGGTGATGGTGTAGGTGAAGTCTGGATTTCCCTCCAGCTTGGTGGCATACAGTTGGGCGGAAGGCAACGAGGAGCTGAAGGTGTCTGTTTGGCCAACTGGATCAAGGGAAAAGAGTCGTAGCTGGGTATTGGTGGGCAAAAGTCGTTCCCAACGCCAAAGGAATTTTCCAGAGTGAATAAGCTCTGGATATACGCCACTTGTTTTTGACAGCATGAGACCATAATTGCCGATAGGAACATCGAACTGAACCCAACCAAGGTAAAAGACTGCAGCACCAAAAAGAATCAGTATAATCAAGGATACAAGGGCTTTTTTCATTCCGCAAGAACCGCCTCAAAGATAAGTAAAAGCACTAAAAAATCACGCCAAAATTGACGAAGCATAGCCGTTGTGCTTATACTATATTATACCTAGGAAGGGGTTTTGACTGCAAGGTTTCGTATGGAAAAAAAAGAGAAAAAAGCAAAGACACCGCATTATCGCCATCCCCTGTTTCAACTCACCAACAGAGCCCTAGTATTTTTTAGCCTTTTTGTGGTTGTGGCCCTATTTTTTTACGTAACTGGTAGCATAAACCAATTTTTGGATTCAAGCCTTCTGTTTATTTTAAACATTCTTCAGATTGCCTCCATCATCACCCTTATTCTGTGTGTTTTTTCCTTTGTCCAGATAATTGTTTTTTCAATTCATTATCGGGATGCATCTCATTTGTGGCATTTGCTGCATGTTTTCTTTTCTGTTCTTGTGTCCATAATCGGATTTGTATTCTCTGGTGTTATAACGGTGCTTTCCGCTGGAATGTAGGCTCTTTTGCGGTGTACTGCATGTACTGTTAGGTGCTTGGTTAGTACTAGTTCTTAAAGGCTTGACAGAAAATCACTCCCCATTTATCATTTACAGGTTATGGCTAAACGATTGTACGGAATCCGTGGCGCTGTGTGTTGCGGAAATACTGTAGATGAAATTCAACATGCAGTGTCTGATATGTGCTCTCGGCTTTTTTGCGAGAATGGATTGCAGGGAGAGGATTTTGTATCCCTTCATTTTACCATGACTGGTGATCTGGATGCCTTGAATCCAGCAGCAGCCCTCCGTCGCAGTGCTTGCGGAGATCTCGTTAAGGCTGCAGCACTTTTCTGTAGTGCAGAGGCTCCAGTGCAGGGTGGCTTGCCCCGCACCATTCGCCTTTTGGTTACCGCCTACATGGAAGAAGGGAGCCAGCCTGTTCATGTATATACTGGCGGGGCAGAGGTGCTTCGTCCCGATTTTGTCAAAGCTCGTTCTTCTTCCCATCAGGTTTCACAATGAGTTCACGTTCCCCAAAAAAGGTTTGGCTGGTTAGCCGTGAATATGCTGGAATTGCAGAAGCTGGTGGTGTAAAGAACGTGGCCTGCTCCCTTTGCGAGGGCTTGGCCAGCAAGGGGTTAGATGTTACCCTGATGATTCCTCGCTACGGCTGCACTGATTTTGTTTTAACCACAGGCTACACTCCCAATGTCATTCCTCCTCAGCATATTTATGTAGACGGTAGAGATTGCGTGGTATCCTTCGATAAAGCCCATGTGGGAAAGGTGGAGGTTATCTTTATCATCCACCAAATCTACAGCGAAAAAACTGGTGTCTACACCTACACTCTGGCAGATGAACGGCGGAACAGCAGTCATGTTAGAGGGACTGGCTTTCATGACGCCCTTATGATGGATGTGCTGTTCCAGAAGGCGGTGCTGGTGTATGGAATGGTTTCCAAGGCTCTTCCCCAGATTATTCACTGTCAGGATGCAGCCACCGCCATGATTCCCGCCATGGCCCGTTGTGTAGATGAGTTTAGAGAAAGCTATAGTCCCGTAAAATTTGCCGTGACGGTGCATAATGCTGGTCCTGGCTACCATCACGAATTTCACAGTCTGGAGGAAGCTGTTTCCTACACTGGAATCCCCAGCTCTCATTTAATCGATTGTATGAATGGCGGATCGGTGGAGCCCTTCTTGGCTGCTGGTCACTTTGCTGCCCTCACTACTGTATCTCCCTGGTATGCCCAAGAATTGCTGGATCCAGATAACAAGGATACTATGGGGCTTTCTCAGCTTTTCATTGGCAAAGGATATTCCATTACCGGTATTACCAACGGCATTGATTGCTATCGCTACGATCCTTCCAGCAAGCATTCTTCCTTGCTGCCCTTTGCTTTTTCACCTGAAAAGGGGATTTTGGAAGGAAAATACAAAAACCGTCGGTACTTTATCCAGAATTATGCCTCTGCTTCTAGCAAAATGCTGTCTAGTGAATTTATCCGTTCAGGAAGTATTTCTGACAGCGACATTGAAGGCAAACGGGGAAAACGAGCTGTTTATTTTTGCTATCACGGACGGATTGCTAGCCAGAAGGGTATTGACGTGCTTGCCGATGCTGCCGCCATGCTTTTATCTGCCCGCAAGGATGTTCGCTTTCTGTTGGTAGGTCAGGGGGAATCTGTACTGGAAAATAAGCTGTCCCAGCTTGCCATGAATTTTCCTGGTAAATGTGTTTACCTCCAAGGCTACGACCGAGCTGTTTCTCGACTATCCACTGCGGCGGCAGATTTTATCGTGCTGCCCAGTAAGTTTGAGCCCTGTGGTTTGGAGGATTTTATCGCCCAGCTGTATGGAACTATTCCGGTAGCTCATGCCACTGGCGGTCTTAAAAAGATTATTGACGGAAAGACAGGTTTTCTCTATGAGGAAAACTCTGGGGAAAATTTGTTCCGGGTGTTGAATGAACTGGCAGATTTGGCTCGTTCAGATTTTTCCAAGCTGGGCAAGATAATTGCCTGTGGGGCAGAGTCTGTTCAGAAAAAATATGACTGGACCTCGGTTATCCGGGACAAATATTTGCCCTTTTATCGCGAACTATAATTTTTAAAATTTTTTGAAAAAAAATTAAAATATGTATTGACACTTTTTTGTGTTTGGTATATATTCATCTACGTTCGCAACTGCCAATTTAGCTCAGCTGGCCAGAGCACGTGATTTGTAATCTCGGGGTCCAGGGTTCGAATCCCTGAGTTGGCTTAAGTGAATGGGGAGGTTCCCGAGCGGTCAAAGGGGGCAGACTGTAAATCTGTTGGCTCCGCCTTCGAAGGTTCGAATCCTTCTCTCCCCACTTTAGGGCGTTGAACGATAAGTTCAACGCCTTTTTTTTATTCTATTGTTTCGGAGTATGGCGTGGCTCGTTGGTATTCCTCTGATGGACTTCAATTTTCCTGCACTCAATGTTCTCATTGTTGTCGTCATGAACCTGGTTTTGTGTATCTATCTCAAAAGGATTTGACAAATCTCTGTCTATACTTTAACCTAGAAGAACAGCAATTTATTAAACAGTACTGTCGTTGGGTTCCTTATTACGACGGCAATGAAGTCCTTTGTCTTCTGGAAAAAGAAAATAACGATTGTATCTTTTGGGATTCTGGCTGTGCTGCTTACGGGGCTCGTCCTGTGCAATGTTCAACCTATCCCTTTTGGTCCTATATCGTCAAAAGTCCCGAAGCTTGGAGCCAGGAGGCAGAGGAATGCCCTGGAATAAATCGTGGTCAGATGCACTCTGGTTCCGAGATAGAAGAAGCAGTGCGATGTTATGAGGAAAATGAACCCATTAGGAGACAGGAGGGATAATTATGGATATCCGATTTTGGGGAGTGCGTGGGTCTGTTCCCACACCCCTTACAGGCCAGCAGGTTCAAGCAAAAATCGAGGCGGTAGTGCAGCGAATTTCACCTAGAGATATTGTTTCTCTCGATGCTCGTGAGCGTTTTCTTGCCTCTCTTCCTCCATCAATCTTTGGAACCGTTGGAGGAAACACCTCCTGCATGGAAATTCGTGACAGTCAGGGAAATGTGTGTATTCTTGATGCTGGTACTGGTTTGCGTGAATTTGGAAAGCGAGGAATTCCTGCTCCAGACAATACCTACCATATCCTGTTGTCTCATTTCCACTGGGATCATATCCAAGGATTGCCCTTCCTTGATCAGGCATATATGAAAAACTGTAAGATTATTTTTTACTCCGTTTTTCCTTATGCCAAGCAGTTGCTTTCCCGCCAGATGGATTTGCCCTATTTCCCTGTGCAGTTTGACACTGGTTTCTTCGCAGACATTTCCTTTCAGCAGATTAAGCCAGGGGTTCCCTTCCAAATTGGAGCCTTTACCATTGTGGCCAAGAAAATGTCCCATCCTGGTAACTCCTATGCCTATTCCTTTGTGGAAGGGGATAAGAAGGTGATTTACGCCACAGATGTGGAGCTGTCCAGTGCCGACTTTGACAATTCTGAGGCTAACGTTTCCTACTTCACTGATGCCAACGCCATTATTCTTGATACCCAGTACACTGTAGAAGAGGCCCTGTACAAGGCTAACTGGGGACATTCAGCCTTTTCTTTGGCGGTAGATTTTGCCACAAAGTGGAATATCAAGAAGATGTATTTATTCCACCATGAGCCCACCTATGACGACAAGAAGCTGAATTCCATCCTTCAGTCTGCCCAGTGGTATGCTCAGTATGTGGCTAATACCGACATGGAGCTCTATCTTGCTCAGGAAGGGCTCAGCTTTAGTATATGAACGAGTCAGAAAAAGACCCCATGGTTTTTACCTATACGTTTACTCCCCAGGAAACAGCAATCCTTGCTCGGTATATCCGCTGGCAGGGGTTGCCCGATGGCTTGGAGCGCTTTAGTGCCACTATCTTCAATACCGTGTACAATGCCATGACTATTGATGATGTGGAGCAATTCTTCAATACTTAAATTTGTTATCCACTGATTTTTTCGTTATATTGGAGTTGTTGTGATACGAAAAATCTTGCTTACCTGTCTTGTTATTTTTGTAGCCCTTGTTTTGATTCTTGGAGGAATTGGAGCTGGCTGGTGGGTTTTGTCTCAAAGGCCTGTGGCTCAGGACCAGGTATCTGCCATTTCCTATAAGCTAGAGGTTCCCTCTGGTACAGGAATCAGAACGGTGGCAGCCCAACTAGAATCAGAAAATATTATCCGTTCTCAGCTTGTTTTTTATCTTCTGGCCAGAAAGGAAAATTTGCAGCTGAAGGCTGGTGTTTATGAGATTCAATCTTCCCTGAATCTGTCGGAGATTTTCGAGATATTGGAGTCTGGGCGGCAGGAGCATCTTGTGGTGAGCATTCCTGAGGGGCTGACCCTTTCCAAGGTAGCGACTCTTTTGGAGGACAAGGAGGTGGTTTCTGCTCAGGATTTTATGGATGCAGCTAAAAATCCTGTTTTACTGGCGGAATATCATGTTCCTGCCAACAGCTTTGAAGGCTATCTTTTTCCCGACACCTATTATTTTATTCCAGGGATGAAGGCTGAAGCGGTGGTTCGTATGCTGGTGGACACCTTTTATAAAAAGATTTCCAGTATAGATGGTTTGTCCCAGCTTTCTGCTCAGGAATTATTCGATGTGGTGCGTCTTGCCTCTATCGTGGAGCGGGAATATCAGGTTGCCCGTGAAGCCCCTCTTATTGCCAGTGTCTTTAAAAATCGGCTGGATAGAAATATCGGCTTATATTCCTGCGCCACAGTGGTATACATTATCACGGAGATTGAAGGTCGGCCCCACCCAGAAATTGTTACCAACAAGGACTTAAAGCTGGATAGTCCCTATAATACTTACATGTGGGCAGGCTTACCGCCTGGCCCCATCTCCAATCCAGGCCTTGTTGCCTTGAATGCCGCAGCAAATCCACCGGAAACACCTTATTTCTATTTCCGAGTAACCAATGCTGGAGACGGTAGCCACCATTTTTCAGAAGGCTTTGAGGAGCACATCGAAGTGGGGCAGCTGTACACCAAACGGGCGGCAGGTAATTAATGAAGGGCTGGATTTCTGAGTCTACAATCCAGCAGGTTATGGAGCGGGTGGATATGCCTGCTCTTATTGGTGAGTACACTCGACTGGAGCGCCGTGGAGATGAGTGGTGGGGCTGCTGTCCCTTTCACACAGAAAAAACTCCATCCTTTAGCGTGGTTCCCAGCAAGGGCATGTACTATTGCTTCGGTTGCCATGAAGGTGGCAGTGCCATCGACTTTGTAAAGAATGTGGAGCGCCTGTCCTTTCCAGAGGCGGTGGTCTTTTTAGCAAAGCATGCGGGGGTAGAGGTTGTTTATTCTGGTACCCATCAGGTGCAGGAAGAGGACACTTCCCTCAAGGATAAGTTTATTGACTTGTATACCCGTGTTGCAGGCTCCTATCACTATTGTCTTGTCTCAACTGTAGAGGGGAAATTTGCCCTAGACTATATTTTAAATCGTGGTATCACCATGGATACCATTCAAAAATTCCAGCTGGGCTATTCTCCTGCAAATCGTTATTGGCTCAAAAAATTTCTCCGTAGCAAAAACTACAGCGATGGATTTTTGAACGACTCTGGCCTTTTTTCCAAAAAATATCCGGACATTTCTTTTTTCAGCAATAGGCTCATGTTTCCCATTGGAGACCGGCAGGGACGAACTGTGGCCTTTGGTGGGCGCTTGCTAGAGGGCGAGGGTCCAAAATACATAAACTCTGGAGATTTGCTCCAGTACCAGAAGGGAAAGACCTTGTACGGCTTTCACCTTGCCCGACAAAGCATTCGTAAAGAAAAAGCGGTTATCTTTTGCGAAGGCTACATGGACGTGTTGGCCTACCATCAATGTGGTTTAACCCATGCAGTGGCGCCCCTGGGAACAGCCCTTACCCAAGACCAAATAAAGCTGGTGCAGCCCTTTGTGGAGGAAATCTTCCTGTCCTTTGACTCAGACAGAGCGGGGCGGGATGCTACCTGGAAGGCCATTCTCATGTGTCGTCAGGCCGATATTCCCGTGCGTATCATTTCCTTGGAGGGAGGAAAGGATCCAGCAGAAATTATGGTGAATTTTGGAGCCGAAGTATTGACAGAATCTGTAAATAGGTCTAAAATTGATGGCGATTATTTGTTATCTTTTTTGGCGACAGAACATCAAATAGAGACCCCAGAGGGGAAAACAAAAGCTGCATTGGCATTCTTTCCATACATTGATGCGCTTAAATCTGATATACAAAGAGAATCATGGTTAGCACGTTTGTGTCAAGTGCTGAATCTGAATATAGAGGCTGTAAAAAAGGATTTTTCCAATCGTGTTGCAGCTGAGTCTCGGGTTCAGGGACATGGAGAAGAGGTTCGGGACGCCAAGCCTCCCCAGATACGGCTGAATGCGGAATTGCGTTCTGTGTTGGCTGTGGTGGCAAACTTAGACACCTACGGTTTGATGAGGTCAAGTCTATCGCCGGAGGACTTTGAGGATCCGGTGGCTAGGGAATTATTCATTATCCTGGAAGAATGTTATAGGGAAGAATCAGTCCTACATGGTAGTGTACTGGCAAAATGCAGCAATGAGCAATTAAAAAGTCTAGTTGCCCGAGTTATTACCTCTGGCGAATATTCGGATAATCATGAAAAGGTTATCGAAGACAGTATTCGTCACATCAAGAGAAATAGCCTTGAGCGCAAACGTAGTCGCCTGCTGAACAAAATCCGCCAGTTAAGTACTTCCGCCACCACCTATGAGGAACAGAGGCTTCTTGAGGAATTGATTTCCGAGAAGATGAATATTGATTTTGAACTAGATAGTAAGGATGCACACTGATGGACGAACTGGATTCGGCTATTGAAAAACTGATTGAGTATAGCAAGGAAAAGCGTTCCATTTCTTGGGATGAATTGAATGGGATGTTGCCTTCTGAAATTTTGAACTCTGACAAAATGGAAGTGGTTTTGTCAGAGTTGGCAAAAAACAACATCCAGCTGGAAGATGATACCGACGAACTGGACAAGGTTGAAGATGACGACGACTTTGTTCTTGATTCAGATGATGACGATGAGGGTGTTCAAGATGAGGATGCCCAGAAGGTTGCTGATGAAGACAGCGGAAAGAAGCGCCTTATTTCTGGAGACAAGGACTCTGGCGGTGATGATCCTGTTCGTTTGTATCTTCGAGAAATCGGTAAGGAAAACCTTCTAACTGCCGAGCAGGAAGTTGAGCTTTCCAAGAAGATGGAAGACGGCGAGAATATCATCAAGGATGTTATCAAAAAGTCTGGAATCTTGATTCCTGAGTTCTACAACATCGGTGTAAAGGCTTTTTCCCGTATTGATATTCAGCCTGGTCGCAACAGAAAGGAAATCAACGAGGAGATGACCGAAAAGCGTCGTCTCAAGACCTGCTATAGTGAATACATCAAGCCTGTTTTTGCAGACATGAAGGCTTACATGCAGCTGAAAAAGCAGCTGTATGAAACAGACCAAACAAACCAGATTTTCAATGATCCCCAGCTGGTGGCCTTGCGAGAAAAAATAATGGTTTCTCTCCAGAGTGTTGAAATCCAGTCCGAGGAAATCGAGCGTTTTTCTTCACGGTTCTTGGATGCAACTCGTCGTATTAGCGAATACCGCAACCGTCAGGACAAGAAGGCCAAGGAGCTACGCATTACCGACTTCAGTGATTTAAGAAGCTTGGGAAAGCGTATTGCAATGAAATCCGAGCGGGCCAAACTGGAAGCCGACTTGGGAATTTCCGCTGACGAGATTCGTGAGATTTACACTCAGATTCAGAAAATTAGCCGTAAGCTCAGAAAGCTTGAGTATGAGTTTGAAAATGACGTTTCTGAAATCATTTCCATGTCAAAGGAAATCAACCGTGGACGCCGCATGATGAAGGAGGCTAAGAATCGGCTCATCAATGCAAACCTGCGTCTTGTTGTTTCTATTGCAAAGAAATATACCAACCGTGGCTTGCAGTTCTTTGATTTGGTGCAGGAAGGAAATATTGGTCTTATTAAGGCGGTAGAAAAGTTCGAGTACCGCAAAGGATATAAATTCTCCACCTACGCAACCTGGTGGATTCGTCAGGCTATTACCAGAAGCATTTCTGACCAGGCCCGAACCATCCGTGTTCCTGTTCACATGATTGAACAGATTAACAAGGTGGTGCGTGAATCCCGCCAGCTGATGCAGAAGTTTGGACGTGAGCCTACTGACGAGGAAATCGCCTTGCAGCTGGGTTGGCCCGTTTCTCGTGTAAAGCAGGTGAAGAACGTAGCCCGTGAACCAATTTCCTTGGAAACACCTATCGGAGAGGAGGAGGATTCCTCACTGGGAGACTTTATCGAGGACAAGGACGTGGAGAATCCCGCATCCAAGACAGCATACACCATGCTGCAGGATCACCTTCACACCATTTTGGCTACCTTGCCTCCCAGAGAGCAGGAGGTTCTCAAAATGCGTTTTGGACTGGACGATGGTTTCTCCCTCACCTTGGAGGAGGTTGGTCTGTACTTTGACGTTACCAGAGAGCGTATCCGTCAGATTGAGGCAAAGGCATTGCGTCGTTTGCGCCATCCACGTCGTTCTGGTGGCTTGCGGGATTATATGGATTAATGCTGGCAGCCGCACGGCCTAGCTTTCACAGCTGGGCTGTGGGGATATGCTAGACATTCCATCGATAATAGGATATAAATTAAGTTTAGTATAGCTTTAGAAGAGGGGTTTTGTTCATGGATATGACCAATGTATTTGACAAACTTATCGCATTGCAGGAAATTCTTGCTGAAAAATATGAGATTGAGTCAAAGATAGAGAATGCTCCTAAGGATTTGGGCCTGCAGGATGAGCTGTTGGTTCGAATGAAGGAAGAATACATCAATATAAACACAGCCTACGAAGAGGTAAAGGCTAAGATTTCCAAGCTGAAGTTCGATTTAGACGAAGCTGTGGCAGCCCGTGAGCGGGGAGAGCGTGGAATGGACAACATTACCACTCACCGTGAATATGAGGCCTTGGACAAGGAAATCAAGGATGCCTCCGAAAAGGAAAGCCAGTTGCGGAAGGAATTGCAGACAGAGGAGCGCCATTTTGAGGATCTTTCTGCAAAGATGAGCCGCAAGGAACAAGATCTGGAAATGGGAAAGACAGAGCTGGAAGAAAAGAAGGCTTCTTGGGCCCGCAATGTAGATGCATATCAGGCTCAGCTGGAATCCCTGAAGATTCGTGAAGATGAAATTGTTCTAGATTTGGATCCAGAAATTGTGTTTAAGTTTAAACGAATTGTTCGAAATAAGCAGAACCGAGGTATTGTTGACGTTAAGGGCAATGTTTGTGATGGTTGTCACATGATTCTTCCTGCCCAGTTTGCTAATGAAGTTCATAAAGGTGAGGACATCGTATTCTGTCCTTACTGTAGCCGTATCTTGCATTATAAAGAGCAGGAAGAAGGAGATGAAACCTTCTTCAACTTTGATGATGCTGCTGGAAGCCTTGTTGATTTGGATGATGATGAATTTGACGAGGATATGGATGAGGACGAAGACCAGGACGAAGTAAAAGAACTGGACGAGTACGAAGATTAATTTTGTTGATTGGGCAGAAAATATATGGTCGCTGTTTCCATGGCTCTATGGGGTCATGGAAAGAGAGGAAAGTCCGGGCTCCTTCGGAAAGGATGCCGGTTAACAACCGGGAGTAGCATTGGTGACGATGCTACTACAGAAAGCGCAGCAGAAAACAAACCGCCTTGTTTACAAGGTAAGGGTGAAATGGTGGGGTAAGAGCCCACCGGGCAGACGGTAACGGATGTCGCAGGGCAAGCCTCGTCTGGAGCAAGACCAAGCAGTAGCTGTAACTCCGATAGGGAGGTGAATCCTTTGGGTTTACCTCCTCGGCTACGGGTAGGTTGCTGGAGATACAGGGAAATCTGTATCCTAGATAGATGACCATGCTTGATGGTGGCTTTGGTTGCCATCAAGTGACAGAACCCGGCTTATTATATTTTCTGTCTTTTTTTTGGGGAATTGGGTGGAACGTAAACAGAAGTCTACAACTCAGCAAAATATTTATCGACGCAAGAGTAAGTTTTTGCGCCGCTTGGTTGTATGCCTTATCGTTCTGGTAGTTTCAGCTCTCATTACCATTCCCGTTCTGTATTTTATCAATCTAAAAAAAGAAGCTGCCGTTAACATGAATCAAATTTCGACCTTGTGGCAGGAAGGCAATTATCAAGAAGTATACGATTTGACCAGAGGATTGTTGTTGGACAAGCCCTTTCATGCAATGACCTTGGCTTTTAACGGCTATTCAGGATTTTATCTTGCTGTCTCTGAAACTGATACCTCTCTGGCTCAGTCTTACTTGGATACGGCCATCAATTCCCTCCGTTTGGCAGCTTTAAAAACTCGTGGAAATGCTCGTGCCCAGGTGCATTATATGCTGGGAAAGGCTTATTTCTACAAAAATACCCTTTCAGATTATCATTATTACAGCGATTTAGCGGTAAAATATCTTGCTTTGGCAAAGAATGAACAGTACGTGGCAGACGACATTCCAGAGTTGTTGGGACTGAGCTATGCCACCTTGGGACTAACAGAAAAAAGTATCGCCGCATTTACTGAAGCACTTTTAGTGCGAGAATCTGATATTTTGTTACTTTCTATTGCAGAACAGTATTATAAGAATAGTCAGTTGTCTGCTGCAAAGGCATATTTACATCGTATTTCCACCTCCACTGGTGATGATACGGTGAGATTGAAAAGCATGTCCTTGTTGGGGCAGATTTATCTTGATGAAGATAATTTCGACGAAGCAGAACAAGAATATCGAGCAATGTTGGAAATAAATCCAAACTATGCAGACGCAGTGTATGGTATTGGTGTAGTATACGAGAAGCGTGGTGAGCTGGTGAAGGCTCGTTCAGAATGGAGAAAGGTTCTTAAGCTGGACGTAAATCATCAGGGGGCATTATTGCGACTCGCTGAATATAAGTAACTAAGATAGGAGAAAATATATGGCTTTTTTTGATAAGTTTTCCACAGATATTGGAATTGACTTGGGTACTTGCAATACTTTGATTTATGTACGTGGAAAGGGTATTGTAGTAAATGAGCCCTCTGTTGTGGCTGTGGAGCGTGGTACCAACCGTGTCGTAGCTGTAGGTGCCGAGGCTAAACGTATGCTTTGGAAGACTCCAGAGACCATCACTGCAATCCGTCCTTTGAAGGATGGTGTTATTGCTGATATGGCCAGTACAGAGAAGATGATTCGTTACTTTATCTCCAAGATTGTTCCCCGTCACCAGGTGTTCAAATCCACCAGAATGAAGATTGGTATTCCCACTTGTATTACAGAAGTGGAAAAGCACGCTGTAGAGGAGGCTGCTGTTAAGGCTGGTGCCAAGGAAGTTGAATGTATCGCTGAATCTTTGGCTTCTGCAATCGGTGCCCAGATTCCCATTGACGAGCCAGAAGGTCACATGGTTTGTGATATTGGTGGTGGAACAACAGAAGTATCTGTAATCTCCTTGGGTGGTATGGTTGTTACTAATGCTATCCGTCTTGGTGGAGATGAGTTTGACGAGTCCATCGTTAAGCATGTTCGCAGTGTTCACAACTTGATTATTGGTCAGCAGACTGCAGAACGACTTAAAATCGAGATTGGAAATGCTGCTGCTGACAAGAGCATTGAAAAGATGGAAATCAAGGGAACCGACGCCATTACTGGTCTTCCTCGCCGTCTTGAAATTGACTCTGTAGAGGTTCGTGAAGCTTTGAAAGATCCTGTAACCCAGATTGTAGAGGTAATTAAGCGAACCTTGGGACAGACTCCACCAGAGCTTTCCGCTGACATTATCGAAAACGGAATTGTAATGACTGGCGGTGGTTCATTGCTGAAGGGCTTGCCAAAGCTTATTTCCAAGGAAACTGGTGTACCTGTTTTGTTGGTGGATAATCCTCAAGAATGTGTTGCCATCGGTGCTGGAAAGGCCTTTGAATTGTTTAGGGATATTTCCTCTGACAGAAGTATCTACGATAACCTGAACAACTAGGTGCTTTCATGGCATTGCGGAAACCTCAATTTCTTCTCAAACCTTCTCTTTTTGTATTGGTTTTGCTTTTGCTGATTTCAAGCATTATGCTGGCCTTGTCCACAGGCGGATTCATCGTGAATTTTAAGACGGTGGGTTTTTCCGCCTTATCTGCCCTGCAAAAGGGGACTCGGGCAGTGTATTCCAGCGTCACTGGCGTTGTGTCTGCAGTACAAGAAATCCGTGTGCTACGGGAGGAGTACCAGCGACTTACCCAGCGTCTGGAAAACTACGAATACATGCAGCAGAGCAATGCAGAAATTCGGCGGGAAAATGAGCGATTGAGGGAGCAGCTGGATTTTACTACCCAGTTTGAGTATAAAAGTCATCCTGCTCAGATTATTGGGCGGGATCCAAACAATCAATATTCCTTTATCACCATCGACAAGGGAAGCCACCAGGGTATCAAAAAGAATATGCCGGTGATTGCAATTCAAAATGGTACCATTGGACTGGTGGGAAAGGTGTTGCAGGTGGGCTATACCACTAGTATGGTTATGCCCATCTACGACTATGATTGCAATGTTTCTGCTCGTATTCAAAATACGAGAGATGTGGGACTTGTCAGTGGATTGGGCTGGGAAGACAGCCCCCTTTCCATGAAGTATATTAAAAAAAGAGTGCTTCCTGACTTGCAGTACGGCGATTTGGTGGTTACCTCTGGAGAAAACGAAAATTTCTTGAAGGATATTCCCATCGGGTATATTTCTACCATTACCGTGCAGGATTATGATTCCTCTTTGAATATTGAGCTGACACCAGTTCTTGATTTTGGTCGCTTGGAGACCGTTATTGTTGTGGACATGAAGGAAGTGAATCCAGAGGTAGAAGCAGGGGAGGATGCAACAAAATGATTCGTAAGCCATTAGTTATTTTCATCATTTTGTTGGTATGTTCCCTTTTGGAAACAGCTTTGTTGTCCAACGTGGTGTTTCTTCCTGTAGTTCCAGATTTGTTGCTACTGGTGGTGCTTTACATTTCTGTGCAAAACGGCTCCTTGACTGGTGAGGCCACTGGCTTTGTATCTGGTTTACTGTTGGATTTTCTAACAGCAACTCCCTTTGGTTTGAACTGTCTTTTGCGTACTCTTTTGGGCTTCTTTGCAGGTCTTTTCCATGAAGTATTAAATGTTTCTAAAATTGTGATTCCTGCATTGTTGGCACTTATTGCCACCATTGCAAAGGCTATTATCATTGGCTTCATTTCCTTCTTTTTCCCCAACGGGGTAATTACCTACGATTTATTTTCGTATGCCTTTGGTATGGAATTGTTGTTCAATGTGATTCTTGCTCCCTTTGTGTTTGCCTTCCTTTCGCTTTTTTCCTCTTGGCTCAGCGATAATAAGGAGATTTCCCGCGGATGAGAGTAAATGATCTAAAATCAAAGTCGGGAGTTTCATTAAAACGAGATAGTAAGCTGGTGGTGCTGGTTTTAATTATCCTGGCTTCCTTTGCTATTTATACCATGAAGCTGTTTTCCATGCAGGTGCTAGAAGGTGCTCAGTATCGTCAGCAGTCAGAGGATATTTCTAGCCGTGTAAAAACTATTCCCGCCCAGCGTGGTGAAATTTACGACAGAAATGCCACCGTTCCCATGGTTGTTAATACAGACTCCTTTGCGGTGGACTTGATTCCCGGTGAGATTCCTTCGGGAAAGTATGATACTGTAGCTGCAAAGCTCGCTGATATTCTGCAAATTGATAAAAAGCAAATCGATGCCAAGATTCCTGCCAGCCAACGAAGCTCCTTTTCTGCCATAGAAGTTAAATCCAATGTTCCATTTGCTATGGTTTCTGATATTGCGGAGAATAAAAATGATTTGCCGGGAGTTTCCTGGCGTTCAAAGCCTTTAAGAAGCTATGTGCAGACTGGTTCCATGTCTCACATTTTGGGATATGTTGGTGACATTACCAGAGAAGAATTGAAGGTGATGTACAATCAGGGATATACCAATACCAGTATTATTGGAAAAACAGGTATTGAAAAGCAATATGACTCCATTTTACAGGGGGTTCCAGGACGAGAATCCACCACAGTAGACGTTCGTGGTAGGCTTTTGTCCGATGCCTTAACGGTGATTAATCCTGAGATGGGAAAGAATCTTGTTTTGACCATCGATACCAATATCCAAACCCTTACGGAAAAGGCCTTGGGAGAACGGGTAGGGGCTGCGGTAGTGCTGAAGCCTGCCACTGGTGAGATTCTTGCCATGGTATCATATCCTTATTTTGACTCCAATTTGTTTAGCTCCGAAAATGCGTCTCAAGAATATGCTCGGATGGTGAATGCCTCCAACAATCCCTTGTTGAACCGTGCCATAAATGCAGCCTATCCACCAGCTTCTACCTTTAAGGTGATTATGTCAGCTGCTATGCTGGAGGAACAGTCCATGCCTGCTGAAAAAAAGGTGGAGTGTACTGGCTCTATTCGCTACGGTGACAGAACCTTCCGTTGCCATATTGGAACTCCAGGTCATGGCTACATGGATTTGAAGAACGCTCTAGCTCAATCCTGCAACGTTTATTACTGGACCATCGGTAGGGATTTTATTGGCATTGATATGATTGCTTCCTATGCCCAAGAATTTGGCCTTGGCCGTTCCTTGGAAATTGACCTTCCCAGCCATTCTGCTGGATTTATTCCAACAGCCCAGTGGAAGGAACGACGTTACCACGAAAAATGGCTTGGTGGAGATACCTTGAGTGCTGCTATTGGACAGGGATACACCACCGTAACTCCCTTGCACATGGCAAATGCCATTGCCATGGTGGTGAACGAAGGTGTTATTTACAAGCCCCATGTTTTGAAGGAGATTCGTGATCCAGCCAGTGGTGAGGTAATTTCAACAGTTGAGCCTGAGGTTTTACATGAATCTTCTATCGATAAGTCCGTGTGGAGAACCGTGAAGGAAGCCATGCGTCATACGGTAACTGACGGAACGGTTCTGTTCCCCTTGAAGAACAAGACGGTGCAGATTGCGGGAAAATCAGGTACTGCGGAGGTGGCTCAATACAAGAACCAGTGGCACTCTTGGTTTGTGGCCTATGCTCCCTACGATGGGCCACCAGAGGATGCAATTGTTACGGTGGTGTTGGTAGAAGCCGTAAATACCTGGGAGTGGTGGGCACCTTATGCCACTAACATCATTATGCAGGGAATTTTTGCCAATCAAGATTATGATCAGGCTATTGACGCCTTGGGATTCCGCTATTTGACTCGACCTGTAGGAAGACAGGAGTAGGCAAGGAATGAAGCTACGTATATTTGAATTGTTTGATTTGATTCTCTTGATGTCTATGGTATTGCTAATTACCATAGGTGTGGTGTTTATCTATTCTTCAAGTGTAAACTCTGCAGGAATTTCTGTATCCCAGGAATATATCCGACAAATAGTGTTTGGTTCTGCAGGACTTATTCTCATGGCTGTAGCTGCCATCTTTGACTATCGCAAACTAGTAAAGCAGGCTCCCAAGCTTTTTATCGGTATGGTGTTGGTGCTCTTGTACACTGGCTTATTCGGTAAGGTTGTTAACGGAGCTCGAAGCTGGCTGGGATTGGGAAATCTTGGTGTTCAGCCTTCTGAATTTGCAAAGATTGTCTATATTTTCTTTTTGGCTTGGTATTTTGAGCGGACTGACAAGGTTTCAGATCGGAAAAGATTTATAACCTCCTTGTTCATTATGGGTGTGCCCTTAATGTTGATTCTCCTGCAGCCAGACCTAGGAACAGCCAGTGTGTATATTCCCATCTTCTTGATAATGTGCTTTATGGCAGGAATTCCCTCACGATACCTTTTTATGGTGATTTTGACAGGTATTTTGACGGTAGTCTGTACCGTGCTACCAGTGTGGGAATCTGAAATCTTGCAGCGAAGTGTTCCCATTTTGAAGGTGCTGACAAACCAGCGACTTCGTTTCGTTATTATTGCAGCGGCAGGAACCATTACCTTGATTGGTATTATTGGATACATGCTGTTTAAAAGCAGATATTACTACTGGATTGCCTACTGCTTTGGAATCACTACGGTGGCCTTGATTATGTCCATTGCTGCTGGCAAGGTGCTAAAGCCCTATCAGATTCAGCGTCTCATCATCTTTATCGACCCAGAAAGCGATCCTCTTGGAGCTGGTTGGAACATTATCCAGTCGAAAATCGCCATTGGTTCTGGTAACATGCTGGGGCAGGGCTTTTTACAGGGTATTCAGAGTCACCTGCGGTTTTTGCCCCAGCAGAGCACTGACTTTATCTTTAGCATTCTTTCTGAGGAATGGGGATTTGTTGGCGGTTGTGTAGTTTTCGTATTGTATTTGGTTATCTTGTTTCGCATTATCTCCATCATCAAGACTACAAAGCATTTGTTTGGTTACTATGTGGCCTCTGGAATCCTTGCCATGTTCTTCTTTCACTTTATTGTTAATGTAGGCATGGTTATGGGAATCATGCCCATTACGGGAATTCCCTTGGTGTTTCTTTCCTACGGTGGATCCTCCCTGTGGACTGGCATGATTTGTATTGGTATCTTGATGAGTATTAACTTTCACCAGCAAAGTGAGTTTGTGTTTAGTTAAGTAAAAGTAGACCTTTACAGAAGCTTATTTCAAAAAATTTTACAGGATTTTGTTTTCATGGTATAATTTTACTGAGGTTGTACCA
>JAFYWB010000038.1 GCA_017549025.1 Treponema sp.
CGGAGCTGCAGACAGGATACAGAAGCCAACAGAATATACCTCTTCCACAGTATAATTAGCATTTCCCTGAAGCGTCTCACGAACAGTCAACAGGGAGGAGAAATTCATACCTGGAGCCAGCTTCCCATCACCACCCATAACTATACCGGAGTCGTCCATAATTACTAAGAGGTCAAGTCCTAATTCCTCAGCAACACGCTTACAATATTCTTGGATATTAGCTTGATTTTGCTCTTGAATAAGACCATGCATTTCCTCTTGCTCGGAAAGCATCTTAACATTACCTTCCAAGGTTTTCTCCCAATCCTCCATTATAGCTTCAATACCGTAGGCAGTGTAATCCAACTGAGACATGGTATCTTCCATAATCTCTTTGTCAAACATAAACAAGGAAACAACTGCAACGGAAATGCAACTCACAAGGATAGAAGCTCCAACAATCAGAACAAGCTTGGTCAATATTTTCATTGAGTTTTTGTCAGAAGGGCTCTTCTTTTGTGACATACCGAACTCCCAAAAAGTATAGTCTATTCTTATAATTATAGAAGTGAAATAAGCTTTTGTAAACGAATAATTTTTTATATAGAACTAAAATCCTCAGCTTTTGTAATAGCTGACATAATTGACAAAAGTGTCATAATACCCTAGTATGTTCCCGACACCGCTGACAAGGCAGCTCCAAAACATTTTGTAAAAGTTGCAACCTTTTTCTTTTGAGCTGTGTCTAAAATCCACCGGGCAATTTGAAAACAAGCTAGCCCACAGTAATTTTTTGCAAGAGGTCTTTTTTAGAATGATGTTCAAAAAATACGTAAAAGGAAATCACGACTACACAACCTACGAAGAATTAAAAGATAATTTTTCCATTGAGATTCCTGAAAATTTCAACTTTGCCTACGATGTGGTGGATGAGTATGCAAAAACTGAGCCAAATCGAACTGCATTGGTGTGGTGCGACGACAATGATGAAGAAAAAATCTTCTCCTTCTTGGACTTGAAGCTTGCCTCCGATAAAACTGCTAACTTCCTTCTTTCTCAGGGAATCAAAAAGGGCGATGCCGTCATGCTGATTCTTCGTCGTCGCTACGAGTTCTGGTTCTTTTTGCTGGCCCTCCACAAGATTGGAGCCATTGCAGTCCCTGCCACCAACCTCCTGCTGAAAAGCGACATCGAATATCGTACCAATGCCGCAGGAATCAAGATGATTGTGGCCTTGGAGGACAAGGATCTGCAGCACCAAATCGACTCAGCTATGTCCAATTCCCCCACGGTGCAAACCTTGGTTACTACAGGCCACCGAGAAGGCTGGCTTTCCTTTGCAGATGCCTACCCTGAGCTGCCACAGGAATTCCAGCGTCCCCAGGGAGCTGAATCTGCTTCCAACGATGACATTATGCTGCTGTACTTTACCTCCGGCACTTCTGGCTATCCCAAGATGGTACAGCACAACTTTGCCTACCCACTGGGCCACATCGTTACCGCCAAGTACTGGCAAAAGGTTGTGGAGGGCGGCCTCCATCTGACACTGGCAGAAACTGGCTGGGCAAAGGCGGTGTGGGGAAAGATTTACGGACAGTGGCTTGCAGGAAGTGCCGTTTTTGCCTACGACATGATTACCTTTGTGCCTGGTCGCCTCTTGGAAAAGATGGAAAAACACAAGGTAACGACCTTCTGTGCTCCTCCAACGGTATACCGCTATCTGGTGCGACAGGATTTTTCCAAGTACGATCTTTCTAGCCTTGTTCACTGTACCACCGCTGGTGAAGCACTGAACGCCGAAATCTTTAACAAGTTTTACGAAAAAACTGGACTTAAGATGAAGGAAGGCTACGGCCAAACAGAGCTAACCTTGACCATCGGTAACTTTGACGGTATGGAACCAAAGCCAGGCTCCATGGGTAAGCCTGCTCCTGGTTACAACATCGATATTATCGACTCAGACGGCAAATCCTGTGCTGCAGGAGAAGTGGGAGAAATCGTTATCCACCTGGACAAGGGCCGCCCCTTTGGTATGTTTGCAGGCTACTACAAGGATGAGCAGCGTACACAGGAAGCCTTTATGGACGGCCTGTACCACACTGGAGACATGGCCTACACCGACGAGGACGGATACTTCTGGTTTGTAGGTCGCATCGATGACATGATTAAGAGTGCTGGCTTCCGTATCAGTCCTTTTGAGGTGGAAAGCACCTTGATGCAGCATCCCGCCGTTTTGGAATGTGCCGTAACAGGTGTGGCCGACGATACTCGAAACCAAGTAGTAAAGGCTACCATTGTAGTTGCCCCTGGCTATGAGCCTAGCCAGCACCTTTCCTTGGAATTGCAGGAGTTTGCCAAGACTGAATCAGCCCTGTACAAGGCTCCCCGACTCATTGAGTTTGTAAAGGAGCTCCCAAAAACCATCAGCGGTAAGATTCGCCACGTGGCCATCAGAAACAAAGACAATCAGAAATAGAGTCTTTCAAGACAGCTAAACAACACAGTCTTGCAAGACAATCAGAAATAAACGAGGGAAAAAGCTTTCCCCAAAGAATAAGATAAGGAGACAAATATGTCACAAAGAAGAGTTGTAATTACTGGAATGGGAGCCGTAACCCCCATTGGACATTCTGTAGAAGAAACTTGGAAGTCCGTTATGGCTGGTGAATGCGGAATCGACAAAATTACCCTGTTCGACACAACAGATTATGCAGTAAAGATTGCCGCTGAGGTAAAGAATTTTGATATGACCAACTGGGGAGTAGATAAGAAGGAAGCTCGCAAAATGAGCCGCTTTACCCAGTTTGCAGTAGCAGCCGCCACAGAAGCTATTCAGGATGCTGGCTACACCAAGGAAACCATTTCTGCCGAAAAGTCTGGAATCATGCTGGGTAACGGTATTGGTGGATTTGAAACTATGGAAGCTGGTTACAAGCGCTATTTTGAAGCTGGAAATACCCGCATTCCTCCCCTGTCTGTACCCTTGTTCATTACAAATGAAGGTGCAGCTAACATCAGCATGAGATTTGGCATTGAAGGTCTTTCTTGGACCTTGGCCACCGCTTGTGCCTCTGGAACCGATGCCCTGGGTGCAGCTTTGGATTTGGTTCGTTCTGGTCGCCTTGACGTTTGTGTTGCTGGTGGAACAGAAGCTGCCATCACTGGCTTTGGAATCGGATGCTTTACCGTGCTTCAGACACTGGCTACCTCCTTCAACGACAATCCCAAGGCTGCAAGTCGCCCCTTTGACGCAAAGCGAGAAGGCTTTACCATGGGTGAAGGTGCTGGTATCCTGATTCTGGAGGAGTTGGAGCATGCAAAGAAGCGTGGCGCAAAGATTTACGCCGAATTTGCGGGCTTTGGTGCATCCAGCGATGCATATCACATTACCAGCCCCCGCTTGGACGGAACAGGTGGAGCAAAGGCCATTAAGCTAGCTCTGGAAGATGCCGGAATTAAGCCAGAAGAAGTAGATTACTACAATGCCCACGGAACCTCTACCCCCATCAACGACCCATCAGAAACAAAGATGGTAAAGCTGGCCTTTGGTGATCACGCCTACAAGATGAAGGTTTCTTCCACCAAGAGTATGACTGGTCACTGTGTTGGTGCAGCTGGTGCCATCGAGGCTATTATCAGCGTAAAGGCCATGAACGAGGGCTTCTATCCTCCTACCATCAATCTGGAAAACCCTGACCTGGAAGCAGGCTGTGACTTGGATTACGTTCCTAACAAGCCTGTAGCAGGTGAAATCAACTGTATCGCCTCCAATTCCTTGGGCTTTGGTGGACATAACGGTTGTGTTATCATGAAGAAATTCAAGGATTAAGTGTAGCTGGGGCTGCCACAGGGTAGCCCCTTTTTGCTTCCCAATCTATCAGAAAAATTAAAGGAGAAAACAATGGTTATTAAACCAATGATTCGCAGTAACATCTGCATTAACGCTCATCCTGTGGGATGTGGCAAGGAAACTGAGCATCAAATTAACTACGTAAAGTCCTGCAAGGAAAAGCGTGGAATCAAGACTGCAGCAGAAGGTGGCAATGCTCCCAAGGCTGTTTTGGTTTTGGGTTGTTCCACCGGCTACGGTCTTGCCAGCCGCATTGTAGCAGCCTTTGAATACGGAGCTGCTACCATCGGTGTGTCCTTTGAAAAGGAAGGCTCAGAAAAGAAGGGTGGAACTCCTGGTTGGTACAACAACCTTGCCTTTGACAATGCTGCCAAGGCTGCAGGACTTCCTTCTGTTACCCTAAACATGGACGCTTTCAGCAACGACTGTCGCAAGGCTGTAATCGAAGAAGCCAAGAAAATGGGCGTTACCTTTGACTTGGTAGTGTACAGCTTGGCAAGCCCTGTTCGTACCGACCCAGAAACAGGCGTTTTGTACAAGTCCGTACTGAAGCCCTTTGGTAAGCCCTACACCGGCATGACCGTAGACATGATGACTGGCGAGCTTTCTGAAATGAGCGCCGAGCCTGCCAATGACGAGGAAGCCGCTGAAACCGTAAAGGTAATGGGTGGCGAGGACTGGCAGCTTTGGATTGAAGCCCTGCTGAAGGAAGGTCTTTTGTCTGAGGGCTGCAAAACCGTAGCTTATTCCTACATTGGCCCTGCCCTTTCCCACGCAATTTATCGTGACGGAACCATTGGTGGAGCTAAAAAGCACTTGGAAAAGACAGCCCTTGAACTCCACAGCCTGATGGGAGAAAAAATTAAGGGTGAAGCCTACGTTTCTGTAAACAAGGGATTGGTAACTCGCTCCAGTGCCGTTATCCCCATTATTCCATTGTATCTTTCTATCCTGTTCAAGGTAATGAAGGAAAAGGGAACCCACGAGGGCTGTATCGAGCAGATGGAACGTCTCTTTGCTGAACGATTGTACACTGGTGGAGCAGTGCCTGTAGATGATGCCCACCTTATTCGCATTGACGACTGGGAGCTTGACCCAGAGGTTCAGGCCGAGGTTGACCGTCGCATGGCTCAGGTAACACAGGAAAATCTTCCCCAGCTGGGAGACATGGAAGGCTACCGTCACGACTTTATGGCCACCAACGGCTTTGACGTGGCTGGCGTGGACTACACCGCCGATGTTCCCCGTATGGATGTAGTATAAGGAAAACTTAACATAAAAGAGAAAAAGCCAGGATGGTGCCGTCAGTAGGCACCCCTGGCTTCCCCCACCATTTCCGTCAGTTCAGCTCTACTACTCAGTAGACTCTTGACGATAGAAAAAATTAACCTTTAACCCAGCTCCACGGAACGATTGTAGGCGGCGGTGGCTGCAGCCATCACGGCACTACGGAAGCCCTTCTGTTCCAGAGCCTCCACGGCAGCGATGGTAGTACCAGCAGGAGAGCAAACGCCATCCTTCAAATCTCCTGGGTGGCGGCCTGTTTCCAGTTGCATGGTGGCAGCCCCACGAAGGGTTTGGGCAGCGTAAACGTAAGCCTGCTGACGATTCATCCCCAGCTTTACAGCGGCATCTGCTAGGGCTTCTATAAACAGGAAGCAATAGGCGGGGCCAGAACCGCTGATGGCAGTAACTGCATCCATAAGCTTTTCTTCTACAATTTCCACCTTACCAGCAGCAGACAACAAAGTTTTTACTTTTTCCAAGGTTTCACCAGAAGTTTCAGCCGCCCCGCACAAGCCAATCATAGCTTCACCCACCACGGCAGGCAGATTGGGCATAATCCGCACCCACTGAACAGCATCAGCTACAGCACAGGCTTCACGAATGGACGCAATCTTTAATCCCGCCGCCATGGACACAAGGATTTTTCCAGACAAATGGGGAGAGATTTCTTCCACCACCTGCTGAATCAAAAAGGGCTTTACAGCAAGAAAAATCACGTCGGCAGCTTGGGCGGCTTCTCCATTGGAAGCTACAGCATGGCAACCAACCTCTGTAGCATAGGCTTGAGCCTTGGAAAAGCTTCCATCGGAAACCGTGAGATTCTCCCCGCCCACCACCTTTGCCACGGCCTTCATCAAGGCGCCCCCCATCATACCAGTTCCAATACAGGCAACCTTTACATCAATCATGTTTTTCTCCTTGTAATCTTGCCACTCTGGGAAATGCCCCAAGCTACACGTCTTGGCCTTCAAAAAGGGTGGCCTTCATCATTCCCTGAGCCAGCTGCTCCAAGGCATGAGGTTTGCCACCGTTTGCCAAAATCATGGGAATACCGTAGGAGGTAGTTCGCTCAGCAGCCTCCAGCTTTGTGGCCATTCCACCAGAACCGAAGCTATTTGTTTCGCCAATAATGATTTGGCTCCGCAGCTCACTGATATTTGCCACCTGCTCTATCAGCTGAGCATCAGGATTTTTCTTGGGATTGTCCGTAAAGACTCCATCAATGTCACTGAACAGGACCAAAAGATCGGCATTCCACAAAACAGCGGTTAATGCACTCAGGTTGTCGTTGTCTCCAATGCGGATTTCGTCAAAGGTAACGGAGTCGTTTTCGTTGATGATGGGAATAACACCCTCATCCACCAAGGTAAAGAGAGTGTTTCGCATGTTCAAGGTGCGATGGTCGTCAGCAAAATCTTCCTTTGTCAACAAAAGCTGACCAATATGCAGGTCAAAGTCTGCAAAGGCCTGACGCCATCTATCCATGAGCTCCACCTGCCCAATAGCACAGAGGGCCTGCCGATAGTGGATGTCCTTTTTGCGAGACCAGCGATCCAGGGTGGACACACCAGCTACCTGGGCACCAGAAGACACAATAACAATCTGCTTGCCTGCTTTCATCAAATCGCTGCATTGCCGAGCAAAATCCTTCATAAAATCAAGGTTGATGGTGCCATCTTCCTTTGCCAAGGTATTTGAACCGATTTTTATCACGATTTTTCGTGCTGACTGGATGGTTGATTGAATCATTAGCGAACCTGCCCCTTTCCTTCAATAAAATATTTTGTGGTGGTGAGTGCCTCCAAGCCCATGGGACCTCTGGCGTGGAGCTTTTGGGTACTAATTCCCAGCTCTGCACCAAAGCCAAATTCACCTCCATCTGTAAATCTAGTGGATGCGTTTACATAAACGCAAGCGGCATCAACAAGCTGCTGGAATTTTGTGGCATTGGCAAGGCTTTCTGTAATAATTGCCTCTGAATGCATGGTGTTGTGACTGTTGATGTAGGCAATGGCCTCATCCACAGAAGCCACGGTTTTCACCGCCGCAATGGTATCCAAGAACTCGTAGCCAAAATCCTCTTCCACAGCTTGAATCACGCAATCTGGTCGTCCAGCCTTTTGAGCAGCGGCCTTCAACACTGGGAAGGAAGCTGCATCACACCGCAGCTGACAACGACCAGCAAGCTTTTCTTCCAACAAAGGCAGGAAGCTTTCCAGAATATCTTGATGAACCACAAAGGTTTCCAGTGCATTGCACACTCCAGGCCGCTGTAGCTTGCCGTTTTCCGCAATGGAGCATGCCATGGCAAAATCAGCTGACTTGTCCACAAAAAGGTGACACACACCGCTTCCTGTTTCAATAACAGGAACTCTGGCCTTTTCCACCACCATGCGAATCAGCTGAGCACCACCTCTTGGCAGCACCACGTCAATTAAGCCGGTAGCATTCAAAATATCGTCAACCTCGCTGCGACTTCCAGAACAAGCCAGTTCAATGGCAGAAGCCACACCTACAGGCTTTTCACCCTGCAGCTGGCTCAAAGCAGCCTTAATAATAGAAACCAATGCCTTGTTGGAATTCAGGGCAGAAGAGCTTCCTCGAAGCAAAATGCTGTTGCCGCTTTTGTAAGCCAGGGCAAAGGCATCCACCGTTACATTGGGGCGAGACTCATAGATAATAGCGGCAACACCCAGTGGCACCCGCTGCTGACGAATTTGCAGGCCATTGGGAGTAGTCCATCCTGCCACCACCTGTCCCACAGGATCTGTTTGCTGGATAACAATATGAATGCTGTCGATAATGCCATCAATGCGGCTGGAGGTAAGGCGAAGGCGATCCACCAAGCTGTCCTTCATGCCCTCTGCAATGGCACGCTGCACGTCCAGCTCATTGGCAGCAAGAATTTCCTGCCGACCAGCATCCAAAGCAGCAGCCACCGCCAGCAAACCACGATTCTTTTCCTCAGCAGAAAAGGATGCCAAAATACCAGCACCCTGACGCAAGGACTTACAAAGAGAAACTATGTCATTCATGATGTACCTCCGATGAATGAGGAAGCGTTACGGAGAGTTATGTTAATAATTTGAAAGGAAATACATTCCCAAGAGAATTACCGTGCGACACTTGTCGTTGCCCCAAGTTCGTTCTCTGGGCAGTGAATGGAGATACCACCAGAAAATACCGAATTCAGGGTCAATGCGCAGGGCATATTCTGCAAAATCGTCCTTTTTAGCTTGAGTACCAAACATGAGATACACCACATCCACCAAAACACCGATAAAATCTCGGTAGCAATTAGCGTAATCTCCGGCTGCAAGCTTTTGGCACAATTTGTCTATGCGATAGAGCACCTGATCCTTAACGGTAATGTCGGAGGCTTCTACCCATGTTTTTTCAACGAGAAGCTTAAGATTTTTATGGAAACTCTGGGTGAGCCGTTCTTCACCTTCAGACTTTACTGCATCGATGATAAAGGAACCACAATTCTTGCTGTTGCCAAGACAAAAAATCTCTGTAACAGCCAATACATCTTCTGGCTGGGGAACCACATCCTCGCTGGAAGCAATGGCATTAAAGGCTCGAAGTACTTTTTCATCAACAAACTGCAATAGTAACTCGTCTCTACACTCTGAATTTCCCATGTATATTTTTATATTCCTTTCTGACGAAATAATCAAGGCCTAAGAAGAATCAGTTTTCCAGGATTTTCTATATATACTCTTTTAGCAAAACATGATACAATTTCAAGTCATGGGAAAGGTATTTGTTTTTGTAAACCAGAAGGGAGGAGTTGGTAAGACCACCTCTGTTATTAATCTGGGAGCTTACATGGCAGAAGCTGGAAAAAAAGTTCTGCTGGTAGACTTTGACTCTCAGGGAAATATGACTTCCGGCGTGGGTATCTCAAAGGATAAGCCCACTGTCTATGAATTGATAGCTCGCCTAAATACCCCAGAGGAAACAATCCGCACCTCCTGCATGGACAATCTCCATGTGATTCCGGCCTCTATCGACTTGTCTGGTGCCTCAATAGAATTAGCAGACCAAGAGGACCGTGACTTCTACCTCAAAAATGCCCTTGCCCCCCTCATTCCCCAATACGATTATATTTTGATTGACTGTCCTCCTTCCTTGGGAATTTTGACCTTGAACGGTTTGGCCGCAGCAGATTCTGTGTTGATTCCCATGCAGTGCGAATATTTTGCTTTGGAAGGAATCGCCCTGTTGCTGCAAACAGTACAAAGAGTTCAAAAAAGCATTAATCCCAAGCTGGGAATCGGGGGAATTTTCTTCACCATGTACGATTCTCGCACACGCTTGGCTCAAGATGTAGTTGCTCAGGTAAAGTCCTACTTTGGCGACACTGTTTTCAAGACCATTATTCCTCGAAACGTGCGTCTTTCCGAGGCTCCATCCCACGGTTTGCCCATCTGCAAGTATGATCCTTCTTGTACAGGTGCCCGAAGCTACAAAAACCTTGCAACCGAGGTAATCCAGCGTGGCTAAACGACAAGGTCTTGGCAGGGGATTAAATGCTCTTATTGAAGAGCCTGGAGTTCATTCTGGCATTCAAAATCCCCAGTTTTTTTCTAATCCAGTAACAGAAGCTTCAGCTCAGCAGACAGTTCAATTTCCAGAAGGAATAACCCAGGAAGAAGATGGTTCTCTGAGCCTAGAAGTGGAACGATTGGTACCTAATCCTCACCAGCCCCGCAAGGAGTTTAAAGAAGAAGCATTACAGGAGCTGGCAGAATCTATCCGTGAGCATGGCATTATTCAGCCAGTAACGGTGGAGGATGCAGGAGACGGCCAATTCTACATTATTGCAGGTGAACGACGAACTCGTGCTGCAAAGCTAGCGGGGCTTACAAAGATTCCCGTTCAGCTAAAAAAATACTCAGACCTGCGAAAGCTGGAAGTAGCTCTTATTGAAAATATCCAGCGTTCCGACTTGAATCCCATAGAAGAAGCTATTGCCTACCAAAAGCTTATGGAAATGAGCCAGTTGAGTCAGGAAGAGCTGGCCCAGCGAGTGGGAAAAAATCGCTCCACGGTGGCAAACGCCCTTCGCTTACTGAAGTTGCCCGAGGACATGCAATCTGCCTTGGAGGCTGGCACCATTACCTCTGGCCATGCACGAGCCTTACTTTCCGTAAACGATGCTGCTGACCAACGAATTCTTTTTGGTCGCATTACTGGAAGCGGACTTTCCGTTCGAGAAGCAGAGCAACAGGCGGCTGAGCTTAACGGCGGAAACAGAATTCAGCCACCCAAAAACAAGCCCACTGCACCAGCAAAGAAAGATCCCGATTTGGCCGCCTTGGAGCAGCAATACATCGAGGTGTTTGGTACAAAGGTTTCTATCAAGGGAAATCTGGATAAGGGTTCTATTGTTATAGAATATTTTTCCAGAGACGATTTGGATCGACTTCATACCATTATCACTGAATAGTCTTCACTTTTGTTCCTGCTGACCGTAAGGTTTACAGATAAATCCCCACCAAGGAGTAAATAATGAGTTTCTGGCGAGTAATTTTGTGTATTATTTTTCCACCACTGGCAGTGTTAGATAAAGGCTGTGGTTCAATTCTGTTAGTGTTGCTACTTACCTGTGCAGGCTGGATTCCTGGAGCCATTGCTGCATTGATTTTGAATCAAAAGAAATAGAGAGAGAAAACGGGTTATGAAAAGAAATTTGAAAAATAGCTTCTTTGTACTGATGGGATTTTTTATCATTTTTACTATTTCTAGCTGCAACAATATTTTTATCCTTAAAAAAGCAACACAAGTTTCTTTCAATTTGAATATTCAAGGATTGCAAGCTGCTCAACAAAAACAGAGTGGTGCTTTGAATAACAGAGCCGCAGGAGGAGATGTTTCTCAGGTTATAATTTCTCTGTACCAAGTAACAGATCCAGCTTCAATTTCTGAAAATCAGCAGCTGGATACATCAAAGTTAAAGCTCTTGGAATCAATCACCCCTCCAGTAACTTCTGATGGGAAGGTTCACTCCACCTTTAATGAGGTGACAGTGGGAATTACAGCTGTTATTTTTGTAGAAATCTACGAAACAGACCCTGCCGATGCCTCCCAAAACTTAGCCTACAAAGGTAATTCTTCTGTTTTTACCGTACAAGAAGGTGAAAATACTGTAGAAATTGAACTGAAAAAAATTATCTCCACACTAGAGAAATTGACTAATATTTTAACTACAACTACTGGAGAACCAATTTACATTGCAGGTAATTTTGATATTTCTGACACATTGAATATCACTACCCCTACCACCCTTATTGCCGTTGCACCAACCACATTCACCAGAACAAAAGATTGTACAGATGCATTGTTTACCTACAATGCTGACTTTACCCTTCAAGGTTCATCAAATGCAAGAATCACCATCAATGGAAATAATATCGAGGCAGTGGCACCTGCAATAAAAACTCAATCTAACACAACAACTGCAAACTTAACCGTAACGTATTGTAACTTTGAAAATAATATCAATACAGGTACAGATGGTGGAGCAGTCTTTGTAGATACAACTGAAGAGGTGTATTTTAGTGCTTCAAACTGCAATTTTACAAATAATAAGGTAACTGGGGATAAAACTTTAGCAGGTGGTGCAGTGGCAATAAATGCAGCGAAAAGCATTTCATCTTTCATAAATTGTATTTTTGAATCTAATACCGCAGAAAACAATGGAGGAGGAGCATTATATATTTCCGGAAGTTCAACAGATAATTATTCCCATACAATTGCTAACAGTACTTTTAGAAAGAATAGTACTAATCTCTCTAGTTCCAATTCTGGTGGAGCGATTTATTTATCTCAAGGTGTATTGAAGCTTAATACAGTCACAATGGAGGAAAATAAACACTACTATAACGAAAATGAGCCTAGTCAATATTCAAGTTCGGATATTTTTATTTTTAGAAATTACACTAACGTAACACTCTGTGGAACTATCATCATAAATAGTCTCGTTGATAACTTTGGGAGTGGTACAAATAATCCAGTAATCAAATTAGAAAATTTCTCAACAGAAAGTCAGATTGGTGTTTTATGTACTGCTGGCACTGGAGCAAGTGTAGATGATGGAGATCCACTTATAACACTTAACGATGCAGAAAAGTTATCACAAGAGCAAATCGCCTGTTTCACATCTATTGTCGATTCTAATGGAAAACAGTATACCCTCAACGCCAACGGTACAATTACTGCCAAAAATTAAATCTTGATTGAACAAAGGAGACACCATGGTTTGGCTTATCGGAAAAAATGGCATGCTGGGGAGTGAGATTGCCCGTCAGCTGGAAAATACAAACATTCCCTTTGTGGGAACAGACCGAGAGGTGGACATTACCAATCGGCAGGAGCTGGAAGCCTTTGCAGTCAGCAATCCTGGCATCACTTGGGTGGTGAACTGTGCAGCCTACACCGCTGTGGAAAAGGCAGAAACGGAGCCAGAGCTGGCAGAAAAACTCAATGCCACAGGAGCAGGCAATATTGCAGCCGTAGCTCATTCACTGGGAGCGGGAATGATTCACATTTCCACCGACTACGTATTTGACGGCACCGGAAAAACTCCCTACACCGAAATTATGCCCATGGCACCACTGGGGGTTTATGGCAAGACAAAGGCCCAGGGGGAAGAATTGGTGCTTAAGGCCCATCCCGATGCCTACATTTTCCGTACCGCTTGGCTTTACGGTCCACGGGGCAAGAACTTTGTCTACACCATGGTAAACCTCATGAACAGCCGAGACAGCATTTCCGTGGTAAACGACCAATTCGGCACACCCACCTGCACCTTGGACTTGGCTCGCTACATCATCCTCACAATTTTAGGTAACCAAGATCTCCCCGGCAATCCCCATCCCAAGATTATGAGCGGAATCTATCATTGTACTGGTGAAGGAGAAACCACTTGGTTCAGCTTTGCTCAAGAGATTTATGCCATCGGACGGGAAAAGGGTATCATTACCAAGGATTGTGAGGTAAAGCCCTGTACAACAGCTGAATTTGGTGCGGCGGTGGAACGACCAGCCTATTCGGTTTTGTCCAAGTCCAAGCTGAAAAAGGCCCTGCAGCAAAAGATTCCTAGCTGGCAGGAAAGCTTGCGAGCCTTTATGTGCAGTCCCTTCTTTAAAGAAATGCCCCAATAACATCAACTGGGTAGAAGCCAACTACAGCGACAGATAACAAGAGAAAAGAAGTGAGCTGGAAAAGTTCACCTCTGGATAGAATCACGAGCTCTTTTTACCAGTTCCTCCACCGCATCTCGCAAAGGTGATGGAAGTTCCTCTAATGCATCAATAATATTTTTGTTCTTCCGATACAAGGCTATTTCCCGCTGTTCTAGATTTAGCTGGGTAGGCAAAAATTCACCCTCCACATTGTATTCCAGCTCACCCATAAGACTTTCTAGGGACATATTCAACACCCGAGAAATTTTCAAAGCGATATCTGCATGAGGCATGCTATTTTTGTTCATTCCGTTGATAATTGTTGAATAAGAAACACCAGAGCGAAATACCAAGTCCTTTATTTCCATTTCTTTATATATGATGCTTTTCTTCACATTAACCCAAAATGAACTCATAATTTCATTATTACACAAAGAAATAATCTTTGTAAAGATATATTATCTTTACAAAGATTCACTATCATTAGTTGATACCATATATAAAGTAAAATTATGAGAAAATTATTTATAGGAGGCTTTTATGAAAAAGCGAAACGTACTGATAGCGGCCTTGCTAGCAGTAATGATGGGTGGCGGGATTTTTATGTCCTGTCTTAGTACCTCAGAGGTAGACCAAAAAGAAACCGAAGTGGCAGATACTACCGCTGAAACGTATTCCTTTTATGTAAAAGTCTGTAGTATTTACGGAGTGGAAAGCTTGACCGAAAAGGCTAGAAGTAACTACCCAAACCTTGAGCGTGATGTACAGGCTTACAAGCAAAATGAACAGGAGTATCTCGTCGCACTTGGACAGGCAAAGGGCTTACAGGAATTGGAGAAAGCGTTTTTAGAAACATCACTTACAGAAAGCGAAAAAACACTCATCAAGGAAAAGGTAGTGTCATCTGTCAAAACAACAATAGAACAATACCAAGAAGGAATTGTCAATAATCTCAACAAGTATTCTGCTGAGAACGAAGGTATAGATGCATACGAATTGTTTAAACAGCCTGATCAATTAAACATGGGCATTAGATACAATATGATAAATTGCTTTTCTCTAGATGCAGACAATTTATATATTTGGGAAAGAGATTTTGGTCTTACGCTAGCAGATTTTCCTGTATTGAAAGCTGCGTACGATGCAGCAGAGGAAAAAGCACGTGAGCTTGCTGCCCGAGAGGCGGAAAATCGTAAATTAGCAGAGGCTGCCGAGGCTGAAAAACGTAAATTAGCAGAGGCTGCCGAGGCTAAATATCGTGAACTATTCAACAAAGCTAAGGAGTATGAGGAAAAAGGACAAATATTCTATGCATTAGCCTATTATGCTGATGCACTTATGGTTCGCAATGCAGCAAATGAAGAGGCAGAAGAACGTTTTACCTCAATTGGAAAGCTACTCACTTGGGATGGACTTCCTGGTGTAAAATCTAAAGA
Source organism: Treponema sp. (assembly GCA_017549025.1). Classification (GTDB taxonomy): domain Bacteria; phylum Spirochaetota; class Spirochaetia; order Treponematales; family Treponemataceae; genus Treponema_F. Next base: position 14,745 of record JAFYWB010000038.1, read on the forward strand.
TCAATTTGCCTTGTATAATGATTGGATTTCTTTGTTGGAGGATGCTGAAAAGTATTGGACAGAATATTCACCCTTTTCCTTCAGTTACAGGCTAACACAGGGTGACTTAAATTATGAAAACCAAACAGCTTCATACAACCTTTATGTTTATGCAGACTATAGTGAAAAATTTGACTTACTCATGGAGAAAATACTAATACCAGCCTTTCAAAAAGCTTATAAAGAGGACTGGAAAAAAATACCTAAAAATTGGCCTGAGGTTTCAATTCATAATGAAGGAAATACAGGAAAATATTTAGTAAATGGTGCTGCACTTCTGAAAATAAACTCAGGAAGTTTCTATAACCCATGGACTAAGGTTTTTTACACGACAGAATTTGATAGGTTCTTTGACACAGTCACCGCTTCAAATATACTCGACTACAGATGGGCACGAAAGGAAAGTGATCCATTTGTCGGGGAGAAGAGGGAAGAACTTTATGCATATATGTTTTATGATATGAAATGTAGCATTGTAGATGATAATGGTGAAAAACTTTTAACAAGTAAAAGATTTCTCGTGGCCCCTCGTCGTAGTTACGCAAATCCGTGGTACGACGACACACCCGAATATGTATTTGAAGGTATCCCCCAAGATATGATGTCTCGTATCGAATCATTAGAGCTAGATAATCCGCATTTCGTCTTAGAGCTAGATGATCCGCATTTCGTCATAGAAGGTTTGTATTTACAGTATGGTAAAGTAGATACCGAAAAATATGATCGTGAACTTATAAAGGATCTTAAAGAAATTTCAATCCCTATCTCTAACATCCCAGTTGATGATTATTCACGCTATGTTACAGATGATTTATTTGAACTTTTGAAGGATACTCGTATTCACTATAGCCCAGATAAGTAAAAGCAATATTTAGCAAGTGAGAGAGTTTTACTAGCAAGAAATAGAATTACTATTTCTTGCTAGTTTTTTTTTAATAATCGCAGCAGCCACTGCTTCTCCGTCCATAGCAGAAGAAACAATTCCTCCCGAATAGCCAGAGCCTTCTCCTGCTGGATACAGATTTGCTGCTGCCACACATTCCAGGGTTTCGGCATTGCGAACAATACGAACGGGAGTGGAAGTGCGGGTTTCTGCGGCAATAAGCAGGGCTTCTTTACACACAAAGCCAGCCATCTTTCGGTTAAAGTCACGAAAAGCCTGTTGTAGCCGCTCCTTGATGAAGTCTGGAAGCCAGGAATCAAGGCGAGAAGCCACTAAGCCTGGAGAATAGCTGGAACGTGGCAGCTCTTTGCTGGCTCGCTCTGCAAGAAAATCCACCAATAACTGGGCGGGAGCTTGCTGGCCCTTTCCCTGAGCCTTTGCTAGGATTTCCAACAGGGTTCGTAGGTATAGCCCTGGGTTAGCCTTTTTGCTAGAAGCCAGCTTGTCATCTATGGCAATATTGTAGTCAGAAAATTTTTCTTCCAGCTGGGCAATCACAAGCTCAAAGTCTTGGGGGCGGATTTCCACCACAATGGCGGCGTTGCTCCACTTGCCACCTCGGCTAGAAGGAGACATGCCGTTTACCACCAGTCCTTCCTGACAGCTGGCAGAAGGCACCACCAAGCCGCCAGGACACATGCAAAATGAATACACCCCACGTTCCTGCACTTGGGTCACTAAGCGATACTCCGCCGCCCCCAGCTGAGCCTTTTTTTGGGCACCGTGAAACTGGATATTGTCAATAATTTCACGAGGATGCTCCACTCGCAATCCCATGGCAAAGGTTTTATCCTCCAAGGCGGCGGGCAACTGCCTTCCTAAAAGCTGGTACACATCCGTAGCAGAATGACCTGTAGCAAGAACAACGGCAGCTCCACGAAAAACCTGCTCTTGAGTCACTTTTTCTTGGCGAGCAAGCTCATCAGAACTATCCTTAGAAACGGCCACCGCCTTTACACCCACCACCTGTAGCCCTTGAGCTTCAGTTTTTTCCAGCAGCAATTCAGTGCAGCGGCATCCAAAATGAACTTGACCGCCACAGTCCACAATCTTTTGTGTCATGGCTTGAATTACAGAGGGCAATTTATCAGTGCCAATGTGAGGATGAGCCTCGGTAAGAATTTGGGAATCGGCTCCAAAATGATGGAAAATCTGAAGAATTCCTTGGATATTTCCCCGCTTGTTGGAGCGAGTGTAGAGCTTTCCGTCAGAAAAGGTTCCAGCACCACCTTCCCCAAAGCAATAGTTTGAATCGGGATTCACCTCATGTCGGGTGCTAATGGCGGCAATGTCCCGCTTTCGCTGCCCTGCAGGATTTCCTCGCTCCAGCACAATGGGCCGAATGCCCGCCTGAATCAATTTTAATGCGGCAAACAAGCCCGCAGGTCCAGAACCCACGATAATCACCTGTGGTGCATTTTCTGGACAGGGCATATATTCCAGTTTTTGGCTGGCAACTGATTCCGGTTTGTCTTCACCAGTAAAAACTTGGTATCTCAAGTGGAATTTTACCTTGCCATGGCGGGCATCCAAGGATTTTTTCACCAGAACAAAGCCATGTATATCTTTTTCCCTACAATCAAGCTTTGCCGCCAATTGCTTTCGGATAAGCTTTTCGCTGGGATTTTCTGCATCAGCAGGATTCAACAGGGTAATAGTTATTTCTTTTATCACAGCTTCAGTATACCACAGCGGAATCAAATGTAAAAGACAGAAATCTGATTCACCACGATTCGGAGGATTTCACCCACACTTCAGCCTAAGCAGAAAACTCAAAGGCAATAGAGGAAGCGTCATCCTTTTTCTGGAGCTGACAGGTAACCTTTCCGCCTCCCGCCAATTGGCCAAAGAGGATTTCATCCACCAAAGCCACGGCAATCTTTTCGTCCACTAGGCGAGCAATATTTCTGGCTCCATACAGTGGCGAATAGCCTTCCTCTGCAAGATAGCTGATACAAGCTTCTTCCACCACCAGCTGAACCTTTTTTGCAGCCAGCTTGACTGAAAGCTTTTTCACTTCCTTTTCCACAATGCTCTTTGCCACTTCCATATCCAAGGCGCCAAAGGGAATAATTCCATCCAAGCGATTGCGGAACTCAGGCGAAAATGCCTTTTCCACCGCCTCACCTACTGCACTGCTTCCCTGCAGCTGGCTTCCAAACCCAATTCGAGCTCGACTCATATCACGGGCACCAGCGTTACTTGTCATGATAATAATGGCATTTCTAAAATCGGCCTTTCGTCCCTGATTGTCCGTCAACTGACCATAATCCATCACTTGGAGCAAAATATTGTAGATGTCGCTGTGAGCCTTTTCAATTTCGTCAAGCAAAACCACGGAATGGGGCTCCTTTCGCAGGGCATCTGTCAACAAGCCTCCATCCTCAAAGCCCACGTAACCAGGTGGGGCACCAATAAGACGACTCACCGTGTGCTTTTCCTGATATTCACTCATGTCAAACCGCAGCAGCTTCATACCAAGCTGAGAGGCCAGAACCTTTGCCAGCTCTGTTTTTCCCACACCAGTGGGCCCCACAAAAAGGAAGGATGCAATGGGCTTGTCTCCATCCCGCAAACCAGCTCTGGAACGCTTTACCGCCAAAACCACTGACTGTACAGCTTCCTGCTGACCGAAGATTTCCTTAGAAAGCCGTTCCTCCAGTCCATGAAGCTGCTCCCGCTCATCCTTGGCTACAGTTTTTTCTGGAATACGAGCCATTTTTGCAGTAATTTTACTTACCAGCGCCTTGGTAACACGGCCGCCACCAGCTCCCGTCTTGTCTCGCATCCGCAGGAAGGAGCCAGCTTCATCCATAATATCGATGGCCTTGTCGGGCAAGCGACGATCTGGCAAAAATTGTACCGACAAATCAACGGCGGCCTGCAACGCACTTTTTTGATACTGCACCTTGTGGAATTCCTCGTAGGAAGGACGCAAGCCCTCAAGGATTTTCATGGTTTCCTCTGGACTGGGCTCCACAATATCGATTTTTTGGAAACGGCGAGCCAAGGCTCTATCCTTTTCAAAAATCTTTGCGTACTCGTCATAGGTGGTAGAGCCAATGCAACGAACCTTCCCAGTAGAAAGAAAGGGTTTCAGCAAATTTGAAGCGTCAAGATTGCCGTTTCCAGAAGCACCAGCCCCAATGATGGTGTGAATTTCATCAATAAAGAGGATGGTTTTTTCCCTCTTCATCAGTTCTTCTGTCAGCTTTTTTAATTGTTCTTCAAAATCGCCACGGAACTTGGCACCTGCCACCAAGGCTCCCACGTTCAAGCTGAATATTTCATAGCCTTGTAGTACTGCTGGCACCTGGCCCTGCACAATCTTCAAGGCCAAGCCCTGAGTAATGGCTGTTTTTCCAACTCCTGGTTCACCCACATGAACGGGATTGTTCTTGAAGCGGCGACACAACACTTGAATTGTTCGCTCTAGCTCCTCCTGCCGCCCAATAAGGGTATCGTACTCACCAGAACGAGCTGCTGCAGTCATGTTTTTAGTAAAACGCTCCAAAATACTGCGCTTTTTTCCAGAATTTTTTTGTGGTCCCTGTTCGGCTTGGGCTTCCCGCTCTTCATCTGGTGTGTCGCTATTTTCCCACCCAGAATTTTCTTCATCTTTAGGAACAATTCCGTCGGTAAAGCCTGTGTCTGCCAGTAGCTCGTCAATAAGGTCACGGAGGTTGTGGGGATTGCTTTGTTTGATGTAGCTTACCACCTCCAGCAACCGAAGCCGTTCCACACCACCGGAACGAAGATAATAGGAGCAATAATTGTTCGTTTCTTCCATCATGCTCACCAGTACGTCGGTGATTTCCACTTCCGTTTTTTCTGCAGAAGCACTATGCATAATGGCCCGCTCTATAATGTTGTGCAAGCCAGCGGTCTGTAATGGTTCACTAGATTGCACCACCAGCACGTTTTCTTCAATATATTTTGTAAGATTTTTGCGGATTGTATCCACATCGCCACCACACACCAGCAACAGGTCGCACACGGAGGGAAACTCCAGCGAAACCTTTAGCAAATGCTCAGGGGTAACAAATTCGTGGCCTGCCATTCGGGCATCTTGGTAGGCCCTGTTGATAATATTTTGTAATTGGGGGGCAACTTTCAATGAAAACTCCTCGTTTTATCACTTAAACTTCGATTTTTACGCTTCCCGCATTTCACAACGGAGGGGAAAGCCATATTCACGGGCAACCTTAATAGTCAGGTTCACTCGTGTAGCAGCAATATCATAGGTATAGGTTCCCACCACCGCAGATCCTTCCTGATGAACCTTTTCCATCAAAAATTCTGCTTCCTTGTTATCCTTGTGGTAGATAACCTCCAGCACTTGGGTCACAAATTCCTTTGTGGTAAAATCATCGTTTAGGAAAACCACATGATATTTTTTTGGTTCCTTCAATTCAGTTTCTGTAACACTGAATATGTCCGCACTAAAATTTATGTCCATATATACAATATAACATATTTTTTTGTAATCGACAGTGAAAATCAGCAGATATAAAAAAATCCTTCTGGATTTGGAGGAACCGCACCAGAAGGATTTCAATCGAGCTTATTCTAGTTTATTCTAGAAACAAATCTTAAAACTCTTCAAAGTCGTCATCAGAAACGGATGCAGCAGGCTTGTGAGCTACAGCACCAGCTCCGCTAGGCTTATGAACAGTGGCAGGAGCTACAGGTCTTGCAGCAGGTGCATTCATTTTGGAAGCCTTAACAGGTGTTTTTCTTGTAGCGGAAACAGCAGCTGCAACAGCAGCCTTGTTATCTAGCTTGAAGAAGGATACAATGTCTACCAAGCCCTTGGCATTGGCGGTAAGCTCTTCTGCCATGGAAGCCATTTCTTCTGAAGCTGCAGCGTTCTGCTGTACAACAGTGTCCAACTGAACGATGGCCTTGCTAACCTGCTGGGCTCCGTTGTCCTGCTCACGGCAAGCAACAGCAATTTCTTCAACAAGCTCGGTGGTTTCATCAATGCTAGGAATAACAGCTGAAATCAAGGAACCAGCATTTTCGGCAGCAGACAAGGTGCGAGCAGAAAGCTCACTGATTTCTCCAGCAGCAATCTGACTGCGTTCTGCCAGCTTACGAACCTCACTAGCAACAACGGAGAAGCCCTTTCCAGCTTCACCTGCACGAGCAGCCTCAATAGCGGCGTTCAGTGACAACAGGTTGGTCTGGCTTGCAATATCTTCAACAATATGAATCTTTTCTGCAATGTCCTTAACAGCAGCAACAGCGTCTGTTACAGCAGCACCACCAGTCTTACTGTCGGAAGCAGTGCGTTCTGCAATGCTATTTGTCTTGGCAGCATTGTCGGCTGTCTGACGGATATTAGAAGCCATCTGTTCCATTGTGGAAGACATTTCTTCTGTAGAAGCAGCCTGTTCAGCAGCACCAGAAGAAATAGACTGGCTAGTGGAGCTAATTTGCTCACTTCCGCTTTCAATCTGGCGAGCACTCGTCATAATAGAAGAAACCATTTCGGTAAGCTGACCAAGCATTTCTACCAAGGAGCGACTCATGGAGCCCAACTCATCCTTGCGAGAACTAATCTTGTCACGCTGAGTGGTGGAAATGTGAGACAGTGCCAAGTCACCACGAGACATACCCTGCAATGCAGACTCAATAATCTTGATAGGTGTAGTGATGGAGGTACCCAAGAAAATGGCAACTCCAATACCAGCTGCAATCAGCAATACAGCCACGATAATCATGATTTCCAGCATCAAAACGATGGACTCAGTGAACTCAGACAGAGGAACACGGAAGGCAATACCCCATTCGATAGCATCCATTGGATAATAGGCCAACAGGTACTCATCACCCTGATACTTGTAGGTGTCGGTTCCCTTCTTTCCTGCCAAAAGGTCAGTCATACGCTCAGCAAGCTCTGCATAGGCTGGCTCTGTACGGGCAACGTCTGCAAGTGTCTGCATATTGGTAACACGAGTATAGTCCTGGTGGGCAATAACGTATCCAGTGTTAAGACTGACCATAAAGGGCTGTCCTGTCTTACCAATAACAAAGTTACTTACCAAGTCAGAAAGCAGCTTGGCATCCTTTTCCAGCAGGATGGCACCAACAACACGGTTGGAAGCATCTGTAATAGGAACAGCGTAGGTAATACCCAGAGAACCAGGACGCAATTCGCTGTCTACAGGGTCAGTGGTAACTGTCTTACCACGCATAGCTTCTTCGTAGTTGTCTCGTCCAGAAACATTTCGGACAAGACCAGTATGGGTAACACCATTACCGTTGGTGTCACAAACGGTGTAGGCAACACGGTTAATATCAATTTCTGCAACCTCGTAGAGGAATCGAGCCTTTTGCTCCAGAGTATAATCGGGACTAGACATTTCTGGACGCAAAGCGAGGGCCTTCATAACTTCCAACTCTACGTTGATTCGGGTCTCCAAATAATCCCCAACAGTTTCTGCCAATGCTGCCGCATCTGCAAGAACGATTTTTTTGGCTGCGTCACGCGCGAACGCATAAGCCAGCAAGGTACTGGTAAGTGCCACAACCAACACAATTCCGCTAGTAATAACAATAAGCGTTGTTTTCAGACTTTTCATCACACACCCCTTAGTCCTTAAACTTTATCAGATTTTAATCTCTGACAAATTCTAGTATACTACCTTTTTTATCGGATAGCAAGGAAAAAAATATAAGACTGAAGAGGTATTAAAGTTTACTCTAAATTTAACTCTCCTGTGAAGATGGTGGTATTCTTCCAGAAACCCTTTTTCCCTTCAATTTCTAGGTGACTTCCATTCCACAAAAGTCTTCCCTGTTTTTTATCCAGTCGTTGCAAATCCTTGGGAAGGATGCCAGAATCGGAAAACACCAGGAATTTTACTGGTAGCACCAGAGGATTTTCTTGGGAAGGAGGATTTTTTCTGCGGTAGATGGCCTTTACGGACTGCTCCAATTCCGCCAGCACGTAGTAAAATTCACCCTCCTGCTGCAACACAAGGCAATAGCCTGGGAACAGGGGCACATCGGGCAAGAGGTAGGCGGTGGTGCAGCAATCCTGTTGCAGGGGAGAAGAGCCTTGAAGGGTGTCGGGAAGGGAGGCGGATTTAAGGTACTGGTAATGGGTGTCAAAGAGCTTTTCTGGTACAGTGACCGCTTCATCTTCCTCCAAGACCTTTTGCAGGGCCTTGTAGGCGGCAATGCGGATTTCCAGCAGCTCCAGAAGATGGGAATAGGTCCAGGTGCGAGACTGGGCTTGGGCCTTGTAGGTGCGGGCATTTTGAGCAAGCAGCTCGCTGCCAAAAGATGTAGCTGTCTTGATTTTAGGCAGGTCAATCTGGTTCAGCAGGGTGACGGTGGTGAGCAGGTCCACAAAATTGTAGCCCCAACGAGAGATTTTTGCCTTGGAAGCATATTTTTTGAACAGGTCCAGCTCCTGTAGCAGCATTTTGTGGTACTGCTGATTTTCCACCAGTGCCTTGTCTAGAAGCTGACGGTTGCTTTGGGAAATGATGGAGCCAGGAGCCAGCTGCAATTCTTCTGACGAAAAATGAGCCAATGCTGGGGAATCGTAGAACAGGGCGGCGTTCACGGTGGCGGCATCCTGCTGGCTGGGAGAACTGGTAAGCACAAACACAAAGTCATCCTTTCGAGGCTTTGCTGCCGCCACTGCAGGAACGGTGGCATCTCCACGGCTGGACAGAGGCGTTGGCACCAGTTGAGGCTCCTTGTATTTGACGCTGAGGTGGAATACAGAGTCGGTAACGGAGGCTTGACTGGAAAACACCACCTTGTTTTTGTCGCCAAAAATCTTTGTTAGAAAGAGCTGGAATTCGGGATACTTTGAATAGAGGCTTCCTTCTGGATACTCAAAGGTGATGAAAAAATTCTTTGGGGTGCCGTCAAAACCAGGATTGTTTCTGAACATAAAGGACCACATTTCCACAGGATGCAGGGTGATGTGACGAACTTCATCTTTGTAACACACCTCCAAGGTGCAGCTTCCCTCACTCATGACAAAATCCTTGATAGAACAGGTGATTTCTGGAATATGACGACCTTCCTGCCACACGGAGCCAGTAAATTGCAGGAATTGACTGGGGCCCGAAAGATTTGCCAAAACCTCTGGTGGCACGCCATCTGCCGTAACAGGCAGGAAGGTGGATTCATCAAGGTACAGGGGAGCTGCCACAAAAATCCAGTCTTCACTTTTGTCTTGAAAAATGGCCTTGGAATAATAGCCGATTTGTCCAAACTGGTTTGTTCCCGCCACTCGCAGCTCTCGGCTGGCATTTCCACGGCCGTTTTGCAGGATGGTAATGTGCTTGGTGATTCGAGCTTGACCTTCCAGCGGGATTTCTGGCTGCCGAAGCCAAGGCTCCGAGGGCAAGCCCCAGGGAGCATAGTTGGAAAGATACTGGGTGCCGTCAGCCTTTTGTGGAAGCTTTTCGTAGGTGTATTTGAAAAACATGGGATCGCAGCCCAGGGTGTCAAAGTCTGCCAGCCGAGTGTACATGGTGCCAGCTTTGTTGATGACAAACATGGTGGAGGCACTAACGCTCAGGTTTTCTGCAATGAAGGTGCCAGATTCTGGGCCTTGGATGCTACGGCTAAAATCTGCAGGCAGGCCAGAGTCGGTAAAGCGGATGTGCTGGCCGTCCTCCGTTAAAAAATAGATGGTTTCAATGCCCATGGTGCCGTAATGGTGGGGATTGCCAAAAATATCCTCGTGCCACAGCACATCCTGACGACGAGCTCCCATGGCCCAAGCTCGCTTGTTTTTTACCAGCTGATTCTGTACCAAGTGAACTCGCTCAGGAAAGCCAAAATCTGCCAGCCACTGGAAGGGTTTGCTGGGACCGTTGTTGTTGGTAAAAAGCTGATACATGCCACCTTCTGAGTCAAAGGCTACCAGGGCATCGGCATCGGCAGTGATTTCTACAATTTCCTCTGGCACAGGAAAGGCTCCAGATTTTTTTGGAAATGGCAATCCTGTTTCGCACAAAAGCTGCCAGTCAGTTTCATCAATGCCGGGATTGTTATACTGGGCAGTGGGCATGAGTTTGTAGTAAATTAAGCCGTCTACCAGACAAAACTGGTAGTCTCGGCAAAAGGTTTGAGTCAAGGTTTTGATGTAGACCTGCTGGGGCAAAAAACCGTTCACGTTGTAGGAAGCGTCCAGCATGTCCAAGGGAACTGCCCTTTGGTGATAAAAGCTCTCTAGCTGGGCAGTGGTACTGGAAGGAGCTACGGTACAGGCAGAGCAGGCAAAAAAACAAAAGAGTGAAAGGGCAAAAAATGCTGCCATAAAAAAGGTATTCCTCATACTTTTACTGTAAGAGAAAGTATGAGCTAAAACAAATTCCGTGAGGGCCTTTTGAAAAGAAACCTTGTACAAACCACGGGAAGAAAGTATAGTTGAATCATGAAGGACGCATTTGTTCAGGTAGCTTGTAAAGAAGGACATCCCAACTGGCAGCAGGCCATTCAGCGGCAGCATGAATTGTATTCTAGAAACAACGACATTCGCACCGAATTTGAGCGGGATTACACTCGCCTCCTTCACTGTGAAGCCTTTCGTCGATTGAAGCACAAAACCCAGGTGTTCTTTGCCCCTAAAAACGACCACATCTGCACCCGTATGGAGCACGTCTTTCACGTGGCATCGGTGGCATCCACCATTTCCAAGTACTTGGGATTGAACGAACAACTGGCCTCTGCCATTGCCTTGGGTCATGACATTGGCCACGCACCCTTTGGCCACTTTGGAGAAGATTGCTTGAACAAGCTTTTGCCACAAAAGCCAGGAGAAAATGCCCCAAAACGATTTTGGCACGAACGAAATAGCCTCTTTTTTGCAGACTACATCGAAACATTGCAGGATCCAGAAGGCCGGGCAAAAAATCTAGATTTAACCTACGCCGTGCGGGATGGCATTGTGTGTCATTGCGGCGAGGTGGACGAAAGCGGCATTCAGCCCCGCAGCCAAGCTATGCCACTGTACGACATCAAGAAGGCAGGCAGCGTTCAGCCCTACACCTGGGAAGGCTGCGTGGTAAAGCTTTCCGACAAAATCGCCTATCTGGGCCGTGACATTGAAGATGCTCGTCGTTATCACATTCTGGACATGGGAGCCTATCGCCAACTGAAAGAAATTGTAGGAGAATGCTTTGGCTTTTCCGCCACAAAAACAGGTAAAACCGTTAATACCACCGTCCTCATCAACGACTTGATTGTGGATTTGTGCCAGCAAAGCTCCCCAGAAGCAGGCTTGGTATTTTCACCCGCCTACTTTAAATTTATGAAAAAGCTAAAGACCTTTAACTTTGCCAACATTTACAACCACTGGCGGCTCCAAGAATTTGAGCACTACGCCACAGTGATTATCCACACCATCTACCGCTTACTGTGCCAGACTCAGCCCTTTGTTCCCAGCCAGAAGGTGGGCTTTTGCCTCAAGCAATATCCCCTGCTCAGCGCCACCTTTGAAGACTGGCTCGTAAAATACACCAGCTACAACCTTGAAAAACGAGCAAACATCAAATTCGACTCCATCCAGCCAGTGTTCGACCTGTCCCAACCAGACAGCTTTAACAAGTGCATCATCGAATTTATTTCCGGCATGACCGACCAGTTTGCCATCACCATTCACGAGGAAATCATCAGTTTTTAGCACCTTCCCGCCCCCTTTCCAAAGGGGGCTTTTTTCATTATCATTTTAGTATGAACGCAATTATTACCGTGGTAGGAACCGATCAAGTGGGCATCATTGCCAAGGTGAGCAATTTCCTTGCTCAGCATAGCATTAACATAGCAGACATTAGTCAAACCATTCTTTCTGGCAACTTTGTAATGATGATGATGGTAGATTTGTCTGCTGCAAATCTTCCTATGGAAGAGCTGCGCACCGCCTTGAATGAGCTTGGCCAGCAGCTTTCCGTTTCCATCAACATTATGCACGAAAAGGTTTTTAGTGCCATGCACCGAATTTAGGGTATATCCATGATGTATGAGTATATGACCTTATCCGATAATACCCTTATCACCCACTCCCAAATCTTGGAAAAAGCTGGAGAACAGGTTGTTCAAGTCCACTTTGAACGACCTATCAAAAATGGATTTTGTTCTGCCCGTGCAGAGCTCCCCAGCTACAACTGGATTTACAACGAAGGATTTACACAAAATGAAATCACAGAATTCACAAAGCTAATGGAACGGCATGCTCATCTTTTCTACAAATATGCTTTAGAAGAAGGAGAAACTGTTGCCTAGCTTGTTTCATGTTGGTTCATACACTATTTATTTTTGGTCAAATGAAAATAATGAACCAATTCATGTTCATGTTAGTAAAGGAGTACCCACCAACAATGCCACAAAATTATGGCTTACAAAAGACGGAGGTTGTATTCTTGCTTCAAATGCTGGACACATTCCTCAAAAAGACTTAAATAAGATTGAAGACATTATAGCCGCAGAATTCTTTATTATTTGTGCTAAATGGAAAGTATTCTTTAATACTGATACCATAAGATTTTATTGTTAATATAAATTTAAAAAAGCTGTTTCTCCATGAAACAGCTTTTTTTGTTTATACTGTAAGTTAGGCTTCTGTAACAGGAACTGATTCTGATAGCTCATCCAAGTGCTGGCGAGCCTTGATAATATCCTCAAATTCAGCCTGCTCGATAACTTCTTTTTCCAAAAGTCGTTCGGCAATGTAGTCCAGCACGTCTCGCTTTTCGGTAAGCATATTCACCACACCAGTGAACCGCTCCTCCATAATGCGAGCCAGCTCTTGGTCAATGTATTGCTGTGTTGACTCAGAATATTCTCGCACCAGCTGAGGAGAATCAGAGCCGTAGCCACCTCCCCGCTGAGAAAGCACCACGTTCTTGAACTTGCTGCTCATACCGTAGTCAGTGAGAATTCTGCGGGCAATGTCTGTGGCTCGCTGCAGGTCGTTGGAAGCACCAGTGGAAACTTCACCAAAATAAACCTGTTCTGCAGCCCGTCCACCCAGCAAAACGTCAATTTTGCCGTACAATTCCTTTTCGGTACGCAGATATCGGTCTTCCTCTGGAATCTGCAAGGTGTAACCCAAGGCAGCAATTCCACGAGGGATGATGGAAATCTTATGCACCTTGTCGGCTCCCTCGGTAAAGGCGGCTGCCAAGGCGTGACCAGTTTCGTGAACTGCCACGATTTTTCGCTCGTTTTCCTTGATAACACGGCTTTTCTTCTGCAAACCAGCAATGGCCTTTTCCACTGCCTCGTGGAAATCCTCCATCTGAACTTCTTTTCTGCCAGCACGAACAGCCAGCAATGCGGCTTCGTTCACCACGTTAGCCAAATCAGCACCAGCAAAACCAGAAGTTGAGCGGGCAACGGAAGCCAAGTCCACCTGATTACCCAGCTTTACGTTCTTGGCGTGAATCTTCAGAATTGCTTCCCGCCCCTTTACATCGGGACGATCCACCACTACCTGACGGTCAAAGCGACCAGGACGCAGCAAAGCGGGGTCAAGAACGTCGGGGCGGTTAGTGGCAGCCAAGAGAATCAAGCCCTTGGAATTGTCGAATCCGTCCATTTCTACCAGCAGCTGGTTCAAGGTCTGCTCTCGCTCGTCATTTCCGTGGATATTGTTTACACGGCTTTTACCGATGGCATCAAGCTCATCGATAAACACAATACAAGGAGCCTTTTCACGAGCCTGACGGAACAGGTCACGAACACGGCTGGCACCAACACCAACAAACATTTCCACAAAGTCGGAACCAGAAATCTTAAAGAAGGGCACACCAGCTTCACCAGCAACGGCACGTGCCAGCAAGGTCTTTCCGGTACCAGGAGGTCCCACCAAAAGCACACCCTTGGGAATCTTTCCACCAATTTCAGTGTATTTTTCAGGTGATTTCAAGAAATCCACCACTTCTACCAGCTCTTCCTTGGCCTCATCCACACCAGCCACATCAGCAAAGCGAGTTACAATGGAGCCTTCCTCTACAGCACTGGCACGAGAATTACCAGCAGAAAAAATGCTCCCACCAAGGCCACCACCCATCTTGCGGAAGATGAACATCCACATCAGGAAGATAAAGCCAAAGGGAATAATCAGATTCACCAATAGCTGGGTCAAAAAGCCATTCTGCTTGGCCACCACCTCGTAGGAAACGCCTGCAGTATCCAGCAGCTGCAAAAAGCTTTCTGTTAAGATTCCGGCAGTACGCACAGAATTACTGGTATTGGCAGAAGCAGTGCTAAAAAGTGTTAGGCCAGAAGTGGGACTTTCCTCTACAATAGTATTTCCTAAATACCCAGTAAAATAGGTTTCACCAATATCCACACGAGTAATCTGGCCATTTTGAATCATGGCTTTGAAGTCGGAAAAGGGAATTAAATTATCAGGCTGGGAAGAAAGAAATATGTTGATAATGCCAACGGCAACCACAACAATTAAAACGATGGCCCAAAATGGAAAAGAAGAACCTTTTTTTCCACCGCCACCTTTTTTATTCCCTGAATCAGGAGACAATTTGAAGAACTCAAAGGGATCTTGCTCAGGTTTCTTGCCATTTTTATTATCTTTATCATTAGAATTGCTCATCATTCAACCTCATAATATGAATATACGAAAAAAAAAGAGAATAGTCGATACTGTAGCGTTTTTTTTAAATTAAAACTAAAGGGCATTTTTACCACTCCGATATTTAAAGGAGCAACTGTAGGGGGGTAAATATGGGTTACGGTCAACCTTATGGTGCCTATGGCGCCTATCGTGACACAGGTGTGAAAACAGCCAGCCAGGGAAAGCTCGTTGTAATGTTGTACGACGAAGCAATCCGTCAATTGAGCTACGCTGTGTCCTATCTTATGGGTGGCAATAAAATTGAGGCTCAGAATATTGAGCAGTTTTCCAAGCACATTATCAAGGTGCAGGAAATTATCACTGAGTTGATGATTTCTCTGGACATGAATGCTGGTGGAGACATCTCAAAGAATTTAATGTCACTGTACATCTACTTTAATCAGGAGTTGATGAGTATCTCCATCAGCCACGACCGGGAAAAGATTACCTTTATCCAGGACATGCTGATGCAGCTGAGAGATGCTTGGGCAGAAGCTGCCATTGAGGCAGGTCGAGAACCAGCTCCTGTTATGAATGGCATTGATATAAACGGATAAGTCCATGGAACTGACTCAGGCTGAAATTGATGAACGAGCTGCAATTCTCCGTCGCTTTCGTTCCTTGCTGGAACAACAGCGGGATAAGTTTCGGGAGTATCTTCTTGTTCTGGAATCCCAAAGTAAGGTGATTCAAGAGGAAAATACCGAGTCTCTACTGGCTCACACCGAGCTTGAACAGCAGATTGCATCCCACATCATCAGCCTGCAGAAGGTGATTAAACCCATGGAGCTCATGTATCAAGAGCGCATCAGCAAGGGACAGGGAGATGTGGCAGACATTCCCGTTCTTCAGGCCGATTTGGAGCGACTTCAGCGGCAGGTTTTGGAGCGAAATCAGTCCAACCGCAATTTACTGAAGCTGCACATGAACCAACTCAAGGAACGGATGTCCACAGTAACAAATCCCTATCGCCATAGCAAGAGTGTGTACGCCCAATCGGCACAAGTGGCCAGTATGGTAAACATCAGCATTTAAGTATTACCACAGCATTTCGCTGGGTGTACAAAAAAAGCGTGGACGTCAGTGTTGCATACAACCTGAAATCCACGCTTTCTTTTTTTAGCAAACTCCCTTGAGATACACACTATCCCAAGAGAGCTGCCATCTAGATAGCTTTCTACGTTAGATATCCTTGATAATCAAATGCAAATCGTCAATCTGCTTTTGGTCAACCTCGGAAGGACAGTCATCCATGGGGCTTTGGGCAAAGCTGTTTTTGGGGAAGGCAATAACTTCTTTGATAGAAGTTTCCTTACACATAAGCATTACCAAGCGATCCAATCCGGGAGCGATTCCGCCGTGGGGAGGAGCGCCATATTTGAAAGCCTCGGTCAAGAAGCCGAACTTCTTCTGGCCTTCAGCCTCGTCAAAACCAACAATCTGGAAAATCCGCTTTTGCAGCTGAGGATCGTGGATACGGATGGAACCAGAGGCCAGCTCGTAGCCGTTGAGAACCAGGTCGTACAAGTCACCCTTAACGCTTCCTGGGTCACTTTCCAGTGTGGCATGATATTTTTCCTGAGGCATGGTGAACATGTGGTGGGCAGTATCCCACTTGTTTTCTTCCTCGTTCCACTCGAACATGGGGAAGTCCACAATCCAAGCAAAAGCAAACTGGTCGGGATTGCACAGGTTTAAGTCCTTGCCCAAGCGGCTACGAACAGCACCCAAGGCAGTGCAGGCCACAGACTTCTTCTGGTCGGCCACAAAGAGCAGCAGATCTCCAACCTTTGCTCCCAGCTTTTCGCATACCACGGCAGCCTGTCCTTCAAAGAACTTGGCGATTCCGCCTTCAAAAACAGGCTCAGTAGCTGTTCCAGCAACCTTTGTCCAACCCAATCCACGAGCCTTGTAGATTTTGGCTGTTCCTTCCAGCTCTTCAATCTTCTTGCGGCTATAATCGGCTGCAACACCGGGCACCACCAGGGCCTTTACTGCACCTGCTACCACTCCTTTTTCGTTGGAAGCAAGGGCATCTTTAAATGCTTGGAAGCTTCCGATTTCTGCCATAAAAGCTGCATCCTGCATCTTCATGTCAAAGCGCAGCTCAGGCTTGTCGCTACCGTACCACTCCATGGCATCGTCGTAGGCAATGCGAGGGAAAGGAGTTTCCAAGGTAATGTTCATGGTTTCCTTGAACACGTGGGCCATCATGCCCTCAGTCATGGAAAGTACATCATCCCGGGACACAAAGCTCATTTCCATATCAATCTGGGTGAACTCAGGCTGACGGTCACCACGAGCATCCTCGTCACGATAGCAGCGAGCAATCTGGAAATAGCGGTCAAAACCAGACACCATCAAAAGCTGCTTGTACAGCTGGGGAGACTGAGGCAATGCGTAAAACTTACCAGGATAGAGGCGTGAAGGAACAAGATAGTCACGAGCACCTTCTGGAGTAGACTTGATGAAGGTGGGAGTTTCCAGTTCGTAGAAGCCCTGTCCATCCAAGTAATTGCGAACCGCCATAGTAACCTTGTGGCGGAGAGCCAGGTGATGCTGCATGGAAGCAGTTCTCAAATCGAGGTAGCGGTACTTAAGGCGCAAATCCTCGTTAGGGATTACTGGAGTTCCGTCTTTGTTTACCTCATCAATCATGAAGGGCAGGACTTCGCTCTTGGAAAGCACTTGGATTTCCTTAGCTACAACCTCTACCTCTCCAGTGGGCATTTCTGGGTTAATCATGGAATCGGGGCGACCACGAACAACTCCTTCCACAGCCAAGCAATATTCCATCTTCAAGTCCAAGGCCAAATCCACCAAGTGAGCTGGGGAGTCAGAATCCACCACCACCTGAGTCAAGCCGTGACGGTCTCGCAGGTTGATAAAAGAGATGCCACCGTGGTCTCGCTTACGGTGAATCCATCCATTCAATATAACAGTCTTTCCAACGTCAGCCTTGCGCAAGTCGCCACAGGTGACGGTTCTTCTCATATTTTCCACGGGATGCAGTATAGCATAGAGGAGTAAAATATTAAAGTGGTGGCAGGGATGGCGGGAGAACCCACCGCCGCCTTACGCTTCACTGGCGTTCAGATAGGGAGCGACGGCTGAAAGACGGAAAATCGCGATATATTGAGCGATTTTAGCGAGTCTCGGTTGAGCCCCTGCGAAACCGCCTGCGTCGGTAGGTGCCCCTCCCGCCATCCCAGCCACCGTTTATTCTTTTGTTCATTGGGCTATACTGTAGTAAATGGGACTGGATAAAAAATCCAGTTTTTTTCTGGAAAAACGCATTTTTTTGCACGTTCAAACCTATAATCTATATGTAAGAAAAAAATCTTGGAGGAAAAGATGGAAATTGATTTACCAGAATCTGTTCTGGAAGAATTACAAAAAGTGTGGAAGCGGGAGTGGGAAAAGCTTACTTTAGCTGACGATTTTATTTTTAGTCGCATTA